>NZ_PQSQ01000245.1 GCF_002920575.1 Streptomyces sp. Ru73 | reverse complement strand
GTTGACGTTGTCGGTGAGGTCCTTCCAGACGCCGGACGCGCCGCGTACCTGCGCGCGGCCGCCGAGGTTGCCCTCGGTGCCGACCTCGCGGGCCACCCGGGTCACCTCGTCGGCGAACGCCCGGAGCTGGTCGACCATGCCGTTGACCGTCTCCTTGACCTCCAGGATCTCACCCCGCGCGTCCACCGAGATCTTCTTCGACAGGTCGCCGTCGGCGACCGCGGTGGTGACCTGGGCGATG
>NZ_PQSQ01000244.1 GCF_002920575.1 Streptomyces sp. Ru73 | reverse complement strand
CTTCTTACCAACTTCGGTTGGTCAGAGGCCAGAACATCAGCGAACGTCTGATGCTGGTTGCTCATGGGTGGAACGTTGACTACTCGGCAAGTTCAGGTTTCTCCGCTGTTAGTACTGCTTCGGCGTGGAACGCAGGGGAGCGATGGACTTGTCGGGCACGCTGTTGGGTGTCTGAGGGCACGGCCGTGAGGCTGTTCCTTCAAACGCCGGCCCCGGTGAAGCGTCGCGTAAGCGGTGTGTGAC
>NZ_PQSQ01000243.1 GCF_002920575.1 Streptomyces sp. Ru73 | reverse complement strand
ACCACCCCCGGACACATCTCCGGAGTTCACTGGGGCCGGCGTCTGTGAAGGTCCGAGCAAAGCCCGTGCCCTCAGACACCCAACAGCGTGCCCGACAAGTCCATCGCTCCTCTGCGTTCCACGCCGAAGCAGTACTAACAGCGGAGAAACCTGAACTTGCCGAGTAGTCAACGTTCCACCCATGAGCAACCAGCATCAGACGTTCGCTGATGTTCTGGCCTCTGAACCAGCCCCGAAGGACCGGCTTAGAAG
>NZ_PQSQ01000242.1 GCF_002920575.1 Streptomyces sp. Ru73 | reverse complement strand
CTCCGCGCGGGGGGAGTACGTCGGCGGGGTGATCGCGCCTGGCATCGAGATCTCCGTGGAGGCGCTCGGCGTCAAGGGGGCGCAGCTGCGGAAGATCGAGGTCGCCCGGCCGCGCAGCGTGATCGGGAAGAACACGGTCGAGGCGATGCAGGCGGGCATCGTGTACGGGTTCGCCGGGCAGGTCGACGGGGTCGTCGGCCGGATGGCCCGGGAGCTCGCCGACGACCCGGACAACGTGACGGTGATCGCCACGGGCGGTCTGGCGCCGATGGTGCTGG
>NZ_PQSQ01000241.1 GCF_002920575.1 Streptomyces sp. Ru73 | reverse complement strand
ACTCGGCAGCGCCGGGTGGCACACACAGCGAGGACGCTGTGAACGGGTTGGACTATTCCTCCGACCTGTTCCGCTCTCGTGTGTGTTTCACCGGATTACCGGTAAACATTCACGGAGAGTTTGATCCTGGCTCAGGACGAACGCTGGCGGCGTGCTTAACACATGCAAGTCGAACGATGAAGCCGCTTCGGTGGTGGATTAGTGGCGAACGGGTGAGTAACACGTGGGCAATCTGCCCTGCACTCTGGGACAAGCCCTGGAAACGGGGTCTAATACCGGATACGACACGGG
>NZ_PQSQ01000240.1 GCF_002920575.1 Streptomyces sp. Ru73 | reverse complement strand
CCCGGCAGCCACTCACGCCGCACCGGCGGCAACCCACTACTGCACGACCTTCCTACGGGAACAATTTCGGCATGCCGGAATTCGGACCCTCGGCTCGATTATGAGCCGGCCGGGAAAACCGCTAAAGTAGTGGCCACGCCGGAAGGCGCGAAAAACCCCGCCGACGGGGATTCGGAAGCGAATTCGGATCGGAAACGAGCCGGAAAGCGTCTGATAGAGTCGGACTCGCCGAAAGGGAAAGCCCGAAAGGGCCGGACCGGAAAGCGAACCCCGCTCCAACAGGGGGCCGGAAACGCCCAGC
>NZ_PQSQ01000239.1 GCF_002920575.1 Streptomyces sp. Ru73 | reverse complement strand
GCACGGCGGACCCGTCGCCGGACGCCGGTTCCGGCTCCGCGGTGCCCGGGTCATCGGCCTGGTCAACGAGGAACGCGCGAAGGCGGGCTGCGCCCCGGTCACCGCCGACAGCGGCCTGACCGGCCTGGCGCAGGACTTCAGCGAGGACATGGCCCGCCGGGACTTCTTCGCACACACCGACCCGGACGGCGCCACGCCCTGGGACCGCGCGAAGACCGCGGGCATCACCGGCCTCGGCGGCGAGAACATCGCCCGCGGCCAGGCCACGCCCGAGGCGGTCATGGACGCCTGGATGAAGAGCCCCGGCCACCGCGCGAACATCCTCA
>NZ_PQSQ01000238.1 GCF_002920575.1 Streptomyces sp. Ru73 | reverse complement strand
TGGCCCGCGAGGTCGGCACGGAGGGGAACCTCGGTGGCCAGGCACAGGTACGCGGCGTGTCCGGGGTCTGGAAGGAACTCACCGAGAACGTCAACTCCATGGCGCTGAACCTGACTTCGCAGGTACGCAACATCGCCCAGGTGACCACGGCGGTCGCCGACGGCGATCTGTCGAAGAAGATCTCGGTGGACGCGCGGGGCGAGATCCTGGAACTCAAGGAAACCGTGAACACCATGGTCGACCAGCTCCGCGCCTTCGCCGACGAGGTGACCCGGGTGGCCCGCGAGGTCGGTACGGAGGGCCGGCTCGGCGGACGGGCCCAGGTGCACGGCGTGTCCGGCGTCTGGAAGGACCTGACGGAGAACGTCAAC
>NZ_PQSQ01000237.1 GCF_002920575.1 Streptomyces sp. Ru73 | reverse complement strand
ACGGCGATCGCCAACGCACTCGCCCAGTCCAAGGACATGCTCCACGCCCAGCAGCGCTTCATGCGCCACCTGGTGCGCGAGGGCCACCTGGACCGCGCGCTGGAGTTCCTGCCCACCGACCGGCAGATCCGTGAGCGCCTCGCGCAGGGCCAGGGCCTGACCGGCCCGGAGACGGCCGTGCTGCTGGCGTACACCAAGATCACGGTCTCCGAGGAACTGCTGGCGACCTCGCTGCCGGACGACCCCTACCTGCGCGAGCTGCTGCACTGCTACTTCCCGGCGGCGCTGCGCGAAGGGTTCGCCGACCGGATCGACAACCACCCGCTGCACCGTGAGATCACCACGACCGTGCTGGTCAACGACACGGTCAACACGGG
>NZ_PQSQ01000236.1 GCF_002920575.1 Streptomyces sp. Ru73 | reverse complement strand
GCGCTGATGAACGACCTGACCGGCGAGCGCAACGTCATCCTGGGCGGGCTGGCCATGGGCATGTCCCGGGACCAGGTCCGCGAGCGCTACCAGGACATCGTCGACTTCTCCGGGATCAACGAGAAGGGCGACTTCATCTCCTTGCCGATGCGCACCTACTCCTCGGGCATGGCGGCCCGGCTGCGGTTCTCCATCGCCGCGGCCAAGGACCACGACGTGCTGATGATCGACGAGGCGCTGGCGACCGGCGACCGGAAGTTCCAGAAGCGCTCCGAGGCCCGCATCCGCGAGCTGCGCAAGGAGGCCGGCACGGTCTTCCTGGTCAGCCACAACAACAAGTCCATCCGGGACACCTGCGACCGCGTGCTGTGGCTGGAGAAGGGCGAACTGGTCATGGACGGCCCCA
>NZ_PQSQ01000235.1 GCF_002920575.1 Streptomyces sp. Ru73 | reverse complement strand
TCTTAAACGAGCCGCTGATGTTTCAGCTACGGGGGTCTTACCCTCTACGCCGGACCTTTCGCATGTCCTTCGCCTACATCAACGGTTTCTGACTCGTCCCACAGCCGGCAGACTGCGGAAAAGAGATCCCACAACCCCAACCACGCAACCCCTGCCGGGTATCACACGTGACTGGTTTGGCCTCATCCGGTTTCGCTCGCCACTACTCCCGGAATCACGGTTGTTTTCTCTTCCTGCGGGTACTGAGATGTTTCACTTCCCCGCGTTCCCTCCACACTGCCTATGTGTTCAGCAGCGGGTGACAGCCCATGACGACTGCCGGGTTTCCCCATTCGGAAACCCCCGGATCAAAGCCTGGTTGACGACTCCCCGGGGACTATCGCGGCCTCCCACGTCCTTCATCGGTTCCTGGTGCCAAGGCATCCACCGTGCGCCCTTAAAAACTTGGCCACAGATGCTCGCGTCCACTGTGCAGTTCTCAAGCAACGACCAGCCACCC
>NZ_PQSQ01000234.1 GCF_002920575.1 Streptomyces sp. Ru73 | reverse complement strand
TGGCCTACGCCACCGCCCGCGGCCAAGGAGGATCCCCACAACGCCGCTGGTTGGGGGTGTGTGTATTGCCACACCGTAGGCAGGCGTAACGACCGCTAACGTCTATCGACAGCCAACAAACCCGAGGATGCCGATGCCTGCCGACCACGCCGCCGCGACGTCCGGTACCGACCCCTTCGCCTGGCTCGACGAGGCGCGCGAGAAGCGCCGCGCCGCCGGGCTCGTACGGATGCTGTACCCGCGTCCGGCCGACTCCGCTCTGCTGGACCTGGCGAGCAATGACTACCTCGGCCTCGCGCGGCACCCGGAGGTCACCCGGGCCGCAGCGGCCGCCGCGGAGCGCTGGGGCGCGGGTGCGACCGGCTCGCGGCTGGTCACCGGGACCACCGAGCTGCACGCCCGGCTCGAATCCGAACTGGCCGAATACTGTGGTTTTGAAGCGGCTCTGGTGCTTTCTTCGGGATACGCGGCCAATCTGGCGGCGGTCACGGCGCTCACCGGACGGGGTTCGCTGGTCGTCTCCGACGCGGGCAACCACGCCTCGCTGATCGACGGCTGCCG
>NZ_PQSQ01000233.1 GCF_002920575.1 Streptomyces sp. Ru73 | reverse complement strand
GTGTGCCCGACCGTCACCCGCTGCGGCCCGCTCCCCGGCAGCCGGGCCGTCCGCCACGCCCCGCCGGAACCGCTGCCGTCGTCGGTGTACCAGCGGTAGACCACCTCGGCCGGGCCGCTGCTGACCGTGATGACGCCGGAGAACGCCGGCGCCGCACCGGACGGCGGCGGACACTGCCCCCTATAGGCGCCGCGCACGGCCGTGACGACGGCCGTGACGGTGACCCGGGGGAGCCGACGAGCGCGCGCCACCGCCGCCCTTCCCCTCGCCGGAGCCGCCGGAGCCGTCGCTGCCGCCGCCCCCGCCCCGGCCGGCGTCCCGCTCGGCCCCCTGCGCGTCCGACGCGCCGGGCCGCGGCTCCCCGGGCGCCGCCGGGCCGGCAGCGCCGTGGCCGCCGCCCTCGTTCAGCAGCGCCCACGCGGCGCCGCCGGCCGCCAGCGCGACGGCCAGCGCGGCCGCCGCCAGGCCCAGGGCCGACCGGCTCCGGCGCCCGGCGGGCCGCCCGCGGTGCGGACCGTAGGCACCCGACGGGGGAGACGAGGCGGTGCCCGCGGCCGTATCGCCCGGCGCCGCCGCGGCCCCTGCCGCTCCCGTGCCCCCGGTTCCG
>NZ_PQSQ01000232.1 GCF_002920575.1 Streptomyces sp. Ru73 | reverse complement strand
CCGACGGGCAGGGCGGCGCCGACGTTGCGGGCGGCGTCGGTGACGATGCCCATGTCCTTGTGGTGCAGGTCGATGCGGAAGCCGGGGGCGAAGTCGCGGTTCTTGAAGTTGTCCTTCTTGCGGGTCAGCACGGTGGAGCCGGCCAGACCCCCGTTGAGGACGTCCAGGGCCGCGGCGAGGTCGACGCCGGACTTCTCCAGGAAGACCACGGCCTCGGCGCAGGCCTGGATGTTGACGGCGACGATGAGCTGGTTGGCGGCCTTGACGGTCTGGCCGGAGCCGTGCGGGCCGCACCGCACGATGGTCTTGCCCAGCGCCTCGAAGAGCGGCTTGGCGGCGTCGAAGTCGGCCTGTTCGCCGCCGACCATGATGGACAGCACCGCCTCGATGGCGCCGGCCTCGCCGCCGGAGACCGGCGCGTCCAGTACGCGGAGGTTCTTCTCGGCGGCGGCCTTGGCCAGGTCGACGGAGGTCTGCGGGGTGATCGAGGACATGTCGATCAGCAGCGCGCCGGGCCTGGCGTTCTCCAGGATGCCGTCGGGGCCGTAGGCGATGGCCTCGACCTGCGGGGAGGCGGGGACCATGGTGATGACCACGTCCGCGTCCTTGA
>NZ_PQSQ01000231.1 GCF_002920575.1 Streptomyces sp. Ru73 | reverse complement strand
TCCGTCTCGCCCATGCCGGCGATCAGGCCGGAGCAGGCGGACATGCCGGCCGCCTGGGCCTGCTGCACGGTGGCGACCCGGTCGGCGTAGGTGTGGGTGGTGGTGATCTGGCCGTACTGGGCCTCGGAGGTGTTGAGGTTGTGGTTGTAGGCGTCGGCGCCGGCCTCCCGCAGCCGGGCGGCCTGGCCGTCGGAGAGCAGGCCCAGGCAGGCGCAGACCTCCACGCCCTCGTTCTGTTCCTTGATGGCGGAGATGGTCTGCGAGACCCGGTCGACGTCCTTGTCGGTGGGGCCGCGGCCGCTGGCGACCAGGCAGACCCGCTTGGCGCCGCCGGCGACGCCGGCGGCGGCCGCCTTGGAGGCGTCCTCGGGCTTGAGCCAGGTGTACTTGAGGATCTCGGCCTTGGAGCCCAGCCGCTGGGAGCAGTAGGAGCAGTCCTCCGGGCACAGGCCCGACTTGAGGTTGACCAGGTAATTGAGCTTCACCCGCCGCCCGAACCACTGGCGGCGGACCTTGCCCGCCGCCGCCACGACGTCGAGCAGCTCGTCATCGGATGTCGCCAGTACGGCGAGTGCCTCTTCACGGGTCGGCGACTCACGCCGCAGACCCTTCTCCACCAGAGCGTTCAGCAGGTCCATGGCGAAGATC
>NZ_PQSQ01000230.1 GCF_002920575.1 Streptomyces sp. Ru73 | reverse complement strand
GCACAAGCAAGTTGCTGATGTTTCGTCTACGGGGGTCTTACCCTCTACGCCGGACCTTTCGCATGTCCTTCGACTACACCAACAATTTCTGACTCACCCAGCCGCCGGCAGACGACTGAAGTGCGATCCCACGACCCCGTACTGGCAACCCCTGCCGGGTATCACACCAATACGGTTTAGCCTCATCCGGTTTCGCTCGCCACTACTCCCGGAATCACGGTTGTTTTCTCTTCCTGCGGGTACTGAGATGTTTCACTTCCCCGCGTTCCCTCCACACTGCCTATGTGTTCAGCAGCGGGTGACAGCCCATGACGACTGCCGGGTTTCCCCATTCGGAAACCCCCGGATCAAAGCCTGGTTGACGACTCCCCGGGGACTATCGCGGCCTCCCACGTCCTTCATCGGTTCCTGGTGCCAAGGCATCCACCGTGCGCCCTTAAAAACTTGGCCACAGATGCTCGCGTCCACTGTGCAGTTCTCAAGCAACGACCAGCCACCCGTCACACATCGCTTACGCGACGCTTCACCGGGGCCGGCGTTTGAAGGAACAGCCTCACGGCCGTGCCCTCAGACACCCAACAGCGTGCCCGACCCGATCCCTGACAGGGTCACGTTCCACGCCGAAGCAGTACTAGTGATCCATCAAGTGACC
>NZ_PQSQ01000229.1 GCF_002920575.1 Streptomyces sp. Ru73 | reverse complement strand
GTACGGCGATGGGGTGGTGACCGGCTACGGCACGGTCGACGGCCGCCCGGTGGCGGTCTTCTCCCAGGACTTCACCGTCTTCGGCGGGGCGCTGGGCGGGGTGTTCGGCGAGAAGATCGTGAAGGTGATGGACTTCGCGCTGAAGAACGGCTGCCCGGTGATCGGCATCAACGACTCCGGCGGCGCGCGCATCCAGGAGGGCGTGGTCTCCCTCGGCGCGTACGGGGAGATCTTCCGCCGCAACACCCACGCCTCGGGGGTGATTCCGCAGATCTCGCTGATCGTGGGGCCGTGCGCGGGCGGGGCGGTGTACTCCCCGGCCATCACCGACTTCACCGTGATGGTGGATCAGACCTCGCACATGTTCATCACCGGACCGGATGTGATCAAGACGGTCACCGGCGAGGACGTGGGCTTTGAGGAGCTGGGCGGGGCGCGCACGCACAACGCCACCTCCGGCGTCGCCCACCACATGGCGGGCGATGAGAAGGACGCCATCGAGTACATCAAGGCGCTGCTGTCCTACCTGCCCTCCAACAACCTCTCCGAGCCGCCCGTCTTCCCCGAGGAGGCGGACCTGGAGACCTCCGAGACCGACCGGGAGCTGGACACCCTCATCCCGGACTCGGCCAACCAGCCCTACGACATGCTCTCCGTGATCGAGCA
>NZ_PQSQ01000228.1 GCF_002920575.1 Streptomyces sp. Ru73 | reverse complement strand
CCCGCCGCGCTCGCCACCACGGTCGTCACGCGGAACCCGCCGCGGTCGCCGCCACGGTCATCCCGGCGGAAGCCACCACGGTCGCCCTCACGACGGTCGTCCCGGCGGTCATCGCGACGGAAGCCGCCACGGTCGTTGCCGCGGTCGTCGTCCCGGCGCGGCCCGCGCGGACGGTCGTCACGGCGGAACCCGCCGCCCGCACCACCGCGGTCGTCACGGCGGAAACCACCGCGCTCGCCGCCGCGGTCATCGCGGCGCGGGCCGCGCGGACGGTCCCCACCACGGTCGTCACGTCGGTCGTCACGGCGGAAGCCGCCGCCGTCGCGCCGCTCACCACCATCGCGCCAGCGCGGCCGGCGCTCCGATCGGTCGTCGGGAGAGTTGGTGGACATCGGCGTGACTCCTGTCTTCGGTACTGCTGGTCATTCTCACGCACCGACCACTACGGCGCGCTTCGGCAAAACAAAAGGACCCCTGGTCCCAGCATGTCGCTGGGACCAGGGGTCCTGAAAGATTGTTCGGCGGCGTCCTACTCTCCCACAGGGTCCCCCCTGCAGTACCATCGGCGCTGAAAGGCTTAGCTTCCGGGTTCGGAATGTAACCGGGCGTTTCCCTAACGCTATGACCACCGAAACCCTATCGGGTTCGAGCGAACAAGCACACTCTTCAGTTAATAATGAAGCATAAAGCTTGGTTCGACCGACGCTGCGACTGTTCGCAACCCGGGAACC
>NZ_PQSQ01000227.1 GCF_002920575.1 Streptomyces sp. Ru73 | reverse complement strand
GCGCGATCGGCGTGCCGACGGCCGAGACGCAGATCATCACCGTCGGGCACGGCGGGGCCGCCGGTACCCGTGCGCTCAATGCCGCGCTGAAGGAGCGGCTGAACCCCGGCCCGGGTCGCTTCGGCGGCTTCGACCCCGGCGACCGCGTGGCGTACAGCCCGGCCCCCGGGCGTACGGTGCCGGGTCAGGTCACCGGCGCGGACGCGGACGGTCTGCGGCTGGACTGCGGCGGCGCGCCCGTCGTCGTACCGCGCGAGCAGGTGGCGGGCGGCGCCCTGCGGCACGGCTGGGCGATGACCGCGCACCAGGCGGTGGGGATGCGCTGGCCGGCGGCCGTGGTGGTCGTACCGGGCGATGCGGCCCCCGGCCTGACCCGCTCCTGGGTCTACACCGCCTTCGGACGCGCCGAGCGGCACCTGTCCGTGGTCCAGGGCGCGGACCAGGCCCTGCCCCGCGCGGTCGCCGAAATCCCCGCCAAGGAGCGCACGACCCGCCTGCGTACGCTCCTCCAGCTCCAGCACACCCAGTGGGAGACGCCCTCGGCCTGACACCAACGACGGTGGCCCACCCGCCAACCGGCGACCGGGCCACCGTCACGCTAGGCGCGCTCAGCGCATCGCGTCTCACCCGAGCCCCGCGCCGGCTCCGCCTGCGCAGCCGCGCCCGGCCAGCGGGTGGGGCTTACGCGGCACCAGCGCTCACCTGCACAGGCGCCCGGCAACGGGCCAGACCCGAC
>NZ_PQSQ01000226.1 GCF_002920575.1 Streptomyces sp. Ru73 | reverse complement strand
TCTGGGTCATTTTCGGCGAGGACCGCTTTCGCTGGAGCGCGACGATGATCGGCCTGTCGCTTGCGGTATTCGGAATCTTGCACGCCCTCGCTCAAGCCTTCGTCACTGGTCCCGCCACCAAACGTTTCGGCGAGAAGCAGGCCATTATCGCCGGCATGGCGGCCCCACGGGTGCGCATGATCGTGCTCCTGTCGTTGAGGACCCGGCTAGGCTGGCGGGGTTGCCTTACTGGTTAGCAGAATGAATCACCGATACGCGAGCGAACGTGAAGCGACTGCTGCTGCAAAACGTCTGCGACCTGAGCAACAACATGAATGGTCTTCGGTTTCCGTGTTTCGTAAAGTCTGGAAACGCGGAAGTCAGCGCCCTGCACCATTATGTTCCGGATCTGCATCGCAGGATGCTGCTGGCTACCCTGTGGAACACCTACATCTGTATTAACGAAGCGCTGGCATTGACCCTGAGTGATTTTTCTCTGGTCCCGCCGCATCCATACCGCCAGTTGTTTACCCTCACAACGTTCCAGTAACCGGGCATGTTCATCATCAGTAACCCGTATCGTGAGCATCCTCTCTCGTTTCATCGGTATCATTACCCCCATGAACAGAAATCCCCCTTACACGGAGGCATCAGTGACCAAACAGGAAAAAACCGCCCTTAACATGGCCCGCTTTATCAGAAGCCAGACATTAACGCTTCTGGAGAAACTCAACGAGCTGGACGCGGATGAACAGGCAG
>NZ_PQSQ01000225.1 GCF_002920575.1 Streptomyces sp. Ru73 | reverse complement strand
TCACCAGCCCGCCGAAGGTGTCGCGCGCGATCTCCACCTGGTGCGCGGCGCGGGATACGGCACCGTGGTCGGCCGCCCGCAGCGCGCGGGTGACGACCCGTCGCAGCAGTTCGTCGCGGAGCGGTTCGACCAGGTCGGCGACGGAGCCGGTAGACCCGGCCCGTGCCGTACGCGCCGACCGCGACGGCCAGCGCCGCGGCGGCCAGCCAGCCCAGGCCCACGGTGAGCCGGCCGAGGAGGAAGCCGTCGTCGACCGCCCGGGCGACCGCGAAGCCGAGCAGGAACGTCTGGGCCGCCTCGGCCACGGACCACGCAGCCAGCCGCGCGACGACCGCGCGCCGCCGGCCCAGGAACCGCCGGGCCGCGTCGCGCAGCCGTACGCCGCCGTCCGTTCTTCCGCCACTGCCGCGCATGTCGCTCCCGCTCCCGTTGCCGTCCCCGCCGGCCACCGTCGTCCGTTCCTCTCCCGCCGCGGGCCGCTCAGCGCGGACGCCCGCCGTACCGCCCGGCCTCACTGCTCACCCCGCCGTTCCACCGACCACCGCTGCCCGAGCGCCACCACGCGCGCCGCGGTCATCTCGGGCGCGGGCGCGGCGGGTTCCGTCGGCGCCGGGCCGTTCGCCGGAGCCGGGCGGTCCGCCGGAGCCGGGCGGTCCGCCGCAGGGGCGGGTCCGGGGGCGGCCGGGGCCGCGGTCAAGGGGTCCGCAGCCGAAGGGCCCGCAGCCGAAGGGCCCGCAGCCGTGCCGGGAGCCGCCGGGCCGGTGGCCCGCGCGTCGGAGGCCGCCGGGGCGGGACCGTCCGCGGCGGCCCGCTGGGGG
>NZ_PQSQ01000224.1 GCF_002920575.1 Streptomyces sp. Ru73 | reverse complement strand
TAGCCCAGCCAGCAGATCCGCGCCGGCAGCCCCTGGAAGTGCACCCGCTCACCGGCCATCTTGATCCACCGGTGCAGCGACTCGTTCTCCGGGAACAGCTCCAGGATCGCCTTGTCGGTCTTGGCGATGTCCGATGCCTCGCCCGACAGCGCCGCCCAGCGGAAGGGGCCCTTGCCCTCGCAGAACAGCGGCCGGATGTAGGCCGGCACGAACCCGGGGAAGGCAAACGCCCGCTCAAAGCCGGCCAGCTGCGCCTCGCCACGGATGGAGTTGCCGTAGTCGAACACCTCCGCCCCCGCATCCATGAAACCGACCATGGCCTCCACGTGGCGGGCCATGGACTCGCGGGACCGCTGCGTGAACCCGGCCGGATCCTTCGCCGCCGCCTCCGCCATGTCCGCAAAGGCCACACCCACCGGCAGATAGGACAGCGGATCGTGCGCGCTGGTCTGGTCGGTGACGATGTCGATCGGCGCGCCCTCGGCCAGCATCTGCGGCAGCAGCTCCGCCGCATTGCCCAACAGCCCGATCGACAGCGGGCGGCGGGCGTCGCGGGCCTCGGTGGCCAGCTGCAGCGCGTGCGCCAGACTGTCGGCCTTCACATCCAGATACCGGTGCTCGATGCGGCGCTCGATCGCCCGCGGATCGCAGTCGATGCAGATCGCCACGCCGTCGTTCATCGTCACCGCCAGCGGCTGGGCACCGCCCATGCCCCCCAGCCCCGCGGTCAGCGTGATCGTCCCGGCCAGGGTGCCGCCGAACTTCTTCGCCGCCACCGCCGCGAACGTCTCGTACGTGCCCTGCAGAATGCCCTGCGTACCGATGTAGATCCA
>NZ_PQSQ01000223.1 GCF_002920575.1 Streptomyces sp. Ru73 | reverse complement strand
CGTCGGTCGTACGACACGGGTGCGTCGGCGGATGCGCAGGGCAATATCCAGTCGGTGATTGCGCGGCTGGAGCAGGTGATCACTGCGCGGGACGGTCAGGTGAAGGCGGCGATGGCGGATTTCACCGCCGATGGCGTGGCGGATGAGTACCACGGCAAGGAGATGCGCTGGAACCGGGCCTCGCAGGAGGTCAAGAACATCATCCAGCTGCTGAAGACGACGCTGGAGAAGAACGACGGCACCGCCCAGCACACGCTGGCCAAGGCGAAGTCCGCGGTGGACAACATCGGCTGACGCCCTGTGTGGGCGAGGACGGCTGGTAACGGGGAGCAGGGGTAGCGCATGGCCGGCTGGGATCTGGATCCGCAGGGCATTTCGGGTGTGCTGAAGACGACCGGTGAGTTCGCCGGGAAGATCGAGACGCATACCAAGGCGTACGGGGAGCATCTGCAGTCGGCGGCGAGCAGTGCGGGCACCATTGCCGCCGAGGGCGACGCCCACGGCGGCGGTGGGGGGAAGGGGGAGAAGCCGGCCGGCGGCCTGGTGGCCCTGGCGCTGTCGCAGTTTTCCGAGCACACCCTCAATGACTTGAAGTTCATCGCGATGCGGGCGGGCAAGTCCCTCAACGGCGCGGTGGAGGCCACCACGGCCTACTCCAATGGTGATCTGGAGATGGCGGCCGAGGCGCAGCGCAAGGCGCTGGGTGCGGTGGATGTGGATCCGACGAAGCCGGGGGTCCAGGAGCGATGAAGATCGAGCTCAAGCCCGATCAGATTCCGCAGTACACCGGGGACCTGGGCCAGCTGGAGAAGGACCATGCGGCGCTGAAGGCGGA
>NZ_PQSQ01000222.1 GCF_002920575.1 Streptomyces sp. Ru73 | reverse complement strand
CCTCGCGGGCCTCGGCCCGGGCCCGCGCCGCGTCCTGCTCGGCGGCGGCCAGCGCGTCCGAGGCCTGCGTGCGCAGCTGCTGCGCCTTCTCGGTGGCGTCCGCGACCAGCTTCTCGGCCTGCGCCGTCGCCTCGCCCAGCAGCTCGTCCGCCTGCTCGGCGGCCTCGCTGCGGCGGCGATTCGCCTCCTCGCGGGCGTCGTCCAGCGTGCTGTTCGCCTCGGCGCGCAGCCGGTCGGCCTCGGCACCCGCCTCGGCCACCGTCCGCTCGGCCTCGCGGGCGGCCTCGCCCAGCAGCTCGTCGGCCTGCTCGGCGGCCTCGGCGCGGCGCTTGTTCGCGGCCTCGCGGGCCTCGTCCAGCGCGCCGTTCGCCT
The DNA here is from genome assembly GCF_002920575.1 of Streptomyces sp. Ru73. Lineage (GTDB taxonomy): Bacteria > Actinomycetota > Actinomycetes > Streptomycetales > Streptomycetaceae > Streptomyces. The sequence goes on along the minus strand of NZ_PQSQ01000222.1, from coordinate 463 downwards.
CCGCGCGCAGCCGCTCGGCCTCGGCGATCGCCTCCGCGACCGTCCGCTCGGCCAGCGACTTGGCGGCCTCGGCCTCGGTCTGCGCCTCCTGCCGGATGCGGCTCGCGTCCTGCGAGGCGCGCTCGCGCTCGTCGTACGCGTCGGAGCGGACCCGGTCCGCCTCCTGCTGCGCGTCCTCCTTCGTCCGCGCTGCGGCGTGCTCGGCGGCGGACCGCAGCCCGGCGATCTCCTCCTCGGCCTGCTCGTGCAGCCCGGCGACCGCGTCCCGCACCTGCTGCGCGGTCTGCTCGGCGGCGGCCACCAGCTCCTCGGCGCGCCGGTCCGCCTCCTCCACCAGCCGCTCGGCCTCGGCCTGCGCCTCGGCCACCCGGGCACGGGCGGAGGCCAGCAGCTCCTCGCTCTGCTCGCGGGCCGCCGTGCGCTCCTGGTGCGCCTCCTCGCGGGCCTCGCCCAGCTGCTGCTC
>NZ_PQSQ01000221.1 GCF_002920575.1 Streptomyces sp. Ru73 | reverse complement strand
CCCGTGTCGGTGCAGTCGATGACGACGACGCGTACGGCGGACATCGGGGCGACGCTGCAGCAGATCGCGGAGCTGACGGCGTCGGGCTGCCAGATCGTGCGGGTGGCGTGTCCGACGCAGGATGATGCGGATGCGCTGCCGGTGATCGCGAAGAAGTCGCAGATCCCGGTGATCGCCGATATTCACTTCCAGCCGAAGTATGTGTTCGCGGCGATCGACGCGGGCTGTGCGGCGGTGCGGGTGAATCCGGGGAACATCAAGCAGTTCGACGACAAGGTCAAGGAGATCGCCAAGGCGGCCTCCGATCGCGGGCACCCCGATCCGGATCGGCGTGAACGCCGGGTCGCTGGACCGGCGGCTGCTGCAGAAGTACGGCAAGGCCACTCCGGAGGCGCTGGTGGAGTCGGCGCTGTGGGAGGCGAGCCTCTTTGAGGAGCACGGCTTCCGGGACATCAAGATCTCGGTGAAGCACAACGACCCGGTGGTGATGGTCAACGCCTACCGGCAGCTGGCCGCGCAGTGCGACTACCCGCTGCACCTGGGGGTGACCGAGGCGGGTCCGGCGTTCCAGGGCACCATCAAGTCCGCGGTCGCCTTCGGTGCGCTGCTGTCGGAGGGGATCGGGGACACCATCCGGGTGTCGCTGTCGGCGCCGCCGGCGGAGGAGGTCAAGGTCGGGATCTCGATTCTGGAGTCGCTGAATCTGCGGCAGCGCCGGCTGGAGATCGTCTCGTGTCCGTCGTGCGGGCGGGCGCAGGTGGATGTGTACAAGCTGGCCGATGAGGTGACCGCGGGGCTGGAGGGCATGGAGGTTCCGCTGCGGGTCGCGGTGATGGGCTGTGTGGTCAACGGCCCCGGCGAGGCGCGCGAGGCGGATCTGGGTGTGGCCTCCGGTAACGGCAAGGGGCAGATCTTCGTGAAGGGTGAGGTCATCAAGACCGTGCCGGAGTCGAAGATCGTGGAGACCCTCATCGAGGAAGCCATGAAGATCGCC
>NZ_PQSQ01000220.1 GCF_002920575.1 Streptomyces sp. Ru73 | reverse complement strand
CGAATCACCCACCGCACCGCGTGAGGAGAGCGCATGAGCCCCCGACTGTTCCGCGCCACGGGCGGCACCGCCGGAACGCGGCCCGAACGGCCCCTGCGGATCACCGTGGACGGTGAGCCGGTCGACGGCGTCGCGGGCCAGAGCATCGCCGGCGTGCTGCTCGCGGCCGGCCGCACGTCCTGGCGCACCGCGCGCTCGGGCGCCCCGCGCGGCGTGTTCTGCGGCATCGGCGTCTGCTTCGACTGCGTACTGACCGTCAACGGCGTGCCGGACGTACGGGCCTGCCGCCGCCGGGCCGCGGACGGGGACGTGGTGACCACCCAGTCGCGGGCGACGGCGGACGACCGGGAGGCCGGGGCATGACGGCCGTACGGAAGGCAGCCGGCCGCCGGCACGTCGTGGTCGTCGGCGCCGGGCCCGCCGGACTCGCCGCCGCGGCAGCCGCGCTGGCCGCCGGCGCCCGGGTCACCCTCGTCGACGCGGCGGAGCGGCCCGGCGGCCAGTACCACCGCACCCACCCCGAGGAGTTCGGCGGGCCGCGCGACAGCGGGACCCCGTTCGCGCGCGTCAGCCGCCGCGTCCTCGGCCACCCACGCTGCACCTGGCTCGCGGAGACCTCCGTCTGGGCGCTGGAGCGGCCCGACCCCCGGCAGCCGGGCCCGCCGCTGGTCCACACCCTGACCGGGCCAGCCGACGGCACCGGCAGGACACGCCGCACCCTCGCCCCCGACGCCCTGGTCCTCGCGCCCGGCGCCCACGACCGCGTGCTGCCCTTCCCCGGCTGGCAGCTCCCCGGCGTGTACACGGCCGGGGCCGCGCAGGCGCTCGCCAAGGGCGAGCACCTGGTCGTCGGCGATGCCGTACTGCTCGCGGGCAGCGGGCCGTTCCTGCTGCCGGTCGCCGCCTCCCTGCTGGCCGCGGGCGCCGGCATCCGGGCCGTCCTGGAGGCCAACCCGGCGGCGACCGTGGCCCGCGGCTGGTCGCGCCGCCCCTGGGAACTGGCGGACCAGCCCGCCAAGGCCGCCGAACTCGCCCGGTACGCCGCACTGCTGGCGCGCCACCGGGT
>NZ_PQSQ01000219.1 GCF_002920575.1 Streptomyces sp. Ru73 | reverse complement strand
CCGACGATCCAGACGTTGTTGTCGACGTCCCAGGTGCCCCCGTCCAGGGAGAACTGCCCGGAGGTGACCAGGTGCTCGATCCGGGCCGCCATCACAGCACCACCACCGAACGCAGCACGTCACCCTCGTGCATCCGCGCGAACGCCTTCTCCACGTCCCCGATCCCGATCGTCTCCGTCACAAACGCCCCCAGATCCAGCCGGCCCTGCAGATGCAGATCCACCAGCATCGGGAAATCCCGCGAGGGCAGACAGTCCCCGTACCAGGACGACTTCAACGCCCCGCCCCGCCCGAAGACATCCAGCAGCGGCAGCTCCAACGTCATCTCCGGCGTCGGCACCCCCACCAGCACCACCGTCCCGGCCAGATCCCGGGCATAGAACGCCTGCTTGTACGTCTCCGGACGCCCCACCGCCTCGATCACCACATCCGCACCGAACCCCCCGGTCAGCCCCCGGATCGCCGCCACCGGATCCACCGCCTTGGAATTCACCGTGTGCGTGGCACCGATCGACTCCGCCTTCGCCAGCTTCCGGTCATCGATATCCACCGCAATGATCTTCGCCGCGCCCGCCAGCCGCGCCCCCGCAATCGCCGCATCCCCCACACCACCGCAGCCGATCACCGCCACGCTGTCCCCGCGCCCCACATTGCCGGTGTTGATGGCCGCACCGATCCCCGCCATCACCCCACACCCCAGCAGCCCGGCCACCGCCGGCGACACCTGCGGATCCACCTTCGTGCACTGCCCCGCCGCCACCAGCGTCTTCTCCGCAAACGCCCCGATCCCCAGAGCCGGGGAGAGCTCCGTGCCATCGGCCAGCGTCATCTTCTGCCCGGCATTGTGCGTGGCAAAGCAGTACTGCGGACGCCCCCGCACACACGCCCGGCACTGCCCGCACACCGCCCGCCAATTCAGAACCACAAAATCACCGGGCGCCACCTCCGTGACACCCTCACCGACCGACTCCACCACCCCGGCCGCCTCATGCCCCAACAAAAACGGGAACTCATCATTGATCCCGCCCTGCTTGTAGTGCAGGTCCGTATGACACACCCCGCACGCCTGCACCGCCACCACGGCCTCACCCGGCCCCGGATCCGGCACCACGATCGTCTCCACCCGCACCGGCTCATTCTTCCCCGGTGCAACGACTCCGCGTACTTCCTGTGGCATGG
>NZ_PQSQ01000218.1 GCF_002920575.1 Streptomyces sp. Ru73 | reverse complement strand
GACACCCAAGTAGCACGGGGCCCGAGAAATCCCGTGTGAATCTGGCGGGACCACCCGCTAAGCCTAAATATTCCCTGGTGACCGATAGCGGATAGTACCGTGAGGGAATGGTGAAAAGTACCGCGGGAGCGGAGTGAAATAGTACCTGAAACCGTGTGCCTACAAGCCGTGGGAGCGTCGCTGTCATCTTCGGATGGCAGTCGTGACTGCGTGCCTTTTGAAGAATGAGCCTGCGAGTTTGCGGTATGTTGCGAGGTTAACCCGTGTGGGGAAGCCGTAGCGAAAGCGAGTCCGAAGAGGGCGACTGAGTAGCATGCTCAAGACCCGAAGCGGAGTGATCTAGCCATGGGCAGGTTGAAGCGGAGGTAAGACTTCGTGGAGGACCGAACCCACCAGGGTTGAAAACCTGGGGGATGACCTGTGGTTAGGGGTGAAAGGCCAATCAAACTCCGTGATAGCTGGTTCTCCCCGAAATGCATTTAGGTGCAGCGTCGTGTGTTTCTTGCCGGAGGTAGAGCACTGGATAGGCGATGGGCCCTACCGGGTTACTGACCTTAGCCAAACTCCGAATGCCGGTAAGTGAGAGCGCGGCAGTGAGACTGTGGGGGATAAGCTCCATGGTCGAGAGGGAAACAGCCCAGAGCATCGACTAAGGCCCCTAAGCGTGTGCTAAGTGGGAAAGGATGTGGAGTCGCAGAGACAACCAGGAGGTTGGCTTAGAAGCAGCCACCCTTGAAAGAGTGCGTAATAGCTCACTGGTCAAGTGATTCCGCGCCGACAATGTAGCGGGGCTCAAGCACACCGCCGAAGTCGTGTCATTGCAGCAATACTCCCAACGGAGGCTGTGATGGGTAGGGGAGCGTCGTGTGCCGGGTGAAGCAGCCGTGGAAACGAGTTGTGGACGGTTCACGAGTGAGAATGCAGGCATGAGTAGCGATTCACACGTGAGAAACGTGTGCGCCGATTGACTAAGGGTTCCTGGGTCAAGCTGATCTGCCCAGGGTAAGTCGGGACCTAAGGCGAGGCCGACAGGCGTAGTCGATGGACAACCGGTTGATATTCCGGTACCCGCTTTGAAGCGCCCAATATCGAATCCTCTGATGCTAAGGCCGTGAAGCCGCCCTGGATCCTTCGGGTGAAGGGGAGTGGTGGAGCCGCTGACCCAAGGTGGTAGTAGGTAAGTGATGGGGTGACGCAGGAAGGTAGTCCAGCCCGGGCGGTGGTTGTCCCGGGGTAAGGGTGTAG
>NZ_PQSQ01000217.1 GCF_002920575.1 Streptomyces sp. Ru73 | reverse complement strand
CCGCCGACGTCCTGAAGGAGTACGAGGCCTTCACCAAGAAGTAGCCGAAAGCATCACCACAGGGGAAGGGCCCCGGAGCGTTCGCTCCGGGGCCCTTCCCGTTCGGCTCGTACGGCTCAGCTGTGCTGGCGCAGCAGCGTCCGCATCGTGCGCATCGCGACCGAGAGGTTGGCCAGGTCGAAGGAGTCCGAACCCTCGATCTCCTCCAGCGTGGCCCGGGCCCGGCCCAGGATCGCGGAGTTCTTCTCCTCCCACGCCTTGAACCGCTGCTCGAGCGAGGCGCTGCCGTTGCCCGCCGAGAGGACGTCGGCGGTCAGCGCGGCGTGCGCGGCGAACAGGTCCTCGCGGATCGCGGCCCGCGCCATCGACTGCCAGCGGTCGTTGCGCGGCAGCTCCAGGATGCGGTCCAGGAGCTGGTTGATCCGCAGCCGGTCGCCCAGGTCGTAGTAGGCCTCGGCGACGTCCAGCGGCTCCTTGCCGGTGCGGTCGGCGATGGCGACGATGTCCAGCGCCGGGAAGACCGACGAGAAGCCCGCCACCCGGTGCGCCAGCTCCTCCGGCACGCCCGCCTCGGTCAGCTGGCCGAGGATCGACTCGTACCACTCCATGTCGCTGCCGCGCAGCAGCTTGGGCAGCTCGGCCCAGACCGCCGCGACCCGGTCCCGGAAGAAGTCGATGGTGCCGGACAGCTCCAGCGGCTGCGGGCGGTTGTTCAGCAGCCAGCGGGTGCCGCGCTCGACCAGCCGCCGGGAGTGCAGCCGGATGCGGGTCTGCACCTCGGCGGGGACCTTGTTGTCCAGCGCCTCGACGTCGTCCCAGACCCGGTTCAGGTCGAAGATGGCGCGGGCCGCGGTGTGCGCCCGCACGACCTCCTCCAGGGAGGCGCCCGTCTCCTCCTGCATGCGGTGCAGGAAGCTCGTACCACCGGTGTTGACCGTGTCGTTGACCAGCACCGTCGTGGTGATCTCGCGGTGCAGGGCGTGCTGGTCGACCTGCTCGGGGAAGCGCTCGCGCAGCGCGGTCGGGAAGTACGCGTGCAGCAGGTGCTTGAAGTACGGGTCGTCCGGCAGATCCGTCTTGATCAGCGCGTCCGCCACCGTGATCTTCGTGTACGCCAGCAGGACCGCGGTCTCCGGCTGGGTCAGGCCCCGGCCGTTGTTCAGCCGCTCGCGGATCTGCCGGTCCGACGGCAGGAACTCCAGCGCCCGGTCCAGGTGCCCGTCGCGCACCAGCCGGCGGAGGAACCGCTGCTGGGCGTGGAGCATGCTGGAGGACTGGGCGATGGCCAGCGAGAGGGCGAC
>NZ_PQSQ01000216.1 GCF_002920575.1 Streptomyces sp. Ru73 | reverse complement strand
GATCGCGCAGGCCGCCGTGCTCATCAGCGGCGACACCGGCACGGCGCACCTCGCCACCGCGCACGCCACGCCCTCGGTCACCCTCTTCGGCCCGGTCCCGCCGCGCCTGTGGGGCCCGCCGCCCAGCGAGCGGCACACCGCGCTGTGGCACCCGGGCCCGCCCGGTGACCCGCACGGCACCGAGCCCGACCCGCTGCTGCTGCGGATCGGCGTGGAGGAGGTCGTGGAGGCGGCGCTGTGGCAGGACCGCGAGGTCGCCCCCATGCCCCGCGCCGCGGAGGCCGACGGTGCCGCCGGTGCGTCCGCCGGCCGGCCCCGGCGGCGGCGCAGGGTCCGGGCCCCCGGCGCGGTCCCGTACCACGGCGCGGCCCGGCCCCGCACCACCGGGGAGGTGTGACCATGACCGCCGACCAGGAGGCCGTCCCCGGACGTACCGGGGACGGCACGCGGCCGGGAGCCCGCACCACCGTCGCGGTCATCACCCGCAACCGCCGCGACCGCGTCCTGCACACCCTGGACCGGCTGGCCGAACTCCCCGAGCGGCCCCCGGTCGTCGTGGTGGACAACGGCTCCGGCGACGGCACGGCGGACGCGGTCGCCGCGCACCCGGTCGGCGCCCGGGTGATCCGGCCGGGCCGCAACACCGGCGCGCTCGGCCGCACCCTCGCGGTCCGCGCGGCCCGGACGCCGTACGTGGCGTTCAGCGACGACGACTCGTGGTGGGCGCCCGGCGCGCTGGACACGGCGGCCCGCCTCCTGGACGCGCACCCGGACCTCGGCCTGCTGGCCGCGCGCACGCTCGTCGGCCCCCGGCAACGACGAGGACCCGCTGAACGCGGTGCTCGCCGACTCCCCGCTGCCGCCCTCCGGCCGCTTCCCCGGCCGCCCCGTCCTCGGCTTCCTGGCCTGCGCCGCCGTGGTACGCCGCAGCGCCTACCTGGAGGTCGGCGGCTACCACCCGCTGCTGTTCTTCGGCGCCGAGGAGACCCTGCTCGCGTACGACCTGACGGCGGCGGGCTGGGGCGTGGTGTACGAGCCCTCGCTCACCGCCCACCACCACCCGGACGCCGCGGCCAAGCCCGGCCGCTCCCCGCTCCTGCGGCGCAACGAGGCGCTCACCGGCTGGCTGCGCCGCCCGCCGCGCGTCGCCCTGCGCCGCACCGCCGCCCTCGCCGCCGCCGCGGCACGCGGCGAACCGGGCGCGCCCCGTGCCCTGCTCGGCCTGCTCGCCCGCATCCCGCCGGCGCTCGCCCGGCGCCGGCCGCTGCCCGCCCACGTGGAGCACGCCGTCGCCCTCCTGGAGCGACC
>NZ_PQSQ01000214.1 GCF_002920575.1 Streptomyces sp. Ru73 | reverse complement strand
TGTGCTGGACGACGGGGAGTTTTTGGAGGTGCAGGCGCTGTACGCGCCGAACATGGTCACCGGCTACGGCCGGGTGGAGGGCCATTCGGTGGGCATCGTGGCCAACCAGCCGATGCAGTTCGCCGGCACCCTGGACATCAAGGCCTCCGAGAAGGCCGCCCGGTTCGTGCGCACCTGCGACGCCTACAACATCCCGGTGCTGACCTTCGTGGACGTGCCCGGCTTCCTGCCGGGCACGGACCAGGAGTGGGACGGCATCATCCGCCGCGGCGCGAAGCTGATCTACGCCTACGCCGAGGCGACGGTGCCGCTGATCACGGTCATCACCCGCAAGGCCTTCGGCGGCGCGTACGACGTGATGGGCTCCAAGCACCTGGGTGCGGATCTGAACCTGGCCTGGCCGACCGCGCAGATCGCGGTGATGGGCGCGCAGGGCGCGGTCAACATCCTGCACCGCCGGACCCTGGCCGCGATCGAGGACCCGGCCGCGCAGGAGGCCCGCCGCCAGGAGCTGATCCGGGAGTACGAGGACACCCTCCTCAACCCGTACGCGGCGGCCGAGCGCGGCTACGTGGACGCGGTGATCATGCCGTCCGAGACCCGCCGGCACATCGTCCGCGGCCTGCGCACGCTGCGCAACAAGCGCGAGCAGCTGCCCCCGAAGAAGCACGGCAACATCCCCCTCTGAGGAGCCCCCGTGATCAAGGTCGTACGCGGTAATCCCACCCCGGAGGAGCTGGCCGCCGCCCTGGCGGTGGTACGCGCCCGCGCCGCCGTGGCAGCGCACACTGCACCCACCGACGCACCCGGCCCCCGTGACTCCTGGTCCGACCCGACCCGCCTCGGCAGCCACCGCCTGCCCGCACCGGGGCCGACCGCATGGGCCCGTACCTACTGGCGGGGCTGACCCGCCACCGATCGGAGACACCATGAACACCCTGCGCCAAGGGGCGCCCCGCGACAGCGCAGCGCCGACGCCGCGCGCCCGCGTCGTCATCGCCCAAGCCGGACTCGACGGCCACGACCGCGGCGCCAAGATGATCGCCCGGGGGCTGCGCGACGCCGGCTACGAGGTGATCTACACCGGGCTGCACCAGACACCGGAACAGATCGTCGCGACGGTCATCGCCGAGGACGCACCGCTGCTCGGGCTCTCCGTCCTGTCCGGCGCGCAGCTGCCCCTCGTGGCGAAGGTGATGGACCTGCTCGTGGAGAACGACGCGGACGACGTCCGCGTCGTTGTCGGCGGCAGCGTTCCCGACGCCGACATCCGCACGCTCAAGGCGATAGGCGTCCACGACGTCTTCACTCCGGGGAAGAAAATGCACGAGATCATCGAGTTCGTCGACCGGCTGCTCGCGTCGCCGGCCAAGCCGTTGGAGTCGGCATGCTGA
>NZ_PQSQ01000213.1 GCF_002920575.1 Streptomyces sp. Ru73 | reverse complement strand
CCTGATGCCGAGCCGATTGTGGTGAAGTGGATGATCCTATGCTGTCGAGAAAAGCCTCTAGCGAGTTTCATGGCGGCCCGTACCCTAAACCGACTCAGGTGGTCAGGTAGAGAATACCGAGGCGTTCGGGTGAACTATGGTTAAGGAACTCGGCAAAATGCCCCCGTAACTTCGGGAGAAGGGGGGCCATTGCTGGTGATGAGGTTTTCCCTCTGAGCTGGTGGTGGCCGCAGAGACCAGCGAGAAGCGACTGTTTACTAAAAACACAGGTCCGTGCGAAGCCGTAAGGCGATGTATACGGACTGACGCCTGCCCGGTGCTGGAACGTTAAGGGGACCGGTTAGCTGACCTTCGGGTCGGCGAAGCTGAGAACTTAAGCGCCAGTAAACGGCGGTGGTAACTATAACCATCCTAAGGTAGCGAAATTCCTTGTCGGGTAAGTTCCGACCTGCACGAATGGCGTAACGACTTCTCGACTGTCTCAACCATAGGCCCGGTGAAATTGCACTACGAGTAAAGATGCTCGTTTCGCGCAGCAGGACGGAAAGACCCCGGGACCTTTACTATAGCTTGATATTGGTGTTCGGTTCGGCTTGTGTAGGATAGGTGGGAGACTGTGAACCCTGGACGCCAGTTCAGGGGGAGTCATTGTTGAAATACCACTCTGGTCGTGCTGGATGTCTAACCTGGGTCCGTGATCCGGATCAGGGACAGTGTCTGGTGGGTAGTTTAACTGGGGCGGTTGCCTCCCAAAGGGTAACGGAGGCGCCCAAAGGTTCCCTCAGCCTGGTTGGCAATCAGGTGTTGAGTGTAAGTGCACAAGGGAGCTTGACTGTGAGACTGACGGGTCGAGCAGGGACGAAAGTCGGGACTAGTGATCCGGCGGTGGCTTGTGGAAGCGCCGTCGCTCAACGGATAAAAGGTACCCCGGGGATAACAGGCTGATCTTCCCCAAGAGTCCATATCGACGGGATGGTTTGGCACCTCGATGTCGGCTCGTCGCATCCTGGGGCTGGAGTCGGTCCCAAGGGTTGGGCTGTTCGCCCATTAAAGCGGTACGCGAGCTGGGTTTAGAACGTCGTGAGACAGTTCGGTCCCTATCCGCTGTGCGCGTAGGAGTATTGAGAAGGGCTGTCCCTAGTACGAGAGGACCGGGACGGACGAACCTCTGGTGTGCCAGTTGTCCTGCCAAGGGCATGGCTGGTTGGCTACGTTCGGGAGGGATAACCGCTGAAAGCATCTAAGCGGGAAGCCTGCTTCGAGATGAGTGCTCCCACCTCCTTGAGAGGGTAAGGCTCCCAGTAGACGACTGGGTTGATAGGCCAGATATGGAAGCCCGGTAACGGGTGGAGTTGACTGGTACTAATAGGCCGAGGGCTTGTCCTCAGTTGCTCGCGTCCACTGTGTTT
>NZ_PQSQ01000212.1 GCF_002920575.1 Streptomyces sp. Ru73 | reverse complement strand
CAATGACGAGGAGGCCGTCGTCATCGACGCCGCGCACGACGCGGACGCGATCCTCGCCGCGCTCGGCGGCCGGCGGCTGCGGGCCGTGCTCTGCACGCACGCGCACAACGACCACATCAACGCCGCACCCGCGCTGGCCTCCCGTACCGGCGCGACCATCCACCTCCACCCCGACGACCTGCCGCTGTGGAAGCAGACCTACCCGACCGGCGCGCCGGACCGGGAACTGGCGCACGGTCAGGTGCTGACCATCGCCGGGACGGACCTCACCGTGCTGCACACGCCGGGGCACGCGCCCGGCGCGGTGTGCTTCCACGCTCCGGACCTCGGGGTCGTGTTCAGCGGTGACACGCTCTTCCAGGGGGGACCCGGCGCGACCGGGCGATCATTCTCGGACTTCCCGACCATCGTCGAGTCGATCCGCGACCGGCTGCTGACCCTGCCGCCCGAGACGAAGGTCCTCACCGGCCACGGCGACAGCACCACCATCGGCGACGAGGCACCGCACCTGGAGGAGTGGATCGCGCGGGGCCATTGAGGCGTGGCGTACCCGTGTCGCTTGCTGCCGGTTTTCGAACCTTTGCGCCGCTATCCCCTGCACTCCGGGAGGCGGTCCGGTTACCGTGCTCCGTATGGCAACCAGCACCGCACCGACCGCACACGGATACGCCTTGCTGATTGCCGCCGATCCGCCGGTGCGCCGGCCCCTCCCGGCGACCACTGTGCTGCCGCAGCTGGCCGCCGTTCCGCCGGCGCACCTCGTGGGTGCCGCGTACGCCAGTGCCGTGCAGCTGGCGAACCCCGACGACCCCAACACGGTGCTGACCCACATCCGCACCGCGGCCGCCGTCGAGGGCCCGCTGCTGATCTACCTGGCCGGGCACCTCCAGGTGGACGCGCGGCAGGGCAGACCGCACCTGGCGCTGGCCCGTACGGCGCCGCGCACGGTCCGGTACACCGCGCTGCCGTGGCACTGGCTCACCGCCGAGCTGCGGCACCGGCCGCCGGGCAGCACCACGGTGCTGGCCGACCTCGCCGCCGCGCCCGAGGTCTGGCAGCAACTGGCAGCGGGGCGGCTGTCGCTGGGCGGACCGTTCCTGCTGTACGGCGCCGTGCAGCGCGCCGACAAGCGGAACCAGGCCGCGCCGGCGTACACCCAGGCCCTCGCACAGGCGCTGCGCGCTGCGCCCCGGCGGCCCGGCACGGAGGAACTCCACCACCACGCGGCCCGCACGGCCGCACTGGACGGCGCGGGGACGCTGTGGCTGGGCGGCCAGCCGGTTCCGGACGGGGGGCCTGGTGGGAGCCCTGCCGGGGGGATTGCCGGTGGTGCGTACGGTGCGTCCGCGTACGGCCCGCCTGCGTCGGGTGCGCCCGCGCCCGAGCCGGCGCTTGGGCCCGCGTCCGAGCCTGCGCTCGGGGCTACGTACGAGCCTGCGCTCGGGGCCGCGTACGACCCCGCGCTCGGGGCCGCGTCCGAGCCTGCGCTTGGGCGTGCGTACGAACCCGCGCCCGAGCCTGCGCGTGCGCCCGC
>NZ_PQSQ01000211.1 GCF_002920575.1 Streptomyces sp. Ru73 | reverse complement strand
ACGCCGCGCTGACCGAGCTGGTCGGGCGCGGCTCGCACGCCGTGCTGGTGGCGGACTCGGGCCCCGAGGAGCGGTACCGCCGCTGGCTGGCGATACGCCGGGGCGCGGTGCGCGCGGTCGTGGGGACGCGCGCGGCGATGTACGCACCGGTGAAGGACCTCGGGCTCGTCGCGATCTGGGACGACGGGCACACCGCCCACAGCGACGACCACGCGCCGCATCCGCACGCACGGGACGTGCTGCTGCTGCGCGCGGTGCATGAGAAGGCGGCGTGCCTGATCGGCGACCTGGGGCGCACGGTCGAGGCCGCGCAGCTGGTGGAGAACGGCTGGGCGCGGTCCCTGGAGGCCGGGCGCGACCAGGTGCGCGCGGCGGCGCCGCTGGTCCGCACGATCGGCGACGCGGAGACCGCGCGCGACGAGGCGGCGCGCGCGGCCCGGCTGCCCTCGCTCGCCTGGCAGACGGCGCGCGCGGGGCTGGCCAGCGGCCCGGTGCTGGTCCAGGTGCCGCGGCGGGGATACGTACCGCGGCTGGCCTGCGCCCGGTGCCGCGAGCCCGCGCGCTGCCGGCACTGCGCCGGGCCGCTGGAGGCGAGGGACCAGGACACCGCGCTGAGCTGCGGCTGGTGCGGGCAGGAAGCGCCGGACTGGCACTGCGCCGAGTGCGGGAACGCGCGGCTGCGCGCGCAGGTCGTGGGCGCGCGGCGGACGGCGGAGGAGCTGGGGCGGGCGTTCCCGGGTGTGCCGGTGCGGACGTCCGGGCGGGACCATGTGCTGGACACCGTGCCGGACCGGCCGGCGATCATCGTCTCCACGCCCGGTGCGGAGCCGGTCGCGGCGGGCGGTTACGCGGCCGCGCTGCTGCTGGACGGCTGGGCCCTGCTGAACCGGCCCGATCTGCGGGCCGGCGAGGAGGCGCTGCGGCGCTGGCTGGGTGCGGGGGCGCTGGTGCGGGGCGCTGACGCCGGGGGCGTCGTCGTGGTGACCGGGGAGCCCACGCTGCGGCCCGTGCAGGCGCTGGTGCGGTGGGATCCCGTGGGGCATGCGGTACGGGAGCTGGCCGACCGGGCCGAGCTGGGGTTTCCGCCGGTGTCGCGGATGGCGTCGGTGAGTGGACGGCCGGAGGACGTGGCCGAGCTGGTGAGGGCTGCGGATCTGCCGATGTCGGCCGAGGTGCTGGGGCCCGTGCCTGTGCCGGCGCCCGCCGCGGGGCGCCCGCGGCGGGCCGGGGATCCGCCGGTGGGCGAGGTCTGGGAGCGGGTGCTCGTCCGCGTGCCGCCGGGGGAGGGGGCGGCGATGGCCTCTGCGCTCAAGGCCGCGTGGGCTGCGCGGATGGTGCGGCGGGAGGGGGCCGCTGTGCGGGTTCGGGTGGATCCGCTGGATCTTGGGTGACGCCGGGCCCGCCGGGTGGCGCAGGGTGCCGCAGCGGTGCCGTTTCGTCGGGGTGCGCCCCGGTGACGTTTGTCCTCAAACGCCGGACGGGCTTGGGTGGTACTGGGTGCGGTGGCGGGCCTCCGCGGGTGGGGGTTCGGACTGCTTCGCT
>NZ_PQSQ01000210.1 GCF_002920575.1 Streptomyces sp. Ru73 | reverse complement strand
CGGCGTCCCGGCGCGGTTCGGTGGGCCCGGCGGTGGCCGGCGGGTCGGCGGTGGCGTGAGGCGCGGGCGCGGGCGCGGTGAGCGGGCTCGCGGGGTACGCGCCGGTGGGCGCCGGCCGCGCGGCCGGCATGGGTCCGGCGGCCGGGGGCGGCTGCGGGGCCGGGTGGCCGGGGGCGGGCGGCAGTACGCCGGGGCCGGTGCTGTCGTCGGTGGTCCGGACGGCGTGGCGGCGCTGGTCGGGGCCGTCGGCGGGGGGTGCGGCGGCGACGGCGGGCGTGGTGCCGGCGCCGGCGGTGCCCTCCTCGCCGTCGGCGGGCACGTCGCCGAGGAGGCCGGGCGGCAGGATCAGGACGGCCTGCACGCCGCCGTAGATGTTGCTCTGGAGGCGGACGACGATGCCGTGCCGGCGGGCGAGGGAGGAGACCACGAAGAGGCCGATGCGGCCGTCGCTGAGGAGTTCGGCGACGTCGACGTGGTCGGGGTCGGCGAGCAGGGCGTTCATCCGGTCCTGCTCGTCGGCGTCCATGCCGAGGCCCCGGTCCTCGACCTCGACGGCGAGGCCCGAGGTGACCAGCTGGGCGCGGAGCAGGACGTGGGTGTGCGGCGCGGAGAAGACCGTGGCGTTCTCGACGAGTTCGGCGAGGAGGTGGATGACGTCGGCGACGGCGTGGCCGCGCAGGGTGCCTTCGATGGGCGGGACGAGCTTGACGCGCGGGTACTGCTCGACCTCGGCGATGGAGGACCGCATGACCTCGGTCATGGTGACCGGGCGGCTCCACTGGCGGCGGGAGATGGCGCCGCCGAGTACGGCGAGGTTCTCGGCGTGCCGGCGGATGCGGGTGGCGAGGTGGTCGACGTGGAAGAGGCCCTTGAGCAGGTCCGGGTCCTCCACCCGGTTCTCCAGCTCGTCGAGGAGTTCGATCTCGCGGTGGACGAGGGACTGCAGGCGCCGGGCGAGGTTCACGAAGACCTCGACCTTCTGCTCGCTGCCGCTGGCGTTGCCGCGGGCGATGGCGACGGCGTCGATGACGGCGGCCTCGGCGGCCCGTCCGGCGGCGGCGACGTCGTGGACGAGCAGGTCGAGGGTGTCGCCGGCGGGGCGGGGCAGCGGTTCGGGGGCGCGCTGCTGGAGCCATTCGCCCTGGCGTACGCGGTGCACGAGGGCGTAGAGGTCGGACTGGCTACGGGCGCAGACCTCGCGGAGCCGGGCGTAGCGCTGGACGGTGGCGCGGGCCTCGGCGGTGGCGGCGGTGCAGGCGACGGCGGTGATGCCGCAGACGAGGGCGAAGCCGCAGCCGAGGACGGTCCAGGCGGCGCCGCTCAGCGGCTGTCCGCCGGACCGCGCGACGAAGGCGGTGACGGCGGAGCAGGTGGCGGCGACGAGCAGGCAGGGCACGGCCGCGAGGCGGACGAGGCGGACGCGTATGACGGAGTCGGCGGCCGTCTCGCGCAGGGGTACGCGGCTGTGCCGGGCGCCTTCGCGGTCCCGCCGCCGCCCGGGCAGCGGTGCGGGAACCATTCCCCTCCCCCGGGTCCCATGGGAATCGGGGGTGTCCTGGGGCACGTCGGTCCCCGTCCCCTGGGGAAATGCAGC
>NZ_PQSQ01000209.1 GCF_002920575.1 Streptomyces sp. Ru73 | reverse complement strand
CGCTGCCAGCACCCGCCGCGCCCACGCCCGTTCGTCCGCCGACGGAGTGAACCCTTCGTGGACGGCGTCGAGTTGACGCGGGTGGATGCACAGCTTGCCGCCGAAGCCCAGCCGCCGGGCGTGGGCCACGTCGCCCGCCAGCGGCCCGTCGGCCGCCAGGGCCGCGGTGACGCCGTCCAGCGGCGGCGCGAGCCCGGCCGCCGCCGAGGCGCAGACCAGCCGCGAGCGCGCGTACGCCAGCGCCTGGTGGTCCTCGGGCGCCACGCCCAGCTGCGCCGCGAGGTCGATGTTGCCGAAGGCGGCGCGTACGACGTGCGGGACGCGGCACAGCGCTGCGGCGTTCTCCACCCCGGCCGCCGTCTCCACCAGCGCCAGCACCGGGACGCCGCCCGCCGCCCCGGTGACCGACGCCAGTACGGCCGGGTCCTCGGCCTTGGGCAGCATGACGGGCGCACCGTGCGCGGCGGCCATCGCCAGGTCGGCCGCGTGCCACTCGGTGCCCGGCGCGTTGACCCGCACCACGGCACGCGCGCCGCCCGCCAGCCACCCTGCCACGGCGTCGCGCGCCGCGTCCTTGTCCTCCGGCGCGACCGCGTCCTCCAGGTCCACGATCACCCCGTCGGCGCCCGCCGCTGCCGCCTTGGCGTAGCGGTCGGCGCGGTGGCCGGGTACGAAGAGCAGGCTGCGCGCCGCGGCGAGGGCCTGCGCGTCGAGGGGTGCGTCGGCGCCGGTCATGCGAAGGTCACCTCAGCCGTGGCGTGCTCCGCCGCGCGCGGCCCGGCGACCCACAGCCGTACGCCCGCCGCACCGTCCGCCTCGTACGGCGCGCCGCAGGACAGCAGCCGCTCGCCGCAGAACGACGGCTGCCGCAGCCGGTAGGAGAGGGTGCGCACCGTACGCTCAGGGGCCTGCCGGCGGACCAGTTCCAGCATCTGCAGGACCAGCAGCGGACCGTGCACGACCAGCCCGGGATAGCCCTCGACCCCGGTGACGTACGGCTCGTCGTAGTGGATGCGGTGCGCGTTGGCGGTCAGCGCGCTGACCCGGAAGAGGACGGCCGGATCGGTGGTCCACGGCAGCTGCCACGGCGCGTCGCTCCGCGGCTCCGCTTCCGGGTCGAGCGTGATCCGGTCCGGTACGGGCGCGCCGCCGCTGCGGTAGACGATGTCCTGCTCCTCGACGGCCCGCACCTCGCCGCCCTGGCGGAACTCGCTGCGCGCGGTGACGAACAGCAGCCCGCCGGTGCGGCCCTTCTTGGCCTGCACCTTGACCACGCTGCTGGTCTGCTCGGCCGGCTGCCCGACCGTGAGCGGCGTACGCACCTCCAGCCGGCCGCCCGCGAACATCCGGCGCCGCCGGGGGAGCGGCGGCAGGAAGTGGCCGTCGCGCAGGTGGCCGTCCGGGCCCAGCTCGCTCTGCCGGGGCCAGTGGAGGAAGTGCAGCCAGTGCCAGAGCGGCGGCAGCGGCTGCCCGGCGGCGGCCACCGGCGCCGGCAGGTCCAGTACGGCGGAGAGCGCGGCGACCGGCGCGGCGGCGAGCGGGTCGGTGGCGCGGGTGTCGGCCGGGTGCCAGCTGCGCGCGGTCTCTTCCAGGACGCCGAAGTCGGC
>NZ_PQSQ01000208.1 GCF_002920575.1 Streptomyces sp. Ru73 | reverse complement strand
ACTCGGAACCTTCTCCGCGTCGGCCAGCCCGTCCCGGAGACCCGCCTCGATCCGCTTTACCGCGCGGCTCCAGTCCTCGGACAGCAGCAGGTCGATCGAGGCGTTGGCGACCGCGCAGGCCAGCGGGTTGGCCATGAAGGTCGGGCCGTGTGCGAGGACCGGCACGTCCCCTTGGCTGATGCCCTCGGCGACGCGCGAGGTGCACAGTGTGGCCGCCATGGTGAGGTAGCCGCCGGTCAGTGCCTTGCCGACGCACATGACGTCCGGTGCGACGCCCGCGTGGCCGGCCGCGAAGAGTTCGCCGGTGCGGCCGAAGCCGGTGGCGATCTCGTCGAAGACCAGCAGTACGTCGTGCGCGTCGCACGCCTCCCGCAACACCCGCAAGTACGCGGGGTGGTGGAAGCGCATGCCGCCCGCGCCCTGCACCACCGGTTCCACGATCACCGCCGCCAGCTCGTCGGCATGACGGGCAATCAGGTCACGTAGGTGAGCCGAGTACGCAGGATCGGGAGCCACGTCGAAACCGGCCGGCGGGGCGTCGGCGAAGACCTGCCGCGGCAACACCCCGGCCCACAGGTGGTGCATGCCACCGTCCGGGTCGCACACCGACATGGGATGCCAGGTGTCACCGTGGTAGCCGCCGCGCCAGGTCAGCAGCCGCTGTTTCGCCGGCCGGCCCAGCGAACGCCAGTACTGCAGGCACATCTTGACGGCCACCTCGACCGCAACCGACCCGGAGTCGGCGAGGAAGACATGCCGGAGCGGCGCTGGGGCAATCTCGACCAGCTTGGATGCCAGGCACACGGCGGGCTCGTGGGTGAGCCCGCCGAACATCACATGGC
The DNA here is from genome assembly GCF_002920575.1 of Streptomyces sp. Ru73. Taxonomy (GTDB): domain Bacteria; phylum Actinomycetota; class Actinomycetes; order Streptomycetales; family Streptomycetaceae; genus Streptomyces. The sequence continues at coordinate 810 of NZ_PQSQ01000208.1, read as the reverse complement.
TCATCCGGTCCAGCTGGCCACGTGCGGCTTCGTCGAGCACCGGGTGGTGGTAGCCGTGGATCGCCGACCACCACGAGGACATGCCGTCGACCAGTTCGGTGTGTCCCTCGGCCGGTTCGGCGAGCCGCAGCCGCACCCCGGCCGCGGACTCGATGACCAGCGGGTCGTCCGTGCCGGGCATCGGGCCGTACGGGTGCCACACGTGCTGCCGATCCAGGGCCAGCAGGTCGCGCACGTCCATCGGCTCAGGCATTGGGGGCGAGGTCCGTTCCTGCCCCGCGGCGGCGCACCGCGACCAGGTCCGTCCGGGCGCCGTCGGCGTCCCGCGCCTCCGGCACGGCGCCCCCGTCGCCGCAGGGTCCGCAGCCACCGCCGCCGTGTCCGCCGCAGCCGCTCGTGGCTTCGGCGGTGTGTCCGTCGCAGCCGGTGGCGGTGAGGGCGTCGGCGCGGTGGGCGGGCAGGGTGGTGGTGTCGGTGCCCTCCACCTCGAAGCCGGCGTCGGCGATCATCGCCAGGTCGTCCTTGCCGGCCTGGCCCTCGCTGGTGAGGTAGTCGCCCAGGAAGATGGAGTTGGCCAGGTGCAGCGCGAGGGGCTGCAGGCTGCGCAGGTGCACCTCACGGCCGCCGGCCAGGCGGACCTCCACGTCGGGGCAGACGAAGCGGACCATGGCCAGGATGCGCAGGGCGCGCTGGGGGGTGAGGTGCCACTCCTTGGCCAGCGGGGTGCCCTCGAAGGGGATCAGGAAGTTGACCGGCACCGAGTCCGGGTCCAGCTTCCGCAGCGAGAAGACCACGTCCACCAGGTCCTCA
>NZ_PQSQ01000207.1 GCF_002920575.1 Streptomyces sp. Ru73 | reverse complement strand
CGAGGACCTGGTGGACGTGGTCTTCTCGCTGCGCAAGCTGGACCCGGACTCCGTGCCGGTCAACTTCCTGATCCCCTTCGAGGGCACCCCGCTGGCCAAGGAGTGGCACCTCACCCCCCAGCGCGCCCTGCGCATCCTGGCCATGGTCCGCTTCGTCTGCCCCGACGTGGAGGTCCGCCTGGCCGGCGGCCGTGAGGTGCACCTGCGCAGCCTGCAGCCCCTCGCCCTGCACCTGGCCAACTCCATCTTCCTGGGCGACTACCTCACCAGCGAGGGCCAGGCCGGCAAGGACGACCTGGCGATGATCGCCGACGCCGGCTTCGAGGTGGAGGGCACCGACACCACCACCCTGCCCGCCCACCGCGCCGACGCCCTCGCCGCCACCGGCTGCGGCAGCCACACCGCCGAAGCCACGAGCGGCTGCGGCGGACACGGCGGCGGTGGCTGCGGACCCTGCGGCGACGGCGACGCCGAAACCGAGCCGGTCGCGGCCGAGCCCGAGCCGGTGGCCGCCGGTGCCGTGCCGGAGGCGCGGGACGCCGACGGCGCCCGGACGGACCTGGTCGCGGTGCGCCGCCGCGGCGCCGGCACCGACCTGCCGCCCAATGCCTGAGCCGATGGACGTGCGCGACCTGCTGGCCCTGGACCGGCAGCACGTGTGGCACCCGTACGGCCCGATGCCCGGCACGGACGACCCGCTGGTCATCGAGTCCGCGAGCGGCGTACGGCTGCGCACCGCCGAACCGGTGCGCGGCCGCACCGAACTGGTCGACGGCATGTCGTCCTGGTGGTCGGCGATCCACGGCTACAACCACCCGGTACTGAACGAGGCCGCACGCGGCCAGCTGGACCGGATGAGCCATGTGATGTTCGGCGGGCTCACCCACGAGCCCGCCGTCCGGCTCGCCAAACGGCTCGCGGACATCGCGCCGGGCGACCTGGAGCACGTCTTCCTGTGCGACTCCGGGTCGGTCTCGGTCGAGGTCGCGGCCAAGATGTGCCTGCAGTACTGGCGTTCGCTGGGCCGGCCGGCGAAACAGCGGCTGCTGACCTGGCGCGGCGGCTACCACGGTGACACCTGGCATCCCATGTCGGTGTGCGACCCGGACGGCGGGATGCACGACCTCTGGTCGGGCGTCCTGCCCCGGCAGGTCTTCGCCGACGAGCCGCCCGCCGGTTTTGACGCACCCCTGGACGAGGCGTACGCCGACCACCTGCGGGAGCTGATCGGCGCACATGCCGACGAGCTGGCCGCGGTGATCGTCGAGCCGGTGGTGCAGGGCGCGGGCGGCATGCGCTTTCACCATCCCGCGTACCTGCGGGTGCTGCGGGAGGCGTGCGACGCGCACGACGTGCTGCTGGTCTTCGACGAGATCGCCACCGGCTTCGGCCGCACCGGCGAACTCTTCGCAGCCGGCCACGCGGACGTCGCACCGGACGTCATGTGCGTCGGCAAGGCACTCACCGGCGGCTACCTCACCATGGCGGCCACACTGTGCACGCCACGGGTGGCGGACGGGATCTCCCGCGGCGAGGTACCGGTCCTCGCACACGGCCCGACCTTCATGGCCAACCCGCTGGCCGCCGCGGTCGCCAACGCCTCCCTGGACGTGCTGCTCACGCAGGACTGGCGCCAGGAGATCAAGCGCATCGAGGCGGGCCTGCGCGACGGGTTGGCACAGGCCAGGACGATCCCCGGC
>NZ_PQSQ01000206.1 GCF_002920575.1 Streptomyces sp. Ru73 | reverse complement strand
GCCACCGGGACTGGGCTCGGGCCTCAACCGGGGACTGGGCAGAACGCTCGGGCGGGCCGCAGCGGCTCGTCGTCGGCGTCGCCTGAGCCGCGGGCGAGGCCCGGGGCGGGGGCTGAGTCTGGGCCCGGGCTGGGGGCTTGGCCTCAGCTTGAGCCTGGGCCCGGGCCGTGGGCAGGGCTCGACCGGTTGGACTCCTCGCCGTACGCCCGGTGCCGACCGTGCCGAGCAGGCCGGAAAGCCCCGGCGGGAGGAGCCGCGGCATCCGGAAACCTCGGACCGGCCGTCGGGAGGCGCCGCCCACCGCACGGCATCCCCCGAGGCCCCGTCGCCTCCAGCGTCCCCGACGCGCCCGGCGTCTTCGGCATCCCCGAGGCTCCCGGCATCTTCGGCGCCCCCGCTGCCTCCAGGGCCTCCGACACCCTCATCCCCTCTGGCGTCCGCGGCATCCCCGCCGACTGGCGACCCGCACGCCGAGGCCGAGCGCCCCGCCCCACCCGCTGCTGCTCCTCGTCTCCTCCGGCACCGGGGCGGAAGCCGGGGGACGGGCCGCGCTCGCTGGTGCCGGGCCCGGGACTGGGCGGAACTGCTCCGGATCTCCGCGCCGGCCAGCGTCCCCGGCGACCTCCTCGCCGGTGCCGCGGCCGCCGGCCTGCGACCCAACACCCGTACCGCGCTGGCCACCCTCTCCTCCCTCCTCCTCTACGAAGCCGGCATGGCCCTGAACGACTGGGCCGACCGCGACATCGATGCCATCGAGCGCCCGCACCGCCCCATCCCCTCGGGCCGCATCACCCCCGGCGCCGCGCTCGCCGCAGCCGGCGGCCTGACCGCGGCAGGTCTGGCCTGCGCGGCCGCCGCCGGCCGCCCCGCCCTGGTGACGGCCACCGCCCTGGCCACCACCGTCTGGGCCTACGACCTGCACCTCAAGAACACCGCCGCCGGCCCCACCGCCATGGCCTGCGCCCGCACCCTCGACCTCCTCCAGGGCGCCGTCGCCACCACCGCGCCCCACGCACCGACCCGGCGCGCCGCCCGTCACGCCCTCCCCTCGGCCGCCCTCCTCGGCGCCCACACCCTCACCATCACCACCGTCTCCCGCCGCGAGGCCCAGGGCTCCTCCACGTCCCTGCCCCTCCTCTCCCTGGCGGCCATCGCCACCCTCGCCCGTGCCACGACCACCACCCGTACCGGCAAGGCCGCAGCGACGGCCCCCGCCACCTCGGAGGTGCCGACCCCCACGAGCCTGGCCGTCACGGGCCCGGCCACCCCGGCCGGGACGGCTCCCGCCACGGCGCGGGCAACGGCGCACGCCTCGCCGCCCGCGACGGCCTCCACGCCCCCTGCTGCCGAGGTGGTGGCCCGCCTCCTCGCCGCCGGTTACGCCGTCACCGCCGCCCGCCCCCTCCTCCTCGCCGCGCTCAACCCCTCACCCCACTTCCTCCAACGGGCCGTGGGCGGCGGCATCCGCGCGATGATCCCGCTCCAGGGCGCCCTCGCCGCCCGTGCCGGCGCACCCGCCACCGGCGCCGCGGTACTCGCGCTCATCCCCGTAGCCCGTCGCCTGTCCCGAAAGGTCAGTCCGACATGACCCCCACACCCCCACGGCCCCGCCCTCAGGCCCCATCGCATCCCCAACCCGCGAACGCGCACAGGGACACCACCCAGCTCGCCGACGGGGCACCGAGCACCATCCGGCCGACGTACGGGCCCCCGAACACCGTTCAGCCCGCGATCGAGAGTCGGGACACCGACCGGCCCGCGG
>NZ_PQSQ01000205.1 GCF_002920575.1 Streptomyces sp. Ru73 | reverse complement strand
CCAAGGTGCTCATCGCCAACCGTGGCGAAATCGCTGTCCGCGTTGCCCGTGCATGCCGGGACGCCGGGATCGGGAGCGTAGCCGTCTACGCCGACCCTGACCGGGATGCCCTGCACGTCCGGGCGGCGGATGAGGCATACGCCCTGGGCGGTGACACTCCTGCCACCAGCTACCTGGACATCGCCAAGGTGCTGCAGGCGGCCGCCGATTCGGGCGCGGACGCCGTCCACCCCGGCTACGGCTTCCTCTCCGAGAACGCCGAGTTCGCCCAGGCGGTGCTGGATGCCGGGCTGATCTGGATCGGCCCGCCGCCGCACGCCATCCGCGACCTGGGCGACAAGGTCGCCGCCCGCCACATCGCCCAGCGCGCCGGCGCCCCGCTGGTGGCCGGCACCAAGGACCCGGTCTCCGGCGCGGCGGAGGTCGTGGCCTTCGCCGAGGAGCACGGCCTGCCCATCGCCATCAAGGCGGCCTTCGGCGGCGGCGGCCGCGGCCTGAAGGTCGCCCGCACCCTGGAGGAGGTCCCCGAGCTGTATGACTCCGCGGTGCGCGAGGCGGTGGCCGCCTTCGGGCGCGGGGAGTGCTTCGTGGAGCGCTACCTGGACCGCCCCCGGCACGTGGAGACCCAGTGCCTGGCCGACAAGCACGGCAACGTGGTGGTGGTCTCCACCCGCGACTGCTCCCTGCAGCGCCGCCACCAAAAGCTGGTGGAGGAGGCCCCGGCCCCGTTCCTGACCGCGGAGCAGAACGCCGAGCTCTACCGGGCCTCGAAGGCGATTTTGAAGGAGGCCGGCTACGAGGGCGCCGGCACGTGCGAGTTCCTGGTCGGCCAGGACGGCACCATCTCCTTCCTGGAGGTCAACACCCGGCTGCAGGTGGAGCACCCGGTCACCGAGGAGGTCACCGGCCTGGACCTGGTGCGGGAGATGTTCCGCATCGCCGACGGCGAGGAGCTGGGCTACGACGACCCGGTCGTGCGCGGCCACTCCTTCGAATTCCGCATCAACGGCGAGGACCCCGGCCGCAACTTCCTGCCCGCCCCGGGCACGGTGACGAGGTTCGACCCGCCGGCCGGGCCGGGCGTGCGGCTGGATGCGGGCGTGGAGTCCGGCTCGGTGATCGGCCCGGCCTGGGACTCCCTGCTGGCCAAGCTGATCGTCACCGGCGCCACCCGCCAGCAGGCGCTGCAGCGGGCGGCCCGGGCGCTGGAGGAGTTCACCGTGGAGGGCATGGCCACCGCCCTGCCCTTCCACCGCACCGTGGTCAAGGACCCCGCCTTCGCCCCGGAGCTGACCGGCTCGGCCGACCCGTTCACCGTGCACACCCGCTGGATCGAGACCGAGTTCGTCAACGACCTCAAGCCGTTCGCCGCGCCCGCCGCGGAGGAGGCCGAGGACGAGGCCGGGCGCGAGACGGTGGTGGTGGAGGTGGGCGGCAAGCGCCTGGAGGTCTCCCTGCCCTCCTCGCTGGGCATGTCGCTGGCCCGCACCGGGCTGGCCGCGGGCGCCAAGCCCAAGCGCAAGGCCGCCAAGAAGTCCGGCTCGGCCGCCTCCGGCGACACCCTGGCCTCCCCGATGCAGGGCACCATCGTCAAGGTCGCGGTGGAGGAGGGCCAGGAGGTCAAGGAGGGCGACCTGATCGTCGTCCTGGAGGCGATGAAGATGGAGCAGCCGCTGAACGCGCACCGCTCCGGCACCGTCAAGGCCCTGGCCGCCGAGGTCGGCGCCTCCGTCACCTCCGGCGCCGTCATCTGCGAGATCAAGGACTGA
>NZ_PQSQ01000204.1 GCF_002920575.1 Streptomyces sp. Ru73 | reverse complement strand
TTCTCCGGCGCCTCGACCTCGGCCAGCTCGCCGATGCCGATGCCGGACACCAGCTCGCCGATGGGGCCGAAGTCGGGCGTGCGGGAGGCGACCTGCGGGCAGCAGCGTGCGGCGAGCAGGTCGGCGAAGAGCCGCCCGGGGCCGGCGGACCAGAGCACGCCGGGGTCGCCGCTCAGCACGAGGCGGACCCCGTCGGCCAGCGACTCGATGAGCAGCGCGGCGGTCTCCAGGTCCAGCTGCGGCGCGTCCAGGACGACGAGCAGGTCCAGGGCGAGGGAGCCGTCCGCGTCCCGGCCGGGGCCCTCGCGGCCGGCCAGCAGGCCGCTGAGCGTGACGGCGGCGGGGGAGGAGCCGGGCTCCGCGCCGGAACCGGCCGCGGCGGGGGCCCCGGACGGGACCTGACCTGCGGCCTCGTAGTGCGCGGTGGCCTCCGTGACGAGGTCGGCGAGCCGGCGGCGGCCGTCGGCGGAGTGGGTGGCGCCGACGGCCCGCAGGCCGAGCGCGCGGGCCGCGGCGATCAGCGCGGCCGGCTCGGCGCGGGCGGCCTCGCCGCCGGTGTGCGCGACCAGGCCGCTCTGCGCCGCGGCCCGGATCAGCGCCCCGGCGGAGGACGAGGGCGCGGCGGCCGCAGCGGCTTCCCAGCGGGCAGCCGACACCCGGACGGGACGCGGGGCGACGTCGTCGAGGGGCTGCGGGACGGCGGGGGAGCGCGGGGCGCCCTCCGCGGCCGCGGCAGCGACGTCGGGGCCGCCGGCGGCGTCGGGGCCGGGGGACGCGTCGGCCGGTACGCCGGCGGCCGCGTCGGCCGAGGCGTCGGAGCCGGTGTCCGGGGACACGACGGTCGCAGCGTCGGCGCCGGTGCCGGTGGACGCGTCAGCACCGGTGGCGGCGGAGACGTCGGCACCGGTGCCCGCGGACGCGTCAGCACCGGTGTCCGGGGACACGTCGCCCGGTACGTCAGCGCCGGTGTCCGCCGCCGCGTCGGCCGGTACGTCAGTGCCGGTGTTCGCCGCCGCGTCGGGGGACGTACCGAGGGCCGGGGCCGCCTCCGGGGTCTCATCCGTGGGGGACGACTCGGCCGCGGCCTCCTCGTCCGTCTCCGGGAGCGGCTCGAAGGTGTTGAGCAGGCGGGAGAGGCCGTCCGCGACGCTCTCCTCGGCCATGGCGAAGCGGTCGAGGCCGAAGAGCAGCCGGACGGGCTGCTCCTCGTCGTCCTCGGCGTCCGCCGGGCGCGGTGCCGCCGACGGGTCGTCCAGGGCGTCCTGGAACACCAGCACCTCGCCCTCGGCGATGGCCGTCTGCAGGGCCTCGTCCGGGTCCGGTACGGCCCGCGCGGCGAGCGCGGAGCGCAGGGCGTCCGCCTCCAGCGCGGAGTGGCCCGCCAGCGCTGCCTGCTCCAGGAGCCAGCCGATCAGCGCCTGGGCGCGGCGCTCGTCACCGGGGCCGCACTCGGGGCCGAGCAGGGCGCGGGCGAAGGAGTCGGCCTGCTCGGGCCGTACGCCCGCGACGGTCAGGAGGCGCCACGGGTCCTCGCGCAGCATCGCGCCCGCCTGCTCGCCGAGGGCCCGTACGGCCTGGTCGGCGAGGGCCTCGGGCGCGCCGCCGGCCGCGAGGACCTGGCGCGCGCCGGCGACGCCGGGCGCGGGCGGACCGCTCGGCGCCTGCCGCGCGGGGCCTCCCTGCGGGCCGGCAGCCGCCTGCGGGGCGGCCGGTCGAGCCGCCTGCTGACCACCGCCGGGCCCGTACCCGCCGGGGCCGTTCGGCCCGTACGCACCACCGGGGCCGCCGTTCGGCCCGTACGCACCGCCGGGGCCGGCAGGGCCACCCGGTCCGTCCGCTCCCGGAGCGGCGGTCGGGGCTCCCGGGCCTGCCGCGTGTCCGTGGGGCGGCGGCCCGCCGGGCACGCCGCCGGCCGCACCCCGGCCGCCCCCGGGTGCGGCCCCGGGAGCACCTGCCCGGCCGCCCCCGGCACCCT
>NZ_PQSQ01000203.1 GCF_002920575.1 Streptomyces sp. Ru73 | reverse complement strand
GTCAGCCCGCGCGGCGCAGTACGCCCGGTGTGGTGTTGAGCTGCGCACGCAGGACGCGCGTCAGATGCTCCTGGTGCGAGAAGCCGCAGCGGACGGCGACCTCGCTGATCGGCACGGTGGTCGTCCGCAGCAGCCGGCAGGCCCGTTCGACGCGGAGCCGCATGAGGTACCGGTGCGGCGGCAGCCCGGTACGCGCCTTGAAGCCGCGGGCGAACTGACTGACGCTCAGGTTGGCCGCCGCGGCCAGCTCGGCCAGCGGCAGCGGCTCCGCCAGCCGGGCGTCCAGCAGCTCGCGCACCGCCCGGAACTGGCGTTCCGTCAGGCCGCCGCCGCGCGGCCGGCCGGCGACCGGTGCGGGCGCCGAAGCCGGGGCCGGGGCGGCGCGGCCGGCGCTGTGATGCCGGGCCAGCTGCCCGGCGATCATCATCCCGAGCTGGTCGGCGTACGTGCGCGCGCCCGGGTCCCGTTCCCGTACGACGCCCTCCAGCGCCCGGACGAGCTGCTCCAGCAACTGATCGGTGACGCCGAACTCCTCGGCGAGCCGCACCGGGCGGTCACCCCCGGCCGCCTGCAGGAACTCGTCCGCCAAGTACACGTGCACGGTGTCCAGCCGGTCGCCCAGCTCGACGGCCAGTTCGGTGTCGGCCGGGTGCAGGAACAGCCCGCCGGGCGGGATGCGGCGGGCCGAGGTGAGCCCGCGCCGGCCGCGGCTGACGGTGACCGGGCCGTCCAGATGCAGGATGACGAGATGACTGCGGGCGCCGTCGAAGGCTTCCCGGTAGGGCAGTTCACGCTGGGCGGAGAGATAGAGGTGCTCCCAGCCGAGGCCCGCGCTGGTACGTTCCTGCCGGACCCACGGCTGCGCCAGGATCCCGTGGGTGTCCCGCAGCCCCAGCTCAGCCATCGGCTCCCGTCCTCCCGCACACGCACCCACCAGCGCCGAACGCTAGCCAGTGACCGCCGCGATGTGAAGGCACCGACGCGGTTTCCACCGCTATGCCACAACCGAACGCCCGGGCCCGGGTACGGGTCCGGCCTCGGGCCCCAGCCGATGCGTACCGTTCCGGCGCGACCAACTCCCTGGCGTCGACGCCTTCTCCCTCACCCGAGAGGTACCGCTCCGGCTCCTCTTGGCTTGGGCCCACCGCTCCGGCTCTCTCCCCCGGGGGCCGGCTCCCCTTGGCCGCACCCCCTTGGCGGCTGCCCCTTGCCTCTTGCCCCGTGACCTCGCCCCCGTGGCCCTCACCCCCGTGGCCCTCGCCGCGTGACCCTCGCCCCCGTGGTCCTCGCCGCGTGACCCTCGCCCCCGTCGTCCTCGTCCCGTGGCCCTCGCCCCTTGGGCGTACCGTTTCCGCCCGCTCTTTCCCCCTTGGGGGTGACGAGGTCCCCTTCTCAACACAGTACCGGCGGGTACTGACATCGCCGGGGCGGCCGAGGCCCGCCCCTACGGTGAGGGATCCCGGGCCTACTGGCGAGGGAGTCCGGCCCTACGGCGAGGGGGTGCGGCCCTGCTGCCGAAGTACGGCTTCACGGCCCTGCGGCCGGGCCAAAGCCCCTCGGTCCTGCGGCCGGAGTACGGGACGGACCACGGCGCCGCGGCTGATGGCGAGGGCCTTGCGGGGTACGCGGGTTGGCGGGTGCTGGACGGGCGTACTCTACAGGGCTGTAGAACCCGGTTACGGGGACGAGCCCCGGCCGTTGGGCTGCGGGCGGGAGGTCGCGCAGTGGGGTGGAACCGAGTGCCCGCACGGCGGGCGGCGGTGCCGGGGGCCCGGGGCGGGCCCGTTCCGGATGCGGCCTCCATCGTCTACCGGCAGCACGGTCCCGCGGTACCGGCCGGGCGCCGGGAGATCGATATGCGGGACGCGGCCGGGCGGTCCGTCGGGCGGCTGGAGTACCAGCTGTGCCACGAGTGCCGGCGCGGCTGGATCGCCAACATCGCGGTCGCCGAGCACTGGCGCGGCTCCGGCCTGGCCCGCGAGGCGCTGCACCGCGCGCTCGCGCCGGCCGCGGCCTACCGCTGGTACACCTCGCGGCAGACCGCTGACGGCCGCCGGTTCTTCGCGGCGATGGC
>NZ_PQSQ01000202.1 GCF_002920575.1 Streptomyces sp. Ru73 | reverse complement strand
CCGCCGCAGCAACCGCCCCCCGGCCCTGCCCCCGCGCGCCCCGACCAAACCGACGACCGCGCCCCAGGCCCGGCCCCGGACTCGGACCCGGAACTCGCCTCCCCGACGCCCCCGTACAGCACCCCGCCGGCCGCTGAACAGCAGTCCGCGTCCCCGCTCGACGACGGACCGCTCCACTGGGACGGCTACGGTGCCGCGCGGGCGCGCGCCTCGGAAACGACCGGCGAACGCGAGTCCGTCGTCTGCGGCACCGCGACCTTCGGCGGCACCCCCGCCGTGGTGATCTCCTTCGAGTTCCGCTACCTCGGCGGTTCGCTCGGCCGGCACACCGGCGACCGCCTGGAAGCCGCGTACGCCCACGCCCGCGAACAGCGCCTCCCGGTCGTCTCCCTGATCGCCACCGGCGGCAGCCGCATGCAGGAGGGCATGCTCGCCCTCACCCAACTGCAGCGCATCGCGGGCCAGTCCGCACTGAACCGCGCCGCCGGCCTGCCGCAGATCGCGGTCCTGCGCGACCCGACGACCGGCGGCGGCTGGGCAACCCTCGGCGCGGGCGCTGACGTCATCCTCGCGCTGCCGGGGGCGCAGGTCGGCTTCGCCGGCTCCCGGGTACGCCCGGCCGACGCCGACCCGTACGCGTACACCGCCGAAGGCCAGTTGGCCACCGGCCACGTCGACGCGATCGTGCCGCCCGAGCGGCTGCACTGCGCGCTCACCCGCTGGCTGCGGCTGCTGACCACCACGGACACGGAACCGGCCCCCGTACCGACCGCCCAGGGCGCAGCCGAACTCCCGGACTCCGGCTGGAGCGCGGTCCAGCGCACCCGCGCGCCCGAACGCCCGCGTGCCGATGCGTATCTGGACACGTACTTCGACTGGCGCGAGGACATCAGCGGCGACCGCTGCGGAGGCGTGGACGACGGCGTGCGCTGCGGGTTCGGCCACCGGGCCGGCCGTACGGTCGCGTATGCGGCGCAGTGCGGTACGGCCACCCGCCCGGCCGGCTTCCGCACCGCGGCCCGGCTCGTACGCCTCGCCGACCGGCTCGGCATCCCCGTCCTCACGCTCGTGGACACCCCGGGCGCGGCCAACGACGCGGCGGCCGAACAGTCCGGCGCCGGCGCCGCCATCGCGGACCTCTTCACCGCGATGGCCACTGCCCGCACGCCGCTGACCTCGCTGCTCATCGGCGAGGGCGGCTCGGGCGGCGCACTCGCACTGGCCGCGCCGGGCCGGCTCTGGGCAACCCCGGACAGCTACTTCTCCGTCATCGCCCCCGAACTGGCCACCGCCATCCTCAAACGCACCCCCGCCGACGTCCCCCGCACCGCCGACCAACTCCACCTACGCCCCCAGGACCTGATGTCCCTGGGCCTGATCCGCGGCATCGTCCCCGCCAACTAGCCCCACCCACCCACACGCACGGGCCCGTCCTGGTCCGCCCTCGTCCGTCCTGGTCCCGCCTGGTCTGGCCTGGAACGGACCGGGCCGGGCCAGGCCGGACCGAACAGCGCCGGGCCGGCCCGGCCCAGGCCCAACAGCGCCGGTCCGGGCTGGCCCGAGCAACGACACCCCCCGGCCTGCCCTGACGCGGGGCGTGACCAGGCACGACATGGCCCCGCGACACGATCAGGCGCGGAACGGCCCGACGGCACGGACAGGTGCGGCGTGGCCCACCGCAGCACGCGCCGACGCGCCGTGGCTCGGCGCAGCATCGGACCGGTGCGGAGTGGCCCACCGCAGCACGCGCCGACGTCGCGTAGTTCGGCGCGGGACGGACCGGGCCTGTGCGGTGCGGCCGGGCGCCACGCAGCCCAAACCTCGCGGGCCAACAAGGCACGCATCGGCACGCGCCCCCGCGTGCCCCATCGCCCGCTCGCCGCGTCACACCTCCAGCGACCGCCCGACCTCGCGCAGGGCCCCGACCGCTGCCCGGATCGACGGGCGGCGGTCCGCGTCGGCGCGCCAGATCGCGTATACGTGCCGCCGCATCGGATGCCGTACGGGCACCACGCTGACGCCCTCGGGAACCGGTCCCCTCCCGAGCCGCGGCGCCACCGCCACGCCCAGCCCCCTGGCGATCAGCGCCAGCTGCGTACCGTGCTCCTCGGCCATGTGCGCGATCCGCGGCTCGATCCCCCTTGCTGCGCAGGGGTGAACAT
>NZ_PQSQ01000201.1 GCF_002920575.1 Streptomyces sp. Ru73 | reverse complement strand
GTTGCGCTCACTGCCCGCTTTCCAGTCGGGAAACCTGTCGTGCCAGCTGCATTAATGAATCGGCCAACGCGCGGGGAGAGGCGGTTTGCGTATTGGGCGCCAGGGTGGTTTTTCTTTTCACCAGTGAGACGGGCAACAGCTGATTGCCCTTCACCGCCTGGCCCTGAGAGAGTTGCAGCAAGCGGTCCACGCTGGTTTGCCCCAGCAGGCGAAAATCCTGTTTGATGGTGGTTAACGGCGGGATATAACATGAGCTGTCTTCGGTATCGTCGTATCCCACTACCGAGATATCCGCACCAACGCGCAGCCCGGACTCGGTAATGGCGCGCATTGCGCCCAGCGCCATCTGATCGTTGGCAACCAGCATCGCAGTGGGAACGATGCCCTCATTCAGCATTTGCATGGTTTGTTGAAAACCGGACATGGCACTCCAGTCGCCTTCCCGTTCCGCTATCGGCTGAATTTGATTGCGAGTGAGATATTTATGCCAGCCAGCCAGACGCAGACGCGCCGAGACAGAACTTAATGGGCCCGCTAACAGCGCGATTTGCTGGTGACCCAATGCGACCAGATGCTCCACGCCCAGTCGCGTACCGTCTTCATGGGAGAAAATAATACTGTTGATGGGTGTCTGGTCAGAGACATCAAGAAATAACGCCGGAACATTAGTGCAGGCAGCTTCCACAGCAATGGCATCCTGGTCATCCAGCGGATAGTTAATGATCAGCCCACTGACGCGTTGCGCGAGAAGATTGTGCACCGCCGCTTTACAGGCTTCGACGCCGCTTCGTTCTACCATCGACACCACCACGCTGGCACCCAGTTGATCGGCGCGAGATTTAATCGCCGCGACAATTTGCGACGGCGCGTGCAGGGCCAGACTGGAGGTGGCAACGCCAATCAGCAACGACTGTTTGCCCGCCAGTTGTTGTGCCACGCGGTTGGGAATGTAATTCAGCTCCGCCATCGCCGCTTCCACTTTTTCCCGCGTTTTCGCAGAAACGTGGCTGGCCTGGTTCACCACGCGGGAAACGGTCTGATAAGAGACACCGGCATACTCTGCGACATCGTATAACGTTACTGGTTTCACATTCACCACCCTGAATTGACTCTCTTCCGGGCGCTATCATGCCATACCGCGAAAGGTTTTGCGCCATTCGATGGTGTCCGGGATCTCGACGCTCTCCCTTATGCGACTCCTGCATTAGGAAGCAGCCCAGTAGTAGGTTGAGGCCGTTGAGCACCGCCGCCGCAAGGAATGGTGCATGCAAGGAGATGGCGCCCAACAGTCCCCCGGCCACGGGGCCTGCCACCATACCCACGCCGAAACAAGCGCTCATGAGCCCGAAGTGGCGAGCCCGATCTTCCCCATCGGTGATGTCGGCGATATAGGCGCCAGCAACCGCACCTGTGGCGCCGGTGATGCCGGCCACGATGCGTCCGGCGTAGAGGATCGAGATCTCGATCCCGCGAAATTAATACGACTCACTATAGGGGAATTGTGAGCGGATAACAATTCCCCTCTAGAAATAATTTTGTTTAACTTTAAGAAGGAGATATACCATGGCGGTGACGACAACCGATCCCAAGACCGGTCTGCTGACCGGTCCGGACGCCCAGATCGCCGGCGCGCGCGTCGACGCCCGTGGTGCCGCTGATCTGCTGACCGCGGCATCGAGTGTCAGTGTCATCTGCCACGTCTATCCGGACGCGGACACCATCGGCGCCGGGCTCGCCCTGGCGCAGGTGCTCGCCGCATCCGGCAAGCACGTCGAGGTGTCGTTCGCGACCCCCGCGCAGCTGCCGGAGTCTCTTCAGTCGCTGCCCGGCGGGCATCTGCTGGTCGCTCCGGAGGCCATGCGGCGCGACGCCGACCTGGTTGTCACCGTTGACATACCGAGCATCAATCGGCTCGGCGCGCTCAGTGGGCTCGCCGGTCCCGGGCGTGAGGTGCTGGTCATCGACCATCACGCGTCCAACCAACTGTTCGGCACCGCCAACTACATCGACCCTTCCGCGGACTCGACCACGATGCTCGTGGCCGAACTCCTCGACGCGTGGGGCAAACCCATCGACGAAAAGGTGGCCCACTGCCTGTACGCGGGGCTGACCACCGACACCGGGTCGTTCCGCTGGGCCACGGCGCGTGCCCACCGGCTCGCGGCCCGGCTGGTCGAACTCGGCGTCGACAACGCGTCGATCAGCCGCACCCTGCTCGACACGCATCCGTTCGCGTGGCTGCCGATGCTGTCGCGGGTTCTCGCGACGGCCCGGTTGCTGCCCGACGCACTCGACGGCCGGGGCTTCGTCTACGCCGTCGTTCCGCACGACGAGTGGTCCGAGGCCCGGCCGGAAGAGGTC
>NZ_PQSQ01000200.1 GCF_002920575.1 Streptomyces sp. Ru73 | reverse complement strand
AGGCATCGGCGCCCTCCGGATCGGCCGTCGGCGGTTCGCGGAGCACGCACGCTAGTTGTTGCGGTGGGGCCGACCGGATGGACTTCGGGGTTTCGCTACCCCGCGCCACCTTCTTGAGTGGCAGTTCTTCGTACGGCAGTGCGAGGGATTACGAACTCCCGTTCGCCGGGCGGGATTTCCTTCCCTTCCCGTTCCGGTTGCGCGGCCGGTGCGGCCGCCGGTCACGTGACGTCCCGGCGGCCGTACGCTTCCCCGGGCCGGTCACTCCCCCGCGGCCGGTGCTGCGCCCGCGCCGCTCGCCATCGCCGCGGGCCCCTTCGGCGGCCAGCACGGCCAGCCGTGCGCGGGCGGCACGGCGACGGCCCGCCACCACGGCTCCACGGTGAGCTCGTCGGCCGGCTCGAACGGCTTGCCGGGAACCGGCGCCGCCAGCTTCGCGCCGGCCGCCATCGCGGCCGCCGCCGTGCGCTCGGCGGGCTCCGCCCACGGGTGCGGCGCGAGGTTGAAGGTGCCCCAGTGGATCGGCAGCAGGACGCCCGCCGGGTGGCCGCCGCCCAGGTCGAGGTGGGCCCGCAGGCCCTCCTCGGGCGTCATGTGGATGTCGGGCCAGAACTCCTCGCTGTACGCGCCGATCTGGATCATCGTGAGGTCGAACGGGCCGTGCGCCTGCCCGATCTCGGCGAAGCCGCTGAAGTAGCCGGTGTCGCCGCTGTGGTACACCCGGTGGTCGGGCCCGGCGACCACCCAGGACGCCCACAGGGTGTGCTGCGGTCCGCGCAGCCCGCGCCCGCAGAAGTGCTGGGCCGGGGTGGCGGTCAGCGTCAGCTCGCCCACCCGGGTCGACTCGTGCCAGTCCAGCTCGGTGATCCGCTCCGGCGGCACGCCCCAGTACTCCAGGTCGGCGCCGATGCCCAGCGGCACGACGAAGGCGGTGCCGGTGGCGATGAGCTGCTGGACGGTCGGCATGTCGAGGTGGTCGTAGTGGTCGTGCGAGATGACCACGGCGTCGACCGGCGCCAGCTCGGACAGGGGCAGCGGCACCGGGTGCAGCCGCCGGGGCCCGACCCAGGTGAACGGCGAGCAGCGCTCGCCCCAGACCGGGTCGAACAGCACCCGCTGCCCGTCGATCTCCGCAAGCACGCTCGAATGGCCCATCCAGGTGATGCGCAGCCCGGAGGCGGGCGGCCGGCCCCAGTCGGCGGCGGTCGGCCGGTGCACGGGCACCTCGCCCACGGGTGCCCTGCGGAGCCTGCCGTCCCTGTTGAGCTGGGTACGGACCATGGGCAGGGTCTGGCCCTGCCGGAGCTGCCGGGTGGCCACCGGATTGCGGAACTGTCCGTCCACGAACTGCGGCGAGCTCTGGATCCTGGCCAGACGCTCTCCCGTGGGCACGGCGCCGAAAGCGGCGGTGCGCCACGAGCCGGAACTCATGCGCCAAGAGCGGGAAGCGGTCACGACACCTCCAGGTTCGGGACGGTCGGCGGAACTGCGGGCCCGGCGGCCGGCGACGGCCGCGGCGCCGCACCGCCCGGACACAACACCATCACCCGCAACGGGCAACGACGCGACCGGCCCGGGCATTCCGCGTACCGCCGGACGGGTGATGAGTACCCCTGGATCGCCGGGAAACTCGTGACGGGAACGAGCGGGATGTGCCGCCGGTTCCTCAGGGGGAGGGCGGGAAGTCGTACCGGCGGTGCTCACCCACCGGGCGGTAGCCCAGCCGCTCGTACA
This sequence comes from Streptomyces sp. Ru73, assembly GCF_002920575.1. GTDB lineage: Bacteria > Actinomycetota > Actinomycetes > Streptomycetales > Streptomycetaceae > Streptomyces. The sequence continues at coordinate 745 of NZ_PQSQ01000200.1, read as the reverse complement.
GGGCGGTGCTGGTGCGGTTCGCGGCGTCGGCGAAGAGCAGCACCTGCCCGGCGCCGGACGCGAGCGCACCGCGCGAGACGGCGGCGGTGGCGCCCGCTGCGTAGCCGTTGCCCCGCAGCTCGGGCGGGGTGTAGACGGGGCCGATCTTGGCCATGCCGCCGGCCGTCCGCGAGACGCCGGCGAAGGCCGCGGGGCGGCCGCCTGCCTCCCAGAGCGTGAGCCCGCCGTAGCCGAGCCGGTCGTCGACCGAGCGGGCGTGCCCGTGCGGCTCGCCGCCGCTCTCCCGGGCGAACGCGCCCCACCACTCGACCAGCAGCGCCCGGTCGGCGGCGGTGGCGGTGCGGGCGCGGCCGCGGGGCGCCGGGTCCGGCGGGGTCAGCTCGGCCAGGCGGTAGAGGGTCAGGTGGGTACGGAGCCGGGCGGCGCGGCCGGTGCGCTGCTGCCAGGCGGCGGTGAAGGCGTCGGCGGCGGCCCGGGTGCCGTTGACCCCGCCGACCGGCTGCGGCCCGGCGGCGAGATGGGCCAGGAGGTCGGCGGCGGCGCGGTCGGGCATCGGGGGAGAGCAGCGGCGGGCGGGGCGGGGTCCATACGTACGCACCGTCGACGCGCCCGTCCGGGCCGCGCCGCCAGCCGTACTGCGGCGGCTGGTCGCCGTAGGCCGCCGGGCCCGAGGCGGCCAGGGTGGCCGTGACGCCGAGCAGCTGCGCGTGCTCGTCGGGGCGGGTCCGCAGGAAGGCGCCCGCCG
>NZ_PQSQ01000199.1 GCF_002920575.1 Streptomyces sp. Ru73 | reverse complement strand
GAGGTCGCCGCGGTGTTCAAGGAGATCGAACCGATGCACTGGTCGGTCTCGATGCGTGCCAAGTCGGTGAACCTGGCGTCGGTCGCCAGCGCGTTCGGCGGTGGCGGTCATCCGCACGCCGCGGGATACTCCGCGACCGGTTCGGCCGACGACGTCGTACAGGCGCTCGCACGGGCCCTTGGCAAGCTTGCGGCCGCACTCGAGCACCACCACCACCACCACTGAGATCCGGCTGCTAACAAAGCCCGAAAGGAAGCTGAGTTGGCTGCTGCCACCGCTGAGCAATAACTAGCATAACCCCTTGGGGCCTCTAAACGGGTCTTGAGGGGTTTTTTGCTGAAAGGAGGAACTATATCCGGATTGGCGAATGGGACGCGCCCTGTAGCGGCGCATTAAGCGCGGCGGGTGTGGTGGTTACGCGCAGCGTGACCGCTACACTTGCCAGCGCCCTAGCGCCCGCTCCTTTCGCTTTCTTCCCTTCCTTTCTCGCCACGTTCGCCGGCTTTCCCCGTCAAGCTCTAAATCGGGGGCTCCCTTTAGGGTTCCGATTTAGTGCTTTACGGCACCTCGACCCCAAAAAACTTGATTAGGGTGATGGTTCACGTAGTGGGCCATCGCCCTGATAGACGGTTTTTCGCCCTTTGACGTTGGAGTCCACGTTCTTTAATAGTGGACTCTTGTTCCAAACTGGAACAACACTCAACCCTATCTCGGTCTATTCTTTTGATTTATAAGGGATTTTGCCGATTTCGGCCTATTGGTTAAAAAATGAGCTGATTTAACAAAAATTTAACGCGAATTTTAACAAAATATTAACGCTTACAATTTAGGTGGCACTTTTCGGGGAAATGTGCGCGGAACCCCTATTTGTTTATTTTTCTAAATACATTCAAATATGTATCCGCTCATGAATTAATTCTTAGAAAAACTCATCGAGCATCAAATGAAACTGCAATTTATTCATATCAGGATTATCAATACCATATTTTTGAAAAAGCCGTTTCTGTAATGAAGGAGAAAACTCACCGAGGCAGTTCCATAGGATGGCAAGATCCTGGTATCGGTCTGCGATTCCGACTCGTCCAACATCAATACAACCTATTAATTTCCCCTCGTCAAAAATAAGGTTATCAAGTGAGAAATCACCATGAGTGACGACTGAATCCGGTGAGAATGGCAAAAGTTTATGCATTTCTTTCCAGACTTGTTCAACAGGCCAGCCATTACGCTCGTCATCAAAATCACTCGCATCAACCAAACCGTTATTCATTCGTGATTGCGCCTGAGCGAGACGAAATACGCGATCGCTGTTAAAAGGACAATTACAAACAGGAATCGAATGCAACCGGCGCAGGAACACTGCCAGCGCATCAACAATATTTTCACCTGAATCAGGATATTCTTCTAATACCTGGAATGCTGTTTTCCCGGGGATCGCAGTGGTGAGTAACCATGCATCATCAGGAGTACGGATAAAATGCTTGATGGTCGGAAGAGGCATAAATTCCGTCAGCCAGTTTAGTCTGACCATCTCATCTGTAACATCATTGGCAACGCTACCTTTGCCATGTTTCAGAAACAACTCTGGCGCATCGGGCTTCCCATACAATCGATAGATTGTCGCACCTGATTGCCCGACATTATCGCGAGCCCATTTATACCCATATAAATCAGCATCCATGTTGGAATTTAATCGCGGCCTAGAGCAAGACGTTTCCCGTTGAATATGGCTCATAACACCCCTTGTATTACTGTTTATGTAAGCAGACAGTTTTATTGTTCATGACCAAAATCCCTTAACGTGAGTTTTCGTTCCACTGAGCGTCAGACCCCGTAGAAAAGATCAAAGGATCTTCTTGAGATCCTTTTTTTCTGCGCGTAATCTGCTGCTTGCAAACAAAAAACCACCGCTACCAGCGGTGGTTTGTTTGCCGGATCAAGAGCTACCAACTCTTTTTCCGAAGGTAACTGGCTTCAGCAGAGCGCAGATACCAAATACTGTCCTTCTAGTGTAGCCGTAGTTAGGCCACCACTTCAAGAACTCTGTAGCACCGCCTACATACCTCGCTCTGCTAATCCTGTTACCAGTGGCTGCTGCCAGTGGCGATAAGTCGTGTCTTACCGGGTTGGACTCAAGACGATAGTTACCGGATAAGGCGCAGCGGTCGGGCTGAACGGGGGGTTCGTGCACACAGCCCAGCTTGGAGCGAACGACCTACACCGAACTGAGATACCTACAGCGTGAGCTATGAGAAAGCGCCACGCTTCCCGAAGGGAGAAAGGCGGACAGGTATCCGGTAAGCGGCAGGGTCGGAACAGGAGAGCGCACGAGGGAGCTTCCAGGGGGAAACGCCTGGTATCTTTATAGTCCTGTCGGGTTTCGCCACCTCTGACTTGAGCGTCGATTTTTGTGATGCTCGTCAGGGGGGCGGAGCCTATGGAAAAACGCCAGCAACGCGGCCTTTTTACGGTTCCTGGCCTTTTGCTGGCCTTTTGCTCACATGTTCTTTCCTGCGTTATCCCCTGATTCTGTGGATAACCGTATTACCGCCTTTGAGTGAGCTGATACCGCTCGCCGCAGCCGAACGACCGAGCGCAGCGAGTCAGTGAGCGAGGAAGCGGAAGAGCGCCTGATGCGGTATTTTCTCCTTACGCATCTGTGCGGTATTTCACACCGCAATGGTGCACTCTCAGTACAATCTGCTCTGATGCCGCATAGTTAAGCCAGTATACACTCCGCTATCGCTACGTGACTGGGTCATGGCTGCGCCCCGACACCCGCCAACACCCGCTGACGCGCCCTGACGGGCTTGTCTGCTCCCGGCATCCGCTTACAGACAAGCTGTGACCGTCTCCGGGAGCTGCATGTGTCAGAGGTTTTCACCGTCATCACCGAAAC
>NZ_PQSQ01000198.1 GCF_002920575.1 Streptomyces sp. Ru73 | reverse complement strand
TCAAGCGCAGATGAATGAAAATGCAATAGTCTGGAGCGAAGAGGCTGGTGACGGCTTCGGCCCGGCGGCCCGGACGCGGGATTACGTAAAGTCGGGCAGCACACGCCGGGGAGCGGACCGAGAGGACACGATGAGCGGGGACAACGGCGGCGAGCACGCCACCGAGGCGGCGGCCGGCGCCGCGGCGCGGCTGCAGAAGCTCTTCGAGGGGCACCGGCTCACGCCGACCCAGCGCCGGATCGCCCACTGCATGGTGCGCCGGGCCGCCGACGCGCCCTTCCTCTCCAGCGTCGAGCTGGCCGAGCTGGCCGGGGTCAGCCAGCCCTCGGTGACCCGCTTCGCGGTCGCCCTGGGCTTCGACGGCTACCCGGCGCTCCGCCGCCACCTGCGCGACGTCACGCCCGACCGCGGCACGCCCGCCGCCGACTCCCGCAACGAGTACCAGCAGGCCGTACTGGAGGAGATCGGCAACCTCCAGGAGCTGGCGGCGGCGCTCGCCGACCCCGGGCCGGTCGAGGAGGCGGCACGGCTGTTCGCCGCGTCCCCGGTGCTGCCGGTGCTGGGCCTGCGTGCCGCGGTCGGCCAGGCCGCCGGGTTCGCGTACTTCGCGCGCAAGGTCCACCCCGACGTACGGCTGCTGGACGAGGGCGGCTCGATGCTGGCCGACCGGATCGACGGCGCGGTCAGGTCGGGCGCGACCGTGCTGCTCTGCTTCGCGCTGCCCCGCCACCCGCGCGAGGTGCTGGACGCGCTGGAGTACGCCAGGTCCGCCGGGCTGACCGTCGTCACCGTGGCCGACAGCGCCTTCGCGCCCGTCGCCCGCCACACCGACCTCATGCTGCCCGCGGCGGTCGGCACGGGCCTTGCCTTCGACACGGTCTGCGCGCCCATGCTGCTCGGCCGGGTCCTACTGGAGGCCATGTGCGACGCGCTCCCCGACGCGCAGGCAAAACTGGAGGCGTTCGACGCGCGGGCGGCGGCCCGTGGCCTCTTCGTGGAGTGAGGCGGCCCCGCTCCGGCCCGTCCCCGGGCCGCCGTGCCGCGTACTCACACCTCCAGCTGCGCCTCGACCCGCTTCAGCTGGTGCCGGGCACGAAGCGGGGAGTATGGGCGCTATCCGTCGACAACGGTTCAGGAGGGGCGCGATGCGCCGGGGTGCGACCGGTGCCTGCTGCCGTATGACAGGTCGGGGTGACGGATTCGGCCACCGGCGAGGCGGGCCTCGGCCGCCGCGCCGGGGTGCCCGAGGCGCGGGTCAGCCCTCGCCCCGCACCTTCAGTACGAGCCTGTTCACCGCCCACAGGGCCACGCCGATCAGCAGCAGTACGCCGGCCCGTACGTAGACCTCCAGTGGCCGGTCGGCCAGCGGGCTGGCGAGGACCAGGGCCGTGAGCGCGCCGAGCACCGGCAGCGCCGTCGGCGTACGGAAGTGGGCGTGCGCCACGCGGTCCCTGCGCAGCACCAGTACCGCGATGTTGACCACCGCGAAGACGCAGAGCAGCAGGAATGCCGTGGTGTCGCCCAGCCCTTCGATCTCGCCGGTGGAGACCAGGCCGACGGCCAGCAGCGTGACGAAGAGGATGCCCGCGACGGGCGTGCGGCGGCGGGCCAGGACGCGGCCCATCGCCTTGGGCAGGATGCGTTCGTTGGCCATGCCGTAGCAGAGCCGGGAGGCCATCATGATGTTGATCAGCGCGGAGTTGGTGACGGCGAACAGCGCGATCAGCGCGAAGAGCTTCGGCGGGAAGTCCAGCCCGCCGGCCTTGACCACCTCCAGCAGCGGCCCGCTGGACTTCTCCAGCGTGCGGTGGTCGACCAGCAGCGACGAGACCAGCGCGACCAGGACGTAGATGGTGCCCGTCACGGCCACGCCGATGAAGATCGCGCGGGGGAAGGTGCGCACCGGGTCGCGGGTCTCCTCGGCCATGTTCACCGAGTCCTCGAAGCCGACGAACGCGAAGAACCCGAGCGCGGTGGCGCCCAGTACGCCGGTCAGCAGCGCGTACCCGCCGCTCCCGGACGCCTCGAAGTCGGCCAGCCGGGCGGGCTCGCCGTCGCCGGTGAGGACCGCGTACGCGCCGATCGCCAGGATCACCAGCAGCCCGGTCACCTCGACCAGCGTCAGTACGACGTTCGCCTTCACCGACTCGGAGACGCCGCGCAGGTTCAGCGCCGCGAGCGCCAGCACGAAGAGGATGGCGACGACGGTCGGCGGCACCGCGTCGGTGAACTCGGCGAGGTAGTCGCCGCCGAACGCGCGGGCCGCCGCGCTCGCCGAGGACAGCCCCGAGCACATCACCATGAAGGCCACGATGAAGGTCAGGAAGGGGACCTTGAACGCCTTCTGGGTGTAGAGCGCGGCCCCGGCGGCCTTCGGGTACTTGCCGACCAGCTCGACGTACGAGGCCGCCGTCAGGATCGCCACGACGAAGCCGATCACGAACGGCAGCCACAGGGCGCCGCCGACCTTGCCCGCGACCTTGCCGGTGGTGGCGTAGATGCCGGTGCCGAGGATGTCGCCGATCACGAAGAGGATCAGCAGCTTCGGGCCGATGGCGCGCTTGAGGCCGGTCTCCTCGGGCGCTGCGGTGGAGCCGGGCGTGGTGGTGTCGGTCATCAGGACCTCCCCCGGGAGTCGATGTGGGGGTGGTCCTGCCCGGGGCCGCGGGGCGGGAAGCGCGAGTTGAGGAAGTTCAGAGCCGGAACGGCCCGGCCCGCCCCGCCGGGGCGCCATTGACTAGCTGTATTCATCCAGGCCAAGATGTGAATATATCGATCCAGTGCCGGCTGGGTGCTGGGCACCGCCGAGGGCAGGAGGCAGGGCATGTCAGGACCGCGACCCGTGCGAGCATCGCGTGGTACGGAACTGAGCGCCCGGGGGTGGCAGCAGGAGGCCGCCCTCCGGATGCTGCAGAACAACCTGGATCCGGAGGTGGCCGAGCATCCGGACAAGCTGGTTGTCTACGGCGGTACCGGCAAGGCGGCGCGTGACTGGCGTTCGTTCGATGCGATGCAGCGGACGCTGCGGTCGCTGAAGCAGGACGAGACGATGCTGGTGCAGTCGGGTCGTCCGGTGGGTGTGATGCAGACCCATGAGTGGGCGCCGCGGGTGCTGATCGCCAACTCGAATCTGGTGGGGGACTGGGCGAACTGGGAGGAGTTCCGGCGGCTGGAGCAGCTGGGGCTGACGATGTACGGCCAGATGACGGCCGGCTCG
>NZ_PQSQ01000197.1 GCF_002920575.1 Streptomyces sp. Ru73 | reverse complement strand
CGGGCTGCGGGCGCAGCCGGGGGCTCGGCGGCCCCGACACCCTCGGCGCCCCCCGGCGGCCCCAGCGGCCCCGGCGGTCTCGGCGATGTCGGCGGGCTCGGCCGGCTCGGCCGGCTCGGCCGGCTCGGCGATGTCGGTGACCGTGCTGGTCAGGCGTACTCGCGCGGGCCGGTTCGGGTCGGCGGGGTCGCCCGGGTCGGTCACCGTGGCCACGACGCCGGTACGGACGGCGCCGGCCGGCAGCCGAGCGGCGAGCAGCCCGATCAGGTCGGCGCGGTGGGCGACCACGACGGGCCCGCCGAACCGTCGCTCGGCCGCCGCGCTGTCCGCACGCGCGAGCACCCGCCCGCCGGGCAGCCGCAGCGCGCCGTCGCCCTGCCAGGCGGCCATGGCCCGTACGTCGTCCCCGGCGCCGATGACATCCAGGGCGCGTTGCGCGTTGGGGGCCAGGGCAATGCCCGCGCCGACCGGTTCGAGCGCGGCCGCGCGCTCCAGGACGAGGACCCGCCACCCTGCCCGGTGCAGCGCGACCGCCGCGGTCAGCCCGCCGATGCCCCCTCCGATGACGATCGCGGTGGAACGGTCGCCGTCGCCGCTGCACTCCCGCACGATCCTGCCTCCCTCCCTGCCCTGCACACGCCGCTCACTACATCCGTAGTGCCCTCCCAGCAAGCTACTACACCCGTAGTAAAACCGGATAGGCTCACCCCCATGAACGACCGCGCCCAGGCCCCCCAGGACCGCACCGCCGAACCCGTGCGCCCCACTCGGTCCACCCGGTCCGCCCGGCCCACCACCACGGCACCGCGCCGCCGCGAACTGATCGCCGACACCGCGCTCGCCCTGCTCGCCGAGCGCGGCATGCGTGGCCTGACGCACCGTGCCGTCGACGAGGCCGCCGGCCTTCCCCAGGGCTCGACGTCGAACCTGGCCCGTACCCGCGCGGCCCTCCTGGAGACCGCGGTCACCCGGCTCGCGGAACGCGACGCGGCACTGCTCCCGTCCTCCGAAGCGGACGCCGGGACGTCCTCTCAGGGGCCGCCGGCGCCGGACGCGCTGGCCGACCTGCTGGCCCATGCACTGCACCGGTCGCTCACCCACCACCGCGAGCTGCTGATCGCCCGCTACGAGCTGGCGCTGGAGGCGACCCGGCGGCCGGAGCTGCGGGCGGTGTACGACCGGGCCGGCCGCACCTTCCGCGACGCCCTCGCCGCGCTGCTCACGGCGGCCGGCTCCCCCGCCCCCGAGCGCCACGCTCGTACGCTCCTCGCGTGGTCCGACGGCGTGCTGTTCTCGTGCACAGCGGGCCAGTTGCAGGGCGCGGCACCCAGCCGCACGGAACTGCACAGCGACTGCGCGGAACTGCTGCAGGGCATGCTCGGTCCCGGGGCGCGCCCCGACCCCGGTCGCGGGCCCGACCACGGCCCCGCCCCGGACCCCGGGCCCGGCCTCGGCCTCGGTCCCGGTCGCGGGCCCGATCGCGGTCGCGGGCCCGGCCCCGACACCGACCCCGGGTCGCGCTCCTGAAGCATCCGGCGGCGCCCTCCGCACACCGTTTCCCGCAGGCTGGCGCAAAATTGCGGCCCGCGTCGGCCGAACCGGGAAAAACCGGGTGGGCGCGCGCCGCAGCGGCCATGCTGGGCGGCATGACAACATCCGTTCCAGCACGCACCGTCCCCACCGGCACCGGCGATGAACTCTCGCAGGTGGTGCGCTGGCTGGAGTACCACCGCGCGACCCTCGCCGCGAAGTGTGCGGGGCTCACCGAAGAACAGCTGCGCACGCCCTCCGTACCGCCCTCGGAGCTGACCCTGCTCGGCCTGCTGCGCCACATGGCGGAGGTGGAGCGGCACTGGTTCCGCCGGATCATGACCGGCGAGGACCTCCCGTGGCTCTACTGCGACGAGGAGGACTGGGACCGCGACTGGCACTTCGGCGAGCAGGACACCGCCGCCGAGGCGCTGGCCACCTGGCAGACGGAGGTCGAGCTGGCCACCAAGGCCGCTGCGGGCCGCACGCTGGACGAACCGGCCCCCGACCGCCTGCCTGGCAAGGAGCTGACGCTCCGCTGGATCTACCTCCACATGATCGAGGAGTACGCCCGCCACAACGGCCACGCCGACCTCCTCCGCGAACGCCTGGACGGCGACACGGGGGTCTGACAGGACCGCCCACCCACTCCGGCGCACGTCACCGCGGCCGTACGGCATACGCATACGCATACGGCATGCAAGGCGTGCGGCTCACGACGCACGGTCTGCGGCGGCGGGCCGGCGACGCGCGACGCACGGGCAAGCAGGGCGTGCGAGCGGCAGCGAGCCGGTGACGCGCGACGCACGGGACAAGCAGGGCGTGCGGGCGGCAGCGAGCCGGCGAGCGCGACGTACGGGGCAAGCAGAGCGTGCGGGCGGCGGCGGACCAGCGGCACGCTTCGTACGACGTACGACGTACGGCATGCGACATACGGCATGCAGGGTGTGCGGCGGCGCGCAACACACGGCATGTGTGCGGCACACGGCTCACCGCGTGCGCCATGCGGGGCGCGCGACGGCGCCGACATGCGGCATGCGCGCGGCAACACGGCCTACCGTGCGCGGCGGACGGCAGCCGTCTACCGCCGACGGCTCCTACGCCCGGGGGCCGCCCGCCCGGTCCAGTCGCCTCTGCAGGCGTTCGATCGCGGCGCGGATGCCCTGCCGGTGCGGGTCGTCCTCCAGCGTGGCCAGTGCCGTACGGGCGCGGCCCAGCTCCCAGCGGGCCTCGGGGTGCCGGGCCAGCCGGGCGTAGTCCGCCGCGAGGTCGAGATGGAGGGCCGGCAGCAGCGCCCGCAGCTCGGGGCGGCCCGCGTCCGCATGCCCCCGGCTGCCCTGAGCCAGGCTCAGGGCCCGCAGGTTCCAGCGCAGTTCCTCCATGGGGCTGTCCTGCGTGTCGGCCAGGAAGTGGGCGAGCGCACAGCGCTGGTACGCGTCCGCGCACGGCCCCAGCTCCTGCCAGAGTGCGGTCATCCGCTTGCGGGCCTCCTCGCGGTCGCCGCCGTGGTGCAGCATGACGGCCTGCCCGATCCTGGTCAGAACACCGTGCCCGGCCGTCGTCCCACGCCTGTGTCCCACTGCGCTCTCCCGCGTCCGTACGCCGCCTCACCGCCTGTTCCCCCGACGCTAACCGCGGCCCGCACGCCCGGCACGGCGGACGGTCCGGACGGATCGCCCGCCCGGAGCCCCCCGGCACCCAACTGGCGGCGCTCCGCCACACGACGGCCGCCCCCTACCGGACAGCGCCGCGCCCGCCCACCAGCTCCCCTTCGCTTCCCTCGCTTCCCCCCTCCCCCTCTCTTCTCTCGCTTCCCCGCTCTCCCCTCTCTCCCCCCTGCTCCCTCC
>NZ_PQSQ01000196.1 GCF_002920575.1 Streptomyces sp. Ru73 | reverse complement strand
GAAATGGCGTTAGTCATGAAATATAGACCGCCATCGAGTACCCCTTGTACCCTTAACTCTTCCTGATACGTAAATAATGATTTGGTGGCCCTTGCTGGACTTGAACCAGCGACCAAGCGATTATGAGTCGCCTGCTCTAACCACTGAGCTAAAGGGCCTTGAGTGTGCAATAACAATACTTATAAACCACGCAATAAACATGATGATCTAGAGAATCCCGTCGTAGCCACCATCTTTTTTTGCGGGAGTGGCGAAATTGGTAGACGCACCAGATTTAGGTTCTGGCGCCGCTAGGTGTGCGAGTTCAAGTCTCGCCTCCCGCACCATTCACCAGAAAGCGTTGATCGGATGCCCTCGAGTCGGGCAGCGTTGGGTCCTGGCCACGGGTGCGCATGATCGTGCTCCTGTCGTTGAGGACCCGGCTAGGCTGGCGGGGTTGCCTTACTGGTTAGCAGAATGAATCACCGATACGCGAGCGAACGTGAAGCGACTGCTGCTGCAAAACGTCTGCGACCTGAGCAACAACATGAATGGTCTTCGGTTTCCGTGTTTCGTAAAGTCTGGAAACGCGGAAGTCCCCTACGTGCTGCTGAAGTTGCCCGCAACAGAGAGTGGAACCAACCGGTGATACCACGATACTATGACTGAGAGTCAACGCCATGAGCGGCCTCATTTCTTATTCTGAGTTACAACAGTCCGCACCGCTGCCGGTAGCTCCTTCCGGTGGGCGCGGGGCATGACTATCGTCGCCGCACTTATGACTGTCTTCTTTATCATGCAACTCGTAGGACAGGTGCCGGCAGCGCCCAACAGTCCCCCGGCCACGGGGCCTGCCACCATACCCACGCCGAAACAAGCGCCCTGCACCATTATGTTCCGGATCTGCATCGCAGGATGCTGCTGGCTACCCTGTGGAACACCTACATCTGTATTAACGAAGCGCTAACCGTTTTTATCAGGCTCTGGGAGGCAGAATAAATGATCATATCGTCAATTATTACCTCCACGGGGAGAGCCTGAGCAAACTGGCCTCAGGCATTTGAGAAGCACACGGTCACACTGCTTCCGGTAGTCAATAAACCGGTAAACCAGCAATAGACATAAGCGGCTATTTAACGACCCTGCCCTGAACCGACGACCGGGTCGAATTTGCTTTCGAATTTCTGCCATTCATCCGCTTATTATCACTTATTCAGGCGTAGCAACCAGGCGTTTAAGGGCACCAATAACTGCCTTAAAAAAATTACGCCCCGCCCTGCCACTCATCGCAGTACTGTTGTAATTCATTAAGCATTCTGCCGACATGGAAGCCATCACAAACGGCATGATGAACCTGAATCGCCAGCGGCATCAGCACCTTGTCGCCTTGCGTATAATATTTGCCCATGGTGAAAACGGGGGCGAAGAAGTTGTCCATATTGGCCACGTTTAAATCAAAACTGGTGAAACTCACCCAGGGATTGGCTGAGACGAAAAACATATTCTCAATAAACCCTTTAGGGAAATAGGCCAGGTTTTCACCGTAACACGCCACATCTTGCGAATATATGTGTAGAAACTGCCGGAAATCGTCGTGGTATTCACTCCAGAGCGATGAAAACGTTTCAGTTTGCTCATGGAAAACGGTGTAACAAGGGTGAACACTATCCCATATCACCAGCTCACCGTCTTTCATTGCCATACGGAATTCCGGATGAGCATTCATCAGGCGGGCAAGAATGTGAATAAAGGCCGGATAAAACTTGTGCTTATTTTTCTTTACGGTCTTTAAAAAGGCCGTAATATCCAGCTGAACGGTCTGGTTATAGGTACATTGAGCAACTGACTGAAATGCCTCAAAATGTTCTTTACGATGCCATTGGGATATATCAACGGTGGTATATCCAGTGATTTTTTTCTCCATTTTAGCTTCCTTAGCTCCTGAAAATCTCGATAACTCAAAAAATACGCCCGGTAGTGATCTTATTTCATTATGGTGAAAGTTGGAACCTCTTACGTGCCGATCAACGTCTCATTTTCGCCAAAAGTTGGCCCAGGGCTTCCCGGTATCAACAGGGACACCAGGATTTATTTATTCTGCGAAGTGATCTTCCGTCACAGGTATTTATTCGGCGCAAAGTGCGTCGGGTGATGCTGCCAACTTACTGATTTAGTGTATGATGGTGTTTTTGAGGTGCTCCAGTGGCTTCTGTTTCTATCAGCTGTCCCTCCTGTTCAGCTACTGACGGGGTGGTGCGTAACGGCAAAAGCACCGCCGGACATCAGCGCTAGCGGAGTGTATACTGGCTTACTATGTTGGCACTGATGAGGGTGTCAGTGAAGTGCTTCATGTGGCAGGAGAAAAAAGGCTGCACCGGTGCGTCAGCAGAATATGTGATACAGGATATATTCCGCTTCCTCGCTCACTGACTCGCTACGCTCGGTCGTTCGACTGCGGCGAGCGGAAATGGCTTACGAACGGGGCGGAGATTTCCTGGAAGATGCCAGGAAGATACTTAACAGGGAAGTGAGAGGGCCGCGGCAAAGCCGTTTTTCCATAGGCTCCGCCCCCCTGACAAGCATCACGAAATCTGACGCTCAAATCAGTGGTGGCGAAACCCGACAGGACTATAAAGATACCAGGCGTTTCCCCCTGGCGGCTCCCTCGTGCGCTCTCCTGTTCCTGCCTTTCGGTTTACCGGTGTCATTCCGCTGTTATGGCCGCGTTTGTCTCATTCCACGCCTGACACTCAGTTCCGGGTAGGCAGTTCGCTCCAAGCTGGACTGTATGCACGAACCCCCCGTTCAGTCCGACCGCTGCGCCTTATCCGGTAACTATCGTCTTGAGTCCAACCCGGAAAGACATGCAAAAGCACCACTGGCAGCAGCCACTGGTAATTGATTTAGAGGAGTTAGTCTTGAAGTCATGCGCCGGTTAAGGCTAAACTGAAAGGACAAGTTTTGGTGACTGCGCTCCTCCAAGCCAGTTACCTCGGTTCAAAGAGTTGGTAGCTCAGAGAACCTTCGAAAAACCGCCCTGCAAGGCGGTTTTTTCGTTTTCAGAGCAAGAGATTACGCGCAGACCAAAACGATCTCAAGAAGATCATCTTATTAATCAGATAAAATATTTCTAGATTTCAGTGCAATTTATCTCTTCAAATGTAGCACCTGAAGTCAGCCCCATACGATATAAGTTGTAATTCTCATGTTTGACAGCTTATCATCGATAAGCTTTAATGCGGTAGTTTATCACAGTTAAATTGCTAACGCAGTCAGGCACCGTGTATGAAATCTAACAATGCGCTCATCGTCATCCTCGGCACCGTCACCCTGGATGCTGTACAATTGACGACGACAAGGGCCCGGGCAAACTAGTAATCAGACGCGGTCGTTCACTTGTTCAGCAACCAGATCAAAAGCCATTGACTCAGCAAGGGTTGACCGTATAATTCACGCGATTACACCGCATTGCGGTATCAACGCGCCCTTAGCTCAGTTGGATAGAGCAACGACCTTCTAAGTCGTGGGCCGCAGGTTCGAATCCTGCAGGGCGCGCCATTACAATTCAATCAGTTACGCCTTC
>NZ_PQSQ01000195.1 GCF_002920575.1 Streptomyces sp. Ru73 | reverse complement strand
GGCGCCGGAGACGGTTGAAACCCGGCTCGCACGCGTGCTTACTCTGCGCCCCTCCGTCGGAACGGACGGTCAGGACGAGGGACGGGCGTGAGGCAATGGGGGACAGGTTCGAGGGACTGGCCGAACAGGCCAGGGCACTGAGCGACGGTGACGCCACGTCGGCCGAGCTGGTCGGCCGCACGCTGGAACGCATCGCGGCGACCGCCGGCACCGTGAACGCCTTCCGCCTGGTACGGACCGAGGCGGCGCTCGCCGAGGCCGAGGAGGCCGACCGCAGGCTCGCGGCGGGGGAGCGGCTGCCGCTGCTCGGCGTGCCGGTCGCGGTCAAGGACGACACCGACGTGGCGGGCGAGCCCACCGCGTTCGGCTGCGCCGGCACGTTCCCGCGCAAGGCGGCCGACTCCGAAGCCGTCCGGCGGCTGCGCGCGGCCGGCGCGATCGTCGTCGGCAAGACCAACGCCTGCGAGCTGGGCCAGTGGCCGTTCACCGAGGGCCCCGCCTTCGGCGACACCCGCAACCCCTGGAGCCCGGCGCACACCCCCGGCGGCTCCTCGGGCGGCTCGGCCGCCGCGGTCGCCGCCGGGCTCGTCCCCGCCGCGCTCGGCACGGACGGCGCCGGCTCGGTCCGCATACCCGCCGCCTGGACCCACCTCGTCGGCATCAAGCCGCAGCGCGGCCGGATCTCCACCTGGCCCGAACCGGAGGCGTTCCAGGGCATCACCTGCATCGGCCCGCTGGCCCGCACGGTCGAGGACGCGGCACTGCTCCTGGAGGTGTGCAGCGGCAGCCACCGGCACGACCTGCACCGCCCGGCACCCGTCGCGGTGCGCGCCGCGGTCGGCCGGGACCCGGGCCGGCTGCGCATCGCGCTGTCCTGGAAGGCCGCCTGGACCGGTACGCCGCGCCCGCTCCACCCCGAAGTGCGCGCCGCCGTCACGGACGTCGCGCGCACCCTCGCCCGCCTCGGCCACCTCGTCGAGGAGGCCGAGCCTGACTACGGGCTGATCGGCCTCTCCTTCGTACCGCGCGCGACCACGGGCGTACGGGAGTGGACCGAACGGGTGCCGGACCCCTCGCTGCTGGACCGCAGGACACGCGAGGCGGCGCGGCTGGGCCGGCTGCTCGGCGGGCGCGCGCTGAAGCTGGCGCGGGCCGCCGAGGCGCGGCAGCAGAAGCGGGTGGGCGCGGTCTTCGGCCGGTACGACGTGGTGCTCACGCCGACCACCGCCACCCCGCCGCCGCGGATCGGCACCCTCGCCGCGATGAACGGCTGGCGCACCGACCGCGCGATGATCGCCGCCTGCCCGTACGCCTGGCCGTGGAACGTACTCGGCTGGCCCGGCATCAGCGTCCCGGCCGGCTTCACCTCGGCCGGCCTCCCCCTCGGCGCCCAGCTCCTGGGCCCCGAAGGCGACGAACCCCGCCTGATCTCCCTGGCCGCCCAACTGGAGGACGACCAGCGCTGGCACGAGAAGTGGCCCCGACTGAGAGCGGGGGCGTGATGGCCGGCCGTCGGGCCAACAGGGTGATCAGCCCAGCAGCTTGAGGATCGCGTCCGTGGTGTCGGTCTCGCCGAGGCGCGGGAAGATCTTTTCGATGCTGTTGCGGTGGGCTTCGGCGTCCATGTCGGTCACCGCGTCGGTCGCCACGGTCACGTGGTAGCCGTGCTCGTACGCGCTGCGGGCCGTGGACTCCACGCCGATGCTGGTCGCGATGCCGCCCAGCACGACCTGCGTGACGCCGAGGCGGCGCAGTTCCATGTCCAGCGGCGTGCCGTGGAAGGCGCCCCAGGTCTTCTTGGTGACCAGGACGTCCGACGGCTGCCGGTCCAGCTCCGGCACCAGCTCGGCCCAGTCGGCGGGCGGGTTGCCGGTGCGCGCCGGGCCCTCGGTGCGGCCGGGGGCGCCGCCGGTGACGTTCACCAGCACGACCGGCAGGCCGCGCGTGCGGAACGCGGCGGCCAGCCGCGCGCTCCGCTCGACGATCTCCGCGGCGGGGTGGGCGGTGGGCAGCGCGGTGATGCCCTTCTGCAGGTCGATCAGGACCAGTGCGGTCTTCGGGTCGAGCGTGGTGGCGGTCATGGTCAGTTCTCCGTCAGTCGTTTGAGGAGCGCGGCCGCTTCGGCCAGTACGCGCCGCTCCTCGGGGGTGGTGTGCTCGGCGAGGGCCACCGCGAGCCAGTTCTGCTTGGCCCGCCGGAGGCCGGCCAGCACCCGCCGGCCCTCCTCGGTGAGCGCGAAGACGACCTGGCGGCCGTCGGTGGGGTGCGGGCTGCGCGCGACGACGCCGCGTTCCTCCAGCGCCGCCAGGGTCACCCGCATCGACTGCGGGCGCACCAGCTCGGCCCTGGCCAGTGCCGCCGTGGTCGCGGGGCCCTCCAGGTCCAGCCGGGCGCAGACCGCGCGCTGGGTGGGCGTGATCCCGTCGGCCGGCGACTCGGCGCGCAGCCGGCGCATCAGCAGCCCGACCGCGGTGGCGAGGTCGGTGACGAGCTGTTCGTGCTCCTTGCCTGGCATCCCGCCACCCTAAGAAGTCGACAGGAAAACTTGCAAGTTTTCCTGTCGACCGTGGTGATCACGCCGTTGTTGCCTGATAGCCACTCCCTCGTCCGGTCCGGAGTGGAAAACTCCCCGTAGTCGTCCTGTGACGGAGGACGACATCTGAGGTACGAGCGGCACCGGCGCGACGGAAAGCGCGCGGTGGCGGGGGGAGAGAAGGGACGGCATGGCGGAGGCACGACTGCGGGACTCGGTGGCGGAGTTCGCGTACTTCCTGCGTGAGCTGACGGCGGCGCTGGACGCGGCCGACGGCTGGTACGGCGTCTTCACGCGGCGCGACCCCGAAGGGCTGCGGGCCTGCCTGGACGGGCGCGAGGTGCCGCCCTGGGACGTGGTCGAGTCGCTGCTCCACGACCTGGCGGGGCGGCGCGGCGCCGAGGCCGCGGCGGAGGCGGGGGCGCGCGCCCGGCAGCTGCACGGCGCTGCGGTCGCCGCGTACGACGCGCTGACCGGCGGCCCGGCGGCGCTCCGCGACCGGCTCGACGCCATGCTCGGCGAGCTGGCCCACGCCACCCGCCGCGAACAGGAGCTGCGCGCAGCGTTGCGGGAGGCCGACCCGGCCACGGACGTGGCGGCGCTCAACGGCGAGCTGGCCTGGGTCGCCGACGACGTGGCCCGCGCGCAGGCCCGCGTGCGCGAACTGGAACGGCGCATCGAGGACAGCGGAGAAGCGGCGTCGCCGCCCACGCCCCCGAGCGACCCCTTCACGCCCCACGCCCCGTCGGGGGATGCCGCGAACCCGTACGGGGCGTCGGGGGACGCGGTGGCCTCGTACGAGCCGTCGGGGGGCGCCGCGAACCGGTACGACTCGGCGGGGGACACCGCGGCCTCGTACGGGTCGGCGGGAGCCCACTTCGCGCCGCACGCGGCCGCGGTGGAAGGCTCGGCGTCGTACGAAGCGGCGGCAGAGGCGTCGGCCCCGCGCTCGGCGGCCGAGGACCCGGCGGGGTACGAGCCGGTGGCGTACGAGCCGGCGGGGGACACCACGGCCCCGTACGACCCGGCGCCGGACCCCTTCGCGCC
>NZ_PQSQ01000194.1 GCF_002920575.1 Streptomyces sp. Ru73 | reverse complement strand
CGCCGCCGGGAGGTTGGAGAAGTCCTTGGGACAGACCAGCAGGGCACGCTCGCCGACCCGCGGCGTGTGCGCCGCGCCGTCCTCCGGGGCGTGCCGCGCGACCTGCTCGGCGACCTGCTCCAGCGCGAGCGCGTACACCGCGGCCTGGCGGGCGGCGGCGCCCACCTTCGCCGTGTCGGCGGCGCCGTCGATCATCGGGAACGACTTGATCTCCAGGACGGTCCAGAGCCCGTCCGGCCGGACCACCACGGCGTCCGGCTCCAGATACGCGGGCGACCCCGCCACGTCCAGGGCCAGCATCGGATGGTCCAGCAGGGTCCAGCCGTCGTGGGCCGCGGCCTCGCGCAGGGCCAGCGCGGTCCGCGCGGCACGGCCCTGGGGACCCGCCGCCGACAGGTCGGGGGTGGCTACAGCGCCGGGCTCCGGTGCTTCCGGGCCGCCGAGCTGCTCATGGGCCAGCCGGACCAGCTCGGCGCCGCCGTCGGCCTTGACCCGCGCCTCGAAGGAGTGGCCGCGCGCGATCGCGAACCGGGACTGGCCGAAGGGCGCGGGGGAGCCGAGCGCCCGGGCGAGCGCGGCCTTGTCCACGCCGGCGCCGTCCAGCAGCGCGCGGCGCCGGCAGCCGGGGTTGGCGGCCAGCGCGGCGAGCGCCCTGGCGTCCAGCGGGCGGGGCGGTACGCCGGGGCCGCGCAGCTCAGCCAGGCGTGCGCGCAGCCCCGTCGCCGGCCCCGGCCGCCGCGTGCGGGCCGCGGCCGGCTCGGGCCGGCTGTCGCGGAAAACGTTCATCTGCGGAAGTCTCGCATCCGTCACCGACATTCGCGGGAGGACCAGGCGCATCTTCGCTCGCGCGGGCCGCGATCACGCCACGCGCGGCGGCGGCGAGGCGCAGCGCCGGACGGGCGAGCAGCAGCCCGGCGACCATGACGGCGCTGCCCGCGACCGTGTCCAGGAAGTAGTGGTTGGCGGTGCCCAGCACCACGACCGTGATGAGCAGCGGGTAGGCCATGCCGATCGCCTTCGTGGCCCGCGAGCCGCCGTACAGCCAGAGCGCGACGCCGCACCACAGTGCCCAGCCGACGTGCAGGCTGGGCATCGCGGCGTACTGGTTCGTCAGGCCGCCCAGCCCCCGCGGCGCGCTCGCCTCGCCGCCCCACCAGCCGTACGGGGAGTACTCCGCCATCGTGTCGGTGAAGCCGTGCACGGCGGCCAGCAGCCGGGGCGGGCAGGTGGGCAGCAGGGTGAAGCCGGCCAGCCCGATCAGCGTGGCGAGCAGCAGCCAGGTGCGCATGAGGCGGTACCGGGCGGGGTGCCGCCGCCACAGCCATATGAGGACCGCGGGCGTGACCAGATAGTGCAGCGCGGCGTACACGAAGTCGGCGGGTATGCCGACCGCGGGCGTACCGGAGAAGAAGCGGTTCAGCGGCCGTTCGAAGTCGATGTGCAGCAGCCGTTCGGCGTCCAGCAGCCGCACCCCGTGACCGGTGGCCGCCGACACATCGCCCCTCGCCAGCAGCCGTCCCGCGGTATAGGCGGCGTAGACCAGCGCGAGCAGCGGCAGCTCGGCCCACCAGTGCGGCCGGGTGCCGCGCGCTACGGGGGTGTGCGGTGCGGCGTGCACCCGGGACGTACTCACCGTTTCCAGCCTTCGTGTCAGTCGCTGTCAGCAGCGGCCCACCATACGCCGTATGTCCTGTTCGTTCCCCATGGGGGCCGAGTGGCCGAAGGAACGGATGAGCGATGATGGAACGGACGGAACGAGAGGTACCGCCGCCGGCTTCCGCGCGGCGCCGAACGAGCAAGGCCGCGGGCGAGCGGGCTCGCCCCGGTGAGAGGTAATCCCATGGCACCGCGCATCCTGCTGGCCCGGCACGGACAGACCGAGTGGTCCCTGTCCGGCAAGCACACCGGCCGCACGGACATCCCGCTCCTCGACGAGGGGCGGCGCGGCGCCAAGCTGCTCGGCGAGCGGCTGCACCGCGCCCCCTGGAACGGGCTGCCGGACGTCGAGGTGCGCACCAGCCCGCTGGTCCGCGCCAAGGAGACCTGCGAGCTGGCCGGCTTCGGGGACCGCGCGACGGACTGGGACGCGCTGATGGAGGTCGACTACGGCGCGTACGAGGGCCTGACGCCCGCGCAGATCAAGGCCGACCGCCCCGACTGGCTCATCTGGCGGGACGGCGTGCCCGAGGGCGAGACCCTCGCCGAGGTGACGCGGCGCGTGGACGGCGTCATCGAGGAGGTGCGCTCGGGCGACCGCGACGTGCTGCTCTTCGCGCACGGCCACATCCTGCGCTCGCTGTGCGCGCGCTGGCTCGGCGAGGACATCTCCTTCGCCGCCCGGGTGCGCCTCGAACCGACCTCCCTGTCGGTGCTCGGCTGGGCCTACGGGGCCCCGGCCATCGAGCGCTGGAACGACACCGGCCATCTGGGCTGAGGCTCCACGGGCGGCACGCGCCGACCAGCGAGCCGCACGCGCGGGCCGCGGGCACGGCCGGCCGGGACCGGGCGGATCGGGCCGGGCGGGATCAGGCCGGGCGGGCCGCCAGGGCGTGCCGGTCCAGGAAGGCGGCGACGCCCGGCACGCGGCGCTGGGGCCGCAGCCGCCGTGCCGTGCCGGCCAGCATCGTGCGGATGCGGGCCGAGCCCACGTCGTCCAGCAGGTCCAGGACGCGCAGCCCGGCGGCGGCCGCCTCGTCGGGCGCGCCGCTGTCCGCCAGGTCGCCCGCCAGCTCCGCGGTGTACAGCGCGATGTTGCGCGTGAAGTGCGGGCTCTGGAGGGCGACGGCACGCCGCGCGTGCTCGGCCGCGCGCCCGTAATCGCCCAGCGCCGCCCAGCACTGCGCCTCCAGGCCCGCCAGCTCGGCCTCCCCGTAGAAGGACATCCACTCCGGATCGGCGTCGGACGGGCCGCGCGCGAACAGCCGGTGCGCCCGCAGCAGCGCCTCCTCGCAGCCCGCGCGGTCGCCGAGCCCCGCCCAGCCGCCCGCCTCGCGCAGCGCCAGCAGCGAGAGCAGCCGGCGGGAGGAGAGGTGCTTGGCGGCGTGCTGCGCCGCCTGCGCCGCGCGCACCGCCTCGCGCGGCCGCTCCGCGTCCCGGGCGAGGAACGCGGTGTTGCAGAACGCGTGCGCCTCCAGCGCCGGGTCGCCCGCCACCCGCGCGGTCGCCAGCGCCTCCGCGTAGTGCGAGCGGGCGTCCCCGAAGCGGCCCGAGTCGTGCGCCAGCCAGCCCACGGAGATGGCCAGTTCGCCGGCGCCCGCGTGCAGCCGGTCGGCGACGGACTGGCGCTGTGCGCCGGCGTCCAGGAGCGCGTAGGCGGCGCGCAGCGGCTGGGCGGCGCGCCGGTACATGCCCTCGGCGCCGTGCCGGTCGTCGAGCAGCCGGATGCGGCGGACCGCCTCCTCCACGGCCTCGGCCTCGGCCCTGCCCACCTGCCGTCCCGCTGAAGGGGCGGCGGCCGGCCGGGCGTCGGCGGCGGCTCGCGGATCGGGTACGGCTCCCAGGGGCGCCAGTCCGGCGATCCCCAGGGCGGCGGCCGGGCCGCCGGTCATGAACGCGCGACGCAGCACGTCGCTCTCCTCGCAGCTGTGGATGGTCTGGTCGCGGTGGTCGCCCGGTACCGGGGGAGCGGCGCCCGCTTGCGCCCGCGCGCCCCGGCCGCGCA
>NZ_PQSQ01000193.1 GCF_002920575.1 Streptomyces sp. Ru73 | reverse complement strand
CCCCCCATCCATGCGCCCCTCCACGCGCTCTACCTCCCCCACACCACCTGCCCCAGCCGCACCACCTTCCTCACCCACGTGAGGCTGTGAGCACGAACCACCACCCGACACGCGAGGGACCCCGGCCCACCATCTCGTGCCTGGTACGGCACCCGGTACGGGCTACGCGGTGGCCGGGCGGGGGCCTGCGGCGCGGCGGAGCCGGTTGGCGATCGCCAGCCCCAGCCCCTGCTCCGCCGGCAGGGAGGCGAGGATGAGATCGCAGCCCTGCTGGTCGAGTTCGCGCAGGTAGCCGTACAGGCCGCGTGCGTAGGCGTCCAGCGAATCGGGGAGCGTCACCACGGCGTGCGCCTTCACCGCGGCGTCGGACAGGGCGGCGGGCAGAAGGACGCCCACCCGGTGCCCCAGCTCCTGCGCCAGTTCCGCTTCGGCGACGACCTTCTCCGGCTCGACCAGGACGACCCGCGCACGCGGCGCGTAGTGCGAGGGGTGCTGGCCCGGCACCCGGACCCGGCTGGTCGTGGGGACCGCGAGCGGGCACCCCAGTACCGCTTCGAGGTCCTCGCGCGTCACCCCGCCGGGCCGCAGGATGCTCGGCACCTCCCCCGTGGCGTCGACGATGGTCGACTCCACCCCGACCTCACACGGGCCGCCGTCCAGCACGAAGTCGACGGCCTCACCCAGCTCGGCACGGACATGGTCCGCGGTGGTGGGGCTGACCGAGCCGAAGCGGTTGGCCGACGGGGCCGTGACGCCACCGCCGAAGGCCGACAGCAGCGCGAGCGCGACGGGGTGGTCGGGCACGCGCACCGCCACCGTCTCCAGGCCACCGGTCGCCTCCAGCGGCACCCGGGGACCGCGCCGCAGTACCAGCGTGAGCGGTCCCGGCCAGAAGCGTTCGGCCAGCAGGCGCGCCGTCGCCGGCACGTCCTGGACCCAGTCGTCCAGCTGCTCCGCGCCGCCAATGTGGACGATCAACGGGTGGGAGGGCGGACGCCCCTTGGCCTGGAAGATACGCGCCACGGCGGCGGAGTCCTCGGCGTTGGCGCCCAGTCCGTAGACCGTCTCGGTGGGCAGGGCCACCAGACCGCCGGCGCGCAGCACACCAGCCGCCTTCTCGATGTCACCGGTTCTTGCCATCACCCTCACCATCCTAAAACCGTCACGGACCGGCGACCGCCATGATCAACCTCAGCTGACACGGCGCACACCCTCATCACGGGTACGGAAAGCCAGCGGGCACGAACACACCGACCCGGGGAACGAGCACGAGCGACCAGAGGGCACGAACGCCGACCCGGGAAACGAGCGCGAGCGGCCCACCGATAACCGGTCCGCGCCACGGAGACCATCACCAGCGCCCCACCGATGACCGGGACCGCACCACGGACCGGCGGGAGCGACGCGCCGATGACCGGGGCCGCGCCGCGGACCGGCGGGACCAGCGCGCCGACGAGCGGAAGGCTTAGGCCGACAAGCGGACGGACCGGCTGGACAAGCGGGAGGGTCGGCTCGACGAGCGGGAGCGCCGGCTCGACGCGGCAACACGTCGGCAAGCGGCGCGAACCGCCGCGACCGGCAGCGAAGAGCCGAACGGGTGCAGCGGTCACCGGCCACGCTGGACACCGCCCCGGCCCAGCCCGGCAGGGCCGAGGAACAACTGCTGCACGACGATGCGAGCACGCCCCGGAAACAGCAGGCGACCGACCGGAAGACAGCGGCAACCGAACAACTGACCACGCGGGGTGCCAGGAGGCCACCGGACCCGGACCCGGAGCCGAACCCGGACAAGCGGACGGCCAAGCTGCTGCGCGCGGATCGCAGCGCTGACCCGCGCCGCCCAGGAGGGCGGTCCCGTCTCCCAGCGGGGTGTGGGGGCTCCACGGCCGATCTCGTCGTCCCTCTCGTCCGGCGAACGAGTCCGCGCGGCGATGGTCGCGTTGGAGGCGCGTGGCGGTCTGGGGCTCAGCAGTTGTCACCGGCGGAGCCGGATGACGCGGCGCATGAGGCCGAACGAAGCAGCGTGGTCGTCTTCCCACAAGGTGCGCAGCGTGTCTCAGCTGCTCACTCGGCAGCCTGTCTGTCACCGGTCCCGCGCGCAGCGGCCGGAGGGGTGCGCAGCCGTTGGCGCTCGCCCTGCGCCGCAGCGCGCGGCTTGGCCGCGGGGGCGGGGGCCGTGCCGGCCAGCTCGTCCAGGGAGATGCCGTACTCCTTCGACAGCTGCAGCAGCACCTCCAGGGTCGGCTTGCGCCGGCCGGTCTCCATCCGGGACAGCGTGCTGGCCGAGATGCCGGTCGCGCAGCTGACACCGGCGAGGGTCGCGCCGTGGCGTTCGCGCGCGGCCCGCAACCGGGGCCCCATCCCGGCCAGCGTGCCGTCCACGTCGTCGACTGCCACCTGCTCACGCTCCCTCTTGCCGTGCCGCCCACCGCCCTGTCCTGCAAGGTTGCCAGGATGGCAAGGCTGATCGCGCCGGGCGGGTGCCGCGCCGCATGATCGATGGGTAGCCGCGTCGCCACGAACCGAGGAGAAGCCCATGCAGCCCGAACCGACGCCGAGCTCCGCCATCGCACTGTCCGAGCCCCGTCCGGGCGTCTGCACCTGGTCGAGCAGGGCACCGGCCCGTTGGTCCTGCTCGTGCACGGCTTCCCCGAGTTCTGGTACTCCTGGCGCCGCCGGCTCCCGGCCCTCGCTGCGGCCGGTCACCGAGCGGTGGCGATCGACGTGCGTGGTTACGGCCGCTCCGCCAAGCCCGAGGCGACCGATGCCTACCGGATGCTCGACCTGGTGGAGCACAACGTCACCGTCGTGCGCGCCCTCGGCGAGGAGAACGCGGTGGTCGTCGGCCACGACTGGGGCTCGAACATCGCCGCCGTCTCCGCCCTGCTCCACCCCGAGGTCTTCCGCGCCGTCGGTCTGCTGAGCGTCCCCTACGCGCCGCCCGGAGGCCCCCGGCCCACCGACGTCTTCGGCCAGATCGGCGGCCCCGAGCAGGAGTTCTACGTCTCCTACTTCCAGGAGCCCGGCCGCGCCGAGGCGGAGATCGAGCCCGACGTCCGGGGCTGGCTCGCGGGCTTCTACGCGGCCCTGTCCGCCGACACCATGCCCGCCGGCGGCGAGCCCGACCCGCACTTCGTCACCCGCGGCGGCGGCCGGCTGCGCGACCGCTTCCCCACGGGGGGCCTCCCGGCCTGGCTGAGCGAGGATGGTCTCGACGTCTACGCCACGGAGTTCGAGCGCACAGGGATCACCGGCGCACTCAACCGCTACCGCAACATGGACCGGGACTGGGAAGACCTTGCCCCGCACCGCGGAGCCCCGATCAAGCAGCCGTCCCTGTTCGTCGGCGGCGCCCTGGACGCCTCCACCACCTGGATGTCCGACGCCATCGACGCCTACCCCACCACCCTCCCCGGCCTGTCGGCCTCCCACCTCCTGGACGGCTGCGGCCACTGGATCCAGCAGGAACGCCCCGACGAGGTCAACCGCCTCCTGACCGACTGGCTCGCCACCCTCCACGGCTGAACCAGGCAGTCCAGGGGCGGCAGTCCGCGCATTGGCGCGGTGCCCGAGGCGGCAGCGGCGGGGGCGCCGCCGGAGGCGTGAGGTACGGAGTGCGGGTGGTGGCACGGGCAGCACGGCGCTCGGCGGCCTCCGGCCGGACCGCCCGCAAAACGCCTGCCGTTCGGGCGTCAGCCCACCACCTTGCGGGAACCTCACCCAACCTGCACAGCACGCCGGTCACGCAACAACGTCAGCCCCAGGCAACGTCACACTTCAAAGGACGGTGGCGTCGAATT
>NZ_PQSQ01000192.1 GCF_002920575.1 Streptomyces sp. Ru73 | reverse complement strand
CGCTTCGGCGGCCCAACCGGAGCTGGCCCAGGTACCAGCCGCCGATGCAGGCGTCGACGTGGCAGAGCACGCCGCGTGCCGCCGCGGCCGCGGCCGCCTCCGCCACCGGGTCGATGACCCCGTGCGCGTACGAGGGCGCGGAGACCACCACGAGCGCGGTCCGGCCGGTCAGCGCGGCCGCGACGTCGGCCGCGCGCACGCGGTGGGTGCCGGGGTCGACGGGGACGGTTACTGCGCGCAGTCCGAAGAGCGCCGCGGCCTTGTGGAAGGCGGCGTGCGCCGTCTCGGGCAGGAGCATTTCCGGCGCACTGACCCCGCGCGTCCGGCGCGCGTGCTCACGCGCCGTGAGCACGGCCAGGAGACAGCTCTCGGTGCCGCCGCTGGTAAAGGTGCCGGCGGTGGCCGCGGTGCCGCCCAGCGGCCGGGCCGCGGCGCCCACGAGGTCGTTCTCCAGTGCGACGACGCTCGGGAAGGCCGTCATGTCCAGGCCGTTGACCCCGGCGAAGCGGGCGTGAGCGGCGGCCGCCAGCTCCTCGGTGCCGGGCAGCCCGGAGTCGTACGCCATGGTCCGGCCGCCGTGCACCGGCAGGTCGGCGGCGCGCGGGGCGTCCAGGCGGGCGAGGAGGGTGCCGGGATCGTCCCCGGCGGCTCGGTGTGCGGCAGATGCGGACATCTGGCCGAACGCAGGGCAGGCGCCGCAACGGCACCGGGCCCGGAGCGGAAAAGGATCCGCTCCGGGCCCGGTGGATGCGTGCGGAGCCGCTGCCGGCGGGTCTCAGCCCCGGCGCAGGCTCGGCTTCAGGTCCTTCAGACGGCCGAGCATGCCGTTCACGAAGGACGGCGAGTCGTCGGTGGAGAACTCCTTGGCCAGCTGCACGGCCTCGTCGATCACGACCGCGTCCGGAGTCTCGTCCACCCAGATCAGCTCGTAGGCGCCGAGCCGCAGGATGTTGCGGTCGACGACCGGCATCCGGTCGAGCGTCCAGCCGACCGCGTACTGCGCGATCAGCTCGTCGATCCGCTCGACGTGGTCGGCGTACCCCTCGACGAGCTGGAGGGTGTACTCGTTGACCGGGGGCTGCCGGGGGTCGGTCCGGGCGTGCCGCATCCAGTCCGCGAGCACGGTCTGCACGTCGGCGCCGCGCTGGTCGGCCTCGAAGAGGATCTGGAAGGCGCGCTTGCGGGCCTTGTTGCGGGCAGCCACGGTTAGCTGTTCACCCGACCGAGGTACTCGCCGGAGCGGGTGTCGACCTTGATCTTCTCACCCGTGGTGATGAAGAGCGGGACCTGGATGACGTGGTCGGTCTCCAGCGTGGCGGGCTTGGTGCCGCCGGTGGAGCGGTCGCCCTGGACGCCCGGCTCGGTCTCCTTGATGGTCAGCTCGACCGCGGCGGGCAGCTCGACGTAGAGCACCTCGCCGTCGTGCTGCGCCACGACGGCCTCGAAGCCCTCGATGAGGTAGTTCGCGGCGTCACCGACGACCTTGCGGTCGATGTGCAGCTGGTCGAAGGTGTCCATGTCCATGAAGACGAAGTACTCGCCGTCCATGTACGAGAACTGCATCCCGCGCTTGTCGACGTTGGCCGTCTCGACCTTCACGCCGGCGTTGAAGGTCTTGTCCACCACCTTGCCGGAGAGCACGTTCTTCAGCTTGGTACGGACGAAGGCCGGGCCCTTGCCGGGCTTGACGTGCTGGAACTCGACAACGGACCACAGCTGGCCCCCTTCGAGCTTGAGCACCATGCCGTTCTTGAGGTCGTTCGTGGATGCCACGGTTGCGGTATCTCCTGGACTGCAGGTGGTGGGGACCCGGAAGACGCACGCTCCGAGCCCGTCAAGGCTCAGAGGGCGAGCAGCTCCTTGGTCGTGATCGTGAGTAGCTCTGGCCCGCCGTCCGCCTCGGGGCGGACGACGAGTGTGTCGTCGATCCGGACACCGCCTCGGCCCGGGAGGTGTACCCCAGGATCGACGGTGACCGGCACGCAAGCGTCCAGTTTACCCATGGCCGCAGGTGACAGCTGAGGGTCCTCGGCGATTTCGAGCCCGACACCGTGCCCGGTCCACGGTCCGAGCCCCTCTTCGTGGCCCCCGGACGCCAGTACCTGACGTGCCGCGCGGTCCACTTCGCGGCACTCCACACCCGGCGCCAGGGCCTCCCGGCCGGCCCTCTGGGCTGCGAAGACGAGGTCGTACAGCTCGATCTGCCAGTCAGCGGGGGTGGTGCCGATGACGAACGTGCGGCCGATCTCGCAGCGGTAGCCGCGGTAGTCGGCGCCCAGGCTCACGGTGAGAAAGTCGCCCTCCTCGACCCGGCGGTCCGTGGGCAGATGACCGGGGCGGCCGGAGTGCGGGCCCGTGGCGACGGAGGTGGGGAAGGCCGGGCCGTCCGCGCCGTGGTCGACGAGCCGGCGCTCCAGCTCCAGCGCCAGATGGCGTTCGGTGCGGCCCACGAGGATCGACTCCAGCAGCTCGCCGAGGGCCTGGTCGGTGATCTCGGCAGCGATCCGCAGGCAGGCGATCTCGTCGGGGTCCTTCACCAGCCGCTGCGCCTCCACCGCGCAGCCCAGGTCGGTGAGGCGCAGCCCGGGCGCGACGGAGCGCAGCGCACGGTGGCGGGCCACGGTGAGGTGGTGCTCCTCCACGGCCAGCGCCTCGGCCCCGGCCTTCGCCGCGAGGTCGGCGGCGGCGACGGCCGGGTCGCCGGTGTGCGCGGGCAGCAGGCTGACCCGCAGGTCCTCGGCGGGGCGCCCCTCGGACGGATCGCCGGTCGGCTCGGTGGGACAGAGCAGGGTGTCGCCGCCCTCGTGCAGCAGCAGCGTGGCCCCGCGCGGCGCGCAGCCGGCGAGGTAACGGATGTTGGCGGGGCTCGAAACGAGTGCAGCGGCGGTGTCGGTCGCGCCCGCGCCGGTGCCGACCGCGGCATAGCGGTCACGCAACCGGGCGCGTCGGGTTGCGTACATGTCTGGCATGTACCGAGCGTACGAGTACGCCGGGCCTCGCGCCCTTTGAGCGCGTCTGTGGGGGTTTCCGGCCTGGTCGTGCGGGTGCGCGCGAGTCCTCGGCGGACGGCCGCGCGCGGACGCACCGGGCCGGCGGCCCGTCACCAGGCCGGCGGGCTGGCCAGGCTGCGGGCCACGACCTCGTCGAGCATCCGGGCCGTGGTGGCGACGTCGTGGCTGGAGTTGTCGATGATCGGCAGGCCCGAGCTGTACCAGCCGGCCATCCGGCCGTGGATGCGGGCGACCTCCTCGTCGCTGAGGCGGCGGTTGCCGCTGCGCTGCGCGTTGCGTTCGAGGACGATCTCCAGGCCGGGCAGCAGGACGACCGGCAGCAGTCCCGGCCCGACGTGGCGCTTCCAGCCGCCCAGCCCGACGACCGGGCGGTCGGGGAAGACGGCGTCGTCGAGGATGCAGGAGATGCCGTTGGCGAGGAAGTTGCGCGCGGCGAAGCCGCAGGTCCGGCGGGCGAGACGGTACTGCGCCTCGGAGTGGTCGTTCCAGCCCTGCTGCGGGTCGGCGAAGCCGGAGCGGACCCATTCGCGCACGTCGTCCAGGCTGATGTGCGCGGTGGGCACGCGGCGGATGTCGGCCCAGTGCCGGGCGACGCTGGTCTTGCCGGCGCCCGCGGGGCCGATGAGCAGCACCGCGACGGCGGCGTGCGCGGCGTCCGGCGCCGCCGTGCCGGGCGGCGGCGTGGGCAGCGCGACGGGGTTGCCGGGCGGCAGCTGGATGTGGCCCGTGGTCTCCGGGCGCGGCGCCTGCCGGCCGCCGGTCCAGCCGGCGGGCGCACCCTGCGGCGGAGGCGGCGGCCCCGTCGGCGCACCCTGCGGCGGAGGCG
>NZ_PQSQ01000191.1 GCF_002920575.1 Streptomyces sp. Ru73 | reverse complement strand
GGGTACCGGTGAGGTACTCGGAGGCAGGGGCCGACGTCCCCTCTCCGATCTCTGACGTACCGAGGTGCTGAAGTGCTGCGAAAGGTAGGGCTGTAGGGCTATGCGATTCGCCTTCTCGACGCTGGGCGTGCCCGGGATGCCGGTACGCGACGTCGCCCGGCTCGCCGCCGACGCCGGGTACCACGGGGTGGAGCTGCGCGCCCATCCGGAGGAACCGGTGCACACCGGGCTCGGCGCCCAGGAGCGTGCCGAGGTGGCCCGTGCGTTCGCGGACGCCGGGGTGGAGATCCTGACCGTCGCCGGATACGCCAAGGTCGCCGAGGCGCAGGACGAGGCGGGCGAGGCGGCGCTGGCGGACGAGCTGGCGGGGCTGGTCGGGCTGGCGGCGGATGTGGGCGCCTCGTACGTACGGGTGTTCCCCGGCGGGGGTGACCGGCCGACCGCCGAGGCCGATGTGGACGCCGCCCGCCGGCTCGGTGCCATCGCCCCGCTCGCCGCGGACCGCGGGGTGACCGTCCTGCTGGAGACCCACGACTCGCACCGGACGGGGGCCGCGGCGGCGCGGGTGATCGGGCCGGTGGGGCACGGTTCGGTCGGGGCGCTGTGGGACGTGCTGCACACGTGGCTGGGCGGCGAGGACCCGGTCGCCGCGCAGGCCGTACTCGCGCCCCACTTGGGCTACGTCCAGGTGAAGGACGTCGCCTCGGCCGAGGACACGACTCCGCTGCCGCTCGGTGCGGGGGTACTGCCGCTGGCCGACTGCGTCGGGGCGCTCGTCGCGGACGGCTGGGACGGGTGGCTGTGCTGGGAGTACGAGAAGCGGTGGTACCCGGAGGCCGCGGCGCTCCCCGACCTGCTCCGGCCCGGCCGCGAGCACCTGGAGCACCTGGTGGAGGTCGCGCGGAAGTGAGGAGGGGCGCGGGGCGCGGGGGCTCCGCGTGCTTGCGGGTGGGTGCCGCGTTCGGCCCACTGTGTGTCAGTGACAACCATTCGTACCAATTCGGCGCCATGGGGGCGTTCCGGGGAACCCACGGCGTCGTCGGTCCGTCACATCGACGTGCTGCTGGTGAGTCTCCGCAACGCGGTGTCGGCCTCGCTGCTGGCTGCGTCGCTGACCACCCTCTCCACCGCCTGCGGCCGGCAGCACACCGCCACCGGCGCACCCCCCTCCTCACGCGCCGGTGGCGGATCTTCCTCGTAGCGGCCGGCGGTCGTTCCCGTAGC
Organism: Streptomyces sp. Ru73; assembly: GCF_002920575.1. Classification (GTDB taxonomy): domain Bacteria; phylum Actinomycetota; class Actinomycetes; order Streptomycetales; family Streptomycetaceae; genus Streptomyces. Next base: position 2,896 of record NZ_PQSQ01000191.1, on the reverse strand, counting down.
GGTTGGCCGTTGCCGGTTGGCCGTTGACTGTTGGCGATTAGCCCTGGTGGCAGGTGTCGGCAGTGGCCGCTGACGGCGCCCCGCCGGACTCACCGAAGCCCCGCCGCCCCGGGCCCGATCCCCGCTGCCCCGCCGGCCCCACGCCGGCCCCACCGGTCCCCTCAGCACCGAGCGCCACACCACTCCCCCGCCTGCTCGCGCCCCCTCACCCGGTTGCACTGTGGGCATTGACCGGTGATTGTTTTCCGGATATCCGTGTCTCCTTGGCAGTTTCCTTCAATACGCCAATATGCCCGGGGCTGGGCGGACCGGAGCGGCCTGTGCCGCGCCCGGGCCCCCTGGGGCCACCGGCACCGAGGAAGTCCTCCGAGGAAGCCTCCGGAAGGAGCGCACGTGCACTCCAGACGCCAGCCGCATTCCAGATCCCAGTCGCACTCCAGACGTACCGTGCTGACCGCCGCCGCAGCCGCCGCCGCGGCAGCCGCAGCGGCCGCCACCACCGGCCCCGCCGGAACCGCGTACGCCGCCCCCGCCGCCACCCCGCGCGACACCCGCGACCGCCTGCGTGCGCTCATCGCCCGGATGAGCCTGGAGGAGAAGGTCGGCCAGCTCTTCGTGATGCGGGTGTACGGGCACTCCGCCACCGCCCCCGACCCCGCCGACGTCGAGGCCAACCGCAAGGAGATCGGCGTCTCGAACGCCGCCGAGCTGATCGCCAAGTACCACGTCGGCGGCATCATCTACTTCTCCTGGGCGCACAACACCCGCGACCCGCACCAGATCGCCGAGCTCTCCAACGGCATCCAGCGGGCGGGCGCGGCCCAGCGCGTGCCCGTTCCGCTGCTGATCGCCACGGACCAGGAACACGGGATAGTGGCCAGGATCGGCGCGCCCGCCACGCTCTTCCCCGGCGCGATGGCCCTCGCGGCGGGCGGTTCGCGCGAGGACGTGGAGACGGTGGGCCGGATCTCCGGCGCCGAGCTGTACGCCATGGGCATCCGCCAGGACTACGCCCCCGACGCCGACGTCAACGTGAACCCGGCGAACCCGGTCATCGGCGTACGGTCCTTCGGCGCCGACCCGAAGGCCGTGGCGCGGTACGTCGCCGCCGAGGTGAAGGGTTATCAGGCGGCGGGCGTGGCCGCGACCGCCAAGCACTTCCCCGGCCACGGTGACACCGACACCGACAGCCACGTGGGCCTGCCGTACATCCACCACACCGCGGAGGAGTGGGAGCGGCTGGACGCACCGCCCTTCAAGGCGGCCATCGCGGCGGGAATAGATTCGATCATGACGGCGCACATCGTCGTGCCCGCGTTCGACAAGAGCGAGGACCCCGCCACGCTCTCCCGGCCGATCCTCACCGGCATCCTGCGCGAACGCCTCGGTTACGACGGTGTGGTCGTCACCGACTCGCTCGGCATGGAAGGCGTACGGAAGAAGTACGGGGACGCCCGGGTGGCGGTGCTCGCGCTGAAGGCCGGCGTCGACCAGCTGCTGAACCCGCCGGACCTGAAGGCCGCGTTCGAGGGCGTGCTCAGCGCGGTGGAGCAGGGCGAGGTCCGCGAGCCGGAGATCGACGAGAAGCTGCTGCGCATCCTGGCGATGAAGGAGCGGCGCGGGCTGTTCACGAACCCGTACACCACACGCCGAGCGGTGGACCGTACGGTCGGCACGCGCGGGCACCTGAAGACCGCCGACCGGATCGCCGACCGCACCACGACGCTGCTGGTCAACGAGGGCAGGCTGCTGCCGCTGTCCCGGCACCGGACGCGCCGGGTGCTGGTGGTCGGCGCGGACCCGGCGGCGCCGTCGGGCACCGGCGGGCCGCCCACCGGCGTCCTCGCCCGCACCCTCGGTGAGCTGGGCTTCACGACCACCGCGCTGTCCACGGGCACGGCGCCCACCCAGGCGCAGACCGATGCGGCGGTGGCCGCGCTGGCGGAGCACGACGCGGTGGTGGTCGCGACGTACAACGTCACCGCGGGATCCTCGCAGCGCGGGCTGGTGCGGGCACTGCTGGACACCGGGAAGCCGGTGGTGCAGCTGGCGATCCGGAACCCGTACGACATCGCGCAGCTCGGCGGGGTGAAGGCGGGCCTGGCGAGCTATTCGTGGACGGACGTGGAGCTGCGGGCGGCGGCCCGGGTGATCGCGGGCCGCCGGTCCCCGAAGGGCCGGCTGCCGGTGCCGGTCATGCGCGCCGACGCGCCGGACACCGAGCTGTACCCGATCGGCCACGGCCTCTCGTACTGAGCCGCGGGCCCTCTTGTACTGAGCCATCGCCCGACGGCGGGTCCGGCGCGTCCGCACCGGGCCCGCCGCCTGCCCGCACCGTCGTACGGCCCGCACCGCCGTACGGCCCGCATCGCACCGCCCCGTACCGCATCCCTCGTACCGCATGCGCAATCCGCTGTTCTCTTCTGGCGTGGGCCCGGCACGGCGGGTCACGCTGGGCCGGTGTGTCCCGGCACGCCCCGGGAGGGCGGTGCCGGGGAGCGGCGGGGCGGGACTCGAGGGGGACGCGGTGCGTGCTGCACGGCCGGCGGCCGGGGGCCAGCGGGCGGCCATCCGGGGGCGAGCACCGCTGCTGGCTGCGGTGCTCGCGTGCGGTCTGCTGCTGACCGGGTGTCAGCAGCCGTCCGGCGCGGAGCCGCACGGCGTGCGGGGCAGTACGCCGTCGGCCGGTTACGGCGCGGTCTTCCTGGACCGCGGCGAGTGCAGCGGCCAGGGGCGCGGCTCGGTCTTCCGCGAGGTGGACTGCGCGGACGGCGCTGCCGCTGCCCGGGTGCTGGCGCGGCACTCCGGGCGGCAGTCCGGGGGCGCGCTCTGCCCGGCCCGTACCGACTTCGTGCTGCACATCAGCGAGCACCGGCCGGACGCCGACGAGGACGGT
>NZ_PQSQ01000190.1 GCF_002920575.1 Streptomyces sp. Ru73 | reverse complement strand
CCCCGGCCCCGCGCGGCCCGGGGTCTCTTTTTTGACACGCCCAAACATGGGATGTTCCTATCACCGGTGTAATCGCGTCACCGTCACGACGCCCCGGACACCGAAAGGGGACGGCAGCCGATGCCGTTGCGCAGCACCACCAGGACCAGCCTGGTGGACCTGGTCATCGACCAGATGGAAGGTCTGATCGCCGCCGGCGAGTGGGCGGTCGGCACGAAGATCCCGGCCGAGCCGGTACTCGTCGAGCAGCTCGACGTCGGACGCAACACCGTCCGCGAGGCCGTCCGCGCGCTCGTGCACACCGGCATGCTGGAGCCCCGCCAGGGCGACGGCACGTACGTCCGCGCCAGCAGCGACTTCGGCGCCGCCGTACAGCGCAGGCTGCGCCGCTCCTGCGAGCTGGAGGCCTACGAGGTCCGCGCCTCCCTGGAGCGGGACGCGGCCCGGTACGCGGCGCTGCGCCGCACCGAGGAGGACGTCACCGCGCTGCGCGCCGCCCTCGCCGAACGCGACCGCATCTGGCTGACGGGCGACACCGCGGCCTTCATCGAGGCCGACATCGCCTTCCACCGCGCCGTCGCCGCCGCCGCGCACAACAGCGTCCTGGCCGATCTCTACGGGCACCTCACCGACGCGCTGCGTGCCACGCTGCGGTCCGTCGTGGCCGCGCCCGTGCCCGACGCGGTACGCCACCAGTTCGACGCGCACGCCGCGATCGTCGACGCCATCGAGGCCGGGGACGCGGACGCCGCCGAACAGGCCGCGCTGGCCCACCTCGACGAGGCGGCGACGGCCCTCCGGGAGCAGGCATGACGGCGCAGGAAAGCAGCACGACGACACGCACCGAAGGGCCGCGGACCGCCGCTCCTACGGGGTCGCCGACCGCCGCCCCCACAAGGGAGCCCGCGGCCGCGCCCCCGAGTACGGTGCGCGCCGGGCTCTACGTGGCGGTCGGCGTCGTCCTGCTGGCCCTGAACCTGCGCCCGGCACTCGTCGCGGTCTCCCCGCTCGCCGACACCATCCGTGCCGACAGCGGCATGTCGGCCGCCGCCACCAGTCTGCTCACCGCGCTCCCGCTGCTCTGCTTCGGTCTGCTCGCGCCCGTCGCGCCGCGCCTCGGCCGCCGCTTCGGGCTGGAGCGGTCGCTGCTCGGCACGATGGTGCTGATCTGCGCCGGTACGGTGCTGCGGCTGGCCGACCAGGTGGCCGCGCTGTTCGCCGGCACGGTCGTCATCGGCGCCGGCATCGCGGTGGCCAACGTGCTGCTGCCCGGGCTGATCAAGCGGGACTTCGCCGCCCGCGCCGGGCTGATGACCGGCCTGTACTCCATGTCGCTGTTCGGCGGCGCCGCGCTCGCCGCTGGCGTGACCGTACCGCTGCGGAACGCCACCGGTCTCGGCTGGCAGGCCACGCTGGCCTGCTGGGGCTCGCTCGCGGTGCTCGCGCTGCTCGTCTGGCTGCCGCGGGCCCGCTCCCGTACCCCGGTGCCGGCCGGCGCCGCGCGGCAGGCGGCGCACCCGGTGCGCGGCCTGTGGCGGTCCCCGCTGGCCTGGCAGGTCACCGGCTACATGGGCCTGCAGTCGCTCAGCTACTACGCGGCGGCCGCCTGGCTGCCGACCATGCTCACCGACGCCGGGATGAGCGCGGGCGACGCGGGCTGGATGCTCTCCTTCTCCTCGCTGCTGGGCATCGCGGGCTCCTTCCTCGCGCCCGTGATCGCCGGCCGCCGGCTGCGCACGGGGCACCTGGCCACGCTGGGCGCGCTGCTGTGTGCCGCGGGTCTGGCGGGCGTGCTGGCCGCGCCGGTGTCCGGCGCCTATGTGTGGATGACGCTGCTCGGGCTGGGCCAGGGTGCCGCGATCAGCCTGGCGCTGCTCTTCATCGTGCAGCGCGCGCCGGACACGAGGCACGCGTCGCAGCTCTCCAGCATGGCGCAGTGCTTCGGGTACATCCTGGCCGCGACCGGTCCCGCCGTACTGGGCGCCGTGCACGACGCCTCGGGCACCTGGACGGTCCCCGTCGTCGTCCTCCTCGTGCTGCTCGTGCCGCAGGTCCTCGCGGGGCTGGGCGCCGCGCGGAACCGGCACGTCGCGGGCGAGGGGTGAAGCGGAACGCCTCGATCGGCATACTGGGCGGCGCCCGACCGTAGCCGCACGGGAGCCGCCCATGTCGATGATCCACCACCTCCGCCGGGCGGTGCGCCTGCCCCAGCAGCGCAGCCACGGGGTCGACCTCGCCCACCCGGCGCGCTCACCGCTCGGCACCGCCGTCGTCAACTGCGCGGTGTACGCGGACGGGGAGCGGGTGCCGGGCGACCGCCCGGTCGAGGAGGCGGTGCGCCGGGTGCGGGCCTCCGGCGACGGGTTCGTGTGGATCGGGCTGCACGAGCCGTCCGAGGCGGAGTTCGCCGACATCGTGGAGCTGTTCGGGCTGCACCCGCTGGCCGTGGAGGACGCCGTCCTCGCCCACCAGCGCCCCAAGCTGGAGCAGTACGAGACCAACCTCTTCACGGTCTTCAAGACGGTCCGCTACGTCGAGCACGACCGGCTCACCGCCACCAGCGAGGTGGTCGAGACCGGCGAGATCATGGTCTTCACCGGCGAGGACTTCGTCATCACCGTCCGGCACGGCGGCCACGGCTCGCTCGGCCCGCTGCGCGAGTCCCTGGAGGCCGTGCCGGAGCAGCTCGCGCTCGGCCCGTCCGCCGTCCTGCACGCCATCGCCGACCACGTCGTCGACGACTACCTGGAGGCCACGGCGGCCGTCCAGGACGACATGGACGAGGTGGAGAGCGCGGTCTTCGCCGAGAACGGGCGGAACGCCGACGCCGGGCGCATCTACCAGCTCAAGCGCGAGCTGCTGGAGCTGAAGCGGGCCGTGGCCCCGCTGGACCGCCCGCTGGACCGGCTCTCCACCCAGCCGCTGCCGCAGGTCGACCCGCGGATACGGACCTACTTCCGGGACGTCGCCGACCACCTGGCCCGGGTCACCGAGCGCATCACCGCCTTCGACGAGCTGCTGAACTCCATACTCCAGGCACACCTCGCGCAGGTCACCATCGCGCAGAACGAGGACATGCGGCGCATCAGCGCCTGGGTCGCCATCCTGGCCGTCCCCACGATGGTGTGCGGGGTGTACGGCATGAACTTCGAGCACCTGTGGGGCAAGGACTCGGTCTACGGCTATCCCGTGGTGATGACCGTGATCGTGGTGGCGTGCGCGGTGATCCACCGCGGCTTCCGGCGCAACGGCTGGCTGTAGCGGCGCGGCGCCCGGAGCGCGGTGCACCGGGCGCCTGCGGTCCGGCGGTCAGCTCCCGGCCGCGCCCAGCGCCTTCGCCTCCTTCTCGGGGGACACGCCCTTCAGCGGACGGTCCGGCCGCTGCGGGGCCCGGCCGCCCAGCGAGCGGAGCCAGTCCCAGGTGTCCGCCACGGTCTCGCCCACCGGCCGGCAGCGCAGCCCGGCCGCGTACGCCTTCTCCACCCCCGTGCGGTGCAGGGTGTCGTAGTACCCCGCGTACTCGGGGCCCTCGGGCGGCACCCAGACCGGCAGTTCCGTCCACGGCTCGATGCCGGCGGCGAGCACGTGCTCGGGCGCGGTCCAGCGCAGCTCGGCGCCGGACCCGGTGGCCTCGACGCACGCCTCCAGCAGGCTGCCCATGGTGGCGTGCCCGCTCCTGCTGACCAGGTTGTACGGGCCGGCCAGGCCCGCCTCGACGGCGTGCAGGATCCACTCAGCGAGGTCGCGGACGTCGATGTACTGGACCGGGAGGTCCCGCGGGCCCGGGGCCAGCACGGGGCCGCCGCGGGCGATCCGGGACAGCCACCACGGCAGCCGTCCCACGTTCTCGTACGGCCCGAGGATCAGCCCGGCCCGCGCGAGCACCGACCGGCCGGCCCCGAAGGACTCCGTGACCGCCAGCTCGCCGCCCCGCTTGGCCTCCGCGTACTCCACCTCGCCCGCGTCGGGCGCGCCCGCAACCAGTGGCGCCTCCTCGCCCAGCCCGGCCGCGCGGGGGAACGCGTACACCGACCCGCTCGACACGTACACGTAGCGCGCCACGCGCCCGGCCAGCAGGCGGGCCGCTTCCCGCACCACCGACGGGGCGCCGGACCAGGTGTCCACCACCGC
>NZ_PQSQ01000189.1 GCF_002920575.1 Streptomyces sp. Ru73 | reverse complement strand
GGAGCGGGGAACCCGCCCCCTGGGTCCTGGCCGCCTCCGGCAGCGCGCCAGTGCGCACCTGCCCGCCGGGTCCGTCCGTGCCGCCGGGCACGTACGTGTCGCCGCCCGGCAGCAGCCCCGCCGAGACGGCCACGACCCCCATCGCCAGCGCGGCCGACACGCCGAGCAGCCCGGTCCGCACGGGCGCGGTTCGGAGGAAGCCGCCGGGACGGGAGGGGGAGTGGGGGCCGGAGGAGTCGCTGGTGCGAGAGGTGCCGCGGAGGGATGTGGTGCTCATGGGGCTCACCGGTCCCGGCGCGCCGTGGCCGCGGTGGCGCCCCGGCCGGCCCGGCCGCGCCGGCCCGTGCGCCGCGGTGTCGGCGGCCGGTGTCACAGGCGCCCCGGGCGCCACGGGCGGAGCGGTGCGTCGATGGCGGCCCATCCGATGGCTTCCTTCCGTCCTGACCGTCGTGGAACCGCGGTCCACGAACGCCACATCCGAATCACCCGCACGAGTGACCTCTGACGTCGCGTGACTGTACGGCACGGCGTACGAGGCCGAGGTGCTCGGCGAGCAATTGGCCGGTTAACGTGCACGCATGAACGAAGATGTCCGTCTGACGGCCTGGGTCCGCGGCCGAGTGCAAGGTGTCGGCTTCCGTTGGTTCACCCGGGCCAACGCCCTGCGCATCGGAGGGCTCGTCGGCTTCGCGATCAACCGGGAGGACGGCCGCGTCCAGGTGGTGGCGGAGGGGCCCCGGGACCGGTGCGAGGAGTTGCTGGAGTGGCTGCGGACCGGGGACACGCCCGGACGGGTCGACGGGGTGAATGAGATTTGGGACACGCCGCGAGGCGGGTACGACGGCTTCGCGATCCGCTGAGGAAGGGCCGCCGGACGGCCCCGCCGACCGGCGGTGACCCGTCTCATGACATGCCGCCGGCACCTGCGGGAGGCAGAAACTTCCTGGTGGTTGCCAATTCGGCCGTCCCATGGAAGGCTGCCGCAGTAAGGATGATCTCCACGCCCCCGGGCCGATTCCGGAGCGCCGACCCGAGCCTTCTGCCGTCGCGCGCCCGCACGAGCCCCCGGATACGGGGCGTGATCGTGTTGACCGTCAAACCTTTTGGTGAGACTCTGGAATCCCCGCGCACCTTAGCTGTTTGGCATTGCGTACACCAGAGAATGACAGACACCGCGGGTGCGATTCCCTCACGACCCACCACCGCTTCGGTCGGTCACTCAGTGTGGAGGACCACTCATCATGGCAAAGGCGCTTCTCGGTTACGTCGGCGGCTCCGACCCCCGAGTCCTCGCCGAGATGCGACGGCTTCAGCAGCGCGTCCAGGACCTGGAATCCGAGCTCATCCGGATTCAGGCGGAGAACGACGCGCTGTCCGCTGCCGCACGTCACGGCGACTCGCTGCTCGACAGCATCGACGTATCCCAGGCGGAGCCGGCGCTCACCTGACCATCGCCCCAAGGGCCGGTCGGGCTGTTACGACAGCCACTCAAGGCACCGCTCTCTGAAGATTCAAGGGACGCTTCGGCGTCCCTTCGTCGTTCGCGCCCCCACTCCCCGGCGACTTCTTACCGCATGATGTGCCCTGCACGTTCCGCGGTGAAACCGAAAAGGTCCCGCCGCGCAAGCCGGCGGCCCTCCGCGCCGGCCGGCCGGCACCTTCGGCCGGACCCCGGCAGCGCCCGCCGACCGGACCCCGACGGACCCGCCGGACGGGGTACGCACGCGCCGTACGCCGGACGCGGCGCGCCAGGCGCGGACCGGACGACCGCGGTCGGCGGCGCCCGAAAGGTAGAGTCCAAAGGCGTGCACCTCAAGAGCCTGACCCTGCGCGGATTCAAGTCCTTCGCATCCGCCACCACGCTGCGCTTCGAGCCCGGCATCACCTGTGTCGTGGGCCCGAACGGCTCGGGCAAGTCCAATGTGGTGGACGCCCTCTCGTGGGTCATGGGCGAGCAGGGCGCGAAGTCGCTGCGCGGCGGCAAGATGGAGGACGTCATCTTCGCCGGCACCACGGGCCGCCCGCCCCTGGGCCGCGCCGAGGTCTCGCTCACCATCGACAACTCCGACGGCGCGCTGCCCATCGAGTACGCCGAGGTCACGATCACGCGGATCATGTTCCGCAACGGCGGCAGCGAGTACCAGCTCAACGGCGACACCTGCCGGCTGCTGGACATCCAGGAGCTGCTGTCCGACTCCGGCATCGGCCGCGAGATGCACGTCATCGTCGGGCAGGGCCAGCTCGACGGGGTGCTGCACGCCGACCCGATGGGCCGCCGGGCCTTCATCGAGGAGGCGGCCGGCGTCCTGAAGCACCGCAAGCGCAAGGAGAAGGCGCTGCGGAAGCTGGACGCGATGCAGGCCAACCTCGCCCGCGTCCAGGACCTCACCGACGAGCTGCGCCGCCAGCTGAAGCCGCTGGGCCGCCAGGCCGCGGTCGCCCGCCGCGCCGCCGTCATCCAGGCCGACCTGCGCGACGCCCGGCTCCGGCTGCTCGCCGACGACCTCGTGACGCTGCGCGAGGCGCTCCGTACGGAGATCGCCGACGAGGCCGCGCTCAAGAAGCGCCGGGAGGCCACCGAGGCCGAGCTGAAGGAGGCGCTGCGGCGCGAGGCGGCGCTGGAGGAAGAGGTGCGGACGCTGGCGCCGCGGCTCCAGCGCGCCCAGCAGACCTGGTACGAGCTGTCGCAGCTGGCGGAGCGGGTACGCGGCACGGTCTCGCTGGCCGAGGCCCGGGTGAAGAGCGCGCAGACCGCGCCCCCGGACGAGCGGCGCGGCCGGGACCCCGAGGAGATGGAGCGCGAGGCGGCCCGCATCCGTGAGCAGGAGGCGGAGCTGGAGGCCGCGCTGGAGGCCGCGTCCCGGGCGCTGGACGACATGGTCGAGCACCGCGCGGCGCTGGAACGGCAGCTCCAGGACGAGGAGCGCCGGATAAGGGATGCGGCGCGGGCCATCGCGGACCGGCGCGAGGGGCTGGCGCGGCTGCACGGCCAGGTCACGGCCGCGCGCGGGCGGGCCGCCTCGGCCCAGGCGGAGATCGACCGGCTGACCGAGTCGCGGGACGCGGCGCAGCAGCGCGCGGTCGCGGCCCAGGAGGAGTACGAGCAGCTCAAGGCCGAGGTCGACGGGCTGGACGCGGGTGACGAGGAGTTGGCGGAGCAGCACGAGCGGGCCAAGGAGGAGCTGGCCGGCGCCGAGCGCGCGCTGACGGCGGCCCGTGAGGCGCTGACCGCGGCGGAGCGCAAGCGCGCGGCGACCGCGGCCCGGCACGACGCGCTGGCGCTGGGGCTGCGCCGCAAGGACGGTACGGGTGCGCTGCTGGCGGCCGCCGACCGGCTGGGCGGGCTGCTGGGCCCGGCGGCCGAGCTGCTGACGGTGCAGCCGGGGTACGAGGTGCCGGTCGCGGCGGCGCTGGGCGCGGCGGCCGACGCGGTGGCCGTGGCGGACCCGGCGACCGCCGCGGAGGCCATCCGCCTGCTCCGCAAGCAGGACGCGGGCCGCGCGGTCATGCTCCCGGCGGCCCCGGCGGAACGCCCGTTGTCGGACGCGGCGGGGGAGCCGTCCTTCGCCGGTACGGCATCGGGGAACGGCGTGACGACGGGTGCCGATGAGGTGCCTGGTGCCGATGGCGGGACAGGAACTCCCGTGGCGTCCACGTCGGGTGACGCCACGACAGCCGGCCCTGTGCCCGCGGCTGCTGACGGCCCGCCAGGCGCGGGCGGCGGTCCCGCGTCGACCGGCGACGCTCCGTACGAAGGCAGCGGTGCCCCCGCCATCCCAGGCGCGCGTACCGCCGCCGGGGCTGCCGAAGACGCCGCCGGCGGTGGGGCCTTCGGGGCCGTGCCCGCCGCCCGGGTGCCCGATGGGCCGCCCGCGGCTGCCGAACTGATCAGCGGGCCGGCGGAGTTGCTGCCCGCCGTGCGGCGGCTGCTGCGCGACGTGGTCGTGGTGAGCACGCTGGAGGACGCCGAGGACCTGGTCGCCGCGCGGCCCGGGGTGACCGCCGTGACCGCCGAGGGCGACCTGCTCGGGGTGCACTTCGCGCAGGGCGGTTCGGCCGGCGCGCCCAGCCTGCTGGAGGTGCAGGCGTCCGTCGACGAGGCGGCGGCGGAGCTGGAGGAGCTGGCCGCACGCTGCGACGAGCTGGTCGAGGAACAGCGGCTGGCCACCGAGCGCCGCGCCGAAAAAGCCGCCGCGGTCGAGGAGCTGGCGGAGCGTCGGCGCGCGGCCGACCGGGAGAAGTCGCAGGTCGCGCAGGCGCTGGGGCGGCTCGGCGGACAGGCGCGGGGCGCCGCGGGCGAGGCGGAGCGGTCGGCCGCCGCGGTCGCCAAGGCCGAGGAGGCGCTGGCCCGCGCGACCCAGGAGGCCGAGGAGCTGGCGGAACGTCTCGCCGTTGCCGAGGAGACCCGGGCGACGAAGAGCCGGACACCTCCGTACGGGACC
>NZ_PQSQ01000188.1 GCF_002920575.1 Streptomyces sp. Ru73 | reverse complement strand
GCCCTCCCGCGCCGCGGCGTCCTCCGAGGCGACCTGGAGCGCGCCCGCCTGCAGGCTGATCAGGCTGACCTGGTGGGCGACCACGTCGTGCATCTCGCGCGCCAGCCGGGCCCGTTCCGTGGCCAGCACCCGGTCCGCGATCAGCCGGTCCTCGCGTTCCAGGCTGCGGGTGAGGTCGGCGACCCGGGCGGCCAGTTCGCGCCGGGTGCGTACCAGCAGCCCGAGCCCGATCGGCCCGGCCGAGGTCACCGAGGCGTCGATGAGGACCAGGGTGTTCTCGCGGTACGCGGTCGGCTCCCAGTCGCCGATCGGGTACGGGAAGAAGTGCGCCGCGATCAGCAGGAACGCGCAGGTGCCGAGCCGGGCGCGGCCCGGCCGCAGCGCCGCGACCGTGTACAGCGCGATCATCGGCGCGAACCAGATGTAACCGATGTACAGACCCGGGAGGGTCGCCAGGAAGACCGTGAGGGGCAGCCGGCGGCGCAGCAGCAGGGCCAGCGCGGCGAAGAGGGAGACGCCCAGCTCCAGCGGCTGGTCGACGTCGTTGACGAGGAAGGAGTCGGCGATGCCGAGCAGGGTGGGGACGACGAGGACGGCGTGCCGCCGCAGCCGGGCCGTTCGGGCGGTGCGCGGCCGCGCGGCCGCCGGTATGTGCCCGGCGTCCTCCGCCGGGTCCGTGGTCGTGGTGGCCGGCGTCATCTGGGGCCTCCCGTGACCAGTCCGGCGCGGTCCGCGACGATCGCCGCCTGTACCCGGTTGATGCCGCCCAGCTTGCCGAGCAGCGCGCTGACGTGGTCCTTGACCGTACTGGGCGCCAGGCCCATCCGGCCGGCGATCTGCGCGTTGCCCAGGCCCTCGCCGAGCAGCGCCAGCACCTCCGACTCGCGGGGGGTGAGGGCGCGTACGGCGTCGGCCGCCGCGGCCTGCGTCTCGGCGGTGAGGTAGCCGCCGATGACGGCGCGGGTGACGCCCGGGTCCAGCACGCTGCCGCCGGCGGCGAGGGTGCGCACCGCGCGGACCAGCTGTTCGGGGTCGGAGTCCTTGAGCAGGAAGCCGTTCGCGCCCTCGCGCAGCGCGGCCGTCAGGTACTCCTGCGCGTCGAAGGTCGTGAGCATGGCGATGGCGGGGGGCTCGGGTGCGGCCCGCAGGCCGCGGAGTACGGTGAGTCCGTCGACGTCCGGCATCCGGATGTCGAGCAGTACCACCTCGGCGCCGGTGCGCCGGACCGTCTCGACGGCCGTGGCGCCGCCGCAGTCCGCGACCATCTCCACGTCCGGTGCCGTGCCGAGGATCATCCGCAGCCCGGACCGGACCAGCCGCTCGTCGTCCACCACAGCGACACGGATCACCGGTCGCCCCTTCCTGTCGTGCCGTACCGACTCCGCGGGGCGGCGCCGCACCCCCGCCGTTGGGCGGGGGTCCGCACGCGACCTGCGGAGGATGCCGCGGGACGGCACCCGCGGGCAGAGTGCTCTTCATGCTGCACCACTGAGGAGGCCACCGGCCCGGCACGCGGTGCAGCTCACACACCGGCGGCCGCCGCGACCCCCACACGCGACGGCCGCCTCGGTGTGCCCGGCACCGTACGTGCTCCCCGGGCCGGCGTCACTCCGGCCGGGTGCGTGCCCAGGAGTGGGTGGTGCCGTGGGCCGGGCTGAAGGCCCGTCCCGTCGTGAGGACCAGTACCGAGGTCATCGCGGCCAGGAGGTAGGCGGTGGTGGCCAGGTCCAGCGCGCCGCCGACCGTCCGTGCCCCGGTGCTGAAGGCGCCGGTGACGGTGTACCCGACCACCGTCCGCACCACGAGGTAGAGCTGCACGGCGGCGAAGACGAGCAGGGCGCCGCGCACGTCCCGCCGCCCGGCCAGCGCCAGCCAGCCGACCACCAGCCAGCCCGCGACCGCGGCCAGCGCGGTGAAGCCGGGCCCGGCCACGGGTGCGTCCGCCGAGGGGCTCACGGCCGCGTCGAGGGCGCTCGCCAGGTAGGGGCCGGCCCCCTTGCCGCCGGTGAGCTGCTGCACCAGCCAGGCCGCCTGGAACAGTCCGGCCAGCAGGAACAGCACCCCGCAGATCCGGGAGACCCGCCCGTGCCACCAGGAGCCGGCGGCCGGGCGCGGGACCGGTTCGGGGCGCGCGGGCAGCAGGACGCACAGCACGACGGATGCGGCGAGCAGGCCGAGTACGTGGGTGGCCAGGGTCCAGCCGCCGAGCGTCTCGAAGCGGTAGGCGGAGCGGTAGTCGGTGTGCAGCAGGCCGATGCCCTCGCGCAGCGAGCGGGCCAGTACCAGGCAGGCCAGCAGCAGTGCTGCGGGGCGGGCGACGGTGCGCTGGGCGAGCGCTGCTCCGGCCACCGCAGCCAGTGCCGCGGCGAGCGCCCATTCCTGGGGGCCGAGCGCGCCCACCGGGCCGGCCAGCGGGTTGAAGAGGCCCTCGGCGAAGTCCAGCGGGTCGATCTCGGCGTCGACGGCGCCGCTCACGACCCAGGCGAGGAGGGCGCACGCGTACAGGCCGAGGGCCAGTCCGGCCGCGAGGTAGGCGCCGCTGTGCTCGGGGGTGGCCCGGCCGGGGTCGGCGCCCGGCCGCACATCGAGCAGCCGTCCGTCCTGCGTCATCATGACCGACCCCCGATCCGGCGTGCGCCACCGTGCCGTACGCCGTGCTCTTGCGTCGCGGGTTCCGTCGTGCGGGGTGCCCGCCGTCCACTGTCATTGTTCAGAGACGGCGCTCGTGCGCGCGGAGGTTCCACCCCTGTGTGTCGCGTGCCCCCGCGTCCCCCGCGGTTCCCGGGCCCCGTGCGGTTCCCGCGTCCCGTTCAGCGCACGCGTCGCGCGGCGGCGGAGACGAAGTCGCGGATCGCCTGGCGGGTGCGGGCGCGCAGCGCGGTGAACTCCTCCAGCCCCTCCACCCAGTGGAGTTGGGTCACGTCGTCCAGCATCCGCTCGGTGCGCTCCACGATCCCGGGGTCGTCGCTGACCATCTGGGCGCGGAACATCGCCTCCTGGGCCGCGGTCCGGGTCTTGTACTGCTCCTCGCGCAGTTCGGGAGTGTCCTCGTCGCAGCGTGCGCCGTCGTCCTCGTGCAGGACGAACCACCGGTGCACCACCACGCGGCGGTAGTCCAGGAGCGCGCCCGCGTACGCGCAGTAGGCGTCGATGCGTTCCTGCCGCAACTTCTCCGCACGGGCGAGGGCGTGGCTGCGTTCGGTCTCGCGGCGCTGGAAGAAGTGCGTGGTGCCGGCGCCGAGGAGCGTGCCGACCACCGCTACCACGCTCGTGACTACTGCCTCCATGGGGACAGTTGATCACTTTGGGAGGGGTGTGCGACAGGGGGCGGTGCTGCCGGTGCCGTATTCCGCTTCGCGAACGGTGGGGCAAGATGGCCTCCATGGGGAGCTTCGGGGGACACGGCCGCCTGATCGCCGGCCGTTACCGGCTGGAGGGCCGGCTCGGCCGCGGCGGGATGGGCACGGTCTGGCGGGCCACCGACGAGCTGCTGGGCCGGCAGGTCGCGGTGAAGGAGCTGAACCTCGACGAGGACCTCGACGGGGGCGGCACCGACGGGATCGGCGCGGCAGCCGATGTGTCCGTACTGCGCGAGCGGATGCTGCGTGAGGCCCGTACGGTCGCGCAGATCAAGCACCCGAACGTCATCGTCGTGCACGACGTGGTGACGCAGGACGACCGTCCGTGGATCGTGATGGAGCTGGTCGACGGGGGTTCGCTGGCCGACCGGCTGGCGGCCGGCGGGCCGCTGGCCCCGCGGGAGGCCGCCCGGATCGGCGTGGCGCTGCTCGGCGCGCTGCGCGTGGCGCACGCCCGCGGTGTCCTGCACCGGGACATCAAGCCGGCCAACGTGCTGCTGGAGGCGGGCACGGGGCGGGTGGTCCTCACCGACTTCGGGATCGCGCAGGTGCCGGGCGGTTCGACGCTGACCGAGAGCGGGACGTTCGTCGGGTCGCCGGAGTACACCGCGCCGGAGCGGATGTCGGGCCGCGGCACCGGCCCTGAGGGGGACCTGTGGTCGCTGGGTGTACTGCTGTGCACGGCGCTCAGTGGCGGCCGTACGCCGTTCCACCGTGACTCGCTCGGCGGTGTGCTGCACGCGGTGCTGTCCGACGAGATCCGCATTCCGGAGGCGGCCCGGCCGCTGTACGCGGTCGTCGACGGGCTGCTGCAGCGCGACCCGGAGCGCCGGCTGACCGTGGCCGCGACCGAGCGGCTGCTGCGCGGCTACCTCCAGACGGGCCGGATGCCGGAGCCGGGCGCCGGGCCGGCGGCGGAGGAGCGGCCGCCGCTGCCGTCCGCGCCGGCCCGGGGGCAGGCGACGCCGCTGCGGGACGCGCTGGACGGCCGGGCACTGGGCGCGGCGGCGCGGCCGCACACCGGGCGCACCCGTACGGTCGTGCTCGCCGTGGTGGCGGCCCTGGCGCTGGCCGGGGCGGGTGCGGGC
>NZ_PQSQ01000187.1 GCF_002920575.1 Streptomyces sp. Ru73 | reverse complement strand
GATCCGCGCCTGACGCGCCCGCTCGGCCGCCAGCGCGTTGCCGGTCCCCGCGCCCGGGGGTACGCCCCCGGTGTCCGCGTCCGACCGCGCGCGGGTGCCCGGCCCGGGCTGCACGCCGGTGCCCGGCCCCGGCCGTACGCCGGACGGCACGCCGGTGCCCGGCCCGGACTGCGCGCCGGACGGGGCGCCGTTGCGCGGTGCGGGGACCGCGCCCGCGGCCCGGCCCGTACCCGCGCCCATGCCCGCACCGGTGCCCGTGCGCGCCGGGGGCGGTCCGGCGGGACCGGGGACCGCCCCGGCCTGACCGGCATGACCGGCCGTGGGCAGCGCGGGCGTACCGCCCTGCGGACGGCGTACCGGGCCCGGCAGCCCGCCGCCGTACGTGGCGCTGCCCGGCTGCGCGGGGTGCCGCGGAGCGGGCGGCGTGCCCGGCCCCTGACGCTGCGCCGACGGCGCGCCCTGGCCATGCCACGGGGTGCCCTGGGGCGGCCGCTGCGGGAGGACGCCCGGCGGACCGGGCGGCAGCCCCGCAGATCCGGACGGCGGCGCCGCGGGACGGCCCTGCGGCGGGCCCGGACGGTACGGCGGTACGCCAGGAGGGCCCGGCGGCAGGGCGGCGGAACGGTTCCCCTGCGCGGGCCCACCGTTCGCGGGCGGGCGACCGTTGCCGAGCCGGTCGCCACCCGGGCGCTCGGCGGTCGGCCGGTCGCCACCCGGCCGGTCGTCGGCCCTGCGGTCGTTGCCGGGGTGCCCCTGTCCCGGCCCTGCGTCCGGCCCGATGTGGTCCCGGTACGGGGTGAACTGCTGCCCGTGCTGCTGCTCCTGGTCGTGCGGGCGGCCGCCCTCGGGCGCGGCGCCGCCCCGGTCCGTGCGGGGCGCCGCATGTGCGTCGTGCGCGGTGCGGGCCGCCGCGGCCCTGGCGCCGGCCCGGTAGGCGGCGATCGCCCCGGCCCGCGCCCGCCGCGCCTCGTCCTCGGCCGCCCCGGCCCCGGACGCCTCACGCGCCGGCACGCCCGGTCCGCCCCCGGTCCCGCTCCCGGGCTGCTGCCCGGCTCCCCGTACGGCCGCCCCGGCCCCTGGAGCAGAAGGCCGGTCCACCGGCCCCCGGCCCCGCTGCTCACCCGGTACGGCAGGCCGTTCACCCGGTGCAGGCCGCTCCCCTGGTGCGGCGGACCGCTCCCCCGGTACGGCAGCCCGCTCGCCCGGTACAGCCTGCGGCCCGCGCGCCCCTGCCGCCCCACCGTGCGGCTCAACGCCCGCCCCCGGCACAGCCCGCGTCACCCCGCCCCGCCGCGCCCCCTCGGCCGCCGACACCCGCGCCCCCGGCCCACCGGGCGCACCGGCCCCCCGGCCCGCACTCGAGCTCTGGCCCGGCGCCGCCCCCGAAGGCCCGCCTCCCGCCGCCCCCGAAGCTCCACTGTCCGCCGCCCCCGAAGGCGCACCCCCCGCGCGCCACTCCCGCACAACGCCCGGATGAACGGCGCCCGGAGGCGGGGCCGACTCACGCGGAGCCAGCTCACCACGGCCCCCTTCGTGCGAAGCCGATGCGCGCGGGACCGGGTCGTAGCCGCACAGGGCCTCTTCCGCGGCGCCGGCGGCCAGGCCGGTGAGGACGACGCGGCCGTCGTCGCAGACCAGGACCGTGCGCGGGGTGATGTTGCGGTGCGTCCAGCCGTGCGCGTGCAGGGTGCGCAGGGCGGCCAGGATGTCGGCGGCGATCTCCGCGGCACGGTGCGGGGACAGCGTGCGGTCGGCGAGCAGCGCGGACAGCGGCCGCGCGGGGATCAGCTCGCTGACGATCCACAGGCTGCCGTCCTGCGCGAAGACGTCGAAGACCTGGTCGAGCCGGGGGTGGTCGGGCAGGCGCGCGGCGGCCGTAGCGGCCTCCAGGGCGCGCCGCACCACCGGGTCGGACGGATCGCGGTCGGCCCGCGAGCCGCCGCCGGCACCCGTACGCCTGGCCCGGCCGGCGTCACCGTACCCACCGCCGGTCCCGGCACCTGTATGCCGGGACCGCCCCGCGTCGCCGTATCCCCCGCCGGGCGCGTCGTCCGTGTCGTACTCGTCCACCAGCTCCGCGTCCACGACCTCCGGCAGCGGGACCTGACGGACCAGCACCTGCTGGCCGCTGTGCGTGTCCAGCGCGCGCACCAGGGCCGGTTCGGGCGCGTCCGGCGGCGGGAGGGGCAGGCGGTAGCGCTCGGCGAGCACTCGCCCCGCGTACTCGTCCACGACGCCTCCCCAGTGCGCGCGATACCCGCGGCCACCTGACGCACCGTTCCTACCCCCCGGCGGAGCGATGCGTGGTCAGTTCTGGTCGCAATACTGCCGATATACGGCAGCCTACGGTCTATGCGGTGCCACGATACGTGTCCCGGGTGCGCCTGGGGACCGCTCGGCGCAACAGTCCCCGCCCGCCCCGGCAGCTTTCTGCCAACGGGGCACGCGGGGACGGCGTCTCAAGAGGCACGGGAGGACCGGCTTCCCCCAGGAGGCGTCAGCTCTTCACCACAAGGGGACGACCTCAGCGCACTGAGGAGGAGTCAGTCCTTCACCTTGAACGTGCGGAAGGCGGTCTCGCGGAGCTGCCGGCATTCCTTGTCCGACCAGGTGCCCGCCTTGCAGCTGATCATGATGGCGTAGCCGTGGCTGTCGTCGGCCTTGAAGCCGCGGTTCAGCACGCGCACCTTCTGACCGTGCTGCTCGCGGGTGAAGGACCAGTCGGCGACGGTCGGGTAGTCCCGCCAGTCGGTCTTCTTGATGCCGATGAGGTGGTAGCCGGAGCTGCTGCCGCGCACCGCGGGCTCCAGGCTCCGCCAGGCCGCCGCGGCGTCGCCCGTCGGCTTTCCGGTGTAGTCGACCTGAATGCGCGGGAAGCCGCCGGAGGCGCTGTATATGGCGCCCGAGTTCTGGCCCGCCGTGTCGGTCTGCTTCCAGCCCTTCGGCATCGCCATCGAGAAGTGGAACCCGCCGTTGGAGATCTTCACGAAGCCCTTCGGGAGGTCCTGGCCGCCGCCCTCGTCCTCGTCCGGCTCGTTCTCGTCGGGCTCGTTCTCGTCCGCTTCGCCGCCGCCCTTGGCCTTCTCGCTCGCCGACTCGGCCGGCGAGGCGCTGTTGGTCTGCGGGCTCGCCTTGCCGTCCTTGCCGGGCTCGTCGGAGGCGGGCGTCGCGTCGGCGCTCCGCCTGCCCTCGGCCGCGCCCTTGTTCCCCTTGTCGTCACCGCTGCTCAGCGCGAAGGCGAGGACCGTGCCGAGCACCGCGAGGACGACGATCACCGCGACGATCAGGAGCGTGCGCTTCGGTACCACGTCGGTCAGCGAGGCCCGTGTCGCGCCCGCCGGCGTGCGGCCGGAGGCGGGCGCGACGCCGGGCGCCGGCTCGGAACGGGTCGCGGAGGCGGCCGCGGCGTTGCGTACGGACTTCAGGGCGCCGCGCATCCGCTCCCTGGCGGGCTCGGCGGCCGCGCCCGCGGAGGCGGCGGAGGGTCTCGGCGGGGCCGCGGGCTTCGGCGGCAGCGCCATCATGCGCGTCGACTCGGCGGGCTTACCGGGCGGCTCGGGGCCGGTGTCCTCGGGCGCGTTGACGGCGTCCGTCAGCAGCGCGCGGGCCGCCTCGGCCGACAGCCGCTGCGCCGGGTCCTTCACCAGCAGGCCGTAGATGACCTCTTCGAGCGCGCCGGCGTTCTTGGGCGGGTCGACCGGCTCGGTCATCACCGCGGTCAGGGTGGCGATCGCGGATCCCTTGTCGTACGGGGGCACGCCCTCGACGCAGGCGTACAGCAGGCCGCCGAGCGACCACAGGTCGGAGGGCGGGCCGGGCTTCTGGCCGCGGGCGCGCTCCGGCGCGATGTACGAGGGGGCGCCGACGAGCATGCCGGTGGAGGTGACGGAGGGGTCGCCCTCGACCTGGGCGATGCCGAAGTCGGTGAGCACGACCCGGCCGTCCTCGGCGATCAGGACGTTGGACGGCTTCACGTCGCGGTGCAGGATGCCCTCGCGGTGCGCGGCGCACAGCACGTCCAGGACGGCGAGGCCGACCTCGGCGGCGCGGCGCGGGGTCAGCGCGCCGTCGTCGCGGATCACCTCGGCGAGCGAGCGGCCCTCGACCAGCTCCATGACGATCCAGGGGCGGTCGTCCTCGTCGACCACGTCGTAGACCGTGACCGCGCCGTTGTTGCGGATCCGGGCGATCGCCTTCGCCTCGCGCAGCGTACGGGTGATCAGGCGGCGCTTCTCGTCCTCCTCGACCCCGCCCGGAAAGCGCAGTTCCTTCACCGCGACCGTGCGACCGAGGACCTCGTCCCGCGCCCGCCAGACCGTGCCCATGCCACCCCGGCCGAGGACATCGGCCAGCCGGTAGCGGCCGGCGAGCAGCCGGCCCGGCTCGCCGTCCTTGGCGCCCTTGGCGTCCTCGTCGCCCACTGAATCCCCTCTGCAATCCAGCCGAGTTGGCAACCTCAACACCAAACTGCCCCAACTCGGACAACCCACCCTGGCAGAGCCTTCATTCTCCCTCATCCGCGGCGGTGGGGAAGGCCCGGGTCCAGCAGGAGTACGCGCTGGGCACCCGTCATGATGGGCCCGACGACCCGGGAGTCCTGATTGACCTTGCGATCCGTGAATTTTAGCCGCGCGGCGGTGCTGGCGGCTGCCTTCGGCATGCTCCTCATGTCAGGATGTGCCGCCCACCTCCGTGCCCCGGCGCACTCCGCGCGGCCGGATGCGCCCGGCGCGCGCCG
>NZ_PQSQ01000186.1 GCF_002920575.1 Streptomyces sp. Ru73 | reverse complement strand
GGCGCCGCGCCCGGTACGCCCGGACCGCAGCCCGGATACGGCTACCCCCAGCCCGCCCAGGGCCAGCCCGGCTACGGGTACCCCCAGCAGCAGTCCGCGGCCCCCGGCCAGCCCCAGGCCCAGCCCGGTCAGCAGGGTCAGCCCGGCGCCCAGCCGCAGCCGAATGCGCAGCCCAACCCGTACGGGCAGCCCGGCCCCGGTCAGCCGCCGCACGGGCAGCAGCCGCAGGCGGGGCAGCCGGGTCACCCCGGCGCCGCCCAGAACGCCGACCCGCGCGCCGGTGCCTGGCCGGCCCCCGCGCCCGGTCAGGGCCCTGGCCAGGGCCAGGGGCAGATGCCGGGTCAGCAGCAGGGCAACGGCCCGGCCGGTGCGCCGCTCGGTTACACCGCGGCCGTCGAGCTGTCCTCCGAGCGCCTGATCAAGGGCAAGCAGAAGGTCCGCAAGCCGGGCGCCAACCAGCCCGGCAACTCCCGCTTCAAGTTCGGCGGCAAGAAGGAGGAGGCCGAGCGCCAGCGCAAGCTGGAGCTGATCCGTACGCCGGTCCTCTCCTGCTACCGCATCGCGGTGATCAGCCTCAAGGGCGGTGTGGGCAAGACCACGACCACCACCGCGCTGGGCGCCACGCTGGCGACGGAGCGGCAGGACAAGGTCATCGCGATCGACGCCAACCCGGACGCCGGCACGCTCGGGCGCCGTGTGCGCCGGGAAACCGGCGCGACCATCCGCGACCTGGTCACGGCGATCCCGTACCTCAACAGCTACATGGACATCCGGCGGTTCACCTCGCAGGCGCCGTCCGGGCTGGAGATCCTCGCCAACGACGTCGACCCGGCCGTCTCGACGACCTTCAACGACGAGGACTACCGCCGCGTCATCGACATCCTGGGCCAGCAGTACCCGATCATCCTGACGGACTCCGGCACGGGCCTGCTCTACAGCGCGATGCGCGGTGTGCTGGATCTCGCGGACCAGCTCATCATCATCTCCACGCCGTCGGTGGACGGTGCGAGCAGCGCCAGTACGACGCTGGACTGGCTCTCCGCGCATGGTTACGCCGATCTCGTCTCGCGCAGCATCACGGTCATCTCCGGGGTGCGCGAGACCGGCAAGATGATCAAGGTCGAGGACATCGTGTCGCACTTCGAGACGCGCTGCCGCGGAGTGGTCGTCGTGCCGTTCGACGAGCACCTGTCGGCGGGTGCCGAGGTCGACCTCGACATGATGCGGCCGCGTACCCGCGAGGCGTACTTCAACCTCTCGGCGATGGTCGCGGAGGACTTCTCGCGGGCGCAGTCGGCGCAGGGCCTGTGGACGCAGCAGGAGAGCGGCGGGCACCAGCCGCCGAGCGCGGCGCCGCCGATGCCGGGCGGGTTCCCGCAGGGGCCCGGGCAGGTGCCGGGGCAGCCGCAGCCGGGTCAGTACCCCGGCCAGCCGGGGCAGCCCGGTCAGTACCCGGGGCAGCCCGGCCAGCCGGGCCCGCAGCCGGGGTGGCAGCAGCAGCCCCCGCAGCAGTACGCGCCGCAGCAGCAACAGCCGCAGCCCGGCGGGCAGTACGGCTACGGGTACCCCCAGCAGCCCGGCCAGCAGCCGCCCGCCGGACAGCCGGGGCAGCAGCCGCCCGCCGGACAGGCCGCACAGCCGGGACAGCCCGGACAGCCCGAGCAGCAGGGGGCGCAGCAGCCCGGTCCGCAGCCGGGGTGGCAGCAGCCTCCGCAGCAGTAGCCCGTGCATGAGTGAAAATGAGTGAACCCCCTTGCGGTGCAAGGGGGTTCACTCATGTCACAGCGTCATGGACAGGCTCAGGGCGTGGGCTCCGGGCCCTGGGTGACCAGTGCGCGGGCCTGCTTCACGTCCAGGGCCATCCGCTCCAGCAGCGCGTCGAGCGTGTCGAACTTCTCCTGGCCGCGGATGTACGCGACGAAGTCGACGGCGACGTGCAGGCCGTACAGGTCGAGCCCGACGCGGTCGATGGCGTACGCCTCGACGGTGCGGATCTTGCCGTCGAACTGCGGGTTGGTGCCGACCGAGATCGCGGCGGGCATCGCCTCGCCCTCGACGTGCAGATAGCCCGCGTACACGCCGTCGGCGGGAATCGCGGTGTGCGGCAGGGTCTCGACGTTGGCGGTCGGGAAGCCCAGTTCACGGCCGCGCTGGGCGCCGCGTACGACGACGCCCTCGACGCGGTGCGGACGGCCGAGTACCTCGGCGGCGCCGGCCATGTCGCCGGCCGCGACCAGCCGGCGGGTGAGCGTGGAGGAGAACGGCTCGCCGTCGCCCGCCTCGCCGCGCTCGAAGAGGTCGACGACCTCGACGTCGTAGTCGTAGGTCCGGCCGAGCTCGGCGAGCGTCTCGACGCTGCCCGCCGCCTTGTGCCCGAAGCGGAAGTTGGGGCCTTCCACGACGAGCTTCGCGTGCAACTTGTCGACCAGCACCTTCACCACGAAGTCGGCGGGCGCCAGCTTCGAGAACTCCTTGGTGAAGGGCAGGATCAGCACGGCGTCCACGCCCAGTTCGGCCATCAGCTCGGCACGCCGGTGGTGCGGCGCGAGCAGCGGCGGGTGGGTGCCGGGCCGCACCACCTCGCTCGGGTGCGGGTCAAAGGTGACCACCACGGCCGGTACGCCCAGCTCGCGGGCGCGCGCCACGGCCTTGCCGAGGATCAGCTGATGCCCGCGGTGCACGCCGTCGTACGAGCCGATGGTGACGACGCTGCGCCCCCAGCCCTCGGGGATGTCCTCCAAGCCACGCCAGCGCTGCACTGTGCCCGCTCCTTGCCCGAACTCTTGTCTGTTCACTACACCGATACGGCATTGCGCAGGTCTAAGACTGCCATGCCGGACGGTGTGGTTGGCGCGAAGGGTGGGCTCACCTCGGCCGCCCGCGCGCGGGGCGGCCGGGGAGCGCAGGCGGGGCCGGGCGCGCGGCCCCGTGCCGGGGGCGGCTCAGGCCGGGTGCGGGGCGCCCTGCGCAGGCGCGCCGGACGTGCTGTGCGCCATCGCCAGGCTCCGGAAGCCCTTGGCGGGCCTGGCCGGGGACGGACCGGCAGAAGCCGGGACGCCGGGTGCCGGGACGGCGGAGGCCGGACTGGCGGAGGCCGGGAGACCCGAGGCCGGAATTCCCGACGGCGGCACCGCGGGCCGCGTCGGAGCCGGTACCGAGGGCGGCGCGGTCCGGGCAGCGGCGGTGGCAGCGGCAGCAGGCGCGGCGCCCGGAGCCGGTACCGAGGGCGGGGCCAGGGGCGGCGTGGCGGGCTGCGGGAGGTCGGCCGGGTGGCGGGGGCCGAGCATGGCGCGGGCGCTGGGGCCCACGACGGCGGCCCATTCCGCGGGGGCCGCGGCCAGCCACGTCCGTACCATCGCGGCGAACTCCGGCAGCACCCGGCCCAGCTCGACCAGGCGCCGGTCGAAGCGGGCCGCGCCCTCCGTCGTCCGCACGTGCAGCATGCCGGTGCGGTGCACGAGGTCACGGGTCTGCGCTTCGGGGCGGCGTCCTGCGCCCTGGGCAGCGGCGCACAGCAGCGCGTCCAGCACGGTGGCGTCGGGCGCGGGGGCCGGGCGCCCGCCGCCGCTGTCCTCGCGCTCCAGCAGGACGTCCAGCAGTTCCTGGCGGAGCGGCCGGGACGCGGTGCTGCCCGGCCCGGCCAGTACGGGCACGAGTGCGCACCGGACGGGCGCGGCGTGGGCGGTCAGCAGCCGTACGGCGAGCGGCCGCAGCACCGTGCGGGCGCCGGGCCCGGCCTCCAGGCGGCGGGCCACGAAGTCCGCCACGGGGCGGGCCGCCGACCAGGGGAAGCGGAGGGCGTACTCGTCGACGAGGGCCGCGGCCCGGCCGGCGAGCGCGGGCGTCGAGACGCCGGCGAGCGTACGCAGCACGGCCTCGGCGGTGCCGTCCACGCCCGGCTCGGCGTCCGGTTCGGCTGCCGGGCCGCTGCCGCCGGGCGAGGGCGACGGCGAGCGGCGCAGCCGGGTGCCGAAGGCGGCGAGCACCGGTTCGGGGTGGCTGGTGAGGGCGGCGGCGAAGGCCGCGGGCGGCAGCGCGTGATCACCCGCCGTGAAGCGGGCCAGTGCATGGTCCAGGTACCGGGAACGGGTGGCCCGGTGCCCACGAGCAGGGCCAGCGCGCGCCCGTGCACGTCCTGGTCGCCCGGCCGGTCCAGGAGCGTGCGGGCGGCCCGGCGGAGCAGTTCGCGGTCCGCGTCGCCGGTGGCATGCGCGGCGGCGGCCAGTGCGTACGTGGCGGCGGCCGCCCGGCGCGCGGGCCGGTCGTCGCGGGACCAGCGGTCCACGGCGCGGCAGAGCGCCGCGGGCTCGTCCTCGGCGAGGGCGGTGAGGAGTTCGTCGGCGCGCGGGTGCGCGGCGGCGGCCAGCGCCTCGGTGAGGGCGTCGGTCGCGCGACGCCGGTGGGTGTGCAGCAGGGCCTGCGCGGCAGCGGCGACGGTCGGCTCCTGGGGCGGAGCGCCGTCGGCTGGACCGTCCACGCGGGCCGAAGGGAGCCCGTGGACGCCCCCGCCGGTCTCATCGGCCCCGTCGGACAGCGCGGGACCGCCGCTCCCCTCCGTTCCCCTCCTCACGGCCCCCGGCCCGCGTTGCAGCGGGCGCTCGTCGTCGAACCAGCGGCAGAGCAGGGGCTGCACGCGCCGGGGGTCGGCGCGCAGCAGCGTCGCCGCGAGTCCGAGGAAGCGGGGCGGCCGGGCGGCGGCCGGTACGGCGGGACGGTCCCCGGTCGCCGCCTCGGCACCGCCCGCGGCATGGCCGGCCGCGACTCCCCCGCCCCCGGCTTCCACCGCTGCCGGCTCCGGTGGT
>NZ_PQSQ01000185.1 GCF_002920575.1 Streptomyces sp. Ru73 | reverse complement strand
CGTACGGCCGCTGACCAAGGCCACCGGCGTCAGCATCGACGACGTCGCCAAGCGCCTGATCGACTACGGCTTCCACGCCCCGACGATGTCCTTCCCCGTGGCCGGCACGCTCATGATCGAGCCGACCGAGAGCGAGGACCTCGCCGAACTGGACCGGTTCTGCGACGCGATGATCGCCATCCGCGCGGAGATCGAGAAGGTCGGCACGGGGGAGTGGGACAAGGACGACAACCCGCTCCGCAACGCCCCGCACACCGCGGCCTCCCTCACCGGCGAGTGGACCCACCCCTACACCCGCGTGGAAGCCGTCCACCCGGCCGGCGTCGACCCCGCCGCCAAGTACTGGCCGCCGGTGCGCCGCATCGACGGCGCCTTCGGCGACCGCAACCTCGTGTGCTCCTGCCCGCCGCTGGAGGACTACGACGGCTGACCGCCGTCCGGCGCCCGTGACCGCACGGCACGGGCGCCCGCACACAAAAGGGCCCTCGGCGATCTCCGCCGGGGGCCCTGCTCGTTCCGTTCCCGCTCACCGCATCAGGCTGCGGTGACGACCTGCCCGGTGCCCATCGGCCGGTGCGGGTCGATGACCTGCCCGTCCGGCAGGAGCTCACCGGTGTCCTCGAAGAGGAGGACGCCGTTGCACAACAGGCTCCAGCCCTGCTCCGGGTGGTGCGCCACGAGATGGGCGGCCTCCCGGTCGGCGGACTCTGCTGACGGACACGGTGGCTGGTGCTGGCACATGGATGCTGTCTTTCGCTGCGGTGTGGTGGTGGACGTCTTCCTGCGACGCGATGAGGTGTTCATGGCCGCCTCCCCCGTTCGGTAGTTCGCTCCCAGTGTTGCTCTACGGACGTGATTCCGCAGGGATTTCGCAGCAGCGGTACTTACTCGGTAGGGACGCATCACCCGTGCGGGCGGTTGCCGCCCCGGAGACCGCACCTCCGGGTGGTTCCGCCTGGTCATTCCGGGCTAGTTCGCTGGGGGAACGGCGCGTTCGGAGGAGTGGTCGGACAGCCGTGCAGCCGCGCACGAGCCCCCGTACGTAGGCGCAGCCGTACGAAAGCGGGCGCCCTTGGACAGCAGTGCGCCCCGCGGTGAGGAGAACCGCGGGGCGCACTCCGGCAAGGAGCTGCCTGCCCAGTCGGCGGCGCTTCGAGGGACGCCGCACACCGGGACCCTAGGCCGGCGAGCCGAGCAGAGGTGCCGGCGCGATGCGCAGCGTGAGGCGGGACAGGAGATCGGCGACACGGTGCGGCCGGTGAGCGGCGATGCCGGGCGGCGCCGGGGCCAGTGGGACCAGCAGGTCCCCGGGCGCCGGGCAGCCTTCGGCACCGTCCGCCGTGACGTCCTCGTGCAGCCACAGCGTGAGCATGTACAGCTCCGGCACGGACAGCAGCCGTGGCTGATAGTCGGCGGGCACGGACTCCGCCTGATGCAGGGCCCGTTCGATCGCGGTCACGTACGGCCCCTCACCGAAGTGCGAGAACGCCCAGCCGTCCGGCGTGAGCATGGCGTCCGCCGTGGCCAGCGCACGCTCGCCACCACGGATGAGGAATCGCCAGCCGGTCAGGCGGGTACGCGGGGTGCCGCGACGGGAGACGTCGTCGAGCACATGGACGGGCAGGGGCCGTTCGGGACGCAGCGGTCCCTGGTGGACACGGAGGGCGGGAGTCGGGGCCTCACGTACGGCGGTAGGAGAACCGAGGGCGGTGAGGACGCTGCGCAGGGCGGGAGCGGGAGCAGGGGGTACATGCAGCGGCATGGTGGGTCGCCTCTCACTTGGGAGACACGGTGGTGCTGGGCAAGTGCGGACGGCGCTGTCAGCAGGCGGGAGCAGAGCGTGGCCGACCAGGCCGTGGCCCGGCGGGGGTGTCAGCCGCTGTGCCTCAGCCTCGGAAATGCCCCGCTAGCTGGGCGCCAACTCTCTGCCTCGTCCACGAAGTTTATACGACAGGTGTTCAGTGCTCGTTTCGGCTACCGCTGACGGAGATTTTTGGCAAGACGAAATACAGCCCGTTCTCCACGGTGTTTTCGATGCAATTATGCACCCCGCCGGCGCGCGGACCTCGGATTACCTCGACGGCGCGGTCGGCCGGATGTCATCGTGCTTTGGAACAGGGACAATGCGCGGGGCCCGAGCCCCCGCCGTATGCCCTCGGAATGTGCCATTCGGTCCGACCTCCCCAGCCTATCGGGGGCACCCGGCCCCCCGAGGCGTTATCGAACCGATTGCCGGGCATCATCGACCGCACGGACCCGCGGCCGCGGGTCGGCCATGTCAGGAGGGACGCTCCGATGGGGGAGAAGGTCACTGCCGGTGGAATTGATCCCGGCGACCGGCAGCGTTATCGAAGAAGGCTCAACGAGTGCCTGGAGGGATTGACGAGGCTACTCGACGAGAAGCGGTTCGACCGCCCCAAGAACCTCATGGGGCTCGAGATAGAATTGAATCTTGCCAGCGCCGACGGCATGCCCAGGATGATGAACTCCGAGGTGCTGGAACGCATCGCCAGCAGGGATTTCCAGACCGAGCTCGCCCAGTTCAACCTGGAAGTCAATATCCTCCCGCACCGCCTCTCCGGACGCGTACTGGACCAGCTCGCCGAAGAACTGCGCACCGGCCTCGCCTACGCCGACCGCAAGGCCCGCGAGGTCGCGGCCCGCATCGTCATGATCGGCATCCTGCCCACCCTCACCGCCGACGACCTGGTCTCCTCCAACCTCTCCGAGGCCGACCGCTACACACTCCTCAACGACGAGATGCGCGCAGCACGCGGCGAGGACTTCGAGATCGACATCGAAGGGGTGGAACGGCTCACCGCCACCTCACCCTCCATCGCGCCCGAAGCCGCCTGCACCTCCGTACAGCTCCACCTCCAGGTCACCCCCGGCCGCTTCGCCGCCGTATGGAACGCCGCCCAGGCGCTCACCGCCGTCCAGATCGCCATCGGCGCCAACTCGCCCTTCCTCTTCGGCCGCGAACTGTGGCGCGAATCCCGGCCGCCCGTCTTCCAGCAGTCCACCGACACCCGCCCGCCCGAACTCCAGGCCCAGGGCGTCCGCCCCCGCACCTGGTTCGGCGAACGCTGGATCGACTCGGCCTACGACCTCTTCGAGGAGAACGTCCGCTACTTCCCGCCGCTCATCCCCAAGTGCGGCGAGGAGGACCCGCTCGCCGTCCTGGAGAAGGGCGGCGTACCGGAACTCTCCGAACTGATCCTGCACAACGGCACGGTCTACCGCTGGAACCGCCCCGTCTACGCCGTCACCGAAGGCGTCCCCCACCTCCGCGTCGAGAACCGCGTCCTGCCCGCCGGCCCGACCGTCACCGACGTGATCGCCAACGCCGCCTTCTACTACGGCCTCGTACGCGCCCTCGCCGACGACCCCCGGCCCGTCTGGACCCGGCTGCCGTTCGCCGCCGCCGAGGAGAACTTCGAGACCGCCTGCCGCTACGGCATCGACGCCGCCCTCCAGTGGCCGCGCCCCGGCCGCTCCGGAGGCATCGCCCAGATCCCCGCCGTACGCCTCGTCCTCCAGGAACTTCTGCCCATGGCCGCCGCCGGCCTCGACGGCTGGGGCGTGGCCCCCGCCGACCGCGACCACTACCTCGGCGTCATCGAGGCCCGCTGCCGCCGCCGCGTCAACGGCGCCTCCTGGCAGGCCGCCGCCTATCACCGCGCACTGCAGAAGGGCCTCGACCGCAAGGAAGCCCTGGCCGCCATGACCCGCCGCTACAGCGAACTGATGCACGACGGGCGGCCGGTGCACGAATGGCCACTGGAGGACTTCGGGTAGCAGGCAACGGCCCGGGCAGCGGACACGCGGGCACGTCACGCACGCAGGAAGCAGGGGCGCGCGGCCCGAACGGGCGCCCCTGCACTGCCGCGAAGCCGCCGTCCGCACCGCACACCGCACCCCCCCGTGCTGACGCCCCCAGGAACCTGGGGCAAGCTGTGACCTTCCACTGCGGTGCACCTTCCCGTCCGCATCGTGGCGCCCAGCGGCGGACAATCCGCCCCGCACGCGACGACGCACAAGGGAAACGCCTCGCGGACGGCGCGCGTTCCGGCCTGTCGCGCGCCCTCCTCGTACCCGCCTTCGAGACCCTGGCGGGGCAGTGGACGCGTACCGGCGCTACCGCGGAACTGGAGGCAGGCGTGCAGTCCGAAGTGCACCCCGTTGCTGAACCTCGCCCCGACGACGGCCCCTCCGACGGCCTCACGCGCGGCACACTGAGGAACGAGACGCTGATCGTCCTCGCGCTCTCCCTCGGAGCCAGCGCCGTATCGGCCCTCATCAGCTTCGTGGGCTCCCTCACCAAACCCGGCGGCCTCGCGGACCAGGCCGCGAACCTCAACAGCTCCCAGGCACCCGGCCGCCCCTGGCTCGACCTGGCCTGGCAGCTCTTCGGGATCGCCACCGCGCTCGTCCCCGTACTGCTCGTCGCCCACCTGCTCCACAGGGAGCGCGCGGGCGGCCTGCCCGCCCTCGGCCTCGACCGCCGGCGCCCCGCCTTCGACCTCGGCTGGGGCCTCCTGGTGGCAGCCGCCATCGGAGGCAGCGGCCTGCTGCTCTACCTGGCCGCCCGGGCGGCCGGCGCCAACCTCACCGTCGTCCCCGAATCGCTCCCCGACGTCTGGTGGAAGTTCCCGGTCCTGATCGCCTCGGCCGTCCAGAACGCGGTGGTCGAAGAAGTGATCGTCCTGGGCTACCTGCTGCGCCGCCTCGGCCAGTTGGGCTGGTCACCGACGGCCGCCCTCCTCACCAGCTCGGTCCTCCGCGGCTCGTACCACCTGTACCAGGGCATCGGCGGCTTCATCGGCAACATCGTCATGGGCGCACTCTTCGTACTTATCTACCGCCGCTGTGGACGCATCGCCCCCCTCATCGCCGCCCATGCCACCATCGACCTAGTCGCATTCACCGGCTACGCCCTCCTCGCAGGAAGGGTGAGCTGGCTGCCAACGGGGTGA
>NZ_PQSQ01000184.1 GCF_002920575.1 Streptomyces sp. Ru73 | reverse complement strand
GGTGAGCAGCAGGCCGAACAGCCGGTCACCGAAGAGCGCGTACCCGGCGAGCCAGCAGGTCCACAGGGCCGCAGCGCCTCCGGTGCGCTGCCCGTGGCCCAGCGGGCCGCTCCGCAGGCACAGCCGCAGCGCCAGGACCACGCACACCGCGCCGACGGCGGCCAGGGCCGGGCGGACGTACGGCGCTGCCGCCGGGCCCTGGACCGAGGCGACGGCGGCGACGGTGGCCGCGGCGAGCGCGCCGGGCAGCACCTGCAGCGCGGCCCGCACCCAGCGGGCCGGCAGCGGCGCCGGGTCGGCGGCGCGCGGCGCGGCCTCGGCGGCGTCGGCGCGCGGCACGCGGGCGTAGAGCTCCTCGGCGAGCGAGAAGACGTCGCGGTGCCGGAAGCGGGCCGCGGTGCGGTCGGTCACGCCGTGCGCCTCCAGCCCGGCGGCGATCTCCAGGGGGTCAACGGCCCGTTCGCACAGCTCGCGGTGGCGGTGCATCAGCTCCCGTACGGGGTCGGCCGGACCTCTTCGGGGCGGGGCCTTCCGGGCGGGGCCCTCTTCGGGGGCGGAGTCGTGCGCGGCGTGGGGCCCGTCCTCGGGGCGCGGCTTCCGCGCGCTCCCGGGGGCCCGCTTCGCGCCGCCCTCCGGGGCACGCGTCCCGCCGCTCTTCCGGGGCGCGCCGGCCGCACCGCTTCCGAGTGCTGCTCCGCCGACGGCGGGACCTCCGGGTTCGGCCGCGTCCCCAGCGGGGGCCGCCTCTCCCCCGGCGGTGCCGCCGAGCACCGCCCGGGAGCGGGTGTCCCAGCCCCCGGGGCTGCGCGGGGTGGTGGGGGTGTCGGGCCGGTGCGCGGCCCGCGTCCGGTACGCGGTCATGCGTCGCCTCCTCCTCTCGTCCGGGCCATGCCGGCCGGCACCCGCGGCCCGGCGTGGTCCGGTCCCGCGGGCGGTCGGGCCCAGCTGGGGGTGTGGCCGCGCTCCTGCGGCGCGGACGACGGGCCGGTGGCGGACCACTGGCCCGGCAGATGCGATTCAGCGGTACGCGCGAAGAGGCGCGGCGCGCCGTCCACGTCCCGCTCCGCGTGGCACACCGGGATCTGCGACATCAGCTCCAGGTAGATGCCACGAAATGCCGCGATGTTCTGCTCGACGGTGAACAGTTCGAGTGCCCGCGCGCGAGCGGCCGCGCCCAGCCGGGCCCGCCGGTCCGGGTCACCGAGCAGCGCGGTGCACGCCTCGGCCAGCGCCCGGGGGTTGCGCGGCGGTACGACCAGGCCCGTGCCGCCGATGACCTCGCAGACCGCGCCCACGTCGGTGGAGACCGTGGCGCGGCCGCAGAACATCGCCTCCACCAGCGTCCTCGGGAAGCCCCCGACGACGCTGGAGAGCACCAGCACCGAACCCGCTTCGTACGCGTCGGCCGGGCGCGGCAGCCCGGGATCGCCGATCTCCTCGAAGGAGACGGGATTGTCGCCGACCGTGACGGCGTCGGCGGCCTCGTCGGGGAAGAGCTGCGCGGCCAGCGCCCGGCAGTGCGCCAGATAGGCGGGCGCCTCGGGGTCGTCCCCGGGCGAGCCGATGATCCGCAGGGTGGCGTCCGGCTCGGCGGCGCGGACCTGGGCGAAGGCGTGCAGCAGCCCGATGAGGTCCTTCTCCGGCGCCACGGTCCCGACCCACACCAGGGTCTTGGTCCCGTCGGCCGCGGCGTCCGGGACGGCGGCGAACGGCCCGGCGTCCATGCCCGGGTAGACCGTGCGGAGCCGGTCACGGGGCGCGCCGCACCGCTCCTGCCAGCGGCGGATGCGGGTGCTGCCCGGCGTGATCAGGTCGGCGCTGCGGTACGTCTCGGTGGCCAGCGCGCCCTCGAAAGCGGCCAGCAGGGCGTGCACGGGTGCGCTGAGCGGCGCTGCGGCGCGCGCCAGATAGTGCTCGCGCAGCCGCACGCCGTACTCGGTGACCAGGAGCGGAGTGCTGCAGAAGCGTTTGGCCAGGAGTCCGGCGAGCGCCGCGGGACCACCGCACGTGACGTGGCAGAGGTCGGCGCCGGCGAGCCCCCGGCCCGTGCCGTACCGGCCGCCGGGCATGCCGTCGTGCTGCCCGCCGGGCCCGTCCCCGTACCAGTCCAGCGACAGCGGGCGCAGCGCGGTCTCCAGCGCCTCGGTGAGCGCCAGCAGGTCGCTCACCTGGGCGGCGCGCGCGGCCGCCACGGCGCCGGACGCCCGGCAGGCCGCTTCGAGGACGCGTACGGCCGTCTCGGAGCGGAGCAGTTCGGGCAGCGCGCCGGTGGCGCGGGCGAGGTCCGCGAGGCCGTACAGCCCACTGGCGAAACGGTCCGCCTGGCGTCCCGCCCCGGCGTCGGCGGCGCTCTTCCGGCCCGCGCCCCGCGCACTGGCGTCCCCGGCGTCGGCCGCGTCCGCCGCCGGGCCGGACGGCTCGCCGGGCGCGCCGCAGAACGCGGCGGTGAGGTCGGCGAAGTGCTGGGCGAAGCGGCGGCGTTCGCGGCGGCCCGCACCGGCGGCGGCGCCGCGCCGGCCGCCGCGGGGGCGGACACCGCCGGGCCACCAGCGGTGCTCGTCGGGCAGCTCGCCGTACAGCGGCGCGGTGTGCACCGTCCGGATCCGGCCGTCCGGGAGGGGCTCCCGCGCGGTGTCGCGCGCCAGCGCGTAGACCTCGAACTCGTGGCCGGTGAGCCCGCACACGAGCCGGTCGCGCCAGCCACGCGCTTCACCGGAAGCGTACGGACCGCCACTCTCGGTGAGCAGACCAATGCGCACGAGTGCACCCCCGTCCTCGGATCGGCGACCTTCCGGGCGGTGGCCGGATTCCTCACCGCCTGGGGCCCGACGCTACGCAGAAGCACCGGTGGCGCGACGGACGGTTGTCCATCGCGCCACCAAAAGGGGTGAAGTGGCGTAACTTTCCGCCGGACATGCCGTTCGGATGCGGTAAGTGCGCGTTGCACTACACGGAGTGGCAACGGCAGGGCTCGGGAGCAGCCCTCCGAGCCCGGCCCGAGGGGGCGGCGTCAGCCCTTCGGGAAGGGCCAGGCGTTCGGGCGGCAGGTGACGCCGTCCGTGGTCAGGAACTTGGTCTGCTGCATCATCACGGGCGCGAGCGCCCCCTGCCGGTGACAGCCCTCGTGGTCGTGGCCCAGCCGGTGCCCGACCTCGTGGTTGATCAGCATCTGCCGGTAGGCGTACATCCTGTCGGGCCCGTACGTCGCGGCGCCGCGCGCCCACCGGTACGCGTTGATCATGACGCGCTCGGTCGCGGCCGAGTCGCAGGAGACCCGCTCCTCGCTGGTGTCCAGGCCGGACTTGGCGCACCAGGCGTCCGTGGTGCCCGGACTGGCCAGGGTGATGACGAAGTCCGCCCTGCCCGAGGCGACGCGCTCGAACGTCCGCCGGCCTCCGTGCGCCCAACTGCGGTCGTCGTTCAGCGTCTTGTGCACGGCCTCGGCGAACAGGCCGCCGTCCAGCCCGAGTCCGTCCTCGATGTCGACGCGGTAGCGCACCACGTGGCCGCGGCCCGGCGCCGCGGCTGCGCCGCCGACCGGCTTGAAGGTCCCCGGCCCCTTCAGGTCGGCGGCGAGCGGATAGACCTTGGCCATCCTGGCGGCGTACGTGGCGGGCGCGGCAGTGGCCCCGGAGTCGGTGGCATCGGCCTCCGGCGCGGCGTCCCCGCCGCTCACCGGCGTCCCTTCGGCGCCCTGCTTGCGGGCGTCGGCGACCTGGCCGGCGACCACCACCGCGAGGACGGTGGTCACCGCCGCGGCGGCCACCCCGGTGAAAGTGCGCCCCTTGGTGCCCCGCCGCCGCCCTGCGGTGTCGGCCGGCCCGTCCGGCAGCGGACCCGGTTCCCCGAACTCCGCTTCATATGCGGCCAGTTCCGCGTCCTCTTCGGGGCCGCGGGGCGGCGGGGGCGCGGGGACCGCCCCCTGTTGTGCCGCGGACCGCGGGTCCTTCGGGGGACGCGGCGCGCCCGGAGGGGCGGACGGCGCACCGGGAGCCGGCCCGGTGCCGGGCGCGCCCGCCGCGAAGACGTCGTCGTCGGCGAAGGCGTCGAGGTACTCCTGGCGCGGTCCCGGCCGGGCACCGCCCGGATCGACCGGCGTGCCCAGCACGCCGGGCCGCGTGGCGCCCGTACCGCGCTGGTGCGGCACCAGCGGGACGCCGGGGGCCTGCGGAGGCTGCGGAGCGCCCGGTACGGCCGGGCCCTCCCCGTGCTGCGGATGACCACCGCGCACCGCGGGGCCGTCCTCGCCACGCCGCCGCCGACGGCCCGCTCCGGGCCACTCGGGGGGCTGTGCGGCAGCCGCGGCGTGCTGGGCGCCCGCGGGCCCCGGCGGCGCCGTGCCGCCCGTCCAGGGCGCAGGTCCGGGCGCGGCGTGCGGCCCGGTGAGATCGCCGGTCTGCGGGGTGTCGGTCCCGTCCGGGGCCCGGCGGCTATGGCGTCCCACTCGGCCCCTCAGCTCCTGCTCGCATCGGCGGTCGTGCCGTCCTTCGTGCCACCGGCCGCACCGGTACCGCGCGCGTGGGTCCCCGAGCCGTCGGCGGCTTCGCGCTCGGTGTCGTCCAGCAGCTCGCGGACCGCGCGGGCGACGGTGGCCGGGTACTCCATCATCGCGACGTGGCCCGCCTCGGGGAGCGTCAGCAGGCGCGAGCCGCGGAAGGCCGCGGCGGCCCGGCGGGCCATGCGGAAGGAGACCAGCCGGTCGCGCCCGCCGTAGATGAGCAGGGTCGGCGCGAGCACGCGCTCTGCCTGCCGCCACAGGTTGTGCTGGCCGCCGATCGTGTAGGCGCTGACGATGCCGCGCGAGGCGCGCTCCATGACCTCCCAGAAGTACGGCAGCTGGAGCCGGCGCGCGGTCTCCTCGACCGCGGCGGCCACCTCCTCGGGGGAAGCCTTCGCGGGGTCGCCGTAACAGAGGGCCAGCACCTCTCGGGTGCGGCGCTCGGGCGTCCAGTCCCGGGTGAGGCGGCTGAAGAGGGTGGTCACGCCGGGGACCGCCAGCAGCCCCGTGGGCAGCGCGCTGAGCTGC
>NZ_PQSQ01000183.1 GCF_002920575.1 Streptomyces sp. Ru73 | reverse complement strand
GTACCCCCGAGTACTGTGTTGAGAAGGGGACCTCGTGACACCCCCGTGGGGGAAGAGGGGGCGGAAACGGTACGCCGGGGCCCGCCCCCGCGCCCCCGGCCCCATCTCTCCCCTACAGCCCCCGCAGTTCCTCCAGCAGGTTCTTCTGGGCCCAGTCGATGAACGGTTCCTGGTGGTCGCCGCCGATCTGGACGAGGGCGACCTCGGTGAAGCCGGCGTCCGCGTACGCCTTGACCGCCTTCACGAACGTCTCGACGTCGTCGCCGCACGGGATCGCCTCCGCGATGTCCTCCTTGCGGACGAACTGCGTCGCGCCGCTGAAGCCGGACGGTCCGGGCAGCTCGGAGTTGACCGGCCAGCCGCCGAGCATCCAGCGGAACTGGTCGTGTGCCCGCGCGATCGCCGCGTCCCGGTCGGTGTCGTAGCAGACCGGGATCTGGCCGACGCGCGGCTTGCCCTTGCCGCCGTGCTCGTCGAACTTCTGCAGCAGCTCGCTCTTCGGTTCCGTGGCGATGACCAGGTCGCCGAGCCGGCCCGCGATCGCGCAGGAGCGGCCGCCGGAGACGGCGACGCCGATCTGCGGCGGTTCCTCGGGCAGGTCCCATAGCATCGCCTGGTCCACCTCGAAGTGCTCGCCGTGGTATGTCACCTCGTCGCCGGAGAACAGCGCCCGGATGATTTCGATGGCCTCCTCCAGCTTCTCCAGCCGTACCGGTGCCGAGGGCCAGCCCTTTCCGACGACGTGCTCGTTGAGGTTCTCGCCGGAGCCGAGGCCGAGGCGGAAGCGGCCCTGGGCGAGCAGCTGCATCGTGGCGGCCTTCTGGGCGACGACCGCGGGGTGGTACCGGGTCGTCGGGCAGGTCACGTACGTCATCAGCGGGATGCGGGAGGTGGCCTGCGCGGCGGCGCCGAGGACGCTCCAGGCGTACGGGGCGTGGCCCTGGGAGGTCAGCCAGGGGAAGTAATGGTCGGAGGTGACCGAGAAATCAAAGCCGGCGCGTTCGGCCTTCACCACGTGGTCGACCAGTTCGCGCGGTCCGGCTTGTTCGGTCATCATCGTGTAGCCGACGTCCACCATCGTCACTCATCCTTTTCGGCTTTTCGGCTGGGTACGGATTCCTGTCCGCGGTTCCCTTTCATCGAACCGGGTACACGCTCCGTTGATGCGTTTGACCGATCCTTCGCAATGCTCGCGTCCCCTGAATGGCGGCGGTGAATCACGGTGAATCGAAAGGAATCCGACGGCCGGACCCGGGTGACCGTCGTGGTGGCGCTCGCGGCCAATCTGCTGATCGCACTCGCAAAGGCGGTCGGCGGTCTGCTGTCCGGCTCGCCCGCGTTGCTGTCGGAGGCGGCGCACTCGGTGGCGGACAGTCTGAACGAGCTGTTCCTGCTGGCGGCGCTGCGCCGCAGTCGTCGTCCCGCCGACCGCCGCCACCCCTTCGGGTACGGCATGGAGCGGTACTTCTGGGCGCTGCTGGCGGCGGTGGGCATCTTCGTGATGGGCGGTTGTTTCTCCTTCTTCCAGGGGATCGACGCGCTTCGGGAGGGCTCGCACGAGACGCCGAGCGGTTATCTGGCCGGGCTGATCGTGCTGGGCGTGGCGTTCGTCGCGGAGGGCAGTTCACTGGTCCGGGCGGTGTACCAGCTGCGGGTGCAGAAGGGCGGGGGCGGTGATCCCGCGCTGCGTACGGTGCTCGCCGAGGACGGTGCGGCGGTGCTGGGTGTGCTGCTGGCGGCGGCCGGGATGGTGCTGCATCTGGTGACGGGGGACGCGGTGTGGGAGGCGTCGGCGTCCTTCCTGATCGGGCTGCTGCTGGTGTACGTGGCGTACCGGCTCGGCCGGGAGGCGCGTGACCATCTGATCGGTGAGTCGGTGGACGCGGGGCTGCGGGACGACATCCGGGAGCTGCTGGGCGCGCAGCCGGAGGTGGACAACGTGGCGGAGCTGCTGACGATGCGGCTGGGTGAGGAGTCGTGGCTGCTGGCGGCGCGGATCGATCTGGCGCCGGGGATGGACAGTGAGCGGGTGGAGCTGGTCTGCGTGCGGATCAAGCGGGAGATCGAGCGGACGTGGCCGCAGGCGGATCATGTCTTCCTGGACATCACGGAGGCTCCGGTGGAGCGGGCTGCGGGGGCGTCGGCGGGGCCGGGGGTGCTTCGCGGGACGGTGGTGTGCCGGGGGCGGGCCGCGGCTGAGTGGTCCGGTGTGTCCGGGCTCGGGGGTCAGAGGAGTCCGGTGGCGGTCAGGGCGCCGAGGAGTGCGGTGCCGAGGAGGGTCCAGGCGATGTAGTCGCCGATGTGGCCGGAGTGCAGGGTGCGGAGCGGGTCGAGCCAGTGGCGGCTGCGGGTGTGCTGGGGACGGCGTACGGCGAGGGCCGCGAGACCTGCGGCGACGGCGGCGGAGAGCAGGCCGAGGAGCAGTCCGGCGGGTGACCAGTGCGGTGGGGTGGGGACGACGGTGACGCCGGAGGTGGCTTCGTCGGCGGCGCTGCCCACCGCTGCGTACACGGCGGGCAGGGTGCCGACGAGGAGGGCTCCGGTGAGGAGGGTGCCCGGTACGGCGAGCATGGTGTCGGGGACTCGGGTGAGCTGCTGTTCGGTCTCCGGCTGTTCGCCTTCGCCGCTGGTCTCGCACTCTTCGCCGTCGGCGGGCGGGGTGCCGAGGCCGCCGAAGACGCGGGCGGTGACGCGGAGTACCGCTCCCCCGGTGACGGCGGAGACGAGGACGAAGAGTGCGGTGAGCCAGGGGCCCGCGGCTTCTTCGGTGACGGCTTTGCCGAGGGCGGTGCCGAAGGGCGGGAGGCCGGCGAGGGCGAGGCCGCCGAGGGTGAAGTAGGCGGCGGTGAGGCGGAGTTCGCGGGCGCGGCCGTGGAGTGCGTATTCGTCGATGGAGCCGTAGCGGTCGAGGAGGATGCCGGCGCCGGCGAAGAGTGCGGCCTTCACGCCGGCGTGGCCGAGGACGTAGAGGGCGATGCCGCCGGTGGCTTCCGGTTTCAGCAGGCCGAGGCCGATGAGGAAGAGGCCGGTGTGGGCGACGGTGGAGTAGGCGAGCAGGCGTTTGATGTGGCGTTGGTACCAGCACATGACGGCGCCGACGGCGGCGGAGAGGATGCCGAAGGTGAGGAGGGTGCGGGTGACGGCTTCGGGCGGGATGCCGCCGGGTCCGCTGAAGATGGTCCAGTAGATGCGGGCGGTGCCGTAGACGCCGAGTTCGACCATGACGCCCGAGAGCAGCATGCAGACGGGGGTGGGGGCGACGGCGTGTGCGTCGGGCAGCCAGAAGTGGAAGGGGGCTGCTGCGGCTTTGACGAGGAGGCCGGTGAGGAGGAGGACGAAGGCGGCGAGGACGAGGGCGTCGGGGGCGCCGCGGGCGTCGAGTGCGGCGCCGATGTGGCGCATGGCGAGTTCGCCGGTGCGGGCGTAGAGGAGTCCGATGCCGAGGAGCATGGCGTAGGCGCCGAGGGAGTTGACGATGCCGAAGGTGAGGCCGCCCTGGACGGCTTTGGCGGCTTCGACGCGGTAGCCGGTGAGGGCGTAGGCGACGACTCCCATGAGTTCGAAGAAGACGAAGGCGTTGAAGAGGTCGCCGGTGAGGGCGAAGCCGCACATGCCGGCCTGGAAGAGGAGGACGAGGGCGGGGAAGGAGCCGGCGTGTTTGCGGGGTGGTTCGTCGAAGTAGCGCCAGGAGTAGCCGAGGACGGCGAGGACGAGGAGGGAGACGAGGGCTGCGGTGCCGAGGGCGAGGCGGTCGGCGTGCAGGACGATGCCGACGCTGTGTCCGTTGCGGGGTGTCCAGCCGCCGAGCCATTCGACGACCGGTGCGGGGGCGTCGAGCAGGAGGTGGAGGGCGAGGGCGGCTGCGGTGGCGGCGAAGGCGCAGGCGAGCGTTTCGGCGGCGGCGCGGGGCAGGAAGCGGCCGGCGGCGACGAGGAGGGCAGCGCCGAGGAGGGGGGTGGCGATGACGAGCGGCAGCAGGTGGTTCATCCGCGCAGCTCCGAGAGTTCGTCCGGGTCGAGGGTGTGGTGCCGTTTGGCGACCTGTATGACCAGGGCGAGGAGGAGTGCGGTGACGGTGGCGCCGACGACGACGTCGGTGAGGGCGAGGGCCTGGACGACGGGGTCGACGACGGGGCGGGTGCGGGGCTTGATGTCGGAGAAGACGGGGGCTGTGCCGTGGGCGCGGTAGCCGACGGCGAGCAGCAGGACGTAGGTGGCGGCCTGGCAGACGGCGAGGCAGCCGACGGCGTGGATGAGGTTGCGGCTGGTGGCGAGGCCGTAGCAGCCGACGAGGAAGATCCAGGCGGCGACCAGGTAGGGCAGTACGTGCATCATCGTCCTTCTCCTTCCTCCTCGATCTCGACGGCCTGGTCCAGGAAGCGGGCGAGGAGTACGACGACGGCGCAGGCGACTTCGATGCCGATGGCGGCGTTGAGGAGGGGGACGGTGCCGCCGGAGGCGAGGGTGTTGAGGGTGCCGTGGGGCAGGAAGTTGGCGAGGTAGGAGGTGCCGGCGAGGAGGCCGGCTGCGCCGGTGAGGAGGTAGGCGGCTTCGCCTGCCGCGTCGCCGACTTCGAAGACGCCGAGGGGGCGGATGCGTTCGAGTGCGCGGTAGTCGACGGCGATGTAGAGGAGGTGGAGGGCGGTGGCGGCGACGACGCCGCCCTGGAAGCCGCCGCCGGGGGTGAGCTGGCCGTGGGCGACGATGTAGAGGCCGCTGACGAGGGTGATGGGCAGCAGGAGGAGTGCGTAGCGGCGTACGGGTGCGGCGACGCTGGCGGGTGCGGGGGTGACCTGGTGTTCGTCGCGGGCCTGGCGGAGCAGGACGACGGTGCCGAGGACGGCGGCGAAGAGGATGGATTCCTCGCCGAGGGTGTCGAAGGCGCGCTGGTCGAAGTTGACGGCGGCGATGGCGTTGGCGGTCTGCCGGGCGAGGGCTTGGTGGACGGCGCGGTCGCCGTAGGGGTGGAAGCCGTTGCCGAAGCCGGGGAGGCGCAGGGCTGCGGTGGTGAGGAGGGCTGCGAGGCCGGCGAGGCCGAGGAGGAGTACCG
>NZ_PQSQ01000182.1 GCF_002920575.1 Streptomyces sp. Ru73 | reverse complement strand
CTCCTCGGTCGTGATGTTCCGCCAGACGCGCCCGTCCGGCAGCTTCACGCTCGCCTCGATCGGGGAGTCGGCGTAGATGTTGTCGCCGCTGCACAGGAAGAAGTCCGGGTTCCGGCGCCGCATCTCCTCGTAGATCCGGTAACCGCCGCGGTCGGGGTTGATGCCCCAGCCCTGCCCGGCGAGGTCCCCGGACCAGTGGAACCGCACCCGCTCGCCCCGCTTCGCCGGCGCCGTACGGAACGTCCCGGTCACCGGCTCGCCCGTGCGCCGGGGATCGTCGGGATCGGCGAGCGTGACCCGGTAGTGGATCTGCTCGCCCGGCGGCAGCCCGCGCAGCGAGGTGACGCCGGTGAAGTCCGTGTCCGCGCCGACGACCGGGCCGCGCCAGGTGTGCGCGTTGCGGAACGACTCGGTGGCCGCGGTCTCCACGATCATCCGGGCCGGCCGGTCGGAGCGCACCCACACCAGCCCGGAACCGGTCGTCACGTCGCCCACCTGCACGCCCCACCGGGCGCTCGGCCGGCCGGTGCGCGCCTGGGCCGGGGCCGCGCAGCCGATGGCCGGCAGCGCGAGCGCCGCGGACGTCGCCGCCGCTCCTTGCAGTACGGAACGCCGTCCGATGGCTCTGCCGCCCGCTCCCTGCGCCATGTGCTTCCTCCCGTGGTCCGGTCGCCGTTGATGACGGTCCGTTCGTATCGGTGTCCGGTGCCGCGCAGCCCAACACCCAGTGAACAGCCGGGTGCGGCGGCGCGGAACGCGGAACCGGGCCATGGTCGCAAGCGGGCGGCCGGATGGCCAGGATCCGGGACGGGCCGCGTCCCGCGCTCGCCGAGTATTGCACCGACCGATCTAAAACTCTGCTACTGTCCTGGCATGGCCCGACCGAGACTGTTCGACGAGGAGCGGGCCCTGGACGCGGCGATGCGCACCTTCTGGGCGAACGGCTACGAGGCCACCTCGACCCAGGACCTGTGTGACGCCACCGGCCTGGGCCGCAGCAGCATCTACAACACCTTCCGCAGCAAGCACGACCTCTTCACCCGGTCGCTGGCGCGCTACATCGACACGATGACCACCCGTCAGCTCGCCCTCCTGGAGGACGAGGAGCGGCCGCCACTGGACCGCATCCGCGCGCTCTTCACCGTCATCATCGCGGACGACATGGGGAACCGCAGTGACGGCCGCAGCCCCGGCTGTCTCACCGTCAACACCACCGTCGAGCTGGCCGGCAAGGACTCCGAAGCCGCCCGGATGCTGGCCCGGGACACCGAGCGCCGGCTGACCGCGCTCCGCGCCGTCATCGAGGCGGGGCAACGGGACGGCGCCATCGCCACGACCCGCGGCCCCGACGCGCTCGCACGCTTCGTCAACGCGGTGATCGGCGGCATGCGGGTCTCCGGCCAGGGCGGCGCGGACCGGGCGGCCCTGGAGTCCATCGCGGAAACGGCCCTGACGGCCCTGACGCCCTGACCTCCGGGGCCTCGTGACGCCCCGACGCCGAGTCCGGCCCGCCCGGGCCGGCTCACCCCTGCCCAAGTTTTGTACTGGCCTATCCAAAACCCTGTCCAAAACAAGCTTCCGCCCCCACCCCCGACGCAACGAAGGAGCCCACCCGTGCCTCGTGCCGTATACGTCCTGGCCCTCGGCATCTTCGCCATGGTGACCAGTGAGTTCGTGGTCGCCGGCCTGATGCCGCAGATGGCGGCCGGACTGGACGCGACCGTCCCGCAGATCGGCTACCTCATCACCGCCTTCGCGGCGGCCATGGCCCTCGGCGGCCCGTTCCTCACCGTGGCCCTGCTGAAGCTGCCCCGGAAGCGCGCGCTCACCGTACTGTTCGCCGTCTTCCTGGCGGGCAACGTGCTGGCCGCCACCGCCGCCGGCTACACCGTCATGCTGGCCGCCCGCATCGTCACCGGCATCGCCTCGCAGGCGTTCTTCGGCGTCGCCATCTCGATGTCCGCGCAGCTGGCCCGCCCGGAGGCCCGCGGCCGGGCCGTCTCCGTCGCGCTCAACGGACTGATGCTCGGCACCCTGCTCGGCCTGCCGCTGTCCACCCTGATCGGGGAACACTTCGGCTGGCGCGCCGCGTTCTGGGCCATCTCGGCCCTCACCGTGCTCGCCGCCCTCGCCACGCTGGCCGGTGTGCCGCGTACCGCCCACGCCGAGGAGGAGGCCGGGACCTTCCGTACCGAGCTGGCCGTCTTCCGGCGGCCCCGGCTCTGGCTGACCCTCACGACCAGCACCTTCGTCATCGGCGCCACGTTCTCGGCGTTCAGCTACCTCAATCCCGTCCTGACCGGCCTCACCGGCTTCGCCACCGGAACGGTCCCGCTGCTGCTGATCGCGTACGGCGCCGCCACGGTCCTCGGCAACACGGTCGTCGGCCGCCTCGCCGACCGGTACACCCTGCCCGTGCTGCTGACCGGCCTGATCCTGAACCTGCTGTTCCTCACCGGCTTCGCGCTCTTCGCCGGGGTCCCCGTCCCGGCCGTGATGTGCATGCTGGGCATCGGCCTGGTCGGCGTGACCATGAATCCGGCGCTGGTCACCCGCGTGCAGCGGGCCGGCAACGCCGGGCCGATGGTCAACACCGTGCACTCCTCCTTCATCACCTTCGGTGTCATGACCGGCTCGTCCCTCGGCGGCCTGGCCATCGGCGCTTACGGCCTGCGGGCCCCGCTGTGGCTGGGCGCGGCGCTGGCGGCCGTGGGCATCCTGACGCTGGTACCGGACCTGCTGCGGCGCCCGGCACGGACACCGGCCGTATCCCGCACCGGGACGCCCGCAGCCCCTCTCGGCGAGGTGCCGACGGCGGAGTGCGCGGGCGCGGCTCCCGCGTCACGCGGGTAACCCCCGGCCGGGACGCCCGAGGCGCGGGTGCGGTGGGAGCGACGCGCGGTCCAGAGGCGCATGCGCCGGCGCGGCGCTCCCACCGGCTGGGGCCCCGGGTCTTCGGGGCATCTCCCGTGCTCTTTGGGTCGTCCCCCGGTTCGCTGGGTAATCCCCCGGTGGGGGTGCGGGCGCGTTCGATTCGCCCCGTAGGCCGGCCGGCTTCCGCTGCCGGCCCCCGCTCACCCCGTGGCCGCCGCCACCGTGTCCAGGATGACGCGGGCCACCAGGGCCGGGTCGTCGTTCATGGGTACGTGGCCGCAGCCGGGGAGGCGTACGAGGCGGGCGCCGGGGATCACGCGCTTGGCCCGCACGCCCTGGCGGGGCAGGAGGAGCCGGTCGCGGCTGCCCCAGCCGATGGTCACGGGGATGTCCGGGAGGTCGTGGCGGAAGAGCACGCCGGGGCCGCGGCCCGCCGCGAGCGTGGCGGTGAAGCCGGGCGCCTCCCGCAGCGCCCGGGTCTCGGCCGCCACCGCGTCCGGCGAACGGCGCCCGGGGCGCGCGTAGATGGAGCTGGTCAGCGCGGCGCGGCCGGCCGCCGTGCGGGCCAGCGCCTCGACCACCGGCTGCGGCAGCGCCTTCGCGCCGGCCCGCATGCCCAGCAGCACGCCGAAGG
Source organism: Streptomyces sp. Ru73 (assembly GCF_002920575.1). Classification (GTDB taxonomy): domain Bacteria; phylum Actinomycetota; class Actinomycetes; order Streptomycetales; family Streptomycetaceae; genus Streptomyces. The sequence goes on along the minus strand of NZ_PQSQ01000182.1, from coordinate 1,557 downwards.
CGTACCGGCGTTCGGCCTCCGTCCAGAAGCCGGCCGGGGACAGCGCCGTCACCGACCGCGCGGCCCCGGCCAGGCCCAGCTCCAGCGCGAGCAGCCCGCCGAGCGAGTTGCCCACCACGTGCGGGCGCTCGACGCCCAGCGCCGCGAAGACGTCCGTGAGCAGCGGGACCACCGAGGTCAGGCCGTACGGCACGCCGTCGGGGAGCGCGGGCGACGCACCGAAGCCCGGCAGGTCCACCGCGATGACGTCGTGCGAGGCGGCCAGCACGCTGAACACCGGCTCCCACGCCTGGTAGTGGTGGCCGATGCCGTGCAGCAGCACGACCGGCTCGCCGGCGCCCTTGCGTTCGTACGCGACCGTGAACGGCGGCCGGCCGTCGGGGGTGACGTGCAGGGCGGAGGACGTGGCGGTCGTCATGGAGGCTCCTTCGGGGGAGAGGGGAAGCCGCTGGGGGAAGAGGGCCGTACGCGGGCCCGAACGTGGGGGAGGGCCCGGTAGACACCATGTCAGCAATCATTACCGGGCGGTAGCAGGCGGACGCGAATTCCACGCCGCGCAGGGATGCGGGGAGGCGCGACGGCCGCCCCTCCAGGCGCAGCGAGCCGCCCAACTGTGCGATACCTGCTGGACAATGCGCGTCCGGCCCGCTGGGATAAGGGCGTGCTCACGGATGCCGCGACCGATGTCTTCGAAGAACACCGCCCCGTACTCCAGGGCGTCGCCTACCGCATGCTCGGCCGGGTGGCCGACGCCGAGGACATCGTCCAGGAGGCGTGGCTGCGCTGGTCGGCGGCCGACCACGAGACGGTGCGCGAGCCGCGCGCCTACCTCGTACGCGTCACCACCCGGCTCGCGATCGACCGGCTGCGCCAGGTACAGGCCCGGCGCGAGGCGTACGTGGGGCCGTGGCTCCCCGAGCCCGTGGCGACCGACTACGGCGGGGCCGTGCCGGACAGCGCGGACCACGCCGTCTTCACCGAGTCCGTCACCTTCGCCGTCCTCGTCGTCATGGAGTCCCTGTCGCCGCTGGAGCGCGCCGTCTTCGTGCTGCGCGAGGCGTTCGGCTATCCGTACGCCGAGATCGCCGCCGTACTGGAGCGCGGCGAGGCCGCGGTGCGCCAACTGGCGGGGCGCGCCCGGCGCCACGTGGAGGAGCGCAAGCCGCGCTTCGAGGTGAACCCCGAACGGCAGCGCGACCTCACGGAGCGGTTCCTGGCCGCCGCGGCCGGCGACGACCTCCAGGGGCTGATCGGGCTGCTCGCCGAGGACGTACGGCTGGTCGGCGACAGCGGCGGCAAGGCCAAGGCGCCGCTGCGCGTCATCGAGACGGCGGACAAGGTCGCGCGCTTCCTCGTCGCGGTCTCCGGCAAGTCGGCCGCCGAGCTCAGCTTCGGCTTCGCCTCGCTCAACGGCGGCACCGCGGTGGTCGTGCGGGCCGGCGGCCGGGTCGACGCGGTCTTCCAGCTGGACGTGGTGGACGGCCGCATTCAGACCGTCTACGTCGTCCGCAACCCCGACAAGCTGGCCGCGGTGGCGGCGTCCACCACCGCGGCCTG
>NZ_PQSQ01000181.1 GCF_002920575.1 Streptomyces sp. Ru73 | reverse complement strand
TGCCGCACGTCACCGACCGCGCGGCGGCCCAGGAGGCGCTCGAAGCGGCCCCGGACGCCGACGGCCAGGGCCGGATCACGGTCACCCTGCCCGTCGAGTCCCCCGACGTCGCCTTCTCCCAGCTGCTGGGCCTCGGCCCGGAAGCGGAGATCCTCTCCCCGCCGGCCCTGCGCGCCCGCTTCACGGCGGCAGCACGGCAGATGACGACGCTGTACGAGGGGTGAGCGGGGCGGCGGCGGGCGGCGAGCGGCGAGCGGCGAGCGGCGAGCGGCCGACGACAGCCTGTTTGGCCGCCGGTGTCCAGCGGCAGCCGGTGTTCGACGGGGGGCCAGCGGCCGGGCGGGGGCCAGCGGTCGGGGGGCAGCGCCCGGGGGCCAGCGCCCGGGCGGGGGCCAGCGGTCGGGGGGGCAGCGCCCGGGGGCCAGCGCCCGGCGGGGCCGGTGCCGGCGGTCGGTGGTCAGCGACAACCGGTGGCCATCCGCCGACCGGTGGCCATCCGCCGACCGATGGCCATCCGCCGACCGGTGGCCATCCGCCGACCGGTGGTCAACGACAGCCGGTGATCCCCTCCGCCCAGTGGCCATGCGCCGACCGGTCCCCACCGACCCCGATCAGCGATAGCCGGTGACGTCGGCCGGCTTGCCCGCGCGTTCGACTTCCGCGATGTACCGCCAGGCGTCCGGCGCCGAACCGTCCACGTCCGTGAAGCCGTACACCTTCGCCAGCCCGCCGCTGGAGAGCGACTGCCCGTTCCACCGCGCCACGTCCGGGTCGGTGGCCAGGGCCGCCAGCGCCCGGCCCACGAACACCGGCGACTCCGAGATCGCGAAGTGCGGGTTCTGCGCGCAGCCGTCCCGCCAGCGCTCCTCCGTCACCTTGAAGTACGTGTCGAGCATCGCCTCCGAGCGCAGCCACCCCGGCGTGAGGCAGAGCGCCGTACAGCCGTACTCCGCCAGCTCCTCCCCCAGGTCCCGCGCGATCCGGATCGGCGCGCTCTTCGCCAGGTCGTAGTAGAGCGGCTTCCGGTACTCCCGGTTGGACTCGGCCGTGCCGTCCGTGACCTCCACCAGCAGTCCGCCGCGCCGCCGGATGAGCAGCGGCAGCGCGTACCGGCTGGTGATCAGGTGGCTCTCGACGCCGAGCCGCAGTACCCGCAGCCCCTTGCCGAGGTCGTGCTCCCACGCCTTCTTGTCCCACTCGACGTGCTGGTCACCGCCCCACAGGTCGTTGACCAGCACGTCCAGCCGCCCGTGGTCCCGCTCGATCCGTTCGACCAGCGCACGCACCTGGTCCGGCTCCAGATGGTCGACCCGTACGGCGATCCCGGTGCCCCCGGCGGCCGTCACCAGGTCCGCCGTGCCCTCGATCGTCTCGGTCGCCCGGCCCACCTCGCTGACCTGCTCCCGCGTCGTCCGCCCGGTGACGTAGACGACCGCGCCGGCCCGGCCGAGCTCCACGGCCATCGCCCGGCCCGCGCCCCGGGTCGCCCCGGCGACGAGCGCGACCTTGCCGGCCAGCGCGCCGCCGCCCTCCCCCGCGGCCGCCCCGGCCGTCCCTGTACTCGTGCTGCCACCCGTCGGCCGTCCGCCCACTGCCATGTCCTCCGCTTCGCTTCGCATGGCGCGACTCTCACACCGAATGCCGCCACCTACTGTCCGGTTTTCCGGGTAATTCCGTGTCGGTAACGACCCGGACGGATGCCCGCGCTCCGCGTGCGTCGCCGGGCGGCAGGCTGGATGCTTGACCCTGTGATGGACGAGACGGAGTTCTGGGAGCTCATCGACGACTCCCGCGAGGCCGCCGAGGGCGACCCCGAGGAGCAGGCCGATCTGCTGATCGAGCGGCTGATGCGGCGCGACCCCGATGCCGTGATCGACTTCGCCCGGCACTTCGAGGCGCGCTACAACCGCGCCTACACCTGGGACCTGTGGGCCGCCGCCGTCATCCTGCTGGACGGCGCGAGCGACGACGCCTTCGACTACTTCCGCTGCTGGCTGATCGGCCAGGGCCGCGAGGTCTTCGAGGGCGCGCTGCACGACCCCGACCGGCTCGCCGACCTGCTCCCGGACTTCGACGAGGAGGAGGACGGCGACGCGGAGGACCTGGGGTACGCGGCGGACGAGGCGTACGAACGCCTCACCGGCACCGTGATGCCCGACCTCGGCATCGCCCCGGCCCCGCAGGAGCCCCTGGGCACCGTCATCGACTTCGAGGACGACGCGGCCCTGGAGGAACGCTTCCCCAACCTCTGGGAACGCTTCCGCGGCGACTCGTACACCTGAGGCCGACTCGTAAGCCTGAAGGCGGCTCAGCGCCCGAGAGCGACTCGCACGCCTGAGGGCACTCCTACGCCCGGCGGGCGGCGGGCACCTCGTACGCCTAGGGGCACTCATACGCTGAAGGCGACTCAGGCAGCCGAGGCCGGCTCGTACGCCAGAGGGCACTCATGCGGCCGGGGGGCGGGCACCTCGTACGCCTGGAGCCCGCGGTGCGGCCGATGCCGCAGGTCACGGCGGCCGCAGGCTCGGCGACCTCAAACGCCCCGGTCTGCCCTTGAACTCCCGGGCCAGAGGCTGCGCGGCCCGGTCTGCGGGGCGCGGTCCGCGCGGGGCGCGGCCCGGGCCTCACCGTCTCAGAATGCCCGCCCCGACCCCGCCGTCTCAGGACGGGGCGGTGGCGCCCAGCCACCGCCCCATCAGTACGTCGTCCACGTACTCGCCCGCCAGCAGGAACTCGCCCGGCAGCACTCCCTCCACCCGGAAGCCCGCCGACTCGTACAGCCGCCGCGCCGGCGTGTTGTGGCCCAGCACCCGGAGCGTCATGCGCTGCGCGCCCTCCGCCACCGCCCGGTCCACCGCCGCGGCCAGCAGCGCACGGGCCACCCCGCGGCCGCGCACCCGCTCGTCCACGGCCAGCCCCTGGATCTGCCGCACGTGCGCGTTGGAGGCCAGCGGCGTCGGCCGCACCAGCCGCAGGTAACCCGCCGTCCGCCCGTCCACCTGCGCCACGAGGAAGTCGTCCGGTACGTGCCAGGCGTCGAAGAACGGGTCGTACGGCGGCTCCGGACGCGGCTGTACGGAGTGCAGCGGCGACCAGGTCCGCCGGTCCAGCGCCCCGAGCGCCGCCTCGTCGGCGGGCACGGCGGTACGAACGATCAGTTCGGGCATGCGGGTCACTGTGTCACGCGCCCGCGGGCACGGGCAGTATGGGGCCATGCGGATCGCGATCACCGGTTCGACCGGTCTCATCGGCACGGCGCTCCAGCGGTCACTGCGCGCGGACGGGCACGAGGTGGTGCGCCTCGTCCGGCACGCGCCGCGGGCCGCCGGCGAAGTGGCCTGGGACCCCGAACGGCAGACCGTCGACGCCGCGGGCCTCGCCGGCTGCGACTCCGTGGTGCACCTCGCGGGCGCGGGCGTCGGGGACCACCGCTGGACTCCGGCGTACAAGAAGCAGATCCGCGACAGCCGGGTGCTCGGCACCGCCGCGCTCGCCGAGGCCCTGGCCTCCCTCGACACCCCGCCGCGCTCCTTCGTCTGCGGCAGCGCGATCGGTTATTACGGCGAGACCGGGGCGCGCCGCGTGGACGAGGACGCGCCGCCCGGCGACGACTTCCTCGCCCGGGTCTGCGTCGACTGGGAGACCGCCGCCGAACCGGCCGTCGAGGCCGGTATCCGCACCCCCTTCGCGCGCACCGGCCTGGTCGTCGCGCGGGAGGGCGGGGCCTGGGGCCGGCTCTTCCCGCTCTTCAAGGCCGGGCTCGGCGGGCGGCTCGGGAACGGCGGCCAGTACTGGTCGTTCATCTCCCTGCACGACCACGTCCGCGCGCTGCGCCGCCTGATCGATGACGAGACGCTGTCCGGGCCGGTGAACCTCACCGCCCCGGAACCGGTCACCAACCGCGAGGCGACGGCCGCCATGGGCAAGGTCCTGCGCCGCCCCACCCTCTTCACCGTCCCGGCCCCGGCCCTGCGCCTGGCCCTGGGCGAGTTCGGCGACAACATCCTCCAGAGCCAGCGCGTCATCCCGACCCGCCTCCAGGAAGCCGGCTTCACCTTCGCCCACCCCACGATCACCTCAGCCATCACCTCCACCCTCGAGCCGAATTAACCCCCTTCTCTCCCCCGCCCCGCCCCCCACCACCACCTCCCCCCGGAAATTTTCAGTTCCGAAGCCCGAAGCCCGAAGCCCGAAGCGCAAAGCCAAAGCCCGAAGCGCAAAGCCGAAGCCCGCCCGACGGCACCGGGAGCCACTCCAGCGACGCCAGGAGCCGCCGGGGCCCGCACCCGAAGGTCCGAAGCCCCACCGGGCCGCCCCCCCCATGGCCCGCAGCGCCGCCGGGGCCGCCGCCCATGGCCCCGAGCGCCGCAGGCCCGCAACCTGCCCCCAGTGCCCGAGCCGCGGCACCCGGCTGCCTCACCGCGGCCCTCACCGCGGCCCTCACCGCGGCCCTCACCGCGGCCCTCGCTGCGGGCCTCCCCGCGGGCCCCCGTCAGCGGTCCGCGGCGGGGCTTCGGGGCGCGGTTGTCGCGGGCGCGGCGAACGTGACTCCGGCACCTGCGGGGTGTGTGTGCCGTGTGCGACCCCGTGTGCGTCGGTCCGGGTGCGGGGGTGGGTATCAGGGAGGCTCGCGAAGGGCATGAGACGTGGGCCGAAACCCCGGCCGACCCAGGGAGGGACACGTGCCGCGCACCCCCGCTTCCCGAAACCCCTCGTCCCCGCCGACGACCCCGTCGGACACCGTGGACGTCGTCATCATCGGTGGTGGAGTGGCCGGCCTGGCCGCCGCGCACCACCTCACCCGCGCCGGCGCCACGGTCGCCGTCCTGGAGGCCGCCGACCGCGTCGGTGGCCGCGCGGCCACCGAGGAGCTGGACGGCTTCCGCCTGGACCGGGGCAGTCAGCTCCTGGTCACCTCCTATCCCGAGCTGAGCAGAACCCCGGCGCTCAGCGACCTCGCGCTGCGCCCCTTCGCCCCCGGTATCTGCCTGCACAACGGGCGCCGCACCCAACGCATAGGCCCCATCCGCAGCACGAGGGTCGCACTCTCCACGGCACGCGCCCTCGCGCGCGCCTCCGCGCGCCCTTCGCCGCGCT
>NZ_PQSQ01000180.1 GCF_002920575.1 Streptomyces sp. Ru73 | reverse complement strand
CGTGCTGGACGACGGGGAGTTCTTGGAGGTGCAGGCGCTGTACGCGCCGAACATGGTCACCGGCTACGGCCGGGTGGAGGGCCATTCGGTGGGCATCGTGGCCAACCAGCCGATGCAGTTCGCCGGCACCCTGGACATCAAGGCCTCCGAGAAGGCCGCCCGGTTCGTGCGCACCTGCGACGCCTACAACATCCCGGTGCTCACCTTCGTGGACGTGCCCGGCTTCCTGCCGGGCACGGACCAGGAGTGGGACGGCATCATCCGCCGCGGCGCGAAGCTGATCTACGCCTACGCCGAGGCGACGGTGCCGCTGATCACGGTCATCACCCGCAAGGCCTTCGGCGGCGCGTACGACGTGATGGGCTCCAAGCACCTGGGCGCGGATCTGAACCTGGCCTGGCCGACCGCGCAGATCGCGGTGATGGGCGCGCAGGGCGCGGTCAACATCCTGCACCGCCGGACCCTGGCCGCGATCGAGGACCCGGCCGCGCAGGAGGCCCGCCGCCAGGAGCTGATCCGGGAGTACGAGGACACCCTCCTCAACCCGTATGCGGCGGCCGAGCGCGGGTACGTGGACGCGGTGATCATGCCGTCCGAGACCCGCCGGCACATCGTCCGCGGCCTGCGCACGCTGCGCAACAAGCGCGAGCAGCTGCCCCCGAAGAAGCACGGCAACATCCCGCTGTAGGACGCGCACGTCCCCCGGAACAGAGGAGGCTGACGGTGATCAAGGTCGTACGGGGCAACCCGACACCCGAGGAGCTGGCCGCCGCAGTCGCGGTGGTGCAAGCCCGCGCGGCGGCCGCCGCTGCCGCCGCGCCCGGCGGCCCGGAGCAGGGCGAGGAGTGGTCCGACCCGGCGTCCCTCGTCCCGCGGCGGATTCCGCACCCGGGCCCGCGCGCCTGGCGGACCAGTTTCTGGCCGCGCTGACGAAACGGCCGGAATACCTCTGGTGGCCGCCGGGTGGACGCCCGGCGGCCACGGTTCACCGCGGCGCTTGAGTACGCGTACTCAGGCGCCGCGGCCGGTACCGGGCGCAGGATCGGAAGCATGCTGTGGTCCGATCCGCCCGACGATCCCTCCGAGGAGCTGCGCAAAGCGGAAGCCATGCTCCGTCGGGCCGGCATCGTGCTGGCGGTCGCCTCGGTGCTGCTACTGCTCCTGCTCGGCTGGTCCGGCTGACCCGGCCGCCGCGCGTGCCGGCTCGACCGTGCCGCTGACCTCGCCGAAGCCGATGCGCACCCCGTCCCGTCCCGGCGCCGTCGCGCGCAGCGTGACCGTGTCGCCGTCGGCCAGATAGGCCCGGGTGGAGCCGTCGGCGAGCTTGACCGGTTCGGTGCCGTTCCAGCCCAGCTCCAGGAACGAGCCCCGCTCGTCCGGCGCCGGGCCCGAGACCGTGCCCGAGGCGTAGAAGTCACCGGTGCGCAGGCTGGCGCCGTTGACCGTCATGTGCGCGAGCATCTGCGCCGCCGTCCAGTACATGGTGCGGAACGGCGGCCGGGAGAGCACCGTGCCGTTGCACTCCACCTCCATGGCCAGGTCCAGCCCCCACGGCTCGTCCTCGCGCAGATACGGCAGCGGCTCGGGGTCCTGGGCCGGCGGCGCGACCCGCGCCTCGGCCAGCGCGTCCAGCGGCACCACCCAGGGCGAGACGGACGTCGCGAAGGACTTGCCGAGGAACGGGCCGAGCGGCACGTACTCCCACGCCTGGATGTCCCGCGCGCTCCAGTCGTTGACCAGCACCACGCCGAAGACGTGCTCGGCGAAGTCCGCTGTGGACACCGGGCGCCCCAGCTCCGACGGCGTGCCCACGACGAAGCCCACCTCGGCCTCGATGTCCAGCCGCACCGAGGGACCGAAGCCGGGCGCCTCGGCGTCCGGTGCCTTGCGCTGCCCGCACGGCCGCACGACCGGCGTCCCGGAGACCACCACGGTCCCGGCCCGGCCGTGGTAACCGACCGGGAGATGCCTCCAGTTGGGCATCAGCGGCGGCTGGTTCGGCCGGAACACCCGGCCGAGGTTGGACGCATGGTGCTCCGACGCGTAGAAGTCCACGTAGTCGGCGACCTCGAACGGCAGATGCAGGGTCACCTCGTCCCGCGGGACGAGGTGCGGCTCCACCGCCGCACGGTGCCGCTCGTCCGTCAGCAGCTCCGTCAGGTGCGCCCGCACCGCCCGCCACGCCTCCCGGCCGCGCGCCATGAACGGATTGAGCGTCGGCGCCGCGAAGTCCTCGGCGTACGGCAGCCCGGCGGCCCCCAGCCGCGACAGGTCCAGTACGTGGTCGCCGATCGCCACGCCCGCGCGCGGCGGCGCTCCGGTCCCGTCCTCCCGCGAGAAGATCCCGTACGGCAGGTTCTGCACGGGGAAGTCGGAGTGCTCCGGTACGGGCACCCAGGATCGGGTCGTCATGCGTCCAGCTCCCTGTCGGTCGGGGTCTTCGAACGCGGGCGCGCGCCGGTCAGGCCGAGCGCCCGCAGGTCTGCCAGCGGCTCGCTGGTGCTGCACGAGCCGTACCCGGTGAACACCGCGCGGGTGCGCGCGGCGAGCGCCGGGGTCACCGCGCGGGCCTCGGCGGCCAGCGCGACGGGATCGGTGGAGCGCAGTACCGCCTCGACGCCGTCGGCCGCCGCGCCGTCCGCCGCCCGGCACGCCGCCAGCAGCAGGTTGAGGAAGCCGTGGTGGGTGAAGCCGGTGCGCGCGTCGCGGTACCGCACGGCGTGGTGCAGCCCGGCGGTCGCCTTGAACGGCAGTCCCCGGCGCACGCACGCGCACACGAACGCCGCCAGGTCCCCGACCGCCGGGAAGAGTTCGGCGCGTACGCCGCCGCAGCGCACCTTGGCGGCGAGCCCGGCCGCCACCAGCTCGTCCAGCGCCGCCTCCCAGCCCTCGGTGAGCGGGACCTCGACGTGCTGCGGGAAGCCCGGCGGCGGCCCGTACGGCAGGTTCTTCAGCGCGTCGGCGGCCTGCCGGACGCCGGTCACCAGGTCCGGCGCGGCCGGCAGCGGGCCCTCCAGGGCGACCAGCCGCAGCCGGCCCTCGGCCGCGATCCTGCGGTGCGCGTCCACCAGCGTTCCCCACTCCAGCGGGCTGATCAGCCCCACCTCGAAGCGGTCCGCCTCGGCCAGCTCCGCCGTCAGCTCCGGCAGCCGGGCCGCCGGGCAGAGGAACCGGTGGCTGAGCACCGGATCGCCGGCCGCCGCGTCCGCCCGGTGCCGGCCGACGGCCGCCGCCATCTCCAGCTGCGTGGGCGGGAAGAGCCCGGCATCGTCCACGAGCCGTTCGTACAACGCGGATGTGCTCATCGCTCACGCCTCCTGAGGTCCGTGGCCTGCCCACGTCCACGCATACCCGCGCCCGCGCGTGTCCAGCGGGACAGCGCCCCGCGCGGGGCAACTCCGCGCCGTACGGGGCACCGTGAGGACGGCGGTGCCGGTGACGCTCGTCCGAATAACGGACACTGCTGTCTGTTATCCGAACGTGCCACTGCACTGTGGCCGCAGCCCGAACGGCTGTCAAGAGACCGCCGGGCGGCCCCGGACGCCGGCTGCGGACACGCCCCGCCCGCCGCCTACGATGACCCGCATGACCGAACAGCCCCGCCGCCTCGTGCTCGCCTCCCAGTCCCCCGCCCGCCTCGGCCTGCTGCGCCAGGCAGGGCTGGCCCCCGACGTCGTCGTCAGCGGCGTGGACGAGGACGCGATCACCGCGGAGACCCCGGACGAGCTGGCCCGCGTACTGGCCGAGGCCAAGGCCGACGCCGTGGCCCGGCGCGAGGAGGCCGCCGGGGCGCTGGTCGTCGGCTGCGACTCGGTGCTCGACCTGGACGGGCGCGCGCTGGGCAAGCCGGCCGACGCCGAGGACGCCACCGCGCGCTGGAAGGCGATGCGCGGCCGCTCCGGCGTGCTGCGGACCGGGCACTGCGTCATCGACACGCGGAACGGCCGCCGCGTCTCGGCGACCGCGGCGACCACCGTCCGCTTCGGCGAACCGTCCGACGCGGAGATCGCTGCCTACGTGGCGAGCGGCGAACCGCTGCACGTGGCGGGCGCGTTCACGCTCGACGGGCGCTCGGCCCCGTTCATCGACGGCATCGACGGCGACCCCGGCAACGTCATCGGCCTCTCCCTGCCGCTCCTCCGCCGCCTCCTGGCCGACCTGGACGTACAGCTGACCGACCTGTGGGCGTGACGCGGACGCGGTACGCGGCCTGGACGTCCGGGCGTGGCCCGCGCCGTCCGGTGCGGGCTACGCCGCCGGGGTCGGCTCAGCGCCCGGCGCGCCCCCTTCGGGCGTCCCGGCGGACGCCGGAACGGCCTTCTCCGGGGCGTAGGCCAGCAACGTGAAGATGAGCAGGCCGAGGACGGCCATCGCACCGACGAAGGCGGCCCAGCCGACCAGGCCGACGGTGAACGCGCCGACCACGCCGTGGATCACCGCACAGCTGATCAGCACGATGCGCGCGAAGGTGCCGGGCACCCGGTCCCGGACCGCGCAGCGCATCGCGAAGAAGGCGCAGAGCAGCAGGTACAGGCCGAAGACGAGGCCGCCGGCCCAGGCACCCGCCGACATCGCGCGGGACTCCAGGCCCGCCATCGACATCTGCTGCCGGTCGACGAAGATGCTCAGTACCCAGTTGAGCAGCACGATGCCGGCCGCTTCGAGGACGAGGACCACGGCCGTCACCGCCGCCACCGGTCTGCGTGCCGCCACCGTGCCCACCCACTTCCGCTGAGTCCGGCGCGTGCGCGCGCCTGTTACCGCGAGTACAGAAGACGGGTGCACGCTACTGCTGGGTAATGGCCAGGACAAGGGGCGTGCGGCAGCCGGTCCTCCCGTGCGCCGCACCCGACACCCACCCGGCAAAGTTTTGTTCCGCCATTAGTAGGAACCCCACAAAGAAACGGCGCCGTTCGGGAGTCGAGCGGACCGAGACCTTGCCCACACCGAACCTCGATCGTGCCTCCGAACTTCCGGGCATACCCTGGGAATGCAGGGGACTTCGGCGAGTGGCCGACGTCGGACGGAGGCGCCTTGTGGGGAAGCTCACCCCTTGAGGCGACTCGGCACGTGGTGTCGTCAGTCCCTAAACTCAGCTTGTTTCGAGGAGGGAGCCATCGTGCG
>NZ_PQSQ01000179.1 GCF_002920575.1 Streptomyces sp. Ru73 | reverse complement strand
TCCGGCAGCAGGAATCCCGCGGCCAGGCCCAGCACGCCGGCGCCGACGCCGATCCACAGGCCGAGCCGCGCGTCGTGCGCGCCGACCGCGCCGGAGACGATGCCCGCGCAGCCGACGGCCAGCAGCAGCGCGCCGACGAGGATGCCGATGCCGCGCCGGGAGGCCGCCTCGCCCTGCTGGTGGCGGAGGATGCCGATCATCAGCGGCATGAAGCCGACGACGCCGCCCTGGAGGGCCGCGCCGAGCGTCAGGAAGGGCAGCGTGGGCCGCAGCGCCATCACGAGCGAGCCGAGGACGACCATGACGATCGAGGCGCGGAGCAGCCGCCGGTGGCCGTAGCCGTCGCCGAGCCGGGAGAGGACCGGGGTGAGCACGGCGCAGCTCGCCATCTGCACCACGATGATCCAGTTCTGCTGTGCGGTGCCCAGGCCGGCCTGCTCGCCCAGGCCCGGGAGGATCGGCGGCAGGTACTGCTGGGTGGCTCCGCTGGCGACCTCGACCAGGGCCATGGAGGTGAGCATGGCGCGGGGGCCGAGGGGGCGCACGGGTCTGGCTGTTCTGTTCATGACAGAGACCTCGGTTCGGGGAACGGCGGTACGCGCATCCGGGCAGGCGGCAGCGACGCCCCGGAGGCGTACCGGTAAGTGAGGAGGGTTCAGGAATCGGCGCCGGGCCGCGGCAGGCGCGGCACGGCCCCGGAGAGCGCGAGGTCGACCATGGCCTCGGCCTGGGAGGCGAGCAGCACGTCGGCCCGCACCTCGGTACGGAACATCACGGTGCCGGACCACATGTCGATCAGCAGGTCCACGTCGATGTCGGCGGGCAGGTCGCCGCGTGCCACGCCGCGCTGGACCGCGGCCCGCGCGTACTGCCGGCGCGGGCCCAGCACCTCGGTGCGGAACCGCTCCAGCACGGCCGGGTCGCCGATGGTGGCCCACAGGGACGACAGCAGCCGGCCCCGGCTCTCGCCCACGTCCCGGACGATCTGGTCGAAGAGCGTCCGCATCTCGGCGCGGGTGTCCCCGAGGTCGGGGACGTGGTCGACCTCGGCGTTCCGGATCAGCAGCTCGCCGACGAGCGCCGACTTGTTGGCCCAGCGGTTGTAGACCGTCTTACGGGTGACGCCGGCCCGGGTCGCGACCTTCTCGATCGTCAGCTCCAGATACCCCAGCTCGGCGAGCAGCTCGGCCGCGGCGTCCAGGACCCTGCCGTCCAGCTCGGGGTCCTTCGGACGGCCGCCGCGGGCCGCGGGGCGGTCGGCCCCGCCGGGCGTGCCGGCATCGGTCTTCGGGGTACGACGCGAGCTCATGGTGGCACTCCGCAGCGACAGGAGAGGAGGGAGCGGCGGCCGGGGCGCGCCGACGGGCACCAACGTATGACCGCCCGCACCCCTGGTCAATACTTCAACGGAAACACTCTGTCCCCGATCTCAGCGCATCCCCATCCGCTGCCACGTAGGCGATGCGTCGACTTCCTACCCAGACCGTTCCCCAACTCCTCAGGCGGTGCGCCGCAGCACGGCCAGGTACATCGCGTCGGTGCCGTGCAGATGCGGCCAGAGCTGCACGTCCGGGCCGTCGCCGAGCGCGGGGACGCCGGGCATCAGCGGCCGCGCGTCGACCAGCTCGGCGGCCGCCTCGCCCCGCTCCTTCAGCACGTCGTCCACGACCGCGCGGGTCTCGGCCAGGTGCGGCGAGCAGGTCGCGTACCCGACGACCCCGCCGACCCGTACGGCCTTCAGCGCCTGCCGCAGCAGCTCGCGCTGGAGCGGCGCGAAGCCGTCCAGGTCCTCGGGCCGCCGCCGCCAGCGCGCCTCCGGGCGGCGCCGCAGCGCGCCCAGGCCCGTGCACGGCACATCGACCAGCACCCGGTCGAAGGAGCCTGGCCGCCAGACCGGACGCGTGCCGTCGGCGGCGATGACCTCGTACGGCCCGGGGTTGCCCGCCAGCGCCCGCGCGACCAGCCGCGCGCGGTGCGGCTGCTTCTCCGCGGCGAGCAGCGCGGCACCGCGCTCCGCCGCCAGCGCGCCCAGCAGGGCCGCCTTGCCGCCGGGCCCCGCGCAGGCGTCCAGCCAGCGCGCGTCGGCCCCCTCCACGGGGGCGTTGGCCAGGGCGAGCGCGACCAGCTGGCTGCCCTCGTCCTGCACGCCCGCGCGCCCCTCCCGGACGGCGTCCAGCGCGCCCGGCTCGCCGCCCTCGGTGAGCCGTACCGCGTACGGCGACCAGCGGCCCGGCAGCGCGTTCTCCTCGCCGACGGCGTCCAGCAGCTCCTCGGGAGTGGACCGGCCGGGCCGCGCGACCAGCGTCACCTCGGGCCGCTCGTTGTCCGCCTCCAGCAGGTCCTCGATCCCGGCCCGGCCCCCGCCCAGCGAGTCCCAGAGCGCCGAGACGACCCACCGCGGGTGCGAGTGCACCACGCCCAGGTGGTCCTCCGGGTCCTCGTCGTACGGCGGCGCGACCCGGTCCAGCCAGCCGTCCAGGTCGTCGGCGGCGATCTTCCGCAGCACCGCGTTGACGAACTTGGCCCGCCCGTCGCCCAGCACGACCCGGGCCAGCTCCACGCTGGCGCTGACCGCCGCGTGCGTGGGAATCCGCGTACCGAGCAGCTGGTGCGCGCCCAGGCTCAGCACGTCGAGGACCGGCGGGTCGACCTCGCGCAGCGGCCGGTCCACGCACTCCGAGATGATCGCGTCGTACGTGCCCTGCCGGCGAAGCGTGCCGTAGACCAGCTCGGTCGCCAGCGCCGCGTCACGCGCGTCGAAGCTGCCGTCCTCGCGCGCCTTGCGCAGCAGCGGCGGCAGGACGAGGTTCGCGTACGCGTCCCGCTCGTCGACCGCACGCAGGGCCTCGAAGGCGAGGATGCGCACGGGGTCCTTCTTCGGCCTCCGGTAGGGCTTGCCGGTACGACGACGAGGCTGGTCGCTCACGAGAAAGGTGCTCCGCTGCTGACGAGGACGAATCCCACCCAGCCTACCGCCGCAGCACCTCCCCCCAGCCGCCCTGGATCATGGTCTGGAACGCCCAGGCCCCGTCCCGCTTCACCAGCACGTCGGCGTACCGCACCGACTGCGGCCGCCCGCCGACGGTGAACACGGCGTCCGTGAACACCACGGCCAGCGCCGCGCTCAGGAAATGCGGCGTCCGCTGCGACGCGAAGGTGACCTCCTCGCCCCCGCCCATCACCTCGCGCATCGTGCGGGTGAACTCCTCCCGGCTCCACTGCCCGGTCACCCCGTCGCCTGCGGAGTCGTCGGTGACCAGGTTCAGCGGGAACACGGCCATGTCCGCCATCGCCTCGACGTCCCCCGCCGCGCTCAGCGCGTCGTACCGCGCGAACCACTCGTCCAGTTCGCGCCGCTCCCGCTCCGTCGGGACGTACGCCACGGCTTCCGGCACCACGTACTCACTCACGAGACCCCCACTAATCAAGTTTGACTACTAGCCTCCGACTCCATACCCGAACCTCCACTGGTCAAACTCGAAGAGCGGCGCCCCGGGCGTATCAGCCCTCCAGCCGCTCCCCTTCCGCGATCCGCACGCCCCGTGCCCAGTCCGCCGCGGCCATCGGCTTCTTGCCCTGCGGCTGCACCCACTGGAGCTGCACCGCGTGGCTCCCCGTGCCCACGAACACGGCCTTCTTCGTAGCCGCGATCTCACCGGGCGCCAGATCCGTGCGGTCCGGCAGCGGCGTCACCGACATCACCTTCAGCCGCTCGCCCCGGAACAGCGTCCACGCGCCCGGCGCGGGCGCGCAGCCGCGGACCACCCGGTCCACCCGCAGCGCCGGCGCCGTCCAGTCGATCTTCGCGTCCTCGACCTCGATCTTCGGCGCGAGCGTGACGCCCTCGGCGGGCTGCGGCACCGCCTTCAGCGTGCCGTCCTCGATGCCGTCCATGGTGGCGGCGAGCAGCCCGGCCCCCGCGAACGCCAGCCGGGTCAGCAGGTCACCGCTGGTGTCCGTCGGCCGCACCTCCTCGGTCAGCACGCCGTACACCGGGCCCGAGTCCAGCCCCTCCTCGATCCGGAACGTCGAGGCACCGGTCACCTCGTCGCCCGCCAGCACCGCGTGCTGCACGGGCGCGGCGCCGCGCCACGCGGGCAGCAGCGAGAAGTGCAGGTTCACCCACCCGTGCGCGGGAATCTCCAGCGCGGCCTTCGGGAGCAGCGCGCCGTACGCGACGACCGGGCAGCAGTCCGGCGCGATCTCGCGCAGCCGGGCGAGGAAGTCCTCGTCCCGCGGCCGGGCGGGCTTCAGCACCTCGATGCCCGCCTCCTCGGCACGCTGCGCGACCGGGCTGGCGACGAGCCTGCGGCCGCGCCCGGCCGGGGCGTCCGGCCTGGTCACGACGGCCACCACCTCGTGCCGGTCGGACGCGATCAGGGCGTCCAGTGCGGGCAGGGCGACCTCGGGGGTACCGGCGAAGACGAGCCTCATGTGTGGCGTTCTACCTCTCAGCGCTGCGAAACGACGCACCAGTCTATGGGGCGTCAGACACGGGGGCGTACGGATCACCGCGCGCCCCAGCTGAAAGCTCGTACGCCCCCATACCGTGACCCCACCCGGCGCTGCCGCGTTGGTCAAACGACATTGACCAACCGGACCGCCAGCCGGTCCACGCATTTCATTTTCCGCATCAACGCCGGTTCGAGAGGCTTGTTCATGGCCGACCACGCAACCCACGACGCCCAAGCACGCGCCAGTCTTCATCTACTGGTGCGGGACATCGAGCGGGTCCGCCGGCAGGTGGACGCCCTGCGTACGCTGACCGCACAGCTCGGCAACGTCTACCGTCCGCGGCGCACCGGCCCCTCCACGGGCTTCGTCGTGTACGGGCGCGCGCCGGCCCCCACGGTGCGCCTCGCCCAGGAGCTGCGGGACAGCGTCGAAACGCTCGTCACGGCCGCGGTCGACTTCGACCGCTCGCTCGGCTTCTCGTGGGACGCGGTGGGCTCGGCACTCGGCGTCACCAAGCAGGCGGTCCACCGCCGCTACGGCGCCCGCCGCGCCGCGGCCCAGCCCCCGGCCGACACCCCCGACCAGCCCCGCACGCCCGACGCCGCCGCCTCCCGCGCGGTCTCCGTGGCCCCGGCCCCCGCGGTCCCCGCGGCCCGCACCATGCCGGCGCAGCCCGCCCAGGACCGCCCCAACGCCTTCCCGGGCCCCCGCAACGGCTGACCGCACCACGCCTCGTACGCACGCCGACGCACTACGAGGCCCCCG
>NZ_PQSQ01000178.1 GCF_002920575.1 Streptomyces sp. Ru73 | reverse complement strand
AGACCAGCGTGAGGGTCCGCACGAGGTCGGGGCGGACCGCGGCCACCCGGGTCGAGACCGCGCCGCCCATGGAGTTGCCGATGAGGTGCACGGGGCCGCGGCCGCGCTGCTCCAGGTAGCGGATGACCGTACGGGCCTGGCCGCTGATGGAGTAGTTGCCGTCGTCCGGGGGCGGGGAGTCGCCGAAGCCCGGCAGGTCCAGCGCCTCGCCGTCCACCCGGTCGGCGAGCAGCGCCATGAGCGCCGACCAGTTCTGCGACGAGCCGCCGAGGCCGTGCACGTACAGGGCGGGCGGCAGCCCCTCGCGCACCCTGGCGGGCGCGCGGACGCTGAGCGTCGCGCCCGGCAGGCTCACGCTGCGCAGCGTCTCCTCGGCGCCCACGGACGGGCCGGGGCCCCCGGGCGGCACCGGGAGCGCGGTTCGGGTGTCCGGCGGCTCCGTGGAAGACATGCGTCGATGTTACGAGACGATCACACCCCATCTGATGTGTTCGCCATCACACGTCTCTTGCGTCACGGTCGGCGCCCGCGGGGCACCCGCCTTCCAGGAGGGGCGACAACCGCCACCCGTTCGCGGCGCGTACCGCGTCGCGCCGGGCATTCCCCTCTCATAGGCTCGTGTAAAGGACGCTCGCCAGGAAAGGGGGGCCACCATGCCTGTCGACCCCACAGATCCGGATACCTTCGACCAGACCGAGGCGGCCGAAATCGACGTGGAAGCACCGGAGGCGGACGCCCAGGAACAGCTCACCGAGGTGGCTCCGCACGATGACGACGCGCTGACCGGCGGCGATCCCGACGCGGCGAACGAGGCGGACCGTGCGGAACAGGCCCGGTCGGTGGAGCTCGACGAAGACGATTACCGGTGACCTGAACCGGTATGTCGGGTTCCGGCGAGCACCGGGCGGATAAATTCTCGGTCCGGACCGCGCACAGCCTCGTTACCCAAAAGTACGATGGCGGGCGCGGTGCACCGGGCTGTGTGCATCTCGTACGGAACGACACTGGGAGGCGGCGTGAGCGCCATCGAGCAGACAGAGGCAGCGCGCCCTCGGGGCACGCGCCTGCCGCGCCGGGCGCGGCGCAACCAGCTCCTGGGCGCTGCACAGGAAGTCTTCGTTGCGCAGGGGTACCACGCGGCGGCGATGGACGACATCGCCGAGCGGGCCGGCGTCAGCAAGCCGGTGCTCTACCAGCACTTCCCCGGCAAGCTCGACCTGTACCTGGCACTGCTGGACCAGCACTGCGACGCACTGCTGCAGTCCGTGCGGACGGCGCTGGCCTCCACCACGGACAACAAGCAGCGGGTGGCCGCCACCATGGACGCGTACTTCGCGTACGTGGAGGACCCGGGCGGCGCCTTCCGGCTCGTGTTCGAGTCGGACCTGACGAACGAGTCGGCGGTCCGCGAGCGCGTCGACAAGGTCTCGCTGCAGTGCGCCGAGGCGATCAGTGAGGTGATCGCCGAGGACACCGGACTCTCCAAGGAGGAGTCCATGCTGCTCGCGGTGGGTCTGGGCGGTGTGTCCCAGGTCGTCGCGCGGTACTGGCTCTCCAGCGAGCGCACGGTCCCCCGCGACACGGCGGTGCAGCTGCTCACCTCGCTGGCCTGGAAGGGCATCGCGGGGTTCCCGCTGCACGGCACGGAAGGCCACTGAGGGCGGCCCCGGCCGCGCGGCCGGGGTACGGGAGGGCCGGGTGCGCCTCCCGTGTTCGCTGCCGGCGTGCTCCGTGACGTCCTGTCCGTCCCCGTACCGGGCTAATGTGTGCTGCGTACGGCGCGGATCGTCGCGCACCCCACCCCCTGGCCAGGCCGGGGGACCGAGACCGTCGGAGGGACATAAGCCGTGGAGGTCAAGATCGGCGTGCAGCACGCGCCCCGCGAGATCGTCCTGGAGAGCTCGCAGTCTGCCGAGGAGGTCGAGAGCACGGTGTCCGCCGCGCTGGCCGGCAAGTCGCAGCTGCTGAGCCTGGAGGACGAACACGGCCGCAAGGTCCTGGTGCCGGCGGACCGCCTGGCGTACGTCGAGATCGGCGAGCCGGCCGGGCGCAAGGTGGGCTTCGGCGCGCTGTAGGACGCCGCAGCACAGCACGGATGACGGGCGGCGGCCCGGGGAGAGCGATCCCCGGGCCGCCGCCCTTCGTGTACGCCGGGCCGCTGCCCTTCGGTACGTCCGTCCGCACGCCCCGTGGCGCGCACTCTCGGCTGCTTTTCCCTGCTCAGGGCAGTGATCGCACCTTTGTCCGGCCCGGCACGATTGCCCGTGGCGCCCCATGGGTACGACCGCCCACGAACGACAGTGACACCGCCGCTCACGACGGCGTCATTCGCGCGGGAGGGGAAACATGATCTTTGAAGTGCTCGGCGCCGCCGCCCTGGGCCTCGCCATGGCCCTCGCCGCCGTGCGGCGACTGCCCGGCCGCTTTCCGACGCGGAGCCTGACGCTGGCCACGGGGCCCGGCGCCGCCGTCTTCGGCGCGCTGCTGGCCCACACGATCCTGGGCCCCGGCTGGGCCCCCGCCGTCCTGCTGGTGGCCGTGGGCCTGTGCGCCGCGCTGCTCTCGCTGCTGCTGCGCCCCGCGCCCCCGGCCCGTCGGCTGCGCCGGTCAGCGACGGCCTGACGGCCCGCGGGAGGCCGGGCCGCGCTCCGGTACGGACTCCGGCACCGACGGACCCTGACGGGCGCTTTCCGGCCGTTGTCGCCGCGGAGAAACGGCGCGTTCCGCACCATGGGCCCCGCACCTCGGCAGACGGTGCGGGGCCCATGGAGTGAGCATCCTCATACCGGCCGGCGTGCTCCGGCCCGGGTCCTCGGACCCTCAGGCCGCCAGTCCCAGCGCGGCCATCCGCTTCGTGTGCGCCTCGGTGATGCGCGAGAACATCCGGCCGACCTCGGCCAGGTCGAAGCCGTCGGCGACCCCGCCGACCAGCATCGTCGACAGCGCGTCGCGCTCGGCGACCACCCGCTGCGCCTGCGACAGCGCCTCGCCCATCAGGCGGCGCGCCCACAGCGCGAGCCGGCCGCCGACCCGCGGGTCGGCCTCGATGGCAGCGCGGACCTTCTCCACGGCGAAGGAGGCGTGCCCCGTGTCGTCCAGCACACCGAGCACCAGCTCCTTGGTGTCGGAGTCCAGCCGGGCCGCCACCTCGCGGTAGAAGTCGCTGGCGATGGAGTCGCCGACGTACGCCTTGACCAGGCCCTCCAGCCAGTCCGACGGGGCCGTCTGGCGGTGGAACTCGTCCAGCGCAGCGGCGAACGGCTCCATGGCCGCGTTGGGCTCCGCGTCGATCTGCGCGAGCCGCTCCCGCAGCCGCTCGAAGTGGTGGAACTCCGCCGTCGCCATCTTCGCCAGCGCCGCCTTGTCGTCCGTGGAGGACGCGAGCTTGGCGTCCTCGGCCAGCCGCTCGAAGGCGGACAGCTCGCCGTACGCGAGGGCGCCGAGGAGGTCGACGACCGCGGCACGGTACTGCGGGTCGGCGGCGGCCTGCTCCCAGGTCCGGGCGGCGATCCCGGTGGGCTCGTCGGGCGTGGCGGTGGCGTTGTCGGGCGTCTCCATGAAGCGCACAATAGCCCGCTCCGCAACCCGGGAGAGGGCCTGGTCAGCCACTCGGGTCCCACCCGACCGAACGATTGCCCGGACACACATGCGCTCATCCGGGGTATGGTGGTAAAGAGCCCGCCGACTATCGGTGGGTCTGCCACGCATGCGGATGCCCGGTCGGTGGCCCGATCGGCTCCAACCCGACCGCCCTCTGTTGTGGCGCGTACGAGACGTACGCGCGGCAGGAGGGACACCGCTCGCGGCACGAGCGCCTGAGCGAAGGCAGTGGTCCCGCGCCATCCGGCCCTAGGAGGCCGGGCCGCGCCGAGTACGACCCCGTACGACGGTGAGAAGGCACGGTTGATCCCCTTCGACGCCTCGCGCCGCGACTCACAGAAGAGGCAAGCATCCTGTCTACGTTCCGAGACCTCGGGATCCTCCCCGAGACCGCCGAAGCCCTCGAGGCCGTCGGCATCACGACTCCGTTCCCCATCCAGGCCATGACCCTTCCGGTGGCCCTCTCCGGCTCCGACGTCATCGGCCAGGCCAAGACCGGCACCGGCAAGACCCTCGGCTTCGGTCTCCCGCTCCTGGAGCGCGTCACCGTCCCCGCCGACGTCGAGTCGGGCCGGGCGAAGCCCGAGCAGCTGACCGACGCGCCGCAGGCCCTGGTGGTCGTCCCCACCCGCGAGCTGTGCCAGCAGGTCACCAACGACCTGCTGACCGCCGGCAAGGTCCGTAACGTCCGCGTGCTCGCCATCTACGGCGGCCGCGCGTACGAGCCGCAGGTCGAGGCGCTGCAGAAGGGCGTCGACGTCGTTGTCGGCACCCCCGGCCGCCTCCTGGACCTCGCGGGCCAGAAGAAGCTGAACCTCTCCCAGGTCCGCGCGCTGGTCCTGGACGAGGCCGACGAAATGCTCGACCTCGGCTTCCTGCCGGACGTCGAGAAGATCATCCAGCAGCTGCCGGCCAAGCGGCAGACCATGCTGTTCTCCGCGACCATGCCCGGCCAGGTCATCTCGCTGGCCCGCCGGTACATGTCGCAGCCGACCCACATCAGCGCCACCTCGCCCGACGACGAGGGCGCCACGGTCGCCAACATCACCCAGCACGTCTTCCGCGCGCACTCCATGGACAAGCCGGAGATGGTCTCGCGCATCCTGCAGGCCGAGGGCCGCGGGCTCGCGATGATCTTCTGCCGCACCAAGCGCACGGCGGCCGACATCGCCGACCAGCTCGCGCGGCGCGGCTTCGCCTCCGGCGCGGTCCACGGCGACCTCGGCCAGGGCGCCCGCGAGCAGGCGCTGCGCGCCTTCCGCAACGGCAAGGTCGACGTCCTCGTCTGCACCGACGTCGCCGCGCGCGGCATCGACGTCGAGGGTGTGACGCACGTCATCAACTACCAGTCGCCCGAGGACGAGAAGACCTACCTGCACCGCATCGGCCGCACGGGCCGCGCGGGCGCCAAGGGCACCGCCGTCACGCTGGTCGACTGGGACGACGTGCCGCGCTGGCAGCTGATCAACAAGGCGCTGGACCTGCCGTTCAACGACCCGGAGGAGACCTACTCCACCTCCCCGCACCTCTACGAGCTGCTGAACATCCCCGAGGGCACCAAGGGCGTGCTGCCGCGCTCCGAGCGCACCCGCGCGGGCCTGGCGGCCGAGGAGGTCGAGGACCTCGGCGAGACCGGCGGCCGCGGCCGCGGTGCGCGCCGGGGCGGCCGGGAGCGCGAGGAGGAGCGCCCGGAGCGTACGCGTACGCCGCGCAAGCGCCGCCGTACCCGCAACGGCGCGCCGG
>NZ_PQSQ01000177.1 GCF_002920575.1 Streptomyces sp. Ru73 | reverse complement strand
GGAGTCGGTCAGTTCCTTCCACGTACCGCTCACGCCCGGTACCTGGGCCTGGCCGCCCAGCCGGCCCTCCGTACCCACGTCCCTGGCCATCCGCGTGACCTGGTCGGCGAACGAGGACAGCTGGTCCACCATCGTGTTCACGGTGTTCTTCAGCTGGAGCATCTCGCCGGAGACGTCCACGGTGACCTTCTGCGACAGATCACCGTTGGCCACCGCCGTCGTGACCTGCGCGATGTTGCGGACCTGGCCGGTGAGGTTGCGGAAGGCCGTGTTCACCGAGTCGGTGAGGTCCTTCCACGTACCGGCGGCGCCCGGCACCTGCGCCTGGCCGCCCAGCTCACCCTCGACGCCGATCTCCCGGGCCACCCTCGTGACCTCGGCACCGAAGGAGGACAGCTGGTCCACCATGGTGTTCACGGTGTTCTTCAGCTCCAGCATCTCGCCGGAGACGTCGACCGTGACCTTCTGCGACAGATCACCGTTGGCCACCGCCGTCGTGACCTGCGCGATGTCCCGCACCTGACCGGTGAGGTTGCGGAACGCGTTGTTCACCGAGTCGGTGAGGTCCTTCCACGTGCCCGCGGCCCCCGGCACCTGCGCCTGACCGCCCAGCTGGCCCTCGGCGCCGACCTCGTTCGCCACCCGCGTCACCTCGTCGGCGAACGTGCGCAGCGTCTCGGTCATCGTGTTGATCGTGTCGGCCAGCTGCGCGACCTCGCCGCGCGCCGAGACCGTCACCTTCTGGGACAGGTCACCGTTCGCGACCGCCGTGGTGACCTGCGCGATCCCGCGCACCTGGGCCGTGAGGTTGCCGGCCATCAGGTTGACCGAATCGGTCAGGTCCTTCCAGACGCCCGCGACGCCCGGCACCTGGGCCTGGCCGCCGAGCTCGCCCTCCGTACCGACCTCCCTGGCCACCCTGGTCACCTCGGAGGCGAAGGAGGAGAGCTGGTCCACCATCGTGTTGACGGTGTTCTTCAGCTCCAGCATCTCGCCCGCGACGTGGACGGTGACCTTTCTGGACAGGTCGCCCTTGGCCACCGCGGTCGTCACGAGAGCAATGTCACGCACCTGCGCGGTGAGCCGCGAGGCCATCGTGTTGACGGAATCCGTCAGGTCCTTCCACGAACCGGACATTCCGCGGACCCGGGCCTGGCCGCCCAGCTTGCCCTCGGTACCGACCTCACTGGCGACCCTCGTCACCTCGTCGGTGAACGCCGACAGCTGGTCCACCAGCCCGTTCACCGTCCGGCCGACCTTCAGGAACTCGCCGCGCAGCGGATGCGCCGTCGTCCCGTCGCTGCTCCGGGTCCGCAGGTCCATGCGCTGTTCGAGGTCGCCCTCGGACACCGCGGACAGCACCCTGCCCACCTCGGAGACCGGCCGTACGAGGTCGTCCACCAGTGCGTTCGACGCGTCGATCGCGGCCGCCCAGGACCCCTCGCAGGCCCCGACCTCCAGCCGTTCTGTGAGCTTTCCCTCACGCCCGACGACCCGCCGCACGCGGGCCAGCTCGCCCGTGAGGTGCAGATTACGGTCGGCGACCTCGTTGAAGACGGCCGCCACCTCCGCCATGATCCCGTCGCCGGAGACGGTCAGCCGCTTGCGGAAGTTCCCGTCCCGCATCGACACGAGGGCGGCCAGCAGGCGGTTGAGCGCCGCCGTGTCCACCTCGGTCGTCCCGTTGTTGCTACGGGAGCGTCCGCCCTTCGCGCGCGTGCTTGCGCCCCGCGCCGCTCCGCCAGACTCCACCGTGTCCCTCCCGCAGGGTCGACCGTTCTACCCGGGCCTTCTCTTGAAGCCTTCCCAGTGTTTCACCATGGCTCAACCAGGCCATAACAGTTCGGCAGCATCGCATACCCGTCCGCGGCGAGCCCCGGGCGGGAAACACACGTGACCGGCATCCATGCGGGCGTCGAAGGTAAGTACCCTGGGCTCCGGCTGTCCACCCGCACGGCCGGTGCGGTGGCGCGAGCACGACGGGCATTCGGAGGGGCGCCGCGACTATGGGGGAGCAGATCACCGACACACGCATGAGGAGACCAGTGATCACCGCGCGGGCCGCTGCCACCTTCGAGCCGGTAGGACGTTCGGTCGCCACGGCCCGGGCGTTCGTGCGCGACACCCTCCAGGGCTGGGGCCACGGCGACATCATCGACGACGCCGTCGTCCTCACCAGCGAGCTGGTCACCAACGCCGTCGTGCACGCCGGCACCGCCGCCGACGTGCTCTGCCTCCGCACCGACACCGGCGTCCGCATCGAGGTCGCCGACCGCTACCCCGAGCGCGAGGTGCCCGTCCAGAGCTCCGGCCAGGCGCTCGCCCACCCCGACCGCGAGGGCGGCCGCGGCCTGCTGCTGTGCGGCGCGCTGGCCACCCGCTGGGGCGTGGAGTACACCTCCTCCCAGAAGCACGTCTGGTTCCAGCTCGACCTGCCCGAGCGGCCCGCCGGCACCCGTACGGCGGGTCCCGCGCTCCCCGTGGACGCCCTCCCCGTCGCCGAGCACCGGGTACGCGTCGCCGTCGTCCAGATCGACCGCGGCGGCTGCATCAGCTCCTGGAACGAGGACGCGCAGGATCTCTTCGCCTATGCGCCCGAACAGGTGATCGGCAAGCCCCTCACCGACTTCGCCGCCTGGCCGCACACCCCCGGCACCGGCACCGGCATCGCCGAAGCCCTCCAGCTCTCCCGCTGGGAGGGCTCGTACGGCATAAGGGGCGCCGACGGCCGCGTCGTCCCCGTGTACGCGTCCCACCTCCGGGTGCGCGACGCGGACGGCGAGCCCTCCACGGTCTGCCTCCTCGTGCGCGACCACGAGCGCGCCGTGCTCCAGAGCCCGCCGCGCACCCCCTCGGACTCCTCCGGCCAGCAGTCCGAGGGCCGCGGCCCGGCCGACCCGTTCGAGGTCTTCATCGGCTCCCCCGCGCCCGACGACCTCGACGGCCTGCTGCAGCGCACGGTCGAGCGCGCCCGCGACATGCTCGACGGCGACGCCGCCTACCTCCTCCTCGCCACCGACGACGAGACGGAGCTGGAGGTGCGCGCCTCCACCGGGCTGCCCTCCGCCCGGCAGCGCTTCGCACGCGTCCCCGTGGAGGCCGGCAGCGGCCGCTACGGCTCGGCCCGCATGCCCGCCGTCCACGAGGACCTCACGGCCGTACAGGGCGCCGTGCCGCTGCTCTCCGGGACCGGCATGCGCTCCGTCGTCACGGTCCCCCTCAAGGTCGAGGGCCGGCTCACCGGCTCCCTCGGCGTCGCCGCCGAGGCGCCGGGCCGCTACACCAACGAAGAGGCGCTCCGCCTCCAGTTCGCCGCCGACCGCATCGCGCTCGCCGTCGAGCGCGCCCGCCTCACCGAGCTGGAACGGCTCCGCCGCGGCTCCCTCTCCTTCCTCGTCGAGGCCTCCGACCTGCTCGCGGGCACGCTGGACCGCAATCAGACGCTGGCCCTCATGGCCCAGATGACGGTCCCCACGCTGGCCACCTGGTGCGCCGTGTACACCGTCGCCGACCAGGCGTCCGAGCCCGAGCTCTCCTTCGTGCTGCACGAGGACGAGGACCGCATCGACGGCCTCAAGACGCTGCTCCAGAAGGTGCCGCCGCCGGAACCGGTGCCCACCCCCGGAGCGCGCGTGTGGACAGCGCCGGGCGACGCGGCACACGACGCGGCCCTGCGCACCTCCCTGCGCAGCCTGGGGCTCGGCGCCTCGGCACGCCCGTCCAGCGGCCCCGGCGCGACCCTCGCCACCGCCTCCGCGGTCGGCGGCGAGACCGTCGTACTGCCCCTCGTGGCCCGCAACCGCGTCATCGGCATGCTCACCCTCGGCAAGCCCACCGAGGAGCACTTCCGCCAGGAGATCCTGGAACTGGCCGAAGACCTCTCCCGCCGGGCGGCGCTCGCCCTGGACAACGCGCGCCTGTACTCGGAGCGCACGGCCATCAGCCAGTCCCTCCAGCGCAGCCTGCTGCCCCCGGAGCTGCCCGACGTGCCCGGCGTCGAGGTCGAGGTCATCTACCGCGCGGCCGGCGAGGGCAACGAGGTCGGCGGCGACTTCTACGACCTCTTCCCCATCCGGGACGGTGCCTACGGCTTCGCCATCGGCGACGTCTGCGGCACGGGCCCGGAGGCCGCGGCCGTCACGGGCCTCGCCCGGCACGCGCTGCGCCTGCTCGCCCGCGAGGGCTTCGGCGGCCCGGCCGTCCTCGAGCGCCTCAATGCCGCCATTCTCGACGAGGGGGCGCGCAGCCGCTTCCTCACGCTCCTCTACGGCGAGCTGTGGCCGCAGCGCGACGGCAGCGCCGTGCTGAAGGTCGTCTGCGCCGGTCATCCGCTCCCGCTGCGGCTGCGCCAGGACGGCACCGTCGAGCCCGCCGCCGAGCCGCAGCCGCTGCTGGGCGTCATGGAGGACCTGGAGCTGTACGCGCAGACCGTCACGCTCGACCCGGGCGACGTCCTGCTGTGCGTCACCGACGGCGTCACGGAGCGCCGCGAGGGCACCCGCATGCTCGGCGACGACGGCCTGGCCGACGTCCTGACGACGTGTACGGGCCTCACCGCCGGCGCGGTCGCCGCGCGCATCCTGCGCGCCGTGGAGCGCTTCGCCGCCGAACCGGCCTCGGACGACATGGCGATCCTCGCCATGCGGGTGCCGGAGGCGGTGCACGAGGGCCTGGCCCCGTAAACGGGCCGCCGCCGTTTCTTCGGGAGGGCCGAGGGGATCCCCTCGGCCCTCCCGCTTTTTCCTCGCTGCGCATACGCGAAAGGCCCCCGCCGATGGCGGGGGCCTTTCTGTCAGAGCCCCAATACGGAATCGAACCGTAGACCTTCTCCTTACCATGGAGACGCTCTGCCGACTGAGCTATTGGGGCGCGTCGACGGGTTTAACTATACCCGATCACAGACGATGGTTCGAATCGCCTGCGCACGCCGGCGCCGCGGCTCCGCATAAAACGGAATAACCCGGCACCATTACCTGGTACCGGGTTTACCGAAGGGCTCAGAACGCCGGCTGCAGCAGCCCGCCCAGCGCATTGCAGGCGCTCACCATCCGGTGCAATTCACGGCGGCTCAGCGGCTCCTCCACGGGCAGCGCCAGCGTCTCGTCGCACGCCCGCTCCGTGTGCGGCAGCAGCAGGTCCCGCCGGTACTCCGGCATCCGGTACACCGGCACCGGCACGGGCACCCGGCAGGCCACGCCCTTGCCGCGCAGCATCCGCGCGAAGGCGTCGCGGTCCGGCCGGCCGTTGCCCGGGACCCGCACCACGTACTGCTCGTACGTGTGCTCCGCGTGCTCAGCGGGCGTCACGACGCCGCGCAGGCGCCCGGCCAGGTACGTCGCGTACGTCCGGCGCCGCTCGGCACCGGACGGGGCCACACCCTGCTCCTCCGTGGCGTGCACCAGCAGGCCGTGGCGCTCGCCCAGCTCCTGGAGCCGGGCGAGGTCGGCCTGGTGTCCGAAGCGGTGTACGGCGATGACGGCGGCGGTCCGGGAGTTCACCACGTCGGCCACGGCGGCCGGGTCGAGGCAGTAGGTGTCCGGGTCGATGTCGGCGAAGACCGGTACGGCGCCGGTACGCACGACGGCCTCGGTGACCTCGGCGTTTCCGAACGCCGGCACCACGACCTCGTCGCCGGTGCCGATGCCGGCCGACTCAAGCGTTCCACTTGTCCCCATGCCTCGGATGCTGGCGGCCCAACGTGAACATCAAGTGACACGCGACACTGCAGCAACCG
>NZ_PQSQ01000176.1 GCF_002920575.1 Streptomyces sp. Ru73 | reverse complement strand
ATGCCTGCACCACGCGTCCGGCCATCAGCACCCCGAAGCCGGGCGCGAGGCCGCTGACGAGGGTGCCCACGCTGAACAGCGTCAGCGAGGCGAGGAAGACCTGGCGGGCGGTGAACCGTTCCAGCAGGAAGCCGGTGATCGGGATGATCACGGCCATGGTCAGCAGGAAGCCGCTGGTCAGCCACTGCACGGTGGTGGTGGCGATCCCCAGGTCCACGGTGAGGTCGCGCAGCGCCACGCTCAGGATCGTCTCGTTCAGGATCATCACGAAGGCCGAGACGACCAGGACGGCGATCAGCACGGGGGCGCGCACGGGCGCACCGGTAGGGGGAGACTCCACGCCCCCGGCGCTCGCGGATTCGGTCATGGTCGGGCACACCTCACTGGAATTCGGTCGGACACGGGCGCTGGCCCGGCGGCATGCGACGGACCTCTGGTCCGCCGGGAGTTCGGTCGTCTGCGGCGCCGGGGCCGGTGCGCGGCGTCTCCGCCGCGGCCGACGAGCCGCTCTCGCGCACCGCGGCCGGGCGCGCCCCACCGGAACGCTCCCGCCGCCCTCGTCTTCCGTCCCCCGAACGTCACCTGTGCGGTGCCTGCGGCTCCCCTGCCCCCGAGTACGTCATCGTCCGGTCAGTCTATTGAACGCCGGTGAGCGCTTCACACCGAATTCGTCCGGGGTCCGGCCGCCGCCGGGCCGGCAGCGCGGCGAAGGGCCGTACGGGCGCGGGCAGTCACGGCACGGGTCTTGTGCCGCTGTGACCACCCTCACTAGCCTTCCCCCAACTTTCGCTGTGAGGGGGACAAAGATGTACTCAGCTCATGGAAAGTCTGCCGGTCGCCGTCGATTCCTCCAGGGCGCGGCCGCGGCCGCCGCCGCACTGGCCGTCGGGACGCACGCCTCGCCCGCGTTCGCCGCGCCGTCCGCACCAGCCGTACCGGCCACCGGCCGCCGCGTGCCTCCCGGGCACATCGGCTTCCAGCTCTACTCGGTCCGCGACATGCTCGCCGCCGACCCCGAGGGCACCCTCGCGATGGTCGCCGACGCGGGATACGCGGAGATCGAGCCCGCGTACACCTACGGCGGGCGCACCGCCGCGCAGTTCCGCCGGATCGCCGAGCGCAACGGGCTGCGGGTCATCGGCAGCCACCACGCGCCGGACGACTTCCGGGGCGCCAAGGCACAGCAGACGTTCGACAACGCGCTGACGCTCGGGCAGCAGTACGTCGGCGTGTCGTACATGGACGGCCCGCAGACCGCCGAGGGCTACCGCGCCATGGCCCGCGAGATGAACCAGTGGGGCAGGGCGGCCGGAGCGCGCGGACTGCGCTGGTACGCGCACCTGCACGACAACGAGTTCCACCAGGACCCGAAGACCGGTCAGACGTTGTTCGACGTGTGGCTGGAGGAGACCGATCCCGATCTGGTGTGGTTCGAGATGGACCTCTACTGGATCCTTCGTGCGGGCGCCGACCCGGCCCCCTATCTGCGGTCGTACGAGGAACGCTTCCCGATGCTGCACATCAAGGACGGCGTGCCGCGCGAGGGCGTCGAGACGGACCTGGGCGAGGGCTCGGTCGACTTCGCCGGCATCCTGGCGCACCTGCGCCGCCTGCCCCGGCACCACTACGTCATCGAGCGGGACCAGCAGCCCGACCCGGTCCGCACCGCGCACGTCTCCTACGACTACTTCCGCGCCCTGCGCGTGCCCCTGCCGCGCGGATAGCGGGGTGCGTACGGCATCGACGCCGTGCGCCCTGCGTCCGGGGAGGCGCCTTCCACCGGACGCAGGGCGCGCCGTCAGCAGACCTTGCGGCGGGTCAGCAGCGCTTCGAGCTGGCCGCCTGCGCGGACACCGGGTCACCGGCCCTGCGCACCGAGCCGACGGCCGCCGTGCAGTCGTTCACGGTGGCGGTGGCGTCGGACCAGAATTCCTGCTGGGTGCTGTTCTTCCAGGTGCGCGTGCCGAGCACCTCGTCCTGGGAGTAGCTGTAGACCGCCGCGCTCACGTCGTAGTCGCCGGCGGTTTTCCGGAAGGAATCCCACACCCAGACGTAGCCGTAGTTCTGCTTGCATTTCGGGGAGTAGAACTGCTTGACGGAAGCGATCTGCACGCCTTCCCGGGTGATGTACCCGGTGTTCCCGATCGCGTAGGCGTCGCTGCACACACCGGCCGCCTGCGCCCGCGTGCTCGCGGGATTGCCGGCGGCCGAGGGGGCGGTGGACTTGGTCATGGCCTGCTTCGACGGTGCGGGCGCCGGGCCGCTCCCGGCCATCGCGGAGCCGGCCGGCACAAGGGCGAAAGCACAGGTCAGCCCGACGAGGGCGCGCTTGGCATATCTCACGACGGAATTCCTCCTTGGGATTCACGCAGGGCATGCGGATTTTCCGGAGAACCCGCGCGGCACATCCGACACGGATACGGAACGGCGCCGTCCAGCGGAATTCCCCGATTACCTCAAGAGACCAGCGGCCCGGGGAAAAGGTTGCACGATTTCCCCCCTTCCGGTTCTGCACGTGACACACACAAACAGAAGGCTGAATTCCATGGAACATTCTTGCGCCGCGGCCACTCCACGGCCCGGGTCAGGGCCGGCGGCCGAGCGCGGACCGGTCCGCCCGGCGGCCCGCCGCTTCCTCGCCCTCCTCACCGCCGTCGCCCTGCTGCTCACCGGCCTGCTGGCCGCGCCGTCCGCGCTGGCCGCGCCCGCCGACGGCGGACCCCCGGCCGTACGGGCCGACGACGGCGCGTACCTCACCGCGGCGGAACGCGTCGACGACCGCATCCTCGATCTCACCGTCCACTCCCCCGCGCTCGGCCGCGAGGCACACGCCCGGGTGCTGCTGCCCGCCGGGTACGACCGCGACCACCGCCGGTGGCCCGTGCTGTACCTGCTGCACGGCTGCTGCGACAGCACGCCCGGCTGGCGCGCCTGGACCGACCACACCGACGTCGTACGAGCGACCGCCAGGACCCGGGCCCTGATCGTCCTTCCCGAGGGCGGCCCGATGGGCTTCTACAGCGACTGGTGGAACCACGGAGCGGGCGGCGCGCCCGCCTGGGAGACCTTCCACCTCACCGAGCTGCGCCAGCTGGTGGAACGCGCCCTGCGCGGGAACGGCCGGCGCGCCGTCGCCGGGCTGTCGATGGGCGGGTTCGGCGCCCTCTCCTACGCCGGGCGCCATCCGGGCATGTTCCGGTCGGCCGCCTCGTTCAGCGGTGTCGTCGACACCGGCGCCGATCCCCAACGGCTGCTCGACGTCGTCGCCGGATACACCGACGACCCCACGGCCCTGTGGGGCGACCCGCGCGCCCAGGCCGGCATCTGGCGGGCGCACAACCCGTACGACCTGGTGGACCGGCTCCCGCGCGGTTTCCCGGTGTTCATTGCCACGGGCAACGGCACGCCGGGGCCGCTGGACCCGCCCGGCACCCGGCCGGACACGCTGGAGGAGTGGCTGGGCGGCATGTCGGAGCGGTACGCCGCCCGGGCCCGCGCCCACGGCCTGCGGGTCACCGCCGACCTCTACGGGCCCGGCACCCACACCTGGCCGTACTGGGAACGCGAACTCCACCGCGCCCTGCCGATGCTGACGGCGTCGATCGGCGCGGCTCAGCCGCCGTCCTCCCGCTCCGGTGCGGACGCGGGCACGCCGGGGTCGAGGGGCGGTGCGGACACGCCGCAGTGATAGGCGCACTGGGGCCGGCAGTGCCGCTCCCCGCCGGCCGGTGCCCCGGCCTCCTCGCGCGGCCGCATCTCCCCGGCGCCGGCCGCGCCCTCCTCCCCGGCACCGGCCGGCGCCTCCCGGCCCGCGACGCCCTCGGCCCGTGCCGCCTTCTCCGCCGTACCGGGCTCCGGCGCCGCGGACCGCACCGTGCACCAGGCGAGGACCGCGCCGACGATGAGCAGGGCCGCGCAGAGGAGGAGGGAGCGCCGGTAGCCGGCGGCGAACGCGCCGGCCGAGCGGTAGGCCTCCGGTCCCATGCCGGCGAGGAGGGGCAGGGCCGCCACCGCGAGCAGGCCGGCCGCGCGGGCTGCCGCGTTGTTCACGCCGCTGGCCAGTCCGGCGTGTGCGACGTCGACGGAGGCCAGCACGGTGGCGGTGAGCGGCGCGACCAGCAGCACCATTCCGCAGCCCAGGACCGTCACGGCGGGCAGCACGGCGGTGCCGTACGGAGCGTCCGTGCCCGCCCGCGTCATCAGCAGCATGCCCGCGGCGCACAGCAGCGGCCCGAGGGTGAGCGGGAGGCGCGGGCCGATGCGCTGGGCCAGCTCGCCGGAGCGGGCCGAGAGCAGCAGCATCAGCACGGTGGTGGGCAGCAGCGCGGTGCCGGCGGCGAGCGCCGAGTACCCCGCGGCCACCTGGAGGAAGACCACGGTGAGGAAGAAGAAGCCGCCGAAGGCCGCGTAGACGCAGACGGTCACCGCGTTGACGGCGGTGAACTGCCGCAGCCCGAAGAGCCACGGCGGCAGCATGGGGTCGGGGTGCCGCCGCTCGACCGCGAGGAAGGCGGCCGCGAGCAGCACGCCCGCGGCTCCGGCGAGCAGCACGTCGGGCGCTGCACCCCGGGCGGGCGCCGCGATCAGCGCGTAGGTCACCCCGGCCAGCGCCAGCGCGCCGAGGGCCGCGCCCGGGACGTCGAAGCGGCCGTGCGTGGTGGGGTCGCGGGTCTCGGGGACGTGCCGGGCGGCGAGGGGTACGCAGACCAGCGCCAGCGGGACGTTGAGGAAGAACACCCAGCGCCAGCCGGGGCCGTCCACCAGCCAGCCGCCGAGGAACGGGCCGACAGCGGTGGCCACGCCGCCCAGCCCGGACCACGCGCCGACCGCGCGGGACCGCTCGTCGGGATGGAAGACGGCCTGGATGAGGGCGAGCGAGCCGGGCGTGAGCAGCGCCCCGCCGATGCCCTGCAGGGCCCGGGCGGTGAGGAGTACGGCCGCGTTGGGGGCCAGGCCGCACAGCAGTGAGGCGGCGGCGAACCACACCATGCCGATGAGGAAGATCCGCCGTCGCCCGTAGCGGTCGCCGAGCGCGCCGCCGAGCAGCAGCAGCGCGGCCAGCGTGAGCAGATAGGCGTTGACCGTCCACTGCAGGGCGGCCAGCGAGGTGTTGAGGTCGGTGCCGATGCGGGGCAGGGCGACGTTGACGACGGTACTGTCCAGCATCGCCATGCCCGAGCCGATGACGGCGGTGACCAGGACCCAGCGGCCCTGGGCCGTGGCCATCCGTACGGTGCCGGGTGCGGTGAGGTCGGTCATAGGCCGAGCATGCACCCTCGGGGCGGACGCGTTACCGAAGCGCGGTGGCGTTGGCGGGTGAACCGACTCCGCCGGTCAGGTGGAGCGGCTTGACGGTCACGAGGCTGTCCCAGCGCCCGGTGGTGCGGCAGTCCCCGGCGAGCTCCGTGAGGTTCCAGAGTTCGCCCAGGGGCAGGCCCAGCTTGGCGATCAGTTCCTGGTGCATCATGCCGTCGTCCTCGGGCGCGCTGTCGCGGAAGTCGCTGCCGGGCAGTACGGGCAGGACTTCGACGGCGAAGGTGTCGGTGGCCATCAGCGCGATGCGGTGGTCCCAGCACCAGGCGGCGAACGCGCGGCTCTGCGCGAAGCCGGTGGCGCGGCGCCGTTCGCGGGTCTCGGCGCGCTGCTCGGGAGTGGCGGTGAGGTACCACTCCGCCCACCCGGTGTGCACCATGACGAGGTCGCCCGGTTCGACGCGGCAAGACTGTGCGGCGAGCGCCTCGTCGAGCAGGCCGGTGGTGAGGGCGGGTCCTTCGGCGTGCGCGAGGGGTGTGCCGCGGTCGCGGAGCAGCCCGTCGATGTCGATGAGCAGGCCGCGCCCGGCCAGCGGTACTTCGGCCCACACCTGGACGCCGAGCCGGGGGTTCCCGGGGACGATCTCGTGGTCGGGTACGCCGTTGTAGAAGCCGTGTCCCGAGGCGCGGCGGTGGCGGAGTCCGTCGACCTGGGTGCCGGCCTGGAGGTGGAAGCCGTCCAGGACGTCGTCGCGTGCCTGGTCGTGCTTGGCGGTGATGCGGTGCAGCGGCAGGCCGCGTGCCTTGGCCATGGGCGGGTCAAGGCGTCCAGGGGGTG
>NZ_PQSQ01000175.1 GCF_002920575.1 Streptomyces sp. Ru73 | reverse complement strand
TACCAGCGGAACGTGCGCATGCGCATCGCCTGCCGCATCCGGGCGGCGCGGGCGCGCCGGGGCTGGACGCGGTCGCGCAGCGCCTTGGCCTCGTTCAGCTCGCGCAGGAACTGCGCCCGCCGGCGGCGGCGTGCCGCGTCCGGCTCGGCCTCCCCGCCGGCCGCCCGCGCGTCCATGGCCACCTTCTGGGCCGTGTCACCCGTGTGCGGGCCCGCGATCTCCGCGGCGTCCTCCCGGTCCCGATCCCGGTCCCGGTCCCGGTCCTGGGCCTGTTCCCGGCCCTGGTCCTGGTCCTGGCCCCGGTCCCTCGCCTTGCCGGGCGGTCCGGTCTCCCGTTCGTCCTTCGTGCGCGCCGCCGGGCGGCCGGGTCTGGTGCCGCCGCCCTCGCCTCTCGCCGTACCGCGCGCGGCGCCCGGCCTGCGGGCCGCCGGGCGTGCGGTGCGCCCGCCGCCGGGCTGGCCGGACGCGGGCGTGGTGCCCTCGGGCCGCGCATCCTGCCGGTTCTGCCGGGCCTGCCGCGCGTCCTGGCGGCTCTGCCGCCCTTGGCGTGCGTCCTGCCGCGACTGCCGTGCGTCCTGCCGGGACTGGCGTGCGTCCTGACGGTTCTGCCGGGTGTCCTGACGGTTCTTCTGGTCGGGCATGAGCGCCACCGCCTCGGGCCGAGGTCCTCACCCGGAGGCCGGCCGTCGGTCCGGGCGTCTGTGCCCACTTTCCCCCGAAGTAGTGGGATGATGCGAATCGATTGACGTTGGCCGAGTGCCCGCCCGCCGGTGGCCGATCTTCGTACGCCCGGTCCGGCGGGCGCCCGGGGGCCCGGCCTCGGTTACTGTCGATGTCATGCGGATCCACGTCGTCGACCACCCGCTGGTGGCGCACAAACTCACCACTCTGCGCGACAAGCGCACCGATTCCCCCACGTTCCGGCGTCTCGCCGACGAGCTGGTCACCCTGCTCGCGTACGAGGCGACCCGCGATGTGCGCACCGAGCAGGTCGACATCGAGACCCCGGTGACGGCGACCACCGGCGTCCGGCTCTCCCACCCCCGCCCGATGGTCGTGCCGATCCTGCGCGCGGGCCTGGGCATGCTGGAGGGCATGGTCCGCCTGCTGCCGACCGCCGAGGTCGGCTTCATGGGCATGGTCCGCAACGAGGAGACGTACGAGGCGCAGACGTACGCCACGCGGATGCCGGAGGACCTCTCCGGGCGGCAGATCTACGTCGTGGACCCGATGCTCGCCACCGGCGGCACGCTGGTTGCGGCGATCAAGGAACTGATCAAGCGCGGTGCCGACGACGTGACCGCGCTGTGCCTGCTGGCCGCGCCCGAGGGCGTGGAGGTCATGGAGCGGGAGCTGGCCGGCACGCCGGTGACGCTGGTCACCGCGGCGGTCGACGAGCGGCTGAACGAGGACCGCTACATCGTCCCCGGCCTGGGCGACGCGGGCGACCGCATGTACGGGACGGCCGGCTGAGCGTACGCACGGGCCGCGCGCCCAGCGTACGAATGGCCTCAGCGTACGAAGGCACGCACCGGCTCAGCGTACGAACACGGCGAGCCGGCCGGCGTACGAACGCGCTGACCGTACGAAGTCACTGAGCGTACGAACAGGCCGGCCGTACGAACCCGCTGAGCGTCGCGTCCTCGCGGGGCACACGCCCCGCGGCGGCGCTCAGGCGGCGTTCAGCACCCCGGCTTGTCCGGCTTCTGCTTCGGCGGGGCCGTCAGCGCGGCGAGTGCGGCCTTGGCGTCCTTCTCCTTCGCCAGGGCCTTGAACTTGTCGCCGATGATCAGGTCGACGTCGCCGCCCTTGCGGCCGTCGGTCTTCCGTTCGGCGCCCGTCACCTGCGTGCCGAGCACCTTGAAGGGGCCGTCGGCGGCGGCCGGCGCGCCGAGCAGTACGCCGGTGCCCTTGACCTTCTTGTCGTAGGCGGCGGGCGCGTTGCCCACCTCGCCGATGGTGAAGCCGCGCTTCTTGAGCGCGTCGGCGGTGTCCTTCGCGAGCCCGCTCTTGGTGGTCGCGTTGAGCACGTTCACCTTGACGGCCTTGGGCTTGGGCAGCGGCTTCGCCGTGCTGCGGGGCTTGCCGCCGTCCTGCCCGGCCGGGCAGGGATGCTTCTCCTGGGCGGCCTGCGCGGTGCCGCCGTGCCCGGTGAAGACGTCGATGAGCTGGACGGCGCCCCAGGCGCCGACGCCCAGCACGCAGGCGGAGGCCACGACCGCCAGGGCGATCCTGCGGTCACGACGGGGACGGCGCATCCTCGGATACCTGTCGCCCGTGATGCGGTACTTCTTACCGCCCATGCCGGGGGGCGTCAGCATGCTCATGGCCGCAGCGTAGTGCGGCCATGGCGCTCTGCCTATTAAATGATCTGTCCGTGGCGCGAGAGGTGACCCGAAAGGGCCAATACCGGGCGCCGACGGCACGCTCCGTAAGGCTCAGGGCTGAGCCTCGGCGCCGGTCGCGGCGGGTGTCAGTCCAGCTCGAGGACGCGGGCGTGCAGCACCTGGCGCTGCTGGAGCGCCGCCCGCACCGCGCGGTGCAGCCCGTCCTCCAGGTACAGATCGCCCTGCCACTTCACGACGTGCGCGAACAGGTCGCCGTAGAAGGTCGAGTCCTCCGCGAGCAGCGTCTCGAGGTCGAGCTGCTGCTTGGTGGTCACCAACTGGTCAAGGCGTACCGGGCGCGGGGCCACATCCGCCCACTGGCGGGTGCTCTCCCGGCCGTGATCGGGGTACGGCCGCCCATTTCCGATGCGCTTGAAGATCACACGGAAAGCCTACCGGTCACCCGGCCTCGGGCGCAGCCATGTCGCACGGGTACGAAGGGTGCTTAACCGGCCTGAAGGGAGCAATGCCGCTCCGCCGCCCGAGTACGGCGGAGCGGACCCGGCCGGGGATCGGGGGCTGTGCCCCGGCCGGGAGCTGATCACCAGAGGAGGGCGTCGGCGGCGTTGTCCTGCCAGTACGTCACCTTGGCGGCACCGGGCTGGATGAAGACCGGGCCGCCCTTGACGGTGACGGACTTCAGGCCGGTGTCCTTGGCCACGGCCACCTCGATCCTGCTGGTCTTGAAGCCCTTCTCCGAGGAGTCGGCGGCGGAGAGCGTCAGGCCCGCGTAGGCCTTCTCGCCGGGGGCGATGGTGACCACGGCCTGCGGCTGGGAGTCGTCGATGACCGGGGTGACCGCCTGCTGGTCCTTGTGGAGCCGCAGGAGCGGGTAGGTCTCGGCGGAGAAGTCGCAGGTCTTCTTCGAGGTGTTGGTGGCGGTGATCAGCACGTGGTTGATCGGCCGGCTGACGGTACCGGCCTGCAGCTTGAGTGCCGACGCCGTGCAGGGCGCCACCTTGGCGGCGGGCGCCGGGCGGGCGGTCTGCGCGAGGGCGGGGCCGGCGGTGGCGGCCAGGGCGCCGACGGCGACGAGCGAGGCGACGGCGGCCTTGACGGTCTTCTTCACGGTGTTTCCCCCGTATCCGGAGAGGCGGATATGCACTGGTGGTCGTGTGCCCGGGCGCTTCCGCCCGGCACGACATCCACTCTGCCGACGGAGACTATTGGTCCGCTAACGTCCGGCTAACGCCCTCTATACCGGTACGAATACGACGAAGCCGGGTGGCATTCGCGGCGAGGCCGGGCGGCCGTTACGCGGAAACCGGGCGGCGGACCCGACGAAACCCGGCGGCGTTCGCGACGGAGCCGGGCGGCCATTGCAACGGAACCGGGTGGCCGATGCCGATACGACGAAGCCGGGCGGCCGTCGGACGGCCACCCGGCATGCTCTTCGCGGTGGACCGGTCGCGGCGCATTCAGGCCGCGCGCCGGTCCACGGGGATCACATCGTCGAGGTGTCGATCACGAAGCGGTAGCGGACGTCGCTCGCCTGCACCCGCCGGTACGCGTCGTTGATCTCCTCGGCGGAGATCACCTCGATCTCCGCGCCGATACCGTGCGCCGCGCAGAAGTCCAGCATCTCCTGGGTCTCGGGGATGCCGCCGATCATCGAACCGGCCATCGCCCGGCTGCCGCCCAGCACCGAGAACGGCGAGAGGCTGAGCCGCTCCTCCGGCGCGCCGACCTGCACCAGCGTGCCGTGCACGCGCAGGAGCGAGAGGTAGGCGTCCACGTCGAGGTTGGCGGAGACGGTGTTGATGATCAGGTCGAAGCGGCCCGCCAGCTCCTGGAAGGTGGCCGGGTCGGAGGTCGCGCGGTAGTCGGAGGCACCCAGCTTCAGGCCGTCCTCCTTCTTGCGCAGCGACTGGCTGAGGACGGTGACCTCGGCGCCCATCGCGTGCGCGATCTTCACGGCCATGTGGCCGAGGCCGCCCAGGCCGACGACCGCGACCTTCTTGCCGGGGCCGGCGCCCCAGCGGGAGAGCGGCGAGTAGACGGTGATGCCGGCGCAGAGCAGCGGCGCGGCGACATCCAGGGAGACGCCCTCGGGGATGCGGAGGGCGAAGTCCTCGGAGACCACGACGTGGGTGGAGTAGCCGCCGTACGTCGGCTCGCCGTCCCGGCCGATGGCGTTGTACGTCTGTACGTTGCCGAGCTCGCCGGTGCAGTGCTGCTCCAGTCCGGCCTTGCAGTTGTCGCACTCCCGGCAGGAGTCGACCATGCAGCCGACGCCGACCCGGTCGCCGACCTTGTGGCGGGTGACCTCGGAGCCCACCGCGGAGACCACGCCGGCGATCTCGTGGCCCGGGACCATCGGGAAGATGCCCTCGCCCCAGCCGTTGTCGACCTGGTGGATGTCGGAGTGGCAGATCCCCGCGTACTTGATGTCGATTTCGATGTCGTGCGCGCCGAGCTCGCGGCGCGGAATGGTGGTGCGCTCCAGGGGTGCCTTGGGCGCGGGTGC
This sequence comes from Streptomyces sp. Ru73, assembly GCF_002920575.1. Classification (GTDB taxonomy): domain Bacteria; phylum Actinomycetota; class Actinomycetes; order Streptomycetales; family Streptomycetaceae; genus Streptomyces. Next base: position 1,246 of record NZ_PQSQ01000175.1, on the reverse strand, counting down.
TGCGTACGCGGTGACAGAGGTGTGTGTCATGACATCGAGCCTGCGTCCTCCGCGGAAGCGGAGCCAGACCCCCCGTTTACGTACGAACGGCATTGGTACCAACAGCAGTGTCACCCTCACGACCTGCGGTTTCCCAGAGTTGTCCACAGGCCACAGCGGGTTGTCGGCCACTGCGCGGATACTGGCCATATGGACCAGCGCACCGAGTTGAGCGAATTTCTGCGCACCCGCCGCGCCCGTCTGCAGCCCGAGGACGTCGGACTGCCGCGGCACGGCGGGCGGCGCCGGGTGCCGGGGCTGCGGCGGGAGGAGCTGGCGCAGCTGGCTGGCGTGAGCGTGGCGTACTACGTACGCCTGGAGCAGGGCCACGGGCAGAACGTCTCCTCCGCCGTCCTCGACGCGATATCCGGCGCCCTCCGGCTGACCGCCGCCGAGCGCGCGCACCTCAGCCACCTGGTCAAGCCGAAGGCCAAGCGCTCGCGCGGCGCGGGGCGCCCGCAGCGGGTGCGGCCCGCACTGCAGCAGCTGCTGGACGCGATGGAGGGCATACCGGCGTACGTCGCGGGCCGCCGGCTGGACGTCATCGGGTGGAACCGCATGGCGTGCGCGCTGCTCGGCGACTACGCCGCGATGGAGCCGGAGCAGCGGAACATCGCCCGGCAGGTCTTCCTGGACCCCGCGTCCAGGGACCTCTTCGTCGACTGGGACAGCAAGGCCGCCGACATCGTCGCCTTTCTGCGGATGGACGCGGGCTGCCACCCCGACGATCCGGAGCTCGCCTCGCTGATCGGGGAGCTGTCGGTGAAGAGCGAGGAGTTCCGGCAGCTCTGGGCCACGCACGACGTGCAGGACAAGGGCTTCGGCGTGAAGCGGCTGCACCATCCGGTCGTCGGGCCGCTGACCCTGTCGTACGAGACGCTGCGGCTGCCCGCCGACCCGGACCAGCAGCTGATCGTCTACAACGCGGAACCCGGCTCGGCGTCGGCGGAGTCGCTGCGCCTCCTGGGCAGCTGGGCAGCGGAGGGCCCGGCGGACCGCACCCCGGCCACCGCGGACCGCCCCCGCGTGAGCAAGGACACGGCCGAACGCCAGGACACGGGGGGCTGACGCGACCAGGGGGACGTGTCGGGGCGCGGGACGACGTAGAGGGGTGACATGGGGGGCGGCGACGCAGGGACTGACGACGAGGGAGTGCCACGGCGGGGCGCTGCCGATGCGGGGGGCATCGCGGTGGGGCGCTGACCAG
>NZ_PQSQ01000174.1 GCF_002920575.1 Streptomyces sp. Ru73 | reverse complement strand
GTACGTGCTCCGGCACCCCGGCCAGCCGCCCGCTCAGGCTGCCCCCGGCCAGCACCACCTGCCCGGCGGGCAGCGGCGTGCCGTCCGCCAGCTCGATGCCCGTGGCCCGGCCCGAGGCGACCGTGAGCCGCCCGGCCCGCTCCCGTACGAACTCCACCCCGGCCCGCTCGCAGGCCGTCAGCAGGGCCGCCGCGAGCCGCCGCGGGTCGATCTGGTGGTCACCGTCCACCCGGAGCCCGCCGCGCACGCCGGGCGCCAGCATCGGCTCGAGCTTCCGGCACTCCCGGCCGGTCAGCCACTCCGAGTCCAGACCGCAGCGGCGCTGCAGCGCGTGCAGGTCGCGCAGGTGGGCGCGGTCGTCGGCGTCCAGCGCGACGGCCAGCGTGCCGCACCGCCGGTACCCCAGGTCCTGCCCGCTCGCCTCGGCCAGCTCGGCGGCGAACGCCGGGTAGCGCCCGGCGGAGTCGAGATTCAGCCCCAGGAGCGTTTCCTCGCCGTAATGCAGCTCGGTGACGGCGGCCAGCATGCCGGCCGCGACCCGCGCGGCACCGCCGCCCGGCTCCGGGTCCACGACCGTCGTGCGCAGCCCCCGCCCGGCGGCCCGCCAGGCCGTCACGAGCCCCATGAGGCCGCCCCCGACGATCACCGCATCAGGATGCCCGGAAACCGTCCCCGAGGGCGTATGTGCAGGTGGATGCATAGACGACCAGCCCCTCCCTTCGCCGGCATGACCCGGATCAGGTTCGTACGGTCGGAGGCCGCCGCAGCCTCCCTCTCAGCCCGGTGCGTCCGGGCTCCCGCGAGTACAAGTGCCGTCAGACTAGTACGCGTGCCCGACGCGCCGTAAGGGTGCTCTGCGCGGCCGGACCATGACCCTGTGTCAGAGATCTCGTCGCGCGGTGCTCAGCCCCCCGAAGGGGTGCGTCCTAGAGTGATCGAGTGAGCCAGCAGAGCAAGTACTCGCGGACCCCCGACCGCTCGCGCCGCGTCGTCATCGCCGGCGCGGGGATGGCGGGCGTGCAGACCGCCGTTGCCCTGCGCGAACAGGGCTGGCGCGGCACGATCACCCTGCTCGGCGCCGAACCGCACCCGCCCTACGACCGGCCGCCGCTCTCCAAGGCGGTGCTGCTCGGCAAGGCGGACGGCTCGGCCTTCGACGTCGACTTCGCCTCCCTCGGCATCGATCTGGAGCTCGGCCGGCGGGCCACCGGACTCGCCGCCGACGCCCACGAGGTGCTGACGGACGCCGGCCCCGTGCCCTACGACCGCCTCGTCATCGCCACCGGGGCCGAGGCGATCACGCTCCCCGGGAGCGCGCGCGTGCCGGGCGTCCACGTACTGCGCACCCTGGACGACGCCGAGCGGCTGCGCCCGGTGCTCTCGGCCCAGAAGCGCGTCGTGGTGGTCGGCGCCGGCTGGATCGGCGCCGAGTTCGCCACCGCGGCCCGGGAGGCCGGCTGCGAGGTCACCGTCGTCGAGGCGGCGGACCGGCCGCTGGCCGGCGCGCTGCCCGAGGAGGTGGCCGGCCACATGGCCCGCTGGTACGCCGACGCGGGCGCCACGCTCCGTACGGGCACCCGGGTCGCCGCGGTGGAGGAGGGCGCCGTCCGGCTCGCCGACGGCACCGAACTGCCCGCGGACGCCGTGGTCATCGGCATCGGCTCGCGCTGCGCGACGGACTGGCTGGCCGGCTCCGGCGTGGAGCTGGCCGAGGACGGCTCCGTACGGGCCGACGAGCGGCTGCGCACCTCGCTGCCCGACGTGTACGCGGTCGGCGACTGCGCCTCCTTCCCGTCGGCGCGCTACGGACGCCGGCTGCTGGTGCACCACTGGGACAACGCGCTCCAGGGGCCGCGCACGGTCGCCACGAACATCGCCCGGTGCGAGGCCGAGGGCGTGGTGTACGACCCCGTGCCGTACTTCTGGTCCGAGCAGTTCGGCCGGTTCGTGCAGTGCGCCGGGTACCACGGCGTCGCCGACGAGCTGACCTGGCGCGGCGACCCGGAGAGCGCGGCGTGGTCCGTGCTGTGGCTGCGGGCGGGCGCGCTGGTGGCCCTGCTGGCCGTGGGCCGGCCGCGCGACCTGGCGCAGGGCCGCAAGCTCATCGAGCGCGGCGCCCCGCTGGACCGGGCGCGCGCCGCCGACGCCTCGGTACCGCTGAAATCGGCCGCGCTGCCGGTGCCGTGACCGGCTGTGCCGCACGGGCCCCGAAGGCCGTGCGGCCGCCCGGTGTGGCCGGTGGTGTGCACTGATGGCGATGCCCGGCTACCGACTGTCAGTGGGGGATGGCACGCTTGGGGTGTGACCGAGATTGACGCAAAGATCGATGGACTGGTTTCCGCCTGGCTCACCCTCCCCGACATCGCCGAGGAGCTCGGCGTCGAGGTGACGCGGGTCAGGCAGCTGGTCAAGGAGGGCCAGCTGATCGCGGTGCGCCGCGGTGAGAACAGGGCCCTCCACGTGCCGGCCGAGTTCATCAAGGACGGAAAGGTCGTCAAGGGCCTGGTGGGGACGCTGACGCTCCTCAAGGACGACGGCTTCACCGACGAAGAGATGCTGGAGTGGCTGTTCACCGCCGACGAGACCCTGCCGGGCACGCCGGCGCAGGCGCTGCGCGAGAATCGCGGCACGGAGGTGAAGCGCCGGGCACAGGCGCTCGCCGTCTGACACACCCGTCACCACTGCCGTAACCGCAGGGCGTACGGACCGGCCCCCGGTCCGTACGCCCGGACCGGGGGGATCCCATGAGCACCGCCGCACGCCAGGCCCTGTCCGACGCCCGCCTCTACCTCTGCACGGGGGCCCGCAAGGAGCAGGGCGACCTGCCGCAGTTCCTGGACGCGGTGCTCTCCTCGGGCGTGGACATCGTGCAGCTGCGCGACAAGGGCATGGAGGCCGGCGAGGAGCTGGCCCACCTGGAGGTCTTCGCCGACGCCTGCCGGCGCCACGGCAAGCTGCTCGCGGTCAACGACCGCGCGGACGTCGCGCACGCCATCGGCTCCGACGTGCTCCACCTCGGCCAGGGCGACCTGCCGGTCCCGGCGGCCCGCGCCATCCTCGGCGAGGACGTCCTCATCGGCCGCTCCACGCACGCCGAGGCGGAGGTCGACGCCGCGCTCACCGAGCCGGGTGTGGACTACTTCTGCACCGGCCCCTGCTGGCCCACCCCCACCAAGCCGGGCCGGCACGCCCCCGGCCTGGACCTCGTGCGGTACGCCGCGGCGCAGGAGCCCGCGCGCCCGTGGTTCGCGATCGGCGGCATCGACGCGGGCAACCTCGACGAGGTGCTGGCGGCGGGCGCCCGCCGCGTGGTCGTGGTCCGCGCGATCACCGAGGCCGCCGACCCGGGCGCGGCCGCCGCGGAGCTGGCGAAGCGGATCCGCGCGTACGAGGCATGACGCCGGGCCGTACGAGGCAGGGCGTCGGGCCGCGTGCGAGGCAGGGCGCCCGGCCGCGCACGCAGCGTCACGCCGCCCGTGCCGTGAGCAGCGGTCTGACGTGAAGTGTCCGACTGGTGAACAGCAACCCGGCAAACCAGGGCAAACGGCAGCCTGTGGTTGGGGGCCTGCCAGGCCGGTGGTTAACCTGCCGGTATGGCCCTAGGTACACCTTCCACCAGGACTGACCGCGCGCGCACCGTGCGCGAACTGCTCGCCTCAGGCAAGCGGTCCTATTCGTTCGAGTTCGCCGCGCCCAAGACCGAGAAGGGCGAGCGGACCCTGTGGAAGGCCATTCGCCGGATCGAGGCCGTGGCACCGACCTTCGTGTCGGTGACCTACGGCGCCGGCGGTACCTCCCGCGAGGGCACCGTCCGGGCGACCGAGCGGATCGCCACGGACACCACGCTCACCCCGGTCGCCCACCTGACCGCGGTCAACCACTCCGTCGCCGACCTGCGGAACATCATCGGCCAGTACGCCGGCGCCGGGATCCGCAACATGCTCGCGCTGCGCGGCGACCCGCCCGGCGACCCGATGGGCGAGTGGGTGCGCCACCCCGAGGGCATCGAGTACGCCGCCGACCTGGTCCGCCTGATCAAGGAGTCCGGCGACTTCTGCGTCGGCGTCGCGGCCTTCCCCGAGATGCACCCGCGCTCCACCGACTGGGACACCGACATCCGGCACTTCGTGGACAAGTGCCGAGCGGGCGCCGACTTCGCGATCACCCAGATGTTCTTCTACCCGGAGGACTATCTGCGCCTTCGTGACCGGGTGGCCGCCGCCGGTTGCGAAACGCCGATCATCCCGGAGATCATGCCGGTCACGAACGTCCGGCAGATCGAGCGCTTCGCCCAGCTCAGCAATGCGGCGTTCCCGCCCGAGCTGGCGGACCGCATCCTCGCCGTCAAGGACGATCCCGCGGCGGTACGCTCCATTGGCATCGAGTACGCCACGGAGCTGTGTGCACGCTTGACCGCCGAGGACATTCCCGGGTTGCACTTCATTACCCTGAACCACTCCACGGCGACGCTGGAAATCTACGAGAATCTGGGTCTGCACCAGCAGACCTGACCACGTGCCCGCAGCGGCGGAACAGGGGCGTACATGGGCTGGACGATCCTCTACATCGCGTTCGGCATCGTGGCGCTCTGGCTGCTCAGCGAGGTCCTGCTCCAGTACAAGGCGCGGCTGCGCTGGCGGCTGCTCGCCTTCGTCGGCTTCCTCGGCGTCGTCATCGGCGTCGTGCTGCCCTCGATCGTGGTCATCGCCATCGGCGCCGCGGCCTTCGCCGTCGGCCAGACCTACGTCACGCTCTCCTTCCGCCGCGGCTTCACGACGGGCTGGGCGCTCGCCGCGGGCAGACCGAAGGTGAGCCGCCGCCGGCGCGGTGGCGGCCGGGCCGCGGCCGCACCGGAAGCGGAGGGCGCCGGGCCGGAACCGGGCCCGGTCACCGGTGACGGCGCGCACGACCCGCAGGAGAGCGCGGCGGACCACGGCGCGGCCGACGACCAGGGGAATGGTTACGGCTACGCGCCCGACGCGGCCGCTTCCCCCTACGCGGACGCCTACGCAGCGCGCCAGGACGGCTATGCCGACCCGTACGCCGCGGACGCCACCCAGGCAGCGCCGGTCTACGCGCCCGAGCCGATGCCCGACGACACCGGCCAGTACGGCATATACAGCACCGACGCCCGCACCGGGCAGCAGCCGCACGACCCCTACGGCGGCGGCTACTACGAGCCGGCCGCCGCGTACGACGCCCAGGCAGGCCACTACGGCGGCTACGGCGACGGCCAGCCCGGCAGCGGCTACGCCGACCCGTACGCGGCCCAGGACCCGTACGGCGGCGCCTACGACCCCTACGCGCAGCCCGGCTCCTACCCGCCCGCCGACCCCTACGGCGGCCACGACCAGTACGGCGGGCACGACCCCTACGGCTACGGCGGCCAGGTCCCGCAGCAGTACGGCGGCGGCTACGACGACCAGTACTACGGCGGCGCCGGCCCGGAGACCCCGCCCGGCGGCGTCTGGGTCCCCCAGCAGCGCGCGGCCGACGAACAGCAGCCCTACCCGCCGGCGCCCCAGCCCGATCACCAGGGCTACGGCTACCCGCCCCAGCAGGGGTACGACGAGCAGCAGTACCGGTACTGACCGTCCCCCCGGGCAGGCCGGGGAGCGGCGGCACCGGCTCCGGCCCTCCGCCGGGCCGGGGGAGCGGGTACTCGCCCTTTCCGGCGGGCCGGGGAGCGGCGTACCGTACTCGCCCCTTCCGGCGGGCCGGGGAGCGGCCGTACCGGTATCTCGGCAGGCGGGCGCCGACCGGTGCCGGCGCCGGGCGTCCCGGGCCGGCCGGCGCCGTGGGCTTACTGGGAGCCGTGCCAGTCGTCGCCGTGGACGATCAGGCCCGCCACCAGGGCGCCGGACATGCCCGCGTGGGCCAGGCCGCCGCCGGGGTGGGACCAGCCGCCGGCCGTGTACAGGCCCGGTATCCGGGTGCGGTTGGCCGGGACCAGGGCACGGCCGTCCAGGCCGGCCAGCGCGGGACCCGGCACGGCGCCGCCCGCGGCGCCCGTGTCGGCCGCCGTGTCCGCCGGGGTCCGGACCTCGCGCCACAGGATGCGGTCCCGCAGGTCCGGCACCGCGGCGGCGGCCGCCGCGACCACCCGGTCGGCGAACGCCTCCGCCACCCC
>NZ_PQSQ01000173.1 GCF_002920575.1 Streptomyces sp. Ru73 | reverse complement strand
GGCCGAGCTTCTTCCGGTTGTACGCGATGCCGGTGATCCCGGACTGCCAGGGGACACAGTGCTTGCGGCCGGGGTCGAAGGCGGGCTCGAGCAGCAGCGGGTCCAGGTGCTCGGCCACGTTCGGCTGGCGGTCGCGGTCCATTTCCTGGACCCAGCCGAGCCGTACGAAGCGGGAGCACATCCAGTCGCTGATGACGATGAGGTCGCGGCCGGTGGGCTGGCGGTTCATCAGCGCGGGGCTGATCTTGCCGAAGAACTCGTCGTTGTCGTTGATCTCCTCGGTGTACGTGACCGAGACGCCGGTGCGCTTCTCGAACGCGTCCAGCGTGGGCCGCTTCTGCTTGTCGTGGTCGTCGACGTCGATGTACAGCGGCCAGTTGGCGAAGGTGAGGGACCTGTCGGCGGCCGAGCGGTCGGGCGCCCCGCGCTCCCCGGCCCGTACGTACGCGGGCGGCACCCCGCACCCCGCCATCGCGGCCAGGATTCCGGCCGTACCGACACCTCTGAGCAGCGCACGCCGCGAAAGACGATCCATGTGAGGACTCTCACGCGGCGCGGGCCGGGGCGGCAACAGACAGATCGTCTGCCGCCGGGCCCCGGCCCGCGACGGTGTGTCAGGTGCCCCGCACGGCACCCGACTTGAGGCGGTACGGCACCGGCTCGACGCCGTACGGCGAACCGGCCGTCAGCCGTCCAGCGAGGTCATGACGTGCTTGACGCGGGTGTAGTCCTCGAAGCCGTAGGCGGAGAGGTCCTTGCCGTAGCCGGACTTCTTGAAGCCGCCGTGCGGCATCTCGGCGACGAGCGGGATGTGGGTGTTGATCCACACGCAGCCGAAGTCGAGCTTCTTGGACATCCGCATGGCGCGGGCGTGGTCCTTGGTCCACACCGAGGAGGCGAGCGCGTACTCCACGCCGTTGGCCCACTCGGTGGCCTGGTCCTCGTCGGTGAAGGACTGGACGGTGATGACCGGGCCGAAGACCTCGTTCTGGATGATCTCGTCGTCCTGCTTGAGGCCGGAGACGACGGTCGGCGCGAAGAAGTAGCCCTTGTCGCCGACCTGCTGGCCGCCCGCCTCGATCTTGGCGTGCGCGGGCAGCCGCTCGATGAAGCCCTTGACCTGCTTGAGCTGGTTGGCGTTGTTCAGCGGGCCGTAGAGCACGTCCTCGTCGTCGACCGCGCCGGTCTTGGTCTCCGAGGCGGCCTTGGCCAGCGCGGCGACGAACTCGTCGTGGATGGACTCCTGGACGAGCACGCGGGTGGCGGCCGTGCAGTCCTGGCCGGCGTTGAAGTATCCGGCGACGGAGATGTCCTCGACGGCCTTGGCGATGTCGGTGTCCTCGAAGACCACGACCGGGGCCTTGCCGCCCAGCTCCAGGTGGACCCGCTTGAGGTCCTTGGAGGCGGACTCGGCGACCTGCATGCCGGCCCGGACCGAGCCGGTGATGGAGGCCATCGCGGGGACCGGGTGCTCGACCATCAGGCGGCCGGTCTCGCGGTCGCCGCAGACGACGTTGAAGACGCCCTTGGAGTGGCCCAGCTCCTCCAGCACACCGCCGATGATCTCGCCGATGAGGACGGTGGACGCCGGGGTGGTGTCCGAGGGCTTGATGACGACGGTGTTGCCCGCCGCCATGGCCGGCGCGAACTTCCACACGGCCATCATCATCGGGTAGTTCCAGGGCGCGACCTGCGCGCAGACGCCCACCGGCTCGCGGCGGATGATGGAGGTCAGGCCCTCCATGTACTCGCCGGCCGAGCGGCCCTCCAGCATCCGCGCCGCACCGGCGAAGAAGCGGATCTGGTCCACCATCGGCGGGATCTCCTCGGAGCGTACGAGGGCGATCGGCTTGCCGCAGTTCTCCGACTCGGCGGCGATCAGCTCCTCGGCCCGCTCCTCGAAGCGGTCGGCGATCTTCAGGAGCACCTTCTGGCGCTCCGCCGGGATCAGGTCCCGCCAGGCCGGGAAGGCGGCTTCAGCGGCGGCCATCGCGGCGTCGACATCGGCGGCCGCGGACAGCGGCGCGGTGGCGTACACCTCGCCCGTCGCCGGGTTGACCACGTCAGTGGTGCGGCCGTCGGCGGCGTCCCGGAACTCCCCGTCGATGTAGTTGCGCAGACGGCGCAGTTCGGTGGTCACGTGCGACCCCTCCTGTCAGGTGTCCGGTGTCAGATGACCGGTGTCAGGTGTCCGGTGGTTGAGACGCCCACTCTAACCATGCAAGCCCCGTTTTCGACATACCCACGCGCCAGTAACAACGGATTCCGTGGCCTCCTCTTCAGTGAACAACTGATTTCGGCGAATCGGGCTTGCGCGACGGACGAGGCTCGTGCACAGTGAGGGGCGTGGCCACTCGTGACAGAAACGGCACTCCGTCGATCGACTCCGTCTCCCTGGCGATCATTGAGCAGCTCCAGGAGGACGGGCGCCGTCCGTACGCCGCGATCGGCAAGGCCGTGGGCCTGTCCGAGGCGGCCGTACGGCAACGCGTACAGAAGCTGCTCGACCAGGGTGTGATGCAGATCGTCGCCGTCACCGACCCCCTCACGGTCGGTTTCCGGCGGCAGGCAATGGTCGGAATCAACGTCGAGGGCGACGTCGATCCCGTGGCAGAGGCCCTCACGGGCATGTCCGAGGTCGAGTACTGCGTCGTCACCGCCGGCTCCTTCGACCTGCTGATCGAGGTCGTCTGCGAGGACGACGACCACCTCCTGGACGTGATCAACAAGCGCATCCGCACGCTGCCCGGCGTGCGGTCCACCGAGAGCTTCGTCTACATGAAGCTCAAGAAGCAGACCTACACCTGGGGAACGCGATAACCATGAGCGCCGACCTTTCGAAGACGGCGTACGACCACCTGTGGATGCACTTCACCCGCATGTCGTCGTACGAGAACGCCCCCGTGCCCACCATCGTCCGCGGTGAGGGCACCAACATCTACGACGACAAGGGCAAGCGCTACATCGACGGCCTCGCCGGCCTCTTCGTGGTCAACGCCGGCCACGGCCGGGTCGAGCTGGCCGAGACCGCGTACAAGCAGGCCCAGGAGCTCGCCTTCTTCCCGGTGTGGTCCTACGCCCACCCCAAGGCCGTCGAGCTCTCCGAGCGGCTGGCGAACTACGCCCCGGGCGACCTGAACAAGGTCTTCTTCACCACCGGCGGCGGCGAGGCAGTCGAGACCGCCTGGAAGCTCGCCAAGCAGTACTTCAAGCTCACCGGCAAGCCCACCAAGCACAAGGTCATATCCCGTGCGGTGGCCTACCACGGCACCCCGCAGGGCGCCCTGTCGATCACCGGCCTGCCGGGCCTGAAGGCCCCCTTCGAGCCGCTGGTCCCCGGCGCGCACAAGGTGCCGAACACCAACATCTACCGCGCCCCGCTCTTCGGCGACGACCCCGAGGCCTTCGGCCGCTGGGCCGCCGACCAGATCGAGCAGCAGATCCTCTTCGAGGGCCCGGAGACCGTCGCCGCGGTCTTCCTGGAGCCGGTGCAGAACGCCGGCGGCTGCTTCCCGCCGCCGCCCGGGTACTTCCAGCGCGTCCGCGAGATCTGCGACCAGTACGACGTGCTGCTCGTCTCCGACGAGGTCATCTGCGCGTTCGGCCGCCTGGGCACGATGTTCGCGTGCGACAAGTTCGGCTACGTCCCGGACATGATCACCTGCGCCAAGGGCATGACCTCGGGCTACTCCCCCATCGGCGCCTGCATCATCTCCGACCGCCTGGCCGAGCCGTTCTACAAGGGCGACAACACCTTCCTGCACGGCTACACCTTCGGCGGCCACCCGGTCTCCTCGGCCGTGGCGCTGGCGAACTTCGACATCTTCGAGCGCGAGGGCCTGAACAAGCACGTCCTGGAGAACGAGGGCAACTTCTACTCCACCCTCCAGAAGCTGCACGACCTGCCGATCGTCGGCGACGTCCGCGGCAACGGCTTCTTCTACGGCATCGAGCTCGTCAAGGACAAGGTCACCAAGGAGTCGTTCAACGACGAGGAGACCGAGCGCGTCCTCTACGGCTTCCTGTCCAAGGCGCTGTACGACGCCGGTCTGTATTGCCGTGCGGACGACCGCGGCGACCCGGTCATCCAGCTGGCCCCGCCGCTGATCGCCGACCAGTCGGTGTTCGACGAGATCGAGCAGATCCTGCGCGGCGTCCTCACGGAGGCGTGGACCAAGCTCTGATCCGCGGTACCGAGCTGTCCTCCCGGCCCTCACCGGGGGGAACCGGGCGGAGCGGGGCCACGGAACCCGCTCCGCCCGACCTGCTCCAGCGGTCTCTCCGGAAGAGCCCGTACAACGGAACAACAGGCGGCCGAGGTCACTCATTTCAAGCCATATGAGTGAACCTCGGCCGTCTTCCGTGCTGACCGGTGAATGGCGGGACCCGGCAGTACCTACCGTGCTTGTGACCGATACCCTCCATGGTCGTTCACCCGGTCAGGGGAACGAAGGACGCGAGCGAGCACGAGGTGCGCAGATGGTGGCCCCGCCCGACAACGACGTTCTATGGGCTCGCGGACTGCACCACGCCCACGGTCAGAGCCCCGCACTCACCGGCATCTCCCTCGGTGTGCGCGAAGGGGAGATCCTGGCCGTCACCGGTCCGCGCGGCAGCGGCAAGACCACGCTCCTGAAGTGCCTTTCCGGGCAGCTCGTCCCGGACAGCGGCGAGGTCTGGTTCAACAGCCACCCGGTCCACACGCTCTCCGCCACCAGCCGCGAACGGCTCCGGCTGGACCGTTTCGGCTGGGTCGGCACCGAGCCCCGGCTGGTCCCCGAGCTGACCGCGCGGGAGAACGCCGCGCTGCCGCTCCTGGTGCGCGGTGACGGCCGCAGGACCGCGATGCAGGCCGCCACCGAGTGGCTGGAGCGGCTGGACGTGGCGGACTGCGCCAAGCGACGGCCGGCGGCCCTGGACCGGTCGCAGCAGCAGCGCGTCGCCCTGGCCCGCGCGCTGGCCACCGGTCCGCAGGTGCTCTTCGCCGACGAGCCGACCGCGCCGCTGCACCGCGCCGACGCGGCCCAGGTGCTCCGTACGATCGTCAACGCCGCCCGCAGCCACGCCATCAGCGTCGTGCTGGCCACCCAGGAAGCGGAAGCGGCCACCCTCGCCGACCGCACCCTCGCCCTGCTGGACGGCCGGCGGGCCGGCGCCGGCCGGGCCGAGGGCCCCGCAGAGACGGAAGGCAGGGAAGAGTGCTCGCTCTCCGTCTAGCCCGGGGCGCGCGCCCGGCGGTACAGCTGCGCCGCCTGCTGGTCGCCGTCGCGGCGGCCGGCACGGCCCTGCTGCTGCTCGCCACGCTCGGCCACGCCGTCGACACCCCGCGGGACGCCGCCGGCTCCGCGCTGCGGCTGGCCTGGTGCCTGGTCCCGCTCGCCGCCACCGCGCAGCTCGCCGTCGCGGTGGCCCGTACGGACCCGGCGGCCCGGCTCCGCGAGGGCATGGCCGCCGCCGGCCTCGGCCCGGTCCGGCTCACCCTGGTCGCCGCCGCCTCCACTCTGCTGGCCTGCGCGCTGGGCAGCGTGCTGGCCCTGCTGGTCTTCCTGCGGCTCCGCGGCGACCTGGGCGGCACGCCGGTCGGCCCGGCGGCGCTGCTCGGCCGCGGCCCGCTCCCGTACGCCGCGGTCGGCGTGCTGCTCGCGGCCGTGCCCCTGGTGGCCGCCGCGGCGACCGCCGTGGCGCTCCGGCCCGGCCGGAACACCCCGTCGGCGCCGTGCGCCGACGACCCGCCCCGCACGGACACCGCCACCCCGGCGGGCCTGCCCTGGGGCATCGCGCTCACCGCCGCCGGGCTCGCCCTGGAGGTGTACGCAGCGGGCCACACCGGTCCGGGCGCCCGGCTGCTGCCGCTGCCCGGCGGCGCCGTCACCGGCGAGGTGGGCGTGCTGACCGGCTGGCTGCTGTCGGCGGCCGGACTGGTGCTGGCCGCGCCCGGCCTGGTGCACCTGATCGGGCGCGTCCTGAGCATGGGCCGCAGCGGTGCCGTGCGGCTGCTGGCCGGCCGGGTGCTCCAGGAGGAGTCCCGCCGGCTGGGCCGCCCGCTCGGCGTCCTGATGGCGGCGGCGTCCGGCGCGTACGCCGGGTACGTCCTCTACGGCCCCGGCACGCTGCCCCTGCACGGCCACGGGGCCCACGGCTCCCTCGGCCCGCTGACCGCGCTCGGCGCTGGCCTGGTGCTGGCCTGCACGGTGTTCAGCGTCCTCGCCACCGTCGCCGAGTCCCGCACGGCCCGCACCGCCACCACGGAGGCGCTCCGCCGCCTCGGCACCCCCGCCGGCCTCCTCCGCCGTGCGGCCGCCCTCCGCGCGTCCGTCCTGGTCGTGATCCTGGCGGCGGTCACGGGCGGGGTCGCCCACCTGGCGGCGGGACCACTGGGGGGCTGACCGCA
>NZ_PQSQ01000172.1 GCF_002920575.1 Streptomyces sp. Ru73 | reverse complement strand
TCACCCTGCTGGGCAGCGTCCCGCCGGGCACCGCAGTCCCGCAGGACGCCGTACTGGCCCGCCTGCGCTGGGAACGGCCGCTCCGAGGCGCGGCGCAGGCCGCCCCCGGTACGGCCGGGGAGAACGGCCAGGCGAGTCCCGACCAGAACGCCGCACGGAACGCTGCGCAGGCGGTGCCCGGGGCACACGCGGCCCCGCAGGACCTGCGTTCCCGCATCGCCCTGTGGTCCCTGCACGAGGCCGAACTCCTCGGCCTCACCGGCCGTGGCGCCCTCGCGGGCCACGCCCGCGCGCTCGTGGAGACGGGACCGGACGCCGACCCCGCACAGGCCGGCCGGGCCGCCGCCACTGCCCTCGCCCCGCTGCTGCCCACCCCCCTGGACCACGTCCTCCTCCAGGCCGACCTGACCGCCGTGGCGCCCGGCCCCCTGGAGCGCCCGCTCGCCGACGCGCTCGACATACTGGCCGACGTGGAGTCCAAGGGCGGCGCAACGGTGTACCGCTTCACGCCCGGCTCCGTACGTCGCGCCCTGGACGCCGGCCGGTCCGCCGCCGACATCCAGGCGTTCCTCGCGGCCCACTCCCGTACGCCGGTGCCGCAGCCGCTCGCGTACCTGATCGACGACGTGGCGCGCCGCCACGGACAGCTGCGGGTCGGCGCCGCCTCCGCCTACGTACGCTGCGACGACGACGCCCTGCTGAACGAGATCCTGGCCGACCGGCGCGCCGACGGGCTGCGGCTGCGCCGCCTGGCGCCGACCGTGCTGGCCGCCCAGGCAGCGCCGGACGCGCTCCTGGAGGGGCTGCGCGCGATGGGGTACGCGCCGGCCGCCGAGTCCGCCGAGGGCGACGTGGTGATCGCCCGCGCCGACGCCTACCGCACCCCGCCGCGCACCGCCCCGGCCCCCGTCCCCGACGGCCCGCCGCCCCCGGACGCCACGCTGCTGGAGGCCGCCGTGCGCGCCATCAGGGCGGGCGACCTCGCGGCCACCGCCGAGCGCAAGCCGGGCCCGGCGGCCACGGCCCCCGCACCGGGCGGGCTGCCGCGTACGACCTCGGCCGAGACGCTGGCCACCGTGCAGGCCGCCGCGCTGACCAACTCGGCCCTGTGGATCGGCTACGTCAACGCCGACGGCGCGGCCAGCCAGCGCGTCATCGCCCCCGTACGCGTCGAGGGCGGCTTCGTCACGGCCTTCGACCACACCGCCGACGAGGTCCGCACCTACGCCCTCCACCGCATCACAGGCGTCGCCGAACTCGCCGACGACGCGGCGTCCTGAGAGCGAGCGGACGCCGCTTCCCGGGATTGCGCGCGGCACCGCGCCCAGAGGCCGCGCGGGACGCCGCCTCCTGAGAGCACCCGAGCGCCGCGCCCCGTGAGGCCGCTGGCGCGCCGCCTCACGGGACCGCGGACGCACCACCTCCTGAGGCTGCGGACGCGCCGCCTCTCGGGACTGCGGACGCGCCGCCTCCCGGGCCGGCAAAGGAGACCGCTTCCCGGGCGGTCAGGGGCGCGCGTTCCCCGTCCGCGCCCCTGGTCCGCCCCCGCTTCTCCGCCGATGCGGCACACTGGACGTTTGGCCGTACGGACGGCCGGGCCGTCCGTACGACGGTGGTCGGGCGCAGGCGAAGCGAAAGGCGAGGCGCGTGAACGGACCTCTCATCGTCCAGAGCGACAAGACGCTGCTCCTGGAGGTGGACCACGAGCAGGCGGACGCGTGCCGCCAGGCCATCGCCCCCTTCGCGGAGCTGGAGCGCGCCCCGGAGCACATCCACACCTACCGGGTGACGCCGCTCGGCCTGTGGAACGCGCGGGCCGCCGGCCACGACGCCGAGCAGGTGGTGGACGCGCTGGTCGCGTACTCCCGCTACCCGGTCCCGCACGCGCTGCTCGTCGACATCGCCGAGACGATGTCCCGGTACGGCCGGCTCACGCTCTCCAAGCACCCCGCGCACGGCCTGGTGCTCACCACCACCGACCGCCCGGTGCTGGAGGAGATCCTGCGGTCGAAGAAGGTGCAGCCGCTGGTCGGCGCCCGCATCGACCCGGACACCGTCGCGGTGCACCCCTCCGAGCGCGGGCAGATCAAGCAGACGCTGCTGAAGCTGGGCTGGCCGGCCGAGGACCTGGCCGGTTACGTGGACGGCGAGGCGCACCCCATCGAGCTGGACCAGGACGGCTGGTCGCTGCGCCCGTACCAGCAGCAGGCGGTGGAGAACTTCTGGCACGGCGGCTCCGGCGTCGTCGTCCTACCCTGCGGCGCCGGCAAGACCCTGGTCGGCGCGGGCGCGATGGCCGAGGCCAAGGCGACCACGCTGATCCTCGTGACGAACACCGTGTCCGCGCGCCAGTGGAAGCACGAGCTGGTCAAGCGCACGTCGCTGACCGAGGACGAGATCGGCGAGTACAGCGGTACGAAGAAGGAGATCCGGCCGGTCACCATCGCGACGTACCAGGTGCTGACGACCAAGCGGAAGGGTGTCTACCCGCACCTGGAGCTGTTCGACTCCCGGGACTGGGGCCTGGTCGTGTACGACGAGGTGCACCTGCTGCCCGCGCCGGTCTTCAAGTTCACCGCCGACCTCCAGGCGCGGCGCCGGCTCGGCCTGACGGCCACCCTCGTGCGCGAGGACGGCCGCGAGTCCGACGTCTTCTCGCTCATCGGCCCGAAGCGGTTCGACGCGCCGTGGAAGGAGATCGAGGCGCAGGGCTACATCGCGCCCGCCGACTGCGTCGAGGTCCGGGTCAACCTGACCGACTCCGAGCGGCTGGCGTACGCCACGGCGGAGAGCGACGAGAAGTACCGGTTCTGTGCGACCACCGCGTCCAAGCAGAAGGTCACCGAGGCGCTGGTGCGGCGGCACGCCGGCGAGCAGACGCTGGTGATCGGGCAGTACATCGACCAGCTGGACGAGCTGGGCGAGCACCTGGACGCGCCGGTGATCAAGGGCGACACGAGCAACGCGCAGCGCGAGAAGCTGTTCAACGCGTTCCGGGAGGGCGAGCTGTCCGTGCTGGTCGTCTCGAAGGTCGCGAACTTCTCGATCGACCTGCCGGAGGCGACGGTCGCGATCCAGGTCTCGGGCACGTTCGGGTCGCGCCAGGAGGAGGCGCAGCGGCTGGGCCGGGTGCTCCGCCCGAAGGCCGACGGCCACGAGGCGCGCTTCTACTCGGTCGTCGCGCGGGACACCATCGACCAGGACTTCGCGGCCCACCGCCAGCGCTTCCTGGCCGAGCAGGGCTACGCGTACCGGATCGTCGACGCCCACGAACTCCTGGCGGACGAGGGCGCCTGAGGGACCCGGGGGGCGAGGGGCGGCTAGGCACGGGGGGCCGCGTTGTCAGTACCCCTGAGTACCGTGTTGAGAAGGGGACCCGCGCTCCCCCATGGGGGAAAGGTGGGGCGAAACGGTACGCCGGAGCCGCGCCCCGACGGTACGCCCGGGCCGCGCCCCCAGCGCCCCGCCCGCCCCCTCCCCCTACCGCTCCGCCCGAGGCCCGGGTACCGCCTCCGGCGCCGGCGCGGGGCGTACCAGTGCGCCCGCTGCCACGCCCGTCAGGGCGCCGCCGCGCCAGAAGACCGCCGCGAGCAGGACGGCCATGCCGAGCAGCGGGTACGGCGCCGCCAGTGGCTGCTGCCACCACGGAAGGGCCAGGTCCAGGTCGCCCTTGTGCGGCACGAGCCACATCGTGCGGGCGGTGAACAGTACGGCCAGGGCGCCCCACAGGAAGCGCCGCCACGCGTACCCGCGTACGTGCGTGGCGAGCACCGCCAGCAGCGGTACGCACCAGACCCAGTGGTGGGACCAGCTGATCGGCGAGACGAGCAGCGCGGTGAGCGCCGTGCACAGCACGCCCCACGCCTCCCGGCCCGCGACCAGGCCCGTGCGGCGGGCCGCCGTCATCCCGACCGCGGCGGTGAGCACGGCGGCGGCCGCCCAGACGGCGCCGGGGTGCGCCGAGTGCAGCAGGCGCGCGACCAGGCCCTGGAGCGACTGGTTGTCGACGATCCACGCCTCGCCGACCCGCCCGGTCTCGTAGAGCCGTTCGGTCCAGAACTCCACGCTGGCGCCGGGCATCGCGACGACGCCGAGCAGGACCGTGCCGGCGAACCCGGCGAGCGAGACCAGCGCGGCCCGTACCCGCCCGGTGAGCAGCAGGTACACCGCGAAGAGCGCGGGGGTGAGCTTGATGCCGGCCGCGATGCCGATGGCCAGGCCCTTGCCGCGGGCGCCGTCGGGCCGGGTGAGGTCCCACAGGACGAGGCAGGTCAGCGCGAGGTTGATCTGCCCGAAGACCAGCGTCTGGTACACCGGCTCCAGCCAGACGGCGAGCGCGGTGGCGGCGAGCAGCGAGGGGACGCGGTGCGTGGCGCGCAGCCCGGCGAGGCGTGCGGAGAGGTGGAGGAGCAGGGCGAGCAGGGCGACGTTGCCGAGTACGGAGGCGACCTGCAGGACGCCGGGCGAGAACCACGCGAGCGGTACGAACAGCAGGGCGGCGAACGGCGGGTAGGTGGCGGGCAGGTGCCACTCGGTGACCCGGAGGCCGTAGAGGTCGCCGCCGGTGAGGACGGAGTCGCCCATCGCCCGGTAGACGAGGATGTCGGAGGTCGGCATCGGCACTATGAGGTGCACGACGCCGAGCGCGGCCAGGGACGCCGCGAGCAGGGCTGCGGCGGGCAGCGTGTGGCGCGGGAGGGTGCGCCGGGCGGAAGGGGTGGCCCGGGTGGAGACCGTACGGCCCGCCGGGGGGTCCGGCGTTTCCCGGGTGGTGCGTGGCCTGCCCACGAGGGGCGTTGTCCGCTGGATCGGCTTCCCGTCGGCGGCAGACACGCGGGGAACCCCTCCTCGTCGCCATATGCTGATTGCGCACCGTTTACAGCGACGTTAATCGATCACACGCGAACTTTCGTGTCGCTTTCCGGACGTCCGGATGTCAGTCTTCGGTCCGGGAGGTGCCCGGCGGGCTGTCGTCGGCGTACTCCCCGAGGACGGCGACGCTGAATGCGGTGCCCGCGAAGACCTTCACGGCGCGCAGCGCGTTGCCGACGGGGTGCCGGTGTTCCGTGTCGCGGGCGACGGCGCCGGCACCGTGTCTGGCACGGCCGGCCGCCTTCGGATCGGGTGGCGGATTCAGATGGCTGTTCATGACTCCATGATGGGATTCACCCGGTCGCCGCACATCCGACCAAGGACCGATTGGCGTGTCGTGCGGCGTACGGCCCCGGATGCACCGCGGTGGTGCCCTCCCCTAGGGGATGCGGGGCCTTTTTTATTCGGTCGCGCGCCTACTGCGTGGTGGCTACAATCGCGCGTCTGCCCGCCTCCCGCCGACTCTCGTCGAGGAGCGCCGCCGCCCGGACGGAAACCGGCCGGCCCTCACACACCACGCATCCGCCCGGAGGCGAAGCCGTGCCCTCGCACGCCCCTGACCAGAAGGAAGAGCACCACCGGAACGACCCCCTCGAACGGGAGCGAGCCCATCTCAAAGCCTCCCGTGCCGCGCTCCGCGCCATGCGCGAGGACGCCGAGTCGCTGAACATCAAGGACGTCACCGCGAACTGGGTCAACGCCGAGGTCCTGCAGGGCGAGATCGACGCCCGTATCAAGGCGCTGGCCGACCTCTCGCACACCCCGCTGTTCTTCGGCCGACTGGACTACCTCCACGCGCCCGGCACGGACCTGGCCGAAGGCGCCGAGGGGGAGAACTTCTACATCGGGCGGCGGCACGTCCACGACGCCGACGGCGACCCCATGGTCATCGACTGGCGCGCGCCGGTCTCCCAGCCGTTCTACCGGGCCTCCAAGAAGGAGCCGATGGACCTGCGGCTGCGCCGCCGCTTCGGGTACACCGGCGGCGAGCTGACCGCGTACGAGGACGAGCACCTGACCGACCCGGCCGAGGCCGAGCAGACCAGCAAGCTGCTCCAGAGCGAGATCGAGCGGCCGCGCGTGGGTCCGATGCGCGACATCGTGGCCACCATCCAGCCCGAGCAGGACGAGATCGTGCGCGCCGGGATCGGCGGCACGGTCTGCGTGCAGGGGGCGCCCGGTACGGGAAAGACCGCGGTCGGCCTGCACCGGGTCGCGTACCTGCTCTACGCGCACCGCGAGCGCCTCGCCCGCGCCGGCACCCTCGTCATCGGCCCGAACAAGTCCTTCCTGCACTACATCGAGCAGGTGCTGCCCGCGCTGGGCGAGCTGGAGGTCAAGCAGGCCACGGTGGACGACCTGGTGGCGCACGTGGAGGTGCGCGGCTCGGACGACGCGGCGGCCGCCATGATCAAGGGTGACGCGCGGATGGCGGAGGTGCTGCGCCGGGCCGTGCGCGCGCACGTCACGCTGCCCACCGAGCCGTGCGTGGTGGTCCGCGGTTCGCGGCGCTGGCGTGTTCCGGCGTACGAACTGGCGGAGATCGTCACGCAGTTGCTGGACCGCGGCATCCGGTACGGCGCGGGGCGCGAGGCGCTGCCGCACCGCATCGCGCACGCCGTGCTGGTCCCAGATGGAGCGGCGGCGAGGCGCC
>NZ_PQSQ01000171.1 GCF_002920575.1 Streptomyces sp. Ru73 | reverse complement strand
GGGGCCGAACGCGTCGAGCCCCGTACGGTCGAAGCCGCCCGCCAGCGCCGAGCGGTCCGTCACCCGGGCCGCGAGGACGTGCAGCACCAGCGCGTACGGCGCCGCGTCGGGCAGTCGCAGCAGCACCTCGCCCAGCAGGTGCTCCGCCCACCAGCGCGCGTCACCCGCCGCGGCGCCCGCCTGCGGTCCGGTGACCACCGCCACCAGGCCCTCCAGCCGCCGGCCCAGCGCCTCGGGGCCGGCCCGGCGGCCGAGCAGCAGCAGGGCCTCGACCACCGGGCCGATGCGGTGCCGCGGTACGGCGGACGGCGCCTCGCCCCGTCCCGCGTCACCACCGGACGCGGCCCCCGGAGGGACGGCGGCGGACGGGACGCCACCGGCCGGGGCGGCGCCCGGCGGCCGTGTGCCGTGCTCCCGTACCGGCCGGTGCACGAGCGCGTCCAGCGTGTCGTCCACGTCGAGGTGCGCGCCCTGGAGCCAGTCGGCGAACTCCTCGTGCGGGAAGCGGTACCCGGCGCCGGCGGGCACCAGCAGTCCTTCGGCGAGCACGGCGGACGCCCAGCCCGTGCGCCAGGGGAAGAGCTCGTCGAAGGAGGACCGGTCCAGTTCGCCCTGGCCGGGGCCGAGAGCGCGGCGGGCCGCCGCGTGCGCCCGGCCCGCGACCCGCGCGGCCTGCCGGCGCACGTCCGCACCGCGCGTGCCCCGCGTACCGCCCGTACGCCCCGTGCCCCGCTCCCCCGCCGTCAGGCGTTCGGCGACGCGCAGGCACAGCAGGTCCAGGAAGGCCCCGAAGATCTCGTGGCGGCGGGGCGTGCCCATGCCCTTGGCGTCCCCGCCGGCCGCCACCACGGACGTCCGTACCTCGGCCAGCAGCCGCAGGGCCAGCGGATGCGCGGCGTCGGCGGCGGTCAGCGCGCCGGCCGGCAGGCCGTAGCGGGCGCGCGCCCGTGCCGCCTGGCGCGACGGCAGGTCGCCCAGGCGTACGCAGGGCGGGAGCGCGCCGGCCGGTGCGCCGGGCGGGATCACCGCGGGATGGCGCGGCCGGTGCAGGAAGGCGGCGGGGAAGAGGGGCCCGGCCGTCTCCCAGTACTCGGGGCGGCAGGCGACGATCAGCTGGGCGCCCGTGCCGTGCAGCCATTCCGCGGTGTCCCGGGTCCACTCGCCGAGCCGCTGGGCGAGACCGGCCGGCAGCTCCTCCGGGCCGTCCAGCAGCACCAGCAGGGGCCGCCCGGCCGCCCGCGCGAGCCCGGCCGCCTCGTCGGGCGTCACGGCGGCCGGGTCGCCCGCGGTCGGCCCGGAGGCGCTGAGCACCCGGCCCGCCGACCGCAGCGCCCGCCCCACCGCGTCCCGCACGCCCCGGTCCGTGGCCCGCAGGTCGGCGCCGCGCAGCCGGACGGTCGGTGCGGGGGCCGCGGCCCGCGCGCGGCGGACGGCGAGCGCCGCCAGTTCGGTGCTGCGCCCCGTGCCGGGCTCGCCGACCAGGGCGAGGACCCGTGCCGCGGGTGCCGGGCCGGCGCCGCCCGCCGGGTTCTCGGCCGCGTCGTACGTGCCGAAGGACGTGAATTCCCCTGCGATGTCGGGCCGTTCGACCGGTTCCTGCCGGGGGCCGGGGCCGGCCGCCGTGCCCATGGCGGTGGCGGTGAGGGCCAGGACGCCCGCCAGGTTGAGGTCGGGGCCGTACGCGGGAACGGTGGCCGCGTTACGGGCCAGCAGCGCGGCCAGCGGCCCCCGCGGACCGGCCGCGGCCGCGGCGTGCAGCGGGACCGCGAAGCCGTCCGGGCCGGGCCCGGTGTCCGTACGCGCGCCCCGGCGCAGCGCGGTGCCGATGACGGCCAGTACCGCGCCGGTCCCGGCGTCGGTGACCGGGCCGCCGGCGGCCGGGCCGCCCAGCCGCAGCGCCTCGCCGCCCGGCCCGCGCACCGCCAGCCCGACCGCCTCGGCGAGACGGTGGTGGCGGTCGGTCGCGGTGTAGGTGACGGCGGCGGCGCCCACGATGCGGGCGGGCAGCGCACCGGTGTCCTCGCCGTTCCCCTGCGGGCCGCCGGCCACGTGCAGCAGGACGTCCGCGCCCGGCCGCGGGCCGCCCGCTGCGACCGGCAGCGGCGGGACGCCGAGGCCACTGGTCCGCACGAGCGCGAGGCCGGCCTCCGGGAGCGGGGTGACGGCGTCGGCGCCGACCGTGCAGGTCCGCCCGGCCGCGCCGTGCAGCACCAGGCGGGCCAGCCCGTCGACGGCCTCGTGGCCGGTCAGCACGGTGCCGTCGGGGTCGGCGAGGAAGCCGGTGCCACGCGGCCGCCCCGCCAGGTCGCAGATGCGCACCAGCGCCTCCGCCGCGTCGGCCGCCCGCACCACCATCGCCGTACCTCCTGCCGTCGCCGGTCGTCCCCGGTCGGTCGGTCACCGCGTACCGGGTCATTTCGACCGTAGGCAGCCGGTGATCGTCCTGGACAGGGCGCACCGCGAACGCGCCCCTGTCCGCGCCCGCGGTTCGCTCCGAGCGCCCGGCCGATGGGATGAAAGAGCGCCGCGGGAGGCATACGGACGGCGGAACAACCGAACGGCGGAACGGCGGCCCCGCCGGAAGGGGCAGCGCCCGGAAACGGCGACGTCCCGCGAGCGGGCCACAGAGGGCCGCCCACGGGACGTACGGAAAAGCTCGCGAGCCGTGCCGGCTCGGGCGCTCAGACGAAGACCGCCAGGCTCTTCGCCTTCCCGCCCTTGTTCTCCAGCAGCGCCAGGAACGTGCCGTCCGGCGCGAACGCCGCGACCGCGCCGTCCGTGCCGAAGTCCGGCATGGGGATGCGCGCGCCATTGCCCAGCAGCCGGGCCTGCTGCACCGTGACGTCCCAGCGCGGGAACGCCGCGGCCGCCGCCTCACCGATCGGCATGATCGGCAGGCCGTCGCCCTCCGGCTCGTCCACGGCCGCCTGCAGCTGCTCCAGCGTGCGGGCCTTGTCGAGCTTGTACGGGCCGACGCGGGTGCGGCGCAGGGCCGTCAGGTGCCCGCCGACGCCGAGCCCGGCGCCGAGGTCGCGGGCGAGGGCCCGGATGTACGTGCCGGAGGAGCACTCCACGGAGACCAGCAGGTCCATGACGGGGGTGCCGTCCTCGGCCTCGGCCTCGTGGACGGAGTGCAGCACGAAGGAGGAGACGGTGACCGGACGGGCCGGGATCTCCACCTCTTCCCCGCCGCGCACCCGGGCGTAGGACCGCTTGCCGTCGATCTTGATGGCGCTGACCTTGGACGGCACCTGCATGATGTCGCCGCTCAGCTCGGCGATGCCCGCCGCGATGGCGTCCCGGCCGATGTCCTTCGCGCCCTGCGACTCGGTGATCTCGCCCTCGGCGTCGTCCGTGACCGTGGTCTGGCCGAGCCGGATGGTGCCGACGTACTCCTTCTCCGTCAGCGCGAGGTGCCCGAGCAGCTTGGTGGCGCGCTCGACGCCGAGGACGAGCACGCCGGTCGCCATCGGGTCCAGCGTGCCGGCGTGCCCGATGCGGCGGGTGCGGGCCATGCCGCGCATCTTCGCGACGACGTCGTGCGAGGTGAAGCCGGCCGGCTTGTCGACGATGACAAGGCCGTCCGGCACTGTGACCTTCTGCTTCATTCGGCGGCGGTGTCCTCGTCGTCGTCCTCGCCCGGCTTGCGGTACGGGTCGGCCTCACCGGCGTACGTGGCGCCCGAGGACGCCTCGCGCACCTTGGCGTCGGAGGCCCGCGCCTTGTCCAGCAGGTCCTCGATGGTCCTGGCGTTCTCGGGGAGGGCGTCCGCCACGAACGTCAGGGTCGGCGTG
Source organism: Streptomyces sp. Ru73 (assembly GCF_002920575.1). Taxonomy (GTDB): domain Bacteria; phylum Actinomycetota; class Actinomycetes; order Streptomycetales; family Streptomycetaceae; genus Streptomyces. The sequence goes on along the minus strand of NZ_PQSQ01000171.1, from coordinate 2,814 downwards.
AACTTGGTGCCCGCGGCACGCCCGACCTCGGAGCGCAGGATGCCCTTGGCGCTCTCCAGCCCGGCCGCGGCGCTGGCCCGGTCCTCGTCGTCACCGTAGACCGTGTAGAAGACCGTCGCCTCCCGCAGGTCGCCGGTGACCCGGGTGTCCGTGATGGTCACGTGGGAACCGAGCCGCGGGTCCTTGACACCGCGCTGCAGCTTCTGGGCGACCACCTCCCGGATGAGGTCCGCCAGCCTCTTCGCCCGCGCATTGTCGGCCACTGGTCGTCTCCTTCTTGTTTCTTTCCACCATGGTGCTTGCGGCGCCGACGGCCCGCACGGCCGGCCGGTCACCCGGCCGGCCGCCGCCTCAGTCGTCGTGGTCGCCGTGGAACCGCCGCCGTACCGACAGCAGCTCCACTTCGGGACGCGCGGCGACCAGTCGCTCGCAGCGGTCCAGTACGTCTGTGAGGTGCCCCGCGTCGCCGGAGACCGCCGCGAGGCCGATGGTGGCCCTGCGGTAGAGGTCCTGGTCGCCGACCTCCGCCACGCTGACCGCGTACTTGCGGTGCAGCTCGGCGACGATCGGGCGGACGACGGAGCGCTTCTCCTTCAGCGACCGTACGTCGCCAAGGAGGAGGTCGAAGGACAGCGTCCCTACGTACATGCAGTGCGGGTTCAGCCACCCGGGGGGCGTGAGGTGTGCGTGTACCGGTCACTGGAACGGTACACGCAACGGCCGGGGCCGATCGACGGAATTCCTTCCGCCGACCGGCCCCGGAGTCGAGACGGGCGATCAGCCGCGCGGCTTCTCGCGCATCTCGTACGTCGCGATGACGTCGTCGACCTTGATGTCGTTGAAGTTTCCGAGGTTGATACCGCCCTCGAAGCCTTCGCGGATCTCGGTGACGTCGTCCTTGAAGCGGCGCAGGCCCTCGATGTTGAGGTTCTCCGCCACGACCTTGCCGTCGCGGATGAGGCGGGCCTTGGTGTTGCGCTTGACCTCGCCGGAGCGGATGAGCACACCCGCGATGTTGCCCAGCTTGGACGACTTGAAGATCTCGCGGATCTCCGCCGTACCGAGCTCGACCTCCTCGTACTCCGGCTTGAGCATGCCCTTGAGGGCCGCCTCGATCTCCTCGATCGCCTGGTAGATGACCGAGTAGTACCGGACGTCGACGCCCTCGCGCTCGGCCATCTGCGTCGCGCGGCCTTCGGCGCGGACGTTGAAGCCGATGACGATCGCGTCGGAGCCGGACGCCAGGTTGATGTCGGACTCGGTGACCGCACCCACGCCGCGGTGCAGCACGCGGATGTCGACCTCCTCGCCCACGTCGAGCTGGAGCAGCGAGGACTCCAGGGCCTCGACCGAACCGGACGCATCGCCCTTGATGATGAGGTTGAGCTGCTGGACCTCGCCGGCCTTGAGCACCTTGTCCAGGTCCTCGAGGGACACGCGACGGGTGCGCTTGGCGAAGGCGGCGTTGCGCTCGCGCGCCGCGCGCTTCTCGGCGATCTGACGCGCGGTGCGGTCCTCGTCGACAACCAGGAAGTTGTCGCCGGCGCCCGGCACGTTGGTCAGACCCAGCACCAGGACGGGGGTCGAGGGACCCGCTTCCTGGATGTTGTTGCCCTTGTCGTCGAGCATCGCGCGGACGCGGCCGTACGCGTCGCCGACCACCATCGTGTCGCCGACCCGCAGGGTGCCGCGCTGGACCAGCACGGTGGCGACGGCGCCGCGGCCGCGGTCGAGGTGCGCCTCGATCGCGATGCCCTGCGCGTCCTGCTCCTCGTTGGCCCGCAGGTCCAGCGAGGCGTCCGCGGTCAGGACCACGGCCTCCAGCAGGTCGTCGATGTGCAGACCCTGCTTGGCGGAGATGTCGACGAACATGGTGTCGCCGCCGTACTCCTCGGCCACCAGGCCGTACTCGGTCAGCTGACCGCGCACCTTGGTCGGGTCGGCACCCTCGACGTCGATCTTGTTGACCGCGACGACGATCGGGACCTCGGCGGCCTTGGCGTGGTTCAGCGCCTCGATCGTCTGCGGCATGACGCCGTCGTTGGCGGCGACGACCAGGATCGCGATGTCGGTCGACTTCGCACCACGGGCACGCATGGCGGTGAACGCCTCGTGACCCGGGGTGTCGATGAAGGTGATCGCGCGGTCCTCGTCGTTGACCTGGGTCGAGACCTGGTACGCACCGATGTGCTGCGTGATGCCGCCGGCCTCGCCCGCGATGACGTTCGTCTTGCGGATCGCGTCCAGCAGGCGGGTCTTACCGTGGTCGACGTGACCCATGACGGTGACCACCGGGGGCCGCGGGACGAGCATGTCCTCGCCGCCCTCGTTCTCGCCGAACTCGATGTCGAAGGACTCGAGCAGCTCGCGGTCCTCCTCCTCCGGGCTGACGATCTCGACGACGTAGTTCATCTCCTCGCCGAGGAGCTGCAGCGTCTCGTCGGAGACGGACTGCGTCGCGGTGACCATCTCACCCAGGTTCAGCATGACCTGGACGAGCGACGCCGGGTTGGCGTTGATCTTCTCGGCGAAGTCGGTCAGCGAGGCACCGCGCGACAGGCGAACCGTCGCACCGTTGCCGCGCGGCAGCATGACGCCGCCCACCGACGGGGCCTGCATCGCCTCGTACTCCTGGCGACGCTGCCGCTTCGACTTGCGGCCACGACGCGCCGGACCGCCGGGACGGCCGAACGCACCCTGCGTGCCACCGCGGCCACCGGGACCGCCGGGACGGCCACCGAAGCCGGGACGGCCGCCGAAGCCGCCGCCACCACCGGGACGGCCGGCGAAACCGCCGCCGCCACCGGGACGACC
>NZ_PQSQ01000170.1 GCF_002920575.1 Streptomyces sp. Ru73 | reverse complement strand
GCCTCGCCGCCTGGGTGACCGGCCTCCTCCACGGCGACCTCGGCACCTCCCTCACCTCGGGCCGCCCGGTCGCCACGTACCTCGCGAACGGCGCCGGCCCGACCGTGCTGCTCGCCGCCCTCACCGTCGCCCTGCTCGTACCGGTCTCCGTCGGCCTGGGCGTGCTCGCGGCCCGCCACGAGGGCCGGTTCGCCGACCGCCTCATCAGCTCGGTGACGCTGGGCGTGTACGCCGTACCGGAGTTCGCCCTCGGCGTCCTCCTCATCACGGTCTTCGCGCTGCGCCTGGGCTGGCTGCCGCCGACCGCCGTCGGTTACGGCAGCGACCTGCTCGCCCACCCCGAAGCGCTGGTCCTGCCGGTCCTCGTGCTGCTCGCGCGGCCGGTCTGCTCGCTGGCCCGGCTGATCCGCGCCGGCATGATCGACGCGCTGGCGTCGCCGTACGCGGCCCAGGCCCGCCGGTACGGCATTGCGGGGGCGCGCATCCGGTACGCACACGCCCTCCCCAACGCCCTCGCGCCCGCCGCCCAGCAGCTCGCGCGCACCATCGACTGGCTGCTGTGCGGCGTCATCGTCGTCGAGGCGCTCTTCGTCCTTCCCGGCCTCGGCACGGTCCTGATGAACGCGGTCGCCGAACGCGACGTCCCGGTCATCCAGGGCCTCGCGCTGGTCTTCGGCCTCACCGCGGTCGCCCTGAACCTCGGCGCCGACCTGGTGACCCGCCGCTTCGCCCCGCGGACGGGGGTGGCGGCGTGAGGTACCCGGTACGCACTCGCCCGCCCCGCCCGGCCCGTTTCCTCCTCGGCCTCCTCCTCGTCGCCGTGCCCCTCCTCCTCGCCCTCCTCGGCCCCCTGCTCGCGGGCGAACCGGGCCCCCGGGCCGCCTCCTTCACCCTCGGCGACGGGCACTGGGCCGGTACCGACTTCGTCGGCCGGGACGTCTGGCGGCAGGTACTGCTCGGCGGCCGTACGGTCGTCCTCACCGCGCTCTCCGCGACGGCACTGGCGTACGCGGTGGCCCTGCCGCTCGGCCTCGCCGCCGCGCTGACCCACCGGGCCTGGCTCGAAGACGTCCTGATGCGCCCCCTGGACGTCCTCCTCGCCATCCCGTCCCTGCTCCTGCTCCTCCTGGTGGCGGCCGTCTTCCACCCCGGCACCGCCGGACTGGCCGTGCTCGTCGCGCTGGTGAACATCCCCGACGCGGCACGCATCATCCGCGCCACCGCGGCCGAGGCGGCCGCCCGCCCGGCGGTCGAGGCGCTGCGGATGCAGGGCGAGACCTGGTGGCGGATGGCCGTGGGCTACGTCGGCCGCTCCACCCTGCGCACCCTCACCGCCGACGCCGGTACCCGGCTGACCGGTGTCCTGTACCTCGTGGCCACCGCCGCGTTCCTGGGCGTCGGCGTGGCCCCGGACGCCGCGGACTGGGCGGTGATGGTCGACCGCAACCGCACGGGCCTGTTCGTCCAGCCCTGGGCCGTCGTCCTCCCCGCCCTCCTGATCGTCGCCCTCACCACGGGCGCCAACCTGCTCTTCGACGCCGCCCAGACGCCCCGCCCCCACCCCCGTACACCGCTCCCCGCCCCGCCATCGACACGGAAGGCCCCCCACCCATGACCCGTGCCGACCAGCGACCCCCCGCCCCCGCCCCCGAACCCCCAGCAGCCGAAATCCTGAACCTCAGCGTGCTGCTGCCCCACGGGGCCGCCGTACGCAAGCCCGGCACCACGCCCAACAAGCCCGAGGCAGAAGATGCGGGTCGTGTGCCCCTCAGCGAGGGCGTGCCCCTCAGCGAGAGCGTGCCCCCTATCGACAGCAAGCCCCTCATCGACGGCATCACCCTGCGCCTCCACCCCGGCCGGATCACCGCACTCGTCGGCGCCTCCGGAAGCGGCAAGACGACCACCGGCCTGGCGCTGCTGGGCGAGTACCCGCCCGGCGCCCACGTCACCGGCGAGGTCCGCGTACCGGCCGGTCGCGTCGGTTACGTACCTCAGCACCCGGCCGCCGCCCTCAACCCCGCCCGCCGCGTGGGCGCCCTCCTCCGCGACATCGCCCGCGCCCAGGTACGCGACCTGCGGCTGCCCCGCCGCGACCGCCGCACGGCCGTCACCGAACGCGTCCTGCGCGCCTGCGCCGAAGCCCAGCTCCCGGACGCCGCGACCCTGCTGCGCCGCTACCCGCACCAGCTCTCCGGCGGCCAGCAACAGCGCTTCGTCCTCGCCCAGGCCCTCCTCGCCGGATGCCGCGTCGTGGTCGCCGACGAGCCGACCACCGGCCAGAACCCACTGACCAAACGCCACATCGCCGCCCGCTTCGCCGCCCTGGCCCGCCAGGGCATCGCCGTACTCCTCCTCAGCCACGACCTGGACGTCGTACACACCCTCGCCGACGACCTCCACGTCATGCACGAGGGCCGCATCCTCGAATCCGGCCCGCCGCACCGCCTCCGCCAATCCCCCCAACACTCCCACACCCAAGCCCTCCTGACCCCCCAGCTCCCACCGCCCCCCACGCCCCCGGAACCCACGAAGCTCTCCCAGTCCCGCAAGCTCTCGCAGCCTGCAAAGCCCGCCCAACTCGCCCAACTCGCCCAGCTCCCGCCGTCCCCGACGCTCCCGCAGCCCGCGAAGTCCGCCCAGCCGGCTCAGCTCACCCAGCCCCCGAAACTCCCGAACCCGGCGAGTACGTCCCCCTCCACACCTCGCCCCCCTGCGGACGGCACTCCGCTCCCTCCCCTCCTCCACATCCCCGCCCTCACCGCCCACCACCACCGCACCCCGGTCCTCCACATCCCCTCCCTCACCCTCCGCGCCGGCGAGTGTCTGGCCGTGGTCGGCAGGTCGGGCAGCGGCAAGACGACGCTGGGCCGCTGCCTGGCCGGCCTGCACCGCACCTACGACGGCGAGATACGGCTCGACGGCACGGTCCTCCCGCGCAGCCTCCGCGCCCGCACCCGCGAGCAACTGGCCGCCGTCCAGTACGTCTTCCAGGACGCCCGGGCCGCCTTCGACGAACACCGCCCCGTCCTCGACCAGGTGGCCCGCACCGCCGTCCGCCTCCGCGCCGCCCCCGCCGACGAGGCCCTGACCGAAGCGCGGCGCACCCTCACCGCCCTCGGTCTCCCCGACGGCCTGGTACGCCGCCGCCCGCACCAGCTCTCCGGCGGCGAACTCCAACGCGCCGCCCTGGCCCGCGCCCTCCTGGCCCGCCCCCGCGTCCTGATCTGCGACGAGATCACCTCGGGCCTGGACGCCGTCACCCGCCGTTCCCTGCTCACCCTCCTCACCGACCTGCTCCACACCCGCCCCGACCTGGCCCTGATCCTGATCACCCACGACCCCGAAACCGCCGCCCTGGCCACCCACACCGCACCCCTCGAATCCGCCCACCTGACCGAACCCGTCCCCACCCCCACCCCCACATGACTCAGGACCCGCACCCATGAGGTGCGGGCCCTGAGTCGTTCCCGTAAGCCGGACGGGTCGTCCCCCTCCCCGCGCCGGTCTCCTCGCTCCTTCTACTTGGTCGCCTTGCCCGCCACTTCCTGGTCCTGCGTGCGCTGGTCGGACCCTCCGGACTTCTCCTGCGACCGGAGCATCTGGGCCATCGCCTCCAGGCCCTGCGCGGCGGCGGTGCCGCTGCCGCAGGTCAGGGAAGCGATGAGGCCGCCGAGCAGACCTGCCCGGTCGGCGACTATCCGTACCTGGCCGATCTCGACGACGAGACCCAGCAGGTCCAGTCGCAGTCCCTGCGGAATGTTGAGTACGACACACTCTCGGGGCGGTGTTGTCATTACGGTCTCCACGGTCTCCCTCTGAAGGACCAACCGCGTTTCGGTACCCCCCGAAGGCCCGCCCAGACGCCCCAGCGCACTCCCGGCCCACCCTCTTCCGGAACCGCTCCCGACCGGGGAACGCCGCGTTCCCGGCCAGCGGCGCGAACCGGCTCCCGCGGTACTAGACGCACCGCCACGCCCCGCCACCGGCATCGCCCCAGCCCAACGCCCGTGCCGACGGCTCCTCACTCCTCTCCGGGCCGGAAGCGCCGGCCACGGCCACCGGGCCCATCACCGGTACGGACCCCAGTCACCACGTCGACACGTACGTACAGCCGCGGCTCCCGCCCCCTCATACCGCGTCGACCGAGAGACACCCCGAAAGCCCACCCACCCAGTGCGCCCCCGACCCGCCCCCGCCCACCACATCGGACCGACCCACCGCTACGCACCCACACAACGCCGAAGGCCCCGACCGGCGAACCGGTCGGGGCCTTCGTCTGCCCTCGCGGGCTGAGGCGGAGGATACGAGATTCGAACTCGTGAGGGGTTGCCCCCAACACGCTTTCCAAGCGTGCGCCCTAGGCCTCTAGGCGAATCCTCCGCGGAAGACATTACATGACGTGGGGGAGTGCTCGCGAACTCGGTCGGTGGGGGGTGATCCGGGAGGGGGGCCGGCGGTGGGTGCGGGTCGTTTCCGGGGCCGGGAATCAGGTACTGTGGGCGCAGCCCCTCACGTGGCGCTATCTGACTGAACTCCCCCAGGGCCGGAAGGCAGCAAGGGTAGGTCGGCTCTGGCGGGTGCGTGAGGGGCGTTTGCGTTGTCGGGGCGGTGGTGGCAGCGAGGGCGATGACGGTGCCTGTGGCCCGCGATCCGTCGTCTTGTGTCTGTTGTGCCCGTCGGGGCTGAGGCTCTGGCGCCCTGTCCCTATGGCCTTGGTCCTCCGGGCTGCGCTTCGGTGGTCCGGGTCTGGGGTCTCGGTACTTCGTGTCCAAGGCACCTGGCGTTTGTGACCGAGGTCTCGGTGGGCTGTGCCCCTGCAGTCCCGGTGGTCTGTGACTGACGTCTCGGAGGTCGACGCCTGCGGTTTCGGCGGCATGCGTCTGCGGTCCCGGCCGGGGCGTGCCTGGTGGGCCCACCGCGCGACAGCCGCGGCCCGCCGCACCCACCGCTGTGGGGTTTCGTTGGCGGGGCCGGTTGTCGGTGCGGGCCGATATCGTCGTAGGCGTGTCATCCCTTGCGCTGTACCGCCGCTACCGCCCCGAGACCTTCGCCGAGGTCATCGGGCAAGAGCACGTGACCGACCCGCTGCAGCAGGCCCTGCGGAACAACCGCGTCAACCACGCGTATCTCTTCAGCGGACCCCGCGGCTGCGGCAAGACGACCAGCGCGCGGATCCTGGCGCGCTGCCTCAACTGTGAGCAAGGTCCCACTCCGACTCCCTGCGGGGAGTGCCAGAGCTGCGTCGACCTCGCGCGCAACGGCCGCGGGTCGATCGACGTGATCGAGATCGACGCGGCGTCGCACGGTGGTGTGGATGACGCGCGCGAGCTGCGCGAGAAGGCGTTCTTCGGTCCCGCGAGCAGCCGGTACAAGATCTACATCATCGACGAGGCGCACATGGTCACCTCGGCGGGCTTCAACGCCCTGCTGAAGGTGGTCGAGGAGCCGCCGGAGCATCTGAAGTTCATCTTCGCGACCACCGAGCCCGAGAAGGTCATCGGGACGATCCGGTCGCGTACGCACCACTACCCGTTCCGGCTGGTGCCGCCCGGGACGCTGCGCGATTACCTCGGTGAGGTGTGCGGGCGGGAGGAGATCCCGGTCGAGGACGGCGTGCTGCCGCTGGTGGTGCGGGCGGGTGCCGGGTCCGTGCGTGACTCGATGTCGGTGATGGACCAGCTGCTGGCCGGCGCCGGTTCCGACGGTGTGACGTATGCCATGGCCACGGCTCTGCTCGGTTATACGGACGGGTCGCTGCTGGACTCGATCGTGGAGGCGTTCGCCTCGGGCGACGGCGCGGCGGCCTTCGAGGTCGTGGACCGGGTGATCGAGGGCGGTAACGACCCGCGGCGGTTCGTCGCGGACCTGCTGGAGCGGCTGCGCGACCTGGTGATCCTGGCGGCGGTGCCGGACGCGGCGGAGAAGGGGCTGATCGACGCCCCGGCCGATGTCGTGGAGCGGATGGAGGCGCAGGCTTCCGTCTTCGGTGCGGCCGAGCTCAGCCGGGCGGCCGATCTGGTCAACACCGGGCTGACGGAGATGCGCGGCGCGACCTCGCCGCGGCTCCAGCTGGAGCTGATCTGCGCGCGGGTGCTGCTGCCCGCCGCGTATGACGACGAGCGCTCGGTGCAGGCGCGGCTGGACCGCCTGGAGCGCGGCGTCGGGGTCGCGGCGCTCGGCGGCGGCATGCCGGGCGGGCCGGGTGGACCGGGCGGTGCTCCCGGTACGGCTGGAGCGGCTGGGATGCCGGTCGTGCAGTCCGGTGGCGAGCCCGCCGCGGGGTACGTGCCCGGGCCCGACGCGCACGCGGCGCCCGGCGTGCCGGCGGGGCCGAGCGGACCTGCGGCCGCACGTGCGGCGGTGCGCGGCGCGATGGGCACCGGGGGAGCTGGGGGAGCTGCTGGCGCTTCGGGGGCTGCGCATGCCGCGGGCGGCGGCGCGGCGGCAAGCGGTACGGGGAATGGGCCGGGGGCCGGACCGGCGAGTGGAGCGGCAGGGGGACCGGCGAGTGGTCCCGCGGGTGGCCCTGGGGCAGGCCCCGGGGGCGGTCAGCCGGTGGCCGGCGGGGCGCCCGGAGCGGGGGCTGCGCCGGGTGGCGGCGGTGGCGCGCCGGCCGGTGCGTGGCCTACCGGTACGCAGCAGCCGGGCCGCGGGCCCGGTGACGGTGCGCAGGGCGCGGGTGCCGGCGAGGACGGCGGCGCGGGTGCGCGTCGGCCGGGGGCCTGGCCGGGCGGCGCGAGCGGTCCCGGAGGCGGTAGTGGACCCGCCGGACCGGGTGGAGCCGGTGGGCCTGGTGGTACCGGTGAGGAGTCCGCGCGGCGGCCCGGTGCCTGGCCGACCGGGGGAGGCGCGGGGCCGCAGGGCGGTCCCGGAGCAGGCGGTGGCGCCGAGGGCGGTGCGCCCGGCGGACGCCAGCCCGGCAGCTGGCCGACCGCGGCCGCGCCCGGGAGCCAGGCCGGTGG
>NZ_PQSQ01000169.1 GCF_002920575.1 Streptomyces sp. Ru73 | reverse complement strand
ACGCTGGAGGAGCTGCGGCACATGGTCGGCATCCTGCGCGCAGCGGGCGGCACCCCGCGCGGGACGCCGGACGGTGCGGCCCCGGCGGAGCTGGCGCCCCAGCCGGACCTGGCCGAACTGCCGCGGCTGATCGAGATGTCGGCGCTGGACGTGACGTACGAGAACGGCGTGGACGGGGACGTGCCCACGGACCGGACCGTGGAGCGGGCGGCGTTCCGCACGGTGCAGGAGGCGCTGACGAACGTACGCAAGCACGCGCCGGGCGCCCGCGTACGGGTCCGGGTCGCGCCCCGGCAGGAGAGGGAGGCCGGGCTGCTGGTCGAGGTGCGGAACGGCCCGCCGGACGCGGGCGCCGACACCCCGCAGCTGCCCGGCGGCGGCCACGGCCTGGTGGGCCTCCGCGAACGCGCCCAGAGCCTCGGCGGCACGCTGGAGGCCCGCCCCACCCCGGACGGCGGCTTCGTGGTCCGCGCGGAGTTCCCCCGGCGAGCGGCTTGAGGGGAGGGGCGACGTTGGGCTGCGGGGGCGTGGGGCGGGGCGGCGCGGGCCAGCAGGGGGCGGGGGTGAAGGGGCGGCGGAGGGGTGAGCTGCGGAGCGGCGGGGGTGTCAGACCCTGCCGCTACTGTGTTGAGAAGGGGACCTCGCATCCCCCCATGGGGGAAGAAGAGCGGGGGAAACGGTACGGCGAGCACTGAGGCAACCGCCGGCCGGGCGCACCGGAGAAGGGCAGCCGGGCAGCCATCGACGGGAAGGGCAGCCGCCGTCCGCCGGAGAGGGGCCGTTCTCAGGCGGAAAGGGGCGCGGCGGTCTCGTCGACCGCCGTGGCGACGTCCGGGTAGACCTCGAAGAGGCGGCGGACACCGAGTGCCGCCAGTACGCGGTTCACGTGGGAGCCGTCCACCGCTCCCTGGGCGGGCAGGATCAGCCGGAGCCGGCCCTGGCAGGAGCGCATCAGCCGGCGCGCGGCGATGAGTACGCCGACGCCGCTGGAGTCGCAGAACTGCACCCCGGACAGGTCCAGCACGACGCTGCGGCGGCCCTCGGCGACCGCGTCGTGGACGTGCTGGCGTACCGAAGGGGACGTGACCAGATCCATCTCACCGGACACCCGCAGCACCGCCCAGCGGCCCTGCTCGTCCTCTGCCACCTTCAACGTCACGCGCTCGAAGCCTTTCGCTCGCTTGCGGACCGGACGCCTCCGGGGGAGACCGGAACGCACCCTTCCCTTCGCATCGGCTGCCCGGCACCGCTCCCCTGAAACGCGTGGGAATTTCTGGCGCAACAGGCCGCCACAACCCAGGCTATGCCCTGGATCACTGGCTTTTCCTCCCGCGTCCGGTCACACACGAATAACGTGCGGGCAGAAAAGGGCATGAACGATCCGTATCAGTCGACTTCTGTCGAGCACCACCACCAGAAAGTGACGGGAGCTATACCACCCGCAGTCGGAGGACGGCTCGTTTTGCCGTAAAGGAAGGTGCGCCGGCGGACCGGAGCACTACATTCGATGACACGGCGCACACACGACGGACTCTGTGACGATGAACTTCTGTGACGGTGGGCACAGCGGCGACGGCGAAGGGGGCCGTGGATGGTGAACGAAGCGCCACCGCGCTGGGACAGGCGGATGCAGCAGCGGCTCGCGCGCGGCGAAGCGGCCGCGCTGGGCGAGCTGTACGACCGTTTCGCTTCGCTTGTGCACAGCCTTGCGCACCGCGTCCTGGAGGACGAGGAGGCCGCCGACCGGATCACCCGTGAGGTCTTCGGCTACATATGGGAGAACCCCGACGCGTACGACCCCAAGCAGGGTTCGATGCGCTCCTGGGTCGCCACCCTCACCCACCGCCAGGCCGTGCACCGGCTGCGTCAGGCCGAGGCCGCCTCCGCGCTGGACTGCGGCGCCGACGCACCGGAACCGGCCGAGATCGAGCAGAAGATCAACGCAGCCTCCACGGCGGCCCGTGCCGACTACATCGTCACCTCCATGCCGGCGCCGCTGCGCGCCGCGCTGGAACTGGCCTACTTCCAGCGCCGCGACTACCGCCAGACCGCCGCCGACCTCGGCGTCACCGAGGACGAGGCGCGCCGCCGGCTCCGGCTCGGCCTGCAGCTGCTCGCCACCGCGCACGGCCACCGGGCGGGGCCGGCAGCGCCGGACCGCCCCGGCACCCCGCCGCCCTCCGGCTCCGGATACGGGCGGGCGCTGTGAACGGCCCCGAGGACTGGGACCGCTTCGGCCCGCGGGGCCCCGAGGGCACGGGGCCCTGCCCCGGCCGTGGCGAGCGCCCGCGGATACCGGCCCCGCGCCGCGCCGCCGAGGACGAGGGCCCGCTGCCCGACGTACGGGCACCGCGTCCCGGACCGGACCCGCAGCCGGAGCCGGCCGTGCCCGGCGACACCCCCGGCACCGACGACCCCGGTGCCGGGCCCACTGCCGCCGAGGAGGACCGGATCACGGAAGCCGGAGGGGAAGGGAGTACGGGAGGGGAAGGGAGTACCGGCGGCGCCGGCCGGCCCGAGCCGCCGCACGCGGTGCTCAAGTCGCTGCTGGGCGCCTGGGCGCTGGCCGCCTGCTCGGCCGAGGAGACCGCGGCGGTCGAGGCGCACCTCACGGACTGCGCCGTGTGCGCCGACGAGGCGCTGCGGCTGCGGGACGCGGTGGGCCTGCTGCACCCCGCCGACAGCCTGGACCTGGATCCGCTGCTGCGCAGCCGGGTCCTGGAGGGCTGCCTGGGGCGCCGGCCGGCGCGTATCCCGGTGCCCGAGTGGGCCGGTCCGTACGACGCGGAGACCGCCAAGCTGGACGCGCTGCTGCGGGACATGGGCGAGGCGGAGTGGCGGGCACCGGTGCGGCTGCGGTGGTTCGAGAACGACCGGGAGGCCGGCCGTACCACGACCGTCGCCGGTGTGATCGGCCATCTCATGACCGTGGACGGCCTGGTCGCCACGGCCCTCGGGCTGACCGACCCGCTGGGTGCCGAGGTCCCGGAGGACTCCCCCACCGACCCGACGGCGCGCACGCTCGCGTACTGGCGGACCGCGGTGCACGAGGAGTCGCCGCTCGCGACCCGTGAGCCGTGGCGGGAGCAGAGCCACGCGCTCATACGGACGGTGGCCTTCGCCGGCCGCGGGGTCGCCGAACTGGCCGTGCCCTACGGTGACTTCCGGCTGCCGCTGCGCGACTCCCTGCTGGAACGTGCCTTTGAGTGCTGGGTGCACGCCGGGGACATCGCCGACGCGGTGGACTATCCGTACGAGGCGCCGGCCGCTCCGCACATGCACGGCATGGTCGACCTGGCAGCGCGGCTGCTGCCCTCGGCGCTGGCCGTACGGCGCCGCGCCGGGCTGGCCACGCCGCCGCGGCGGCTGGTCGAGGCGGGCACACCGGGGCGGACGCTGCACCTGGAGGTGGAGGGCAGCGGCGGCGGCCACTGGTACATCGCGCTGGACTCGCCGGGCGCGCTCGGCACGCCGGACCACACCGTCGCGCACATCGCGCTGGACAGCGTGGAGTTCTGCCAGCTGGCCGCGGGGCATGTGTCGCCCGAGGACGCGGCGGCGGGCCAGCACGGCGAGCGGGAGGCCATCCGGGACGTCCTCTTCGCTACGGCCTCGCTCTCGCGCCTCTGACCACGGTCGGAGGCGCGAGCTGCGGGGCCCTCGGGCGAACGCGAGCGGCGGGTCCTCAGGCGCCCGCGAGCGGGGGCCTCACGCGAACGTGAGAGGGGGCCTCACGCGAACGGGAGTGGCGGGCCTCAGGCGAAGACGACCGTACGGCTGCCGTTGAGCAGTACGCGGCGCTCGCTGTGCCACTTCACGGCGCGGGCGAGCGCCTGGCACTCCACGTCCCGGCCGACGGCAACGAGCTGGTCGGGGGTGACGTCGTGGCCGACGCGCGCGACCTCCTGCTCGATGATCGGGCCCTCGTCGAGGTCGGCGGTGACGTAGTGCGCGGTGGCGCCGATCAGCTTCACGCCGCGCGCGTGCGCCTGGTGGTACGGCTTCGCGCCCTTGAAGCTCGGCAGGAAGGAGTGGTGGATGTTGATGATCCGCCCCGACAGCTCCTTGCACAGGTCGTCGGAGAGCACCTGCATGTACCGGGCCAGGACGACCAGCTCGACCTGCTCGGCCCGGACCAGTTCCAGCAGCTGCGCCTCGGCCTGCGCCTTGGTGTCCTTCGTCACCGGGATGTGGTGGAAGGGGATGTCGTACGAGGCGACCAGTTCGGCGAAGTCGGTGTGGTTGGAGACCACGGCCGCGATCTCCACCGGCAGCGCGCCGATGCGGGAGCGGAAGAGCAGGTCGTTCAGGCAGTGCCCGAACTTGGACACCATCAGGATGACGCGCATCTTCTCGTCGCCCCGGTGGATCTGCCAGTCCATCTGGAAGGAGTCACCGACGGCGGCGAAGCTGGCGCGCAGCTTCTCCAGCGTGACGGCGGTCTCGGCGCGGAAGTGGACCCGCATGAAGAAGAGCCCGGTGTCCCGGTCCCCGAACTGCTGGCTGTCCACGATGTTGCACCCGGTCATGAAGAGGTAGCTGGACACCGCGTGCACGATGCCCTGCTTGTCCGGGCAGGACAGGGTCAGGACGTACTGATCGGAGAGGGCGGGCTTCGACTGGCTCATGAGGACAAAGGGTCGCACATTCCGGCCCGACGTTCACCGTCCGCTCCCTCCGCCACCTGCGCGGAGGTGCCGCTCGCGCGGGCCAGGTGTGGCCCGGCTCACTCCTGCGGTTCCAGGCCCCTGGTCATGATGGCGAGCACTTCGAGGGAGCGCGGCGGCGCGTCCGGGTCCTCGCCGTCGGCGGTGGCCATGCGGACGTGGGCGTCCCGCGCGGCGCGTACGGCCTCGGGCCAGCCGTGGTGCTCCAGGTACTCGGTCGCCGGAGCGTCGGCGCCGACCTGGTGCAGTATGCGCAGCACCCGGAGCACGGCGACGTCGACGAGCGCGGCTTCCTGGGAGTCCCGGAATATCGTGCCGACGTACTTCTCGGCGGACCAGTTGTCCAGCCAGGTGTCCTCCACCAGCCGGTACACGGCGTCGGTCACGTCGCCGTACCCGGGCAGGCCGGCCACCCAGGTCTCCTGCTGGAAGACGGGGTCGGAAAGCATGTGCAGCGCGGAGCGCACATTGGCGCGCCAGCGCCACCACGGCATGTCGTTGAGCGGCATGGCGCCCATGGTGGTCGAGCGACGGCCGCGACGGGAAGACTTCTCCGAACCTTGCACAGCAATCGATCGTACGTTCTCGGCCGGAGTGCGGTGTCCGGGGCTCCCCGTTCCCGGCCGGAGCACGGTGACCTGACCTCCGGCAGACCGGCGGCCGGACCGCTCCGGCTGACCGGTGGCCGCGACGTCCGGATTCCGGACGGAGGGTGGCGCCGGGAACTCTCCCGCTGTTCACCTCGGAGTCACTTTCCGTTGCCCGGACGGCACGCAGATGTTCCGTCCTGGCCGGAAAAGTGCGGGGACATGACCGGACGGCGACGTTCCTTCCCCCGCTTCTCCCACCGCGCCACCGCGATCCGCTCAGCGACGGCGTGTACGGCGGTGATGGCGTCCCTGCTGACCGGCTGCGGCTCGCTCTCCGGTGCCGAGAGCAACGCCGCCGCCGGGGACCGGCCCACCCTCACCGTCATGACCTGGGCCCCGTCCGGCACCAAGGGCACGAACATGGCCGGCATGCCCGCCATGGCCGAGGCGTACGCGCGCTGGGTGAACTCCAAGGGCGGCATCGCCGGCCACCACCTGCGGGTCCTCACCTGCAACGAACGCAACGACTCGGTCGCCGCGGCACGCTGCGCCCAGCGGGCCGTCGACGCGCACGCCGTCGCCGTCGTCGGCTCGTACAGCCGGCAGGGCCGTGCCTTCATGGGCCCGCTGGAGGCCGCCGGCATCCCGTACATCGGCGGGTACGGCGTCTCCGGCGAGGAGTTCGACAGTCCGCTGTCCTACCCGGTCAACGGCGGCCAGGCGGCCCTGCTCGCGGGCAACGGCCGGCAGCTCGCCGCCGAGTGCAAGCGCGTCTCGCTGGTCCGCCCGGACACCATCCAGGGCGACCAGATGCCGCCGATCCTCAACGCCGGGCTGGCCGCCGGCAGCCGCGCGGCGGCCCACGACATCCGGGCGCCCGAGAACGCCACCGACTACACCGAAGCCGCCCAGGAGGCGCTGGACAAGGTCGGGGCCGATCCGGCGCTCTACGGCACGGCGGAGTTCGGCGCCCGGGCCAAGGGCTCCTGCGTGACGGCCAACCTCGGCGAACACACCGACACCTTCTTCGACTCCTTCCGGCGCCTCCAGGAGGACAAGCCGAAGGTGCAGATGGCGTCCGTGCTCGGCAGCGTGAACCAGACGCTGGTGGACCGTACGGGCGGCAAGTCCAGCCCGCTGGAGGGCGCGCTGGTCACCGGCTGGTACCCGGACGCCCGCGACCCGCGCTGGAAGCCCATGCGCGACGTGATCACCGAGCACGCCTTCGACGACAACCGCATCGACCCGGCGGACGCCGGCGTCCAGACGACCTGGATCGCGTACACCGTGCTCCGCCAGACGATCGAGCAGGTCACCGAGGAGGGCCGGGACGTCACCGCGCGCTCCCTGCAGCAGGCGCTGGACAGCGGCGACCGGGCGGTCGACACCGGCGGCCTGACCCCGAAGCTGCGCTGGCGCTACGACGACATGCTCGCCGTGCAGTCCTTCCCCCGGATCGTGAACGCGATGGTGACCTACCAGGTCGTACGGGACGGCCGGCTGGTCACCACCCACTCGGGCTTCGTGAACCTCACCAGGACGCTGGAGAAGCCGCGGCAGGACTCCTGACCGGCAGCCTTGCCCGGGGCCCCCGGCCGTCCGGGCCGGGGGCCCGGCAGGCTCAGAGCTGTTCGGGGCTGTGCTCGGTCAGGCCGTACTTCTTCGCGATCGGGTTCCACAGCTTCGCGGCTTCCTTCTTGGCCGTGGTGGCCTGGCCGCTGGCGGTGTTGCCCTGCACGGCCGCCTTGGTGCCGCGC
>NZ_PQSQ01000168.1 GCF_002920575.1 Streptomyces sp. Ru73 | reverse complement strand
AGGAGGGGGGTGAGGGCCGAGCCGACGGCGAGCTGGGAGAGGGCGACGTCGGGTGCCTGGAGGACGGTGAAGAGGAGGGTGAGGGTGAGGCCGAGGAGGGAGAGGGCGAGGGCCTGGCGGGCGGGTTCGCGTACGGCGACGGCGGCGGTGGCGGCCGCGGCGACGAGCAGCAGGGCGACGGCGACGGGGAGGTCAGCCATGGTCGTCGGCCTCCTTCGGGCGGGCGCCGGCCAGGGCCTTGGCGGAGACGAGGTTGCCGCCGACGAGGAGGGCGCCGATGATCAGGAGTTTGGCCAGGGAGCGGCCGGGGCCTTCGGCGACGCAGAGGGGGAGGACGACGGCGGCGGTGGCGAGGACGGCGAGGGCTTTGGTGAGGGGGCCTTGCTGTTGGGGGTCGTCGCCCGTCTCGGGTCCGAGGAGGCGGGCGTAGACGAGGGTGCCGACGGGGCCGAGGAGGGCGACGACGAGGGCGACGTCGGTGTAGGGGGGCCGGTCGTAGCCGCGGGCGAGCAGCAGGAGGACGAGGCAGACGAGGAGGGTGCCGGTGTTCTGGGCGGCGACGCGGCGGCGCAGTGGTCCGGTGGCCACGCACCACAGGACGGGTGCGAGGCCGAGGGCCATGAGGGCGGTGGCGGCCGCGAGCCAGGGGTTCACCGGTCGGTCACCGCCCGCCGGGCGGCCCCGGCCGCGACCGCGCCCACGAGGGAGACGGCGGCCCCGACCAGGACCTCGAGCGCGTCGATGGTGGAGATGAAGAGGAGCCAGAGGATGAGGAGCGCGGCCCACCAGGCCGTCGTCTCCGCCGTGTTCCGCATCGGGCGCCGTGCCATGCCGCCATCAAAGCACCCCATGTCCGCCCCTTCGCCGACGACGCGCTGGCCGGGTACCCGGGTCACAGGGAGTCGCGTGGGAGGGTCTCGTTCCAGGTGCGGGAGAAGACCCGGCGGTCGCCTTCGTAGCCGTCGAGGGTGGCGTCGATGCGGAAGGACTCCTCGTCGGACCAGAGGGTCTGGGAGGTGACGATGTGCACGTCCCAGTCGCCGCGCCGGAAGCGCATGGTCCAGGTGGTCTCGCCGCGTACGGAGCCGAAGTCGTCGGCGACGGAGGTGTACCGCTCGTAGGCGCGGCGGCCGACGTCGATGCCGGCTTCTTCGAAGCGGACGAGGCCGGCGTCCTTCACGATCTCCAGTGCGTTGTGGTAGTTGACCAGGTCGCGTTTGACGTCCCAGCGCTGTTCGGCGGGGAGCAGCTGGGTGGTGGGCAGCGGCTGGGTGCCTTCGGGTTCGGCGAAGGCGGGGTCGGGCACGTCGTCGGGTACGTCGTTGGGGCGTACCGGCAGGGTGAGGGCGCTGGTGCCTTCGTAGACGGTGAGCCGGACGGGGCGGGGCGGGGGCCAGGCCAGCGGCCAGTAGGAGGTGGACAGTGACAGGCGGATGCGGTGTCCGGCGGGGAATGCCTGGGCTGCGCAGTTGAGCTGGACGGTGGCGCGGTAGCGGCGGCCGGGTTCGAGGGGCTGGGGCGTGCCGGTGCCGTCCCTGCGGGTGAGGTTGAGCAGGCCGTAGGTGACGCGGGTGGCGCTGCCGTCGGGGGCGACGTCGGAGAGCCGGGCGGCGACCATGGCGACGGGTTCGGAGGCGGAGACCTCCAGTTCGACGGTGGCGGTGCCGAGGATCTCGGTGCGTTCGGTGAGCGGGTCGGTGTCGAAGACGAGGGAGCCGCCGTCTTCTTCGCGCTGGTCGTACGGGAGGTCCGGGGGTGCGTTGTAGGAGGCCCATTTGCCGGCGAACTGGCCGACGGACAGGGGGGATTCGACGGTCAGTGCGTCGCCGCGCAGGGCGTCGTCGCGGGCTTCGTCGGGGGTGGCGTCGTCCCGCCGGGTTTCGTCGGGCGGGCAGATGCGGTGCCGGGTGAGGGGGTGGTAGGCGCGCTGGATGCGCGGGGAGGGCCAGGTGGGTTCGCCGACCCAGCGGCCGGGGCGTTCCTCGTAGGAGGTGGAGGGCGGCACGCTGTCCTGCATCCAGGTGCGGAGCATGGGGCCGTCCATGGCGCCGTTGTCGGCGCCCTTGAGCCAGTGGTCCCACCAGCGGACGACTTCCTGGAGGTAGCCGATGGCGGGGCCGGGCTCGCCGAGGTGGGGGAACTTGTGGGACCAGGGGCCGATGAGTCCCTTGCGGGGGACGTCGAGGTTGCTGAGGAGGCGGCAGACGGCGTTGGAGTAGCCGTCGGCCCAGCCGCTGGAGGCGAGGACGGGGACCTGTACGGCGTCGTAGTCCTCGCAGACGGAGGCGTGCCGCCAGTAGTCGTCGCGGCGCTGGTGGCGGAGCCATTCCAGGGCCCAGGGGCGGGTGGCTTCCAGGCGTTCGTGCCACATGTCGCGCCAGCGGTCGCCGACCACGGCGGGGTCGGGCGGGCAGGTGGCGTAGGCGAACATGGTGCCGGCCTCGGCGAGGTTGTCCGAGAGCAGGGTGCCGCCCATGTAGTGCATGTCGTCGCTGTACCGGTCGTCGGTGAAGGACGCGATGACGATGGCGCGCAGGCTTTCGGGCTGCCGGGCGGCGACCTGGAGGGCCGCGAAGGCGCCCCAGGAGATGCCCATCATGCCGGTGGTGCCGTCGCACCAGGGCTGGGCCGCTGCCCAGGCGAGGACTTCCTCGGCGTCGGCCTGTTCCTGTTCGAGGTATTCGTCCAGGAGGACGCCTTCGGAGTCGCCGGTGCCGCGCAGGTCGACGCGGATGCAGGCGTAGCCGTGGCCGGCGAGGTAGGGGTGGTGGATCGAGTCGCGTACGGAGGTCAGGTCCCGCTTGCGGTACGGGATGTACTCCACGATCGCCGGCACCGGCTCCCCGTCGGAGGTGACGGGGCGCCAGATGTGGGCTGAGAGCCGGGTGCCGTCGGCCATGGGGATCGCGACGTGGTGTTCTTGCTTGGTCGCGTGGGGCAGGTCGTTCACGTACTGCATGCGGCTGCCGTGCTCCTTTCCTGGGTGCCGGGGTCGCTCGCCGTGCCGACGGCCGTGGCTCAGGCGCCGGCGTCCTCCGGCGGCGGGGTGCCCTCGAAGTGCTGGTTGAGGGCGGCCACGCAGCGGTCGTACTTCTCGGTCATCTCCTCGACGCTGTCGGCGCCGGTGAAGATGTGGGCGAGTTCGCAGCTGTAGCTGTCCTGCTGCGGGCTGTCGGAGAGGCGCTTGCCCGGCTCCGGCACCATGTCGATCTGGACGCCGGGGATGTCCTTTTCGATGCGCTCGATGTCCTTGGCGGAGGGCACGTCCTTGACGACGGCGTCGGTGAACCAGCGGTAGTACCACTTGGCCGCCATCCGGTAGGGGCCGGCGCCGGGGGTGAGGCTGGGGTCCTTGCCGAGGGCCAGGGCGACCTGGATGTGGTGGTTCGGTGTGCCGTCGACGTAGTGGAAGATCTGGGCGTGCGACTGGGAGTGCCGGGGGTTGATCTCCAGCAGGTTGATCCGGTCGGTGTGCGGGTCGTAGAAGAACTCGATGCTGAAGGTCGCGCCGTCCATGCCGATCTGCCGCATGACCCGCTCGCTGGCGACCCGCAGCCGCTGGACGACGTCCGGCGGGAGGGTGGAGGGGTACTGGTGGCGGAGGAAGCTGGAGCTGTCGGGGTAGTTGATCGAATCCAGCGTGCCGTAGACGGTGACCTCGCCGTTGTGGACGTAGCCCTCGACGGCCACCTGGATGCCGGCGATGGCCTCTTCGGCGAGGCAGACCTCGCCGCCCACGCCGGCCATTTCCTCGGGCAGCTCGATCTGCTCCAGGATGTATTCGAAGGGGCGGCCGACCCGGCTGATGCCTTCCCGGATCTTCGCCACGGCCTCCTGGAATTCCTTTTCGTCCTTGACGCCGTAGGCGAGTTCCGAGGAATAGGACAGGGCGGGCTTGAGCCACATCGGGTAGGTGACGCCCTCGGGCGGCTCGGGGTGTTCGGCGGAGAGGTCGACCCGGCCGAATGCCGGGTGCTCGTCGATGACCTTCTGCTGTTCCAGCCGGCTCCAGTACTTGTGCTCGCACTTGACGATGGATTCCAGGCTGGTGTGGTGCGTGCCGTAGCGCTCGCCGAGGATGGGGACGAGGGTGCTCGCGGGAAAGTCCCAGTAGGTCACGATGGCGTCGATGCTGCCTTCGAAGGCGTCGAGAATGCCGTACGCCTTTTCCAGGAGCTGCGGTACGGAAACCTCCCCGACCTGCAGCTCTTCGGGGGTGAGCAGGCCGTGGAAGGTGTATTCCGCGGCGTCGGGAATGGCCTGCAATTCCGGCAGGTTTCCCTCGTCCAGACCGACGACAAAGATGTTCTTCCTACTCAAGGGACCTCCTTCGTATCGACGGCCGGGTCCCCGGCTACCCGTCCTTCTACCGTGCACACGCCGTCCGCGTCATGGCAGACACGCATGAAGACCGGCGCGCCACGCGCCTGCCCCGGGATCGGTCCGTCGAGTACCCAGCACGCGGGAGTCATGCAGGGGCCGGGGAAACTGCCGGGGCGCCGCACGTCACGGTGGCCTCCGGGTGTGGCGGCGCCGGGCGGGGCAGGATGGTTCCCGCAGAGACGTGACGTACGACAGATGGAGAGCTGAGACCGTGGAATACCGCCGCCTGGGCCGCAGTGGCCTGACCATCAGCGAGATCGCGTACGGCAACTGGCTGACGCACGGCTCGCAGGTGGAGCAGGACGCGGCCACCGCCTGCATCCGTGCCGCGCTGGACGCGGGCATCACCACCTTCGACACCGCGGACGTCTACGCCGAGACGCGGGCCGAGTCGGTGCTGGGCACCGCGCTCCGGGGTGAGCGGCGCGAGGGGCTGGAGATCTTCACCAAGGTCTACTTCCCGACCGGCACCGGCCGGAACGACCGGGGGCTGGGCCGCAAGCACATCATGGAGTCGATCGACGGGTCGCTGCGCCGCCTGCGGACCGACTACGTGGACCTGTACCAGGCGCACCGCTACGACCACACAACGCCGCTGGAGGAGACCATGGAGGCGTTCGCCGACGTGGTCCACTCCGGCAAGGCCCACTACATCGGCGTGTCGGAGTGGACCGCCGACCAGCTGCGCGCGGGGCACGCGCTGGCCCGTGAGCTGAAGATCCCCTTCATCTCGAACCAGCCGCAGTACTCGGCGCTGTGGCGGGTGATCGAGGCGGAGGTGGTGCCGGCGAGCGAGGAGCTGGGCATCGGCCAGATCGTGTGGTCGCCGATCGCGCAGGGCGTGCTGACCGGCAAGTACCTGCCGGGTGCGCCGCTGCCGGCCGGGTCCCGGGCCACCGACGGGAAGGGCGGTGCCACGTTCGTCCAGCGTTTCCTGCGGGACGAGGTGCTGGAGCGCGTCCAGCAGCTGCGGCCGCTCGCGGAGCAGGCGGGGCTCACGCTCGCCCAGCTGGCCGTGGCGTGGGTACTGCAGAACCCCAATGTCTCGGCCGCCATCATCGGTGCCTCGCGGCCCGAGCAGGTCGAGGAGAACGTCAAGGCGGCCGGGGTGCGGCTGGAGCCGGAGCTGCTGAAGTCGGTGGAGGAGGTGCTGGCCCCGGTGGCGACCCGGGACCCGGCGCTGACCGCGGGCAACCCCGCCAACGACTGAGCGGGGCGGCACGGCGGCGACGGGCGCGCACGGTGGTGCCCGCCCGTCGCCTGCGGTCACTCGGTGTTGGCGTGGGCCGCGCGGGCGCGGTCGTTGTCCACCTCCAGGAGGCCGGCGAGGCGGAGTGCCACGACGTCCAGGGTGACGTGGGTGGCCTGGTCGAAGAGGCTGGAGAGCGGCTGGACGCTGGCGGCCTCGCCGGGCCGGCGGTACTTCGTCGCGGCGGGCAGCAGCAGGACGGACGCGGCGAGGGTGCCGAGCGGGGAGTCCGGCGCCGTGGTCACGGCGTGCACCTCGGCGCCCGCCTTGACGGCCTGCTCGGCGACGCGGACCGTGCCGGCGGTGGTGCCGGAGCCGGAGACGGCGACGACGGTGTCGCCGTCGGCGACGGCCGGGGTGGTGGTCTCGCCGATGACGTGGACGGGCAGGCCGAGGTGCATCAGCCGCATGGCGAACGCCTTGGCCATGAAGCCGGAGCGGCCCTCGCCCGTGACGAAGACGCGGCGGGCGCGCAGCAGGGCGGTGGCGAGCGCGTCGAGGGAGCCGGCGTCGACAGCGGTGAGGACGCCGCGCATCTCCTCCTGCACGGTGGTCAACAGGGCGTCGGTAGTGGGGAGTTCGCGCTGGGTGGCCATGGTGGTTCCTTCGGTGCGGTGGTGCGGTACGGGTGGGTCAGCGGTGGGCGGCAGCGGCGAGGGCACGGGCGGCCGCCGCGGGGTCGGGGGCCGCGGTCACCGCTGAGCCGACGATGACACGGACCGGGTCTGGTCCGGTGAAGGCGGGCAGGTCGTCGGCGGTCAGGCCGCCCGCGACGGCGACCCGGCGGCCGTGCCGCCAGGGGCCGAGGAGGTCGGCGGGCCCGGCGCCGGCCCGCTGGGCGTCCTTGCCGACGTGCGCGGCGAGCACGGTGTCGGCGGGCAGCCGGGCGGCGAGGGCGGCGCGGCGTTCCTCGGTGGTCTGCATCAGGTCGACGACGGTCTCGGCGCCGCGCTCGGCGGCGACGCGTACGGCCGCGTCGAGGGTGGCGTCGGCGGCCGTGCCGAGGACGGTTGCGGAGGCGGCACCGGCGTCGTACGCGAGGGTGAACTCGAAGACCGCGTCGTCGGCGGTCTTCAGGTCGGCCAGTACGGGCACGGGCCCGGCAGCGGCGGCCACCTCGGTCACGGCGCGCATCCCGAAGTGCTTGATCAGGGATGTGCCGACCTCGATCCAGTCGGTGTGCGGCGCGACGGCCTCGGTGATCCGGACGGCCCGTTCCAGGGGCATCCGGTCCAGGGCGATCTGCAGCTGTACGGCCACGGGGCCAACTCCTCGGTTGTCGTGCGGTGTTCAGGGTGGTTCAGGCGGCGGCGCGGGTGCGCAGGAAGGACTCCAGCCGGGCGCGGGTGGGCAGGCCGTCCCGGTCGCCGTGGCTGGTGGTGGCGAGCGCGCCGACGGCGGCGGCCCTGGCCAGGGACTCCTGCGGGCCGAGGCCGTCCAGGTGGGCGCTGATCAGGCCGGCGGCGAAGCCGTCGCCCGCGCCCACGGTGTCGACGGCCCGCACCGGGAAGACCGGCTGCGTCCAGGTCCCGCCGGCGGCGTCGTACAGGGTGGCGCCGCGGGCACCGTCCTTGAGGACGACGCGGCGCACGCCCCGCGCCAGGTACCAGCGGGCCACGTCGGCGGGGTCCTGCGCGCCGGTGAGCTGCCGGCCCTCGCTCAGCCCCGGCAGCACCCAGTCGGCACGTACGGCCAGGTCGTTGACGGTGCGCACCATCTCGGCGCGGTCCGGCCAGAGTGCGGGGCGCAGGTTCGGGTCGAAGGAGAGGGTGAGGCCCGCGTCGCGCGCCGCGGCCATGGCGCGGTGGGTGAAGGCGCGCGCGGTGCCGGAGAGCGCGGCGGGGATGCCGGTGACGTGCAGGTGGCGGGCGGCGCGTACGTAGGCGTCGGCGGCGTCGGAGGGGGCGAGGCGGCTGCCGGCGGAGTGCTTGCGGAAGTACACCACCTCCGGGTCGCCCGCGGTGACCCGGCTCTTGAGCTGGAAGCCGGTGCGCGCCTCGGGGTCCACGGTGACCTGCGTGGTGTCCACGCCTTCGGCGCGCAGGGCGGCGAGCGCGTGGGCGCCGAGCGGGTCGTCGCCGACCCGGCCCACCCATCCGGCGGTGTGGCCGAGGCGGACCAGGCCGGTGGCGACGTTGAGTTCGGCGCCGGCCAGGGAGCGGGTGTAGTGGGTGACGTCGGCCAGCGGTCCGGTGTCGGCGGCGACGAGCATGCCCATGACCTCGCCGAAGGTCACCACGTCGAGGCGCGGCCCGGTGGCGGGGACGGCGGTGGGTTTCATCGGGGGCCTCCGGCGCGTACGGGGGTGGTCAGGGTGCCGATGCCGGCGACGGTGGCGGCCGCGCGGCCGCCGGGGGTGAGCGGGCCGTACTCCCCCGGCGCGCCGGTCAGGACGACGTCGCCGGGGCCGAGCGGGAGCAGG
>NZ_PQSQ01000167.1 GCF_002920575.1 Streptomyces sp. Ru73 | reverse complement strand
GTCTGGCGCGCGGCCGATCGTACACGAAGAACTACGAGCGGGTCGGCACGGTCAAGGCCGGTACCAACTACTTCTACTGCCAGGCGAACCTGAACCGCCGCGAGACGTACGGCAAGTGGACCAACGTCTGGTGGGCCAGGACCGACGACGACAGCGGCAACACCGGGGTCTACGTCAGCGTCGTCTACCTCAAGGGCGGCGAAAACGACCACCCGGTCCCGGGCCTGCCGACGTGCTGACGGCGGGCACGCCCCCGCCCTCTTCGCCCCGTCGCTTCTCCCCGCCCCCCTTGCCGCCCCTCCCGCCTGCCCCGACGCTGCCCGTAGGCACGCTCCATCCCACACCCGGCCTTGGGCAGAGAGGCAGCCGCCATGACGAACGCGCAGATGTGGGCCCTGATCATCGGATTCGTCTCCCCCCTCCTCATATCCGCCGTCAACCAGCCCCACTGGCCCAGCGCCGCCCGTGCCGCCGTACAAATCACCGTCTCGGTCCTCGTCGGCCTCGGCACGGCCTACTTCGCCGGCGACTTCGCCGGCAAGGACATCGTCACCAGCATCCTCATCGCCTCCGTCTCAGCCATCAGCGCCTACAAAGGCATCTTCAAACCCACTGGCGTATCTCCCACCGTGGAACACCTGACGTCCCCAAAGCCCCGCCCGTAGCAGATGAGTTACGGGCCGGCTCTTGTCATTCACCCGGCACATTGCCGTGTCTCCCGCACCCGCGAGGCATAGGCAGCGATCGGTCCGTCCTGGCATCGCCTGAACCGTCACCAGTGCCCTTCCTCGTGCGCGGAGATGTTGAGGGGTGCCTTGATTTCGTCGGCCGTCTTGTCGATGAATTCGCGGGTGACGGTGGCGTTGCAGCCTGACCAGGTGGCTTTGCGGGCGCGGGATGCGAGGTGGTCCCCGGCATCGGCCTTCAGGGAATCGAGCTTGGTGACCATGGCCGACCAGTCGTCCACGGCCTCGCGGAGCTGGGCCAGGTGTCCGAGCCGGAGAGCTTCCAGGTCCATCAGCGCCGCCTCCTCTCGGTGAATCCCGCGTCCAGCGCGGAGATGCCGCTGAAGACCGTTCCGAGCTGCTGCTCCTGGCCGGCGTGGAGCTTACGGGTGAAGTCGGGATGCCGGGAGACGTGGGCGCACGCGTCGAGGAGCGTGCGTAGGTGAGTCACCCAGCGGGTGGTGACGTGGTCCAGCGCGCGGCCGATGCCGAAATCGTCCCGGAGCGCGCTCGCGGCTCTGAGACTGCTGAGACGGGCATGGTCACCGTCCTTGCCGAGCCGCTGGTGCGGGGCGTACGCCGCCTCGCCGATGGCGGCGAGATCCCGTTGACCGACGGCGAGGCCGGGCCGGCCGGAGGGCGGTGCACCGCGTTCCGGGCCACGGCCCTGCGTACTGCCGCCGGGCCGAGCGGCTGCCGGCGGTTCAGGGGCGAGACCGGCCAGGGACATGCCGGTTTTGAGGGAAGACCACTCGTGCTGGAAGGACACCGCGCTGAGAGCCCCCTTCGGGACAGGTTCCGTGGACCTCGGCCGGGTCTCGGCCGGATGAGCGCCGACTGTCGCACACCTATGAGCACACCGGAGGCGGTGACGGCGGCGGAGGGGCTGTACACGGCGGGAGCACGGGCGGGCGGAGCTGGGCCGGGCGGAACGATCCGACGTGGCGCGTCGTGAGGGTTCGTGCGGCATGGCGAACCGGGGCAGGAACCGGAACGAGAAGTCCGTACCAGGCGGTGAGTTACGGCGCGAGGGGTTGACAGGGGTGGGGACCGGTCGGGAGGAGGGGCCGTGCGTGGCGCGTTTCCGTGGCAGGGTGTTGCGGGCAACTCACAGGGGTCTAGGGATGAGGGGGAACCGTGATCGTCTGGCTGAACGGCGCGTTCGGTGCGGGCAAGACCACCGCGGCACAGGAACTCTTGGACCTGCTCCCCGGGAGCACGCTCTACGACCCCGAGCTGGTCGGCCATGGTCTGAGGGAGATGCTTCCGGCCAAGCGGCTGGACGACGTCGAGGACTACCAGGACCTGCCGTCCTGGCGCAGACTCGTCGTCGACGCGGCCGCCGCGCTGCTCACGGAGGTGCCGGGTCCGCTGATCACGCCGATGACCCTGTTGCGGCAGGAGTACCGCGACGAGATATTCGGCGGACTGGCCTCGCGCCGCATACCGGTGCGGCACGTACTGCTGCATGCGGAGGAAACGATCCTTCGTGAGCGGATAGCGCGCAGGGAAGAGGCTGCTTCGAATGGACCGAGCGGATCCAACGGGCTGAGCGGACCGGATGGATCAGGTGGAGCGGGCGGGCCGGGTGGGTCTGCCGGGGCGCGCAGACCGGTCGCGGCCGACGGCGCGGGCGGACCGCACGAGACCGCTGCCGCCGTGCTGCCCGGGGAGCGCCCCGCCGCGGCGGCTTCCGAGGTCACCGCGGCCGCGCGGACCCGCAAGCGGAGCCTGCGGCAGCTGGCGCCGTACCGTGAGGCGCTGGGCTGGCTGCGCGAGGACGCGCACGTCATCGACACCACCGGCATCGGCCCCCGGCAGACCGCCGAGCGCATCGCCGAGGCCGTGCGGAACGGCGGCGGCGCCTGCGACATCGTGCAGACCCCCGAACCGACCGCCGAGACCCTGGCCGCCGGCGTACTGCTCTTCGACGAGGCGGACCGGGTACTGCTGGTGGACCCGACGTACAAACCCGGCTGGGAGTTTCCCGGCGGGGTCGTGGAACCGGGCGAGCCGCCGGCCCGGGCCGGCGTACGGGAAGTGGCCGAGGAACTGGGCATCCAGCTCCCCGCCCTGCCGCGCCTGCTCGTGCTGGACTGGGAGGCGCCGGTGCCGCCCGGCTTCGGCGGGCTGCGGATGCTGTTCGACGGCGGGCGGCTGCCCGAGGAACAGATACGGGACCTGCTGCTGCCCGGTTCGGAGCTGCGCGACTGGCGGTTCGTCACGGAGGACGAGGCCGAGTCGATGCTGCCGCCGGTGCGCTGGAACCGCCTGCGCTGGGCCCTCCGCGCCCGCGCCCAGGGCCGCGCGCTCAACCTGGAGGCGGGCGTACCGGTGGGGTGAGGCCCGCCTCTATGCAGGACGCGGGGAGGCGATCCCGCGTCCCGTCGGATGCGGCGGTGCGGCGGTGCGGTGGGCCGGTGCTGCGCCCGCTGGCGTGTGGGGGCGAGTCGGGCCGATGCCGCGCCCCTCGCCACGCGCGGCGGCGCGCCTCAGCCCGGCCACGCCCGTCAGCCCGGCGGTGCCCCTCAGCCCGGCCGCGCCTGTCAGTCCGACCGGGCCCGGTCGGCCGGGCGGCACCCCCGCCAGCCCGGCCGCGCCCCGTACGTACCCCCTACGCCCCCGCCTTGCTCCCCGCGTACTTCTGGAGGAACAGCGCCTCGGCCAGGGACAGGCGCTCCAGTTCCTCCGGGGAGACGCTCTCGTTCACCGCGTGGATCTGGGCCTCCGGCTCGCTCAGGCCGATCAGCAGGATCTCCGCGTCCGGGTAGAGCGCGCCGAGCGTGTTGCACAGCGGGATCGAGCCGCCCATGCCGGCCGCCTGCATCTCCGTGCCGTCGTACGCCTCGCGCAGCGCCGCCGCCATCGACTCGTACGCCGGGCTGCTCAGGTCGGCGCGGAACGGCTGGCCCTGGCCGATCTGCTCGACCGTCACGCGGGCGCCCCACGGCGCCGCCGCCTCCAGGTGCGCGGTCAGCAGCTTGGCCGCCTCGGCGGCGTCCTGGCCCGGCGGCACCCGCAGGCTCACCTGCGCCCGCGCGCTCGCCTGCACGGACGGGGTGGCGCCGACGACCGGCGGGCAGTCGATGCCGATGACGGTGACGGCCGGGCGGGCCCACACCCGGTCGGCCACGCTGCCGGAACCGATCAGCTCCACACCGTCCAGCACCTTGGCGTCCTGGCGGAACTCCGCCTCGTCGTACTGGAGCCCGTCCCAGGTACCGTCCGCCGTCAGCCCGTCGATCGTGGTCGAGCCGTCCTCGGCCCGCAGCGAGTCCAGGATGCGGATCAGCGCCGCGAGCGCGTCGGGCGCGGCGCCGCCGAACTGCCCCGAGTGCAGGTTGCCCGCCAGGGTGTCCACCTGGACGCGGAGCATCGCCATGCCGCGCAGCGAGGCGGTGACGGTCGGCAGGCCGACGCGGAAGTTGCCGGTGTCGCCGATGACGATGGCGTCGGCGGTGAGCAGGTCGGGGTGGGCCTCCGCGTAACGCTCCAGGCCGCCCGTGCCCTGCTCCTCCGAACCCTCGACGATGACCTTGACGTTGACCGGTACGCTGCCGTGCTCCTTGAGCGCGCGCAGCGCCGTCAGGTGCATGATCAGGCCGCCCTTGCAGTCGGCGGTGCCGCGGCCGTACCAGCGGCCGTCGCGCTCGGTCAGCTCGAACGGCGGGCTCAGCCAGGCGCTCTCGTCCAGCGGCGGCTGCACGTCGTAGTGCGCGTACAGCAGGACGGTGGGGGTGCCGGCCGGGCCGGGCAGGAAGCCGTAGACGGACTCGGTGCCGTCCGGGGTCTCCAGGACCGCGACGTCCTCGAAGCCCTCGGCCCGCAGCGCGTCCGTTATCCACCGGGCCGCCGCCTCGCACTCGCTCTTCGGGAACTGCGCGGGGTCGGCGACCGACTTGAAGGCCACCAGCTCGGTCAGTTCGGCCCTGGCGCGGGACTGCAGCGCGGCGACGGTGGTGGCGAGCGGGCTGTCAGGCATGGAACGCTCCTTCTGGGCGCGACGTCGTCCTGGCGGGACGGTGCCCGCGGTGCCCGCCGGGGCCGTGGTCGAGGGATGGTGCCAGGGCGCCCGGAGCGGCGCGGATCCCGTCCGTGGTGTGTCCGTACGGCCCGTGGCACGTGGGAGCACGTGGTGCACGAGGCCGTGCGTCCGTACGTTACGCGTCCGTACGTAGGGGATGGTGCCTCCGATCTTCCCACAGGGACGTTGGGGGGCGGCGAGGCGTTGTTTCCGGCGGACGCTTCGGTGGTGGGCGGGTCGTTCTTCCGCGGAGGCCTCGGCGGTCGGCGCGCTTCTTGTGGGGTGCGTTTCCTTGGGGTACGTCCATCGTCGGTGAGCTGTTTTTCCCGCGGGCGGCGGGGCGATCGGCCGGGCGTTCTTTCCATGGGCACGTTCGCGGCCGGTGAGCCGTTCTTCCCGCAGGCGCTTCCGCGATCAGCGAGCCGTAGGATGCGGGCGGTACGCGCACGGTGCCGGCGTACGCGCAAAGGGGCGGACGGTACGCGCAGCGGTGCGGGCGGAACGCGCCACGGCGCGGGTGGCAGCCGGCGGTACGCGCCACGGCGCGGGCGGCGGGTGCCGCCGGGGACCGCGCCGGGCGGCCGTGCCAGGAGAGCCGGGCATTCGTGCCAGGGATTCGATCGGAGTAGCAGTACAGGTGAGCAGCGAGAGCGCAGACCGGGACGGCCGGACGGTATGGGACGTGGTGGTGGTCGGCGCGGGGCCAGCAGGCGCCTCGGCCGCCTACGCCGCGGCCTGCACGGGACGCCGCGTACTCATCCTGGAGAAGGCCGAACTTCCCCGGTACAAGACCTGCGGCGGCGGCATCATCGGCCCCTCCCGTGACGCGCTCCCGCCCGGCTTCGAGCTGCCGCTGAAGGACCGCGTGCGCGCCGTGACGTTTTCGCTGAACGGCCGGCTGACGCGCACGCGCCGCTCCCGGCAGATGCTCTTCGGCCTCATCAACCGCCCCGAGTTCGACGCCCAGCTCGTCGAGGCCGCGCAGAAGGCGGGCGCCGAGCTGCGTACGGGCGTCACGGTCAGCCGCGTCGAGCAGCACGGCAGCGCCGTCCCCGACCGCCGTACCGTCGCCGTCGTGCTGAGCGGCGGCGAGACGGTGCTGGCGCGTGCGGTGGTCGGCGCCGACGGCAGCGCGAGCCGCATAGGGGCGCACGTCGGGGTCAAGCTCGACCAGGTGGACCTGGGGCTGGAGGCGGAGATCCCGGTGCCGCCGACGGTCGCCGAGGACTGGGCAGGCCGGGTACTGATCGACTGGGGCCCGATCCCGGGCAGTTACGGCTGGGTCTTCCCCAAGGGCGACACGCTGACCGTCGGCGTGATCTCCGCGCGGGGCGAGGGCGCGGCCACCAAGCGGTACCTGGAGGACTTCATCGCGCGGCTCGGCCTCGCCGGCTTCGAGCCGAGCATTTCCTCGGGCCACCTGACGCGGTGCCGCGCCGAGGACTCGCCGCTGTCCCGCGGCCGGGTGCTCGTCTGCGGCGACGCGGCCGGGCTGCTGGAGCCGTGGACGCGCGAGGGCATCTCCTTCGCGCTGCGGTCGGGCCGGCTCGCGGGGGAGTGGGCGGTACGGGTCGCCGAGGCGCACGACGCGGTCGACGCGCGGCGCCAAGCGCTGAACTACGCCTTCGCGATCAAGGCCGGGCTGGGCGTGGAGATGAGCGTCGGCCGCCGGATGCTCGCGGTCTTCTCGCGCCGCCCGGGCCTGCTGCACGCCGCCATAACGGGCTTCCGCCCGGCCTGGAACGCCTTCGCGAAGATCACGCGCGGCACCACCACCCTCGCCGAACTGGTCCGCACCCACCCGGTGGCCCACCGCGCGCTGTCGATGCTGGACGGCGGTACGGAGGCCAGGGATGCCAACGGCGACAAGGGCGCCAAGGGCGGCGCGGGCACCAAGGACGGCGCTGACGCCAAGGGCACGGAGGCCGAGGACAGGGACGGCAAGGGGAAGGACGCCAAGGCGGGCAACGGGTGACGGCCGGCAAGGGGGAAGGACGCCAAGCGGGCAAGGGGTGACGGGCGGCATGGGCTGACCGAGGGCATGGGCTGACCGGCGGCATGGGGTGACCGGCTGACCGACTGGTCGGCTGCTTGCCCGGTTGGGCCTGAGGTAGCCGTCGTCACTCGGTCGGCGTGATGCGGAAGACCGGGTGGTTCGGGGCGGCGGCGAGGAGTACGTCGTCGCCCGAGCGGGCGTTCACCTCGCCGAAGTACTGCTTCACCTCCCAGCCCCAGCGCTCCAGGTACGCACGCAGGATCGCCGGCCGCTCGGCGGGCGGCACCTCCACGGCGGTGAACGCGCGCGTCCTGCGCCCCACCCGCAGCTGACCCCCGCCGGCCGCCCGCATGTTGCGGACCCACTCGGAGTCGCCGCGCGCCGAAACGAGGTACTGGGCGCCCTCGAAGGTCAGCGGATTCACCGGAACCCGCCGCCACTCGCCGCTCTTCCGCCCTCGCACCGCCAGGTCCGCGCTCCCGGCGAGGCTGATCCCCCGCCGGGCCAGCCACCCGATGAACGCGTTGAGCCGCGCCCCGAGCCGACCGGGCCGCAGGTACCGCCCCGACGGCTGGGCACCTTGGCCGCTCGCGGAGCCGCGCACGGCTTCATGGGTCACGTCGTGCGGGGCGTCGTTCGTGACGTCGTTGGTGGCGTCGCTCGTGGCGTCGCTCGTGACGTCGTGCTGGGTCTCGTTCATGGTGGGTGGCCCTTCTGGTGGGAGTGGGAGCCGCCGAGGAGGCGAGAGCGGCGCTGCCTTCCGAGAGCATTGCTCCCTCACAAGAGCACTGCTCACGTTCAAGAGCAGTGTGCGCCACCCCGGCACGGCAAAGCAAGAGCACTGCTCTCCTATTTGGAGCACCGCTCTCGTTGTGGGGCGCCGCTCCCCGACATGGCACACTGCTCCGCATGACTGCGATCAAGGGCGCCAGGGAGCGGGCCCGCGGCGAGATCACCGCCGCGATCAAGGACGAGGCCCGGCGGCAGCTCGCCGCCGAGGGAGCCGCGAAGCTCTCGCTGCGCGCCGTCGCCCGCGAACTCGGCATGGTCTCCTCGGCCCTCTACCGCTACTTCCCCAGCCGCGACGACCTGCTCACCGCGCTGATCCTCGACGCCTACAACGCCGTCGGCCAGGCCGCCGAGACCGCGCTCGCGGAGACGGACGCGCGGGCGAACGCAGGGACGAAGGCGGGGGCGAAAGCGGGGGCGGCCGCAGGCCGGAGAGGCAGTGGTGGCGCCACTCCGCCGCCCGCTGTCCGCTGGACCGCCGTCTGCCACGCCGTACGGAAGTGGGCGCTGGCGCATCCGCACGAGTACGCGCTGCTCTACGGCTCGCCCGTACCGGGGTACCACGCTCCCGACGCGACCGCCGAGCCCGCCGGCCGGGTGGCCCGGGCACTGATCGAGGTCGTGCGGGACGCGTACGTGGCGGGCGCTCTCCGGGAGCCCTCCGAGGCGCTGCCGGACGCCGTGGTCGGCGACATGCTGGCGCTGGCAGCGGAACAGGGCGTGGAGCTGCCCGCCGTGGTGGTGGCCCGGCT
>NZ_PQSQ01000166.1 GCF_002920575.1 Streptomyces sp. Ru73 | reverse complement strand
TGGCGAGCGGGACAAGGCCGGGGAGCGTTTCAACGACATGGTCGCCTCCGGCGAGCTGGCCGCGCCGCTGGCGATCGGCCGGGATCACCTGGACTGCGGCTCGGTGGCCTCCCCCTACCGGGAGACCGAGGCGATGCTCGATGGCTCGGATGCGATCGCGGACTGGCCGCTGCTGAACGCCATGGTCAACGTCGCCTCGGGCGCCTCCTGGGTGTCGATCCACCACGGCGGTGGCGTGGGCATGGGCCGCTCCATCCACGCGGGCCAGGTGTCGGTTGCGGACGGCACCAAGCTGGCGGGGGAGAAGGTCCGCCGGGTGCTGACCAATGACCCGGGGATGGGTGTCATCCGGCACGTGGACGCCGGATACGACATCGCCGACTCGGTTGCCGACGAGCGGGGCGTGCGTATCCCGATGCGTGAGCACCCCTCGGCGTAACCGTTTCCTGCCGGGCGAGGCCGCCGCCAAAGGCGTCGGAGGTCTCGCCCGGCATCTTTTCGGGCGCTGCGAAGGGCCCTGAAGGAACCCTTTCCAGGTGCCTTCAGGGCCCTTTTCGGAAGCCCTTCGGAGCCGGTCAGTCCCGTGCCGGAACGGGATTCCCGGCCGGCTCTTCCGTCGGGAATTCAGCGACGCCGGAGGCGGCGGAGCGCGGACGGAGCCAGACCATATGGACCACCGACAGCAGGGCCAGCCAGACCGCTCCCACGATCAGTGCGATGCGGGTGCTCGCGGAGAATGCGAGCAGTACCAGGACACCGGTCATGAAGACCATGGTGATGATCTGGCCGTACGGCCAGAACGGGACCTTGAAGGCGAGCCTGGAGGTCTCCTCCTCGGTCATCTTCCGGCGCGCCGCGTACTGCGTCGCGAGAATCATCAGCCAGACCCAGACGGTCGCGAAGGTGGCGATCGAGGAAATGATGAGGAAGATCTTGTCGGGCATGGTGTAGTTCAGCACCACGCCCAGCAGCAGCGCGCAGATCATGATGACGACGGTCATCGTCGGCACGCCGTTGCGCGAGAGGCGCCGCATGACGGCCGGGGCCTGGCCGCGCTCGGCCATGCCGTACATGATGCGGCCCGCGGCGAAGATGTCGCTGTTGATCGCGGAGAGCGCGGCCGCCACCACGACGACGTTCAGCACGGCCGCCGCTGCCTTGAGGCCGATGCCCGTGAAGATCTGCACGAACGGGCTGCCGTCGGAGCCGATGTGCTGCCAGGGGTTGAGCGACATGATGACGGCGAGCGTCAGCACGTAGAAGAGCACGATGCGCAGCGGAATGGAGTTCACCGCGCCCGGAATGGTCTTCTCCGGGTCCTCCGCCTCGCCGGCCGTGACGCCGATGATCTCGGTGCCGCCGAAGGCGAACATCACGACGGCGAAGGACATGATGAAGCCCTGGAAGCCATGCGCGAAGAATCCGCCGTTGCTCCACAGGTTGGAGATTCCGACGTGCATGCCGTGGCCGCTGATGCCGAGCACGAGAATGGCGAGGCCCGCCACGATCATCGCGCAGATGGCGACGACCTTCACCAGCGACAGCCAGAATTCCAGCTCGCCGAAGACCTTGACGCTGAAGAGGTTCAGCACGCCGATGACGACGATGGCCGCCAGCACCCAGATCCAGCGCGGTACGTCGGGGAACCAGAATCCCATGTAGACGCCGAGCGCCGTGATGTCGGCGATACAGACGATGACCATTTCGAAGGCGTACGTCCAGCCGGTCGTGAATCCCGCGAGCGGGCCGAGATGCCGGGTGGCGTATTCACCGAAAGAGCCCGCGCACGGGTGGTTCACCGCCATCTCGCCGAGCGAGCGCAGGACCAGGAAGACGGCGGCGCCGCCGATCAGGTAGGCCAGCAGCACCGCGGGGCCGCCGGCCTGGATGGCCTCGGACGATCCGTAGAACAGGCCGGTCCCGATGGCGGAGCCGAGGGCGATGAATCGGATGTGGCGGGACCTCAGTCCGCGCTGCAGGGTTGCTGCTTTGTCGGTGCTCACAAGATGCCCTCTCCTTCGGGAACAGCACGTTCGTCCCGGACGTGCGACATGGGCGGTGGCCTGGCCGGAGCGGCGGTCGGCGCGGCTCGTACGAGAACAGGCGCCGCATGTATATGCCTGTATAGACAGGACCGTCAAGAGGTCGCCGGGAGCGCGGGACGGACGGAGGCGCGGCGATGAGCGGGCGGCGTCCGGAGTCCTCCTCCAGCACCTCACCGGCCGTCGGCCGCGCGCTGGACATCCTCACCCACCTCGCGGGCCGCTCCGGGCCGGTACGGGTCGCGGCGCTCGCCCGGGACCTGGGCATTCCGCGCTCGTCGGCGTACCACATCCTCACCGTGCTGGCCGGGCGCGGCTTCGTCACCTACCTCCCGGACGAGCAGGCGTACGGCCTGGGCGTGGCCGCCTTCGAGATCGGCTCCGCCTACCTCCGGCACGAGCCGCTCGAACGGCTCGCCCGCCCGATCCTGCGCACCCTCGCGGCCCGGCTGGCGCAGCCCGTCCACCTCGGAGTGCTGCACGGCGCGGAGACCGTGTACCTGCTCAAGGAGCAGCCCGCCGAGGTCCGCGCGGGCGGCACGGTCCCGCTGGTCACCGAGGTCGGCGTGCGGCTCCCCGCGCACCTGACGGCCAGCGGCCGGGCGCTCCTCGCGCACGTCGGCGAGGCCCAGCTCAAGGCGCTCTTCCCGCGTCCCGGCGACCTGATCACCCGTACCGGCAAGGGCCCGCGCTCGCTCGGCGAGCTGCGCGACCTGCTGGCCAGGGACCGGGCGCGCGGCTGGTCGGAGGAGACCGAGCTGGTCTCGGCGGGGTTCCGCTCGGTCGGCGTCGCGGCGTTCGACCACCACGGGCGGCCGGTCGCCGCGCTCAGCAGCACCTGGTACCGCCACCACCGGCCGAGCGACGAGGCGTACGTACGCGATCTGCTGTGCAAGGGCGCGGCCCGGCTGACGCACGCCGTCTCGGGCCGCGCGCCCACCGGGCGGCCGTAACCGCGCGAGCGCCCCCCGATGCCGCGGTCAGCGGTTGTCGAAGGTGCCCTGCAGCCGGTACCGGGACCCCGGGTGCAGCAGCCGTGCGACGCTCACCAGCGCGTCGCCCGACCACGTGCGCCGGTGGATCAGCAGGCACGGCTCGGACTCGGGCACGCCGAGCACCGCGCACTCCTCCGAGGACGGCAGCACCGCCTCCACCACGTGCTCGCCCTTGCCCAGCGGCGCCACCTCGGACAGGAACGTGAACGGCGTCCGCCGGGTGAAGTCCTGCTCCAGGTAGCCGGGCGCGAAGTCCGGGTGGACGTACCGGTCCTCCAGCTGGATCGCCACGTCGTCCTCGAAGTGCACCACCCGGGAACGGAAGACCCGCTGCCCGGTGCCCGGACCGAAGAGCGCGCCGACCTCCG
Source organism: Streptomyces sp. Ru73 (assembly GCF_002920575.1). Classification (GTDB taxonomy): domain Bacteria; phylum Actinomycetota; class Actinomycetes; order Streptomycetales; family Streptomycetaceae; genus Streptomyces. The sequence goes on along the minus strand of NZ_PQSQ01000166.1, from coordinate 4,914 downwards.
CGTCGGCGGTCTCCTCCCGTACGTACAGCACCTCGGCGCGGTACCGGTGCCGCCTGCGGCGCACCTCGTCCGCGATGTTGTGCACCTCCACCAGCGCCGAACTGCCCTTGTGCAGCGCCACGAAGCTGCCCACGCCCATCACCCGGCGGATCAGCCCCTGGCCCGCCAGCTCGCGCAGCGCACGGTTGACCGTCATCCGGGACAGCCCCAGCGATTCCACGAACTGGCTCTCCGACGGCAACGCGTCCCCCTCCCGCCACCGGCCGCTCATGATCTGCTCGGTCACGAGGTCCTTCACGCGCTGGTACGCGGGCGCTGAACGGGACGCCTGCTCGCGGTACCGCCGCGCGAGGTCAGCCGCCTCTCCGGCCACGCCGTTCACCGTCCTCGCACTCGTGGTCACACGCTCCTCGCGGGTGACGCGGGCACCGGAATCCTAGTGGGTCTCGGATCCGAGGAACCGGGCCGTACGCCCTGGATCGCGGGCCCCGGCGCGGGTGTGATGGCGGCGGAACACCGAGGAGCTGAGGAACCGTGACGAGCACCGTGCAGCAGGCCGCCCGCGCCACCGGCGAGGACCCGGGCCGTATCCCGGGCCACGCCCCGGCGGCGCACCCGGAGGAGTGGGCGGCGGACGCGCCCGCCGAACCGTGGACCGGCCGCGACGACGGCCCCGGCGCAGCGCACCTGCGCTGGCACCGCGCGGTGACGCCGTACCCCGCCGCTGGTCCTGCCGGGGACCTGCACCGGGCCGCGGCAGGCGACTGGGACGCCGCCTTCGTCGGCTTCCGCAGCGACGAGGGCGTACGCCGCAACAAGGGCAGGCCCGGCGCGGCCGACGGCCCGTCGGCGCTGCGCCGAGCGCTCGCCCCGATGGCCCTCCAGACGCCGCTGCGCGCGCTGGACGCCGGTGACATCGAGGTCGGCGACGGCGACCTGGCGGCCGGCCAGCGCCGCCTGGGCCGCGCCGTCGGCGCCCTGCTCGACCGGGGCCGCCCGGTGACCGTGCTGGGCGGCGGCCACGAGGTGGCCTACGGCAGCTACCTCGGGCTCGCCGGCAGCCGTGCGCTGCGGTCCGGAGCGCGGCTCGGCGTGCTCAACCTCGACGCGCACTTCGACCTGCGGGACGACGTCCGGCCCAGCTCCGGCACGCCGTTCCTGCAGATGGCCGGGGACGAGGAGGCCGCCGCCCGTGAACTGAACTACTGGGTGCTCGGGGTGAGCGCGCCGAGCAACACCGAGCGGCTGTACCGCACCGCCGACCGGCTCGGCGTGCGCTACCTCCCCGACACCGCCTGCGGCCTGCTCGGCATGCACCGCGTCGACGCCTTCCTGGACGACTTCCTCGCGAGCTGCGACCTCGTCCACCTCTCCATCGACCTGGACGTCCTGCCCGCCGCCGTGGCACCGGGCGTCAGCGCCCCCGCCGCGTACGGAGTCCCGCTGGAGGTGGTGGAGCACGTCTGCGCCAAGGTCGCAGCCAGCGGCCAACTGGCCGTCTGCGACGTCGCGGAGCTCAACCCGGACCTCGACATCGACCACCGCACGGCCCGCACCGGCGCCCGGCTGGTCCACCGCGTCCTGACGTCGGCCGCCGGGGCCCGTGCGGCGTAGCGCGCGGGGCGGTTCACCTGTCCGGCGCGCGCGGCAGCCGCAGCCGGAAGCACGAGCCGCCGTGCGGGGCCGGCTCGTACCAGGCGTCGCCGCCGCTGGCCCTGGCCAGGCCGCGGACCACCCACAGCCCCAGCCCCGCACCGCTGTGCCGCTCGGTGCCGGGCCCCCGGCTGAACCGTTCGAACAGCCGCGGTACGAAGTCGTCCGGCACCCCGTCACCGTGGTCGCACACCGAGACCTCCAGCCACCGGTGGTCCCGCGGCACCGCACGGGTGACGATCGGCGGGCGGCCGTGCAGGAAGGCGTTCTCCAGGCAGTTGGTGAGCATCTCCGAGAAGGCCAGCCGGTCCACCCGCGCGACCAGGCCCGGCGAGCACGACAGCCGTACCGCCCGGGCCCCCTCCGTCATGTCGCCCAGCCGCTCGATCAGGAACGGCAGGACGGGAATGTCCTCGGGCACGGAGTGCGGGACGCTGGCGTCGATGCGCGCGGCCGTCAGCAGCTTGCGCACCAGTGCCTGGAGGTGGGCGGTGCGTTCGGCGATCCGGTCCATGGCCTCGGCCCGCACCCGGTCGGGGAGCACCGCCCGCCGGTCGCGCAGCGTGTCGACGAGCACGCCGATCGTGGCCAGCGGGTTGTGCAGCTGGTGTGCCGCGACCGCCACGATGACGTTCTGCCGCTCCAGCGCCGCTTCCAGCTCGCGCTGGGCCTGCCGCCGCCGGGTGATGTCGCGCAACGCCGCGACGTGCAGCGTTTCGTTCTCCAGCAGCGCGGTGGTGACCCGCATCTCCACCACCCGCACTCCCCGGTCGGGCAGCATCAGGTCGATGGTCGTCTCGCCCACGACGAGGGGGAAACCGAAGTCCTGGCCGACCAGTTGGGCGGCGGGCCGGTCGAACAGCTCCTCGGCCGCCGGGTTGCAGTACAGGATGCGGCCGTCGGCGTCGACCGCCAGGATGCCGTCGGCGGCCGCCGAGACGATCACCCGCCGGATGTCGTCGGGGCCGGCACCGGGACTTCCGCTCCCGGTGCCGCGGCCGGGGCACGGGCGGTCATGGTCAGCCATCGGGGTCCACCCGTGGGGCCGGCGCGCGGTTGTCGGCCGCTCCGGACGGGTCGGCCGCGTACACGGCCCCTCCGTACCCGGCGAGTACGGAGGAGACGCCGTGCAGCGGGCCCCCGATGTGCATCCCCGTACCGTCGACGGTGACTTCGCGGATGCGGTGGTCGTGGGTCGAACCGCGGGTCTGCACCACCGCGACCGCCCGCCGGACCCGGCCCGCCGTCTCCACGTAGCGCAGCAGGACCGACACATCGGTGAGGCTGTCGATCCGGGCGGCGATGCCCGGCCCCGCGGACGGTGGCATGCGCTCGGCGGGCAGGGAGGTGATCAGGGCGGTGATGGCGCGCGGCCGCAGCACCGCGCCCAGCGCGATGAAGAAGTCCAGCAGCGCCCGCGGGGTGGTGATGCGCTCCAGCGCGGAGAGGGTGTCGATGACCAGCCGCGCGGGCCGGAACTCCTCCACCGCCCGCCGCACCTGGATGAAATGGTCCTCCAGCGCCGAGGTCTCGGGGTACTCGGACACCACCTGCAGCAGCCCGGACGCCTCCATCGCCGGCAGGTCGAGGCCCCAGCCCGAGGCGTTGCGGTCCAGCTGCTGGCGGGTCTCGTCGAAGGTGTACAGCAGGCAGCGGTCGCCCGCCGCCACGCCGGACGCCACGAACCGCAGCCCGGCCAGCGTCTTGCCGACCCCGGTCGGGCCGGTGAGCAGGACCACCGCGTCGCGGTAGACCCCGCCCCCGCACATCTCGTCCAGGTCGGGGACGCCGGTGGAGACCCGTTCGCGGATCACGGCGCCCTCGTGCGGCGCGAGGAACGCCAGCGGTACGACGACGATGCCGTCCTGCGGATCGATGGTGAACAGCCACTCGCCGGTGCGGTGCGGGCCGCCGCGGAGCTTGACGATCTCCAGGGTCCTGCGCCGCCGCTCCTGGAACAGCGTGTTGCGCAGCACGACGACGTTGTTCAGGGCGAACTCCTCCACGCCGAGCCGGGAGATGCCGCCGTACTCCGTCTCCCGCTCGGTGGTGATCACCGAGGTCACCCCGAGGGACTCCAGGGTTTCCGCCACGCCCAGCAGTTCCTGCCGGACGACGCCCTGGCCGGGGAAGCGCAGGAAGACCGCGCCGAGTGAGTCCAGCGAGACCCGCCGGGCACCGACGGCGCGCACCGCGTGACCGATCCTGGCCGCCAGCGCGTGGAAGTCGTACGCGCCGATGATGGCGCCCTCCTCCGTGCTCGCGGCGGAGGCGTCGACGAAGGCCCACTTCCCGGCCCGTTCCCACTCCGCGATGGTCAGGCCGAGGGAGAGGGCGTTGCGCCGGATGTCCACCGGCGCCTCCTCGAAGGTGACGAACACCCCGGGCTCGTCGTGGTGCTGGATCCCCCGGGCGAGGAATTCGGTGGCGAACAGGGTCTTGCCGCTGCCGGCCGTCCCGGTGACCAGGGTGCACCGCCCGGCGGGCAGTCCCCCCAGGGCGACCTGGTCGAATCCGTTGATCGCAGTGGCCACGCGCCGGACCGGCCCGCCGTCTGCTGTCATGGCCGTACCTCCTGCGGGTGTTCGTTCGCGCCGGGCAGGCCCAGGGCCACCGCGGCGCGGTGGTGGTCGGACAGGTCACCGACGACCCGCCGCTGCGGGGGCGGGCTGAGCCTGATCACCATGGGAGTGGCCAGCACCCGTCCCTCCTCCGCCAGTTCGGGGCATTCGACGGCGTCCACGATCTGGAGGTCGTACCGATTGCGCAGCCGGCTGTCGCACAGCAGACGCAGGTTGGCCACGGCTTCCTGGGACCGGACGGTCTGCCCGGCGATGAACAGCCTGAACGAGTAAGTGGTCACGTGGGACGACCTCCTGCTACCTGTCGTCCGCCGGTGCACGGGGCGGAGCAGCCCTCCGGGTACCACTTTCCTCCGCAAGCCGGTCCGCTGCCAGAGCGGGACGCCGTCCCCGGAACGCCCGGCCGGCCGCCCGCGATTCCGGCCACGCCGGCGGCGCACGGGGTTAGGCTGGACCGGCCGACAGGGTGGGGTGGCCACGATGACCAAGGTGCTGGTGGTCGAGGACCAGCGGGCACTCGCCGACGCGCTGGAGCTGGCCATCACCGCGCAGCCGGACATGGAGTGCGTGGGCGCGGTCGGCTCGGTCGAGGACGCGCTGCCGCTCGCCGCCGCGGGCGTGGACACCGTCCTGATGGACATTCACCTGCCCGGTGCCGACGGCATCGAGGGCACCGCCG
>NZ_PQSQ01000165.1 GCF_002920575.1 Streptomyces sp. Ru73 | reverse complement strand
GTACCCCGGAGACTCCTCCGTGCCGTACTCCGGGGACTCCGCCGCGCCGTACTCCGGAGACCCTGCCGCGCCGTACCCCGGAGACTCCTCCGTGCCGTACTCCGGGGACTCCGCCGCGCCTCATTCCGGCGGCCCCGTCGCGCCGTACCCCGGAGACTCCTCCGCGCCGTACTCCGGGGGCCCCGCCGCGTCCGACGGCGACCCGGCGGCGCCGGACGACGAGCGGGTCATCCGCCTGCCCACCGGCTACACCCTGCACCCGTGGGCCGACCTCCAGCCCGCGGGCGAACGCGCCGCCACCGGCCGCAAGCTCTGGCACGCCAGCCCCGGGAGCGCAGGATGACCACCGACCGACACCTCCCTCCTACGACCTCTCCTGCAACCCTTCCTCACCCTTCCGACCCCAGCTCTTCCACCCCTTCCGCTGTCCCTGCTCCCTCTGTCTCCTCCCTCCCTTCCATGAACCCTTCCGCGCCAACGCCGAGCCCCCGGCCCGCTGCCGCCGCGCTGTACATACGGTTCCGACCAGCCGCACCGACCGCGCCGGCGGCCCCGACCGCACCACCCGCCCCGGCCTCCCCGGCTCCGTCGCCCGCCCCGGACCCCGAGGCCGGAGCCCCCCGAGCCCCGGAGGCGGCCGAATCCTCCGGAACACCCGGCGCGCCCCGTGACGGTGCGTCCGGCGGCGCACCTCGTGACGGCGCACCCCGTGACGGCGCACCCCGTGACGGCTCACCCCGCGGTGGCGCGCCCCGTGGCCCCTCCCGCGGGGGAAGGGCGGCCGCCCAGCCCCTCGGCGAGGAGACGTACGAGCGGCTGATCGCGCTGCTGGGGGAGTTCACCCCCGTGGTCGAGGCGCTGCCGCCGGACGCCGCGCTCGCCGACGTACGCGGTGCTCAGCGGTACTTCGGCCGGGACGCCGAGGGCATCGCCGAACTGCTCCGGCTGCGCGCCCTCGCCTGGTACGGCGTCGAGTGCACCATCGGTATCGCCAGTAACCCCCTCCTCGCTCGGATGGCCGCCCAGGGCGCGGCGCCCGGGGAGATCCGCGTCGTCCCCGGTGACCCCGAGGGCGTCGCGGCCTTCCTGGACCGCCGGCCCGTCGCCGCCCTGCACGGCATCGGTCCCGCCGCGGCCCGCGCCCTGTGCGCGTACGGGCTCGACAGCGTCGGGCGGATCGCCTCGGCACCACCCGCCACCCTGCAGCGCATCCTCGGCGCGAAGGCCGGCCGCCGGGTGTACGAGCGGGCCCGCGGCATCGACCCGACCCCGGTCACCCCGAACGCCCCGTCCCGCTCAATGGGCGCCGAACACCGTTTCCTCCATGATGAGTTGGACGAGTCGCGGCGCCGCAGGGCACTGCTCTCGCTCGCGGACGAACTCGGCTCCCGGATGCGCAGCAGCGGTCAGGTGGCAGGCGCGCTCACGCTCACCGTCCGCTACGCCGACCGTTCCACCACGACCCGCACCCGGCGGCTGACCGAGCCGACCGCGCACGGGCCCGCGCTGACCGAGGTCGCCTATGCGCTGCACGCCGCGCTCGGTCTGCAACGCGCGCGTGTGCGAGCAGTGGCGCTGCGGGCCGAGGACCTCTGCCGGGCCGAACGTGCCTCCCGTCAGCTGTCGTTCGACCCGGCGGACGACAAGGCCCGCCGCATCGAGGCCGCAGTGGACCGCGCCCGCAGCCGCTTCGGTCCGCACGCCGCCCGTCCCGCCGCCGCGTCGGCGGCTCCCGTCCGGGCCGCGGGCCGTCCGTCCTACGGTCAGCCGTACAGGCGGTCGGCGTAGCGCGGGCCGTAGTGGGCTTCGAGGGCTTCGAGCGGGAGCTCCGGGGCTTCCAGGGCCTTGCATATTCGGGCCCGGGTGGGGACCGCGTCGGGATGCCAGGTCTCCGTGCGCCAGAGGCCGGACCGGAGGAACGCCTTCGGGCAGTGGTGGAAGACCTCTTCGATCTCCACGAGCAGTGCGAGCGCCGGGCGGAGGCCCTTGACGGTCAGTTCGTCGAAGAAGGGAGCGTCGCGCAGCAGCCGGGCGCGTCCGTTGATGCGGAGGGTGTCGTCGCGGCCGGGGAGGACGTAGACGAGGCCGATGTGCGGGTTGGCCAGGACGTTGAGGAAGCCGTCCACGCGCTTGTTACCGGGGCGGTCGGGGATGACGATCGTCGTGTCGTCCAGTACGAGCGTGAAGCCCGCGGGGTCGCCCTTGGGGGAGACGTCGCAGCGGCCTTCCGCGTCGGCCGTGGCGAGCAGGCAGAACGGGGAGTTGGCCAGCCACTGCCGGTCCATCTCGTGCAGTGCGGGGCGGACCTTGTTGGCCGCGCGGGCGTTCGGCTCGCCGACCAGTTCGCGGAGTTCCGCGGCGGAGGCGACCTCCACGAGGCCTTCCCGCGGCCGGGTCCGCCGGCCGTCCGCCCGCGCGGTTCCGTTCGCTGATTCCGCTGTTTCCGTCGTCTTGACTGGCGTGGTCTTCACTGCCGTTTCCCCCTGTCACAGCGGGCCCGCGCGGCTCGCGGGCGCCACGGCAAAGACTCTACGCCCGGCCGCCGACAGCGGCTGGAGCCTGTGGATAACCCGTACGTCCGGTGAGGATCGTGTGTCACTTCTTTCACCGTCGCACGGCTGGACCCCCGCGCTTACTCAGCCGTAACTTGACGGTCGATCACAGCGTTGAGCCATGCGATCCGGATCGCAGGTGATGACTCGGCGAGCACTTCGGGCTCCCCCTCACCTCCCGCAAGGAGCATCGCATGAACACGATCACGCACCGAGCGCTGCCCAAAAGACGTACGGTCACCGCCCTCGCCGCCCTCGCCCTCACCTTCGGCGCCGCCACCGCGGCCACCCCCACCGCGGCGGCGGCCACCACGTCGGAAGCCACCGTCTCCGCCGGCTGGAACGACTACTCCTGCAAGCCGTCCGCCGCCCATCCCCGGCCCGTCGTCCTGGTCCACGGCACCTTCGGCAACTCCGTGGACAACTGGCTCGGCCTGGCCCCGTACCTGGTCAAGCGCGGCTACTGCGTCTTCTCCTTCGACTACGGACAACTGCCCGGCGTCCCCCTCTTCCACGGCCTGGGCCCGATCGACAAGTCGGCCGGGCAGCTCTCCGCGTACGTCGACCGGGTGCTGGCCGCGACGGGCGCCGCGAAGACCGATCTCGTGGGCCACTCGCAGGGCGGCATGATGCCGCGCTACTACCTCAAGTTCCTCGGCGGCGCCGCGAAGGTGAACGCCCTGGTCGGCATCGCACCCGACAACCACGGCACCGACCTCAACGGCCTGACCCGGCTCCTGGACCAGTTCCCGGGCGCCAAGAAGTACCTCGACCAGCTCGCGCCCGGCCTCAACGACCAGATCGTCGGCTCGGCCTTCCTCAATCGCCTCAACGAGGGCGGCGACACGGTGCCCGGCGTGCGCTACACGGTCATCGCCTCCAAGTACGACGAGGTCGTCACGCCCTACAAGAGCCAGTTCCTGAACGGCCCTGACGTGCGGAACGTCCTGGTCCAGGACCTGTGCCCGGCCGACCTCTCCGAGCACCTGGCCATCGGCCTGGCCGACCGGGTCGCCTTCCACGAGGCGGCCAATGCCCTGGACCCGTCCCACGCGACGCCGACGACCTGCACGTCGAACTGACCGCATCCCCGTGGGTGCGCTGCTCCCGTAGGGCAGCGCACCCACGGCCCGTTCTCAGCCGCCGTTCCGGGCGGCCTTGCGGCGGGCGACCGCGAAGAGCACCGAGGCACCCAGCGCCAGCACGGCCGCGCCGCCGACCGCCAGCGGGCCGGTCGACCCGTTCCCGCCGGTCTCCGCCAGCGCGGTGTTCACCGCCTTGCCCGAAGAGCCGTGGGGCCGCGCCCCGTCCGTGCTCGCATGGGCCTCCGCACCCGTATGCGCGTCCGGAGCCGTGTGCGTGCCCCCGTCCGCGTGCGTGTCCTCGCCCGCGCCGCCGTGGTGCATGTGGTTCATCGACGACTTGTCCGCACCGGCCGCGAGCTGCTGCTCCGTCGGGGCGCTCGCCGCGGGTGCCGGCGCGGCCGCCGAACGCGACTCCGCCCCGTCGCCCGCCGTGCTGCCCGTACTGCCGCCGCCCTTGCCGAAGACCACGTCCGAGCAGGTGTAAAAGGCTTCGGGGCTGTCCGAACGCTGCCAGATGCTGTAGATCAGGTGGCGTCCGGAGCGGGCCGGCACCTTGCCCTCGAAGACGTAGTCGCCGCCGGTCAGCTCGGGGTTCGTGACCTTGGCGAACGGCTTCGCCTCCAGGTCCGACCACTTCAGCGGCTTGCTCGGGTCGTAGCCGTCCTTCGTGAGGTACAGCTCGAACGTGCCCTTGTGCGGCGCGGTCGCCTTGTACCGGAAGGTGTGCGCACCCGCCGCCATCGGGCTGGCCGGCCAGTCGTCCCGGGCCAGGTCCAGGCCCTTGTACTCCTCGCTGTTCGCGCTGCACAGCTTGCCGTCCGGTATGCGCGTCCTGGACTGGCCGCCCGCCGCGCCGTCCCGCACGCCATTCCAGTCGTACAGGGCCTGCACGCCGCCGGCCGCCACCATCGCCTTGCAGGCCGCCGAGTCGGGCGACTCCGGGCCCTCGGCGTAGCAGGCGGAGATCCGGCTCACCGGGTCCGTCATCGAGCCGTGCGCGGCCGCCGGATGCGCGGCGAACACGGTGAGGGCGAGCGGGGCGAGACCGGCGACGGCGATCCCTGTGGCCTTGCGAAGAGCGGTCATCGTGGGGGCTCCTTCACGACGTACGGGTGAGGCGCGCGCGGCGGAGCCCTCGCAGTACGCCTGCGCCGTCCCCCGAGAAGCGGCGCCGGCCCGCGGCGGCTCCGCCCGGCGGGCAGCACGCTAGCCGCGCCGACCAGCGAATTCGCCGTACGGAGCAGCATCTCGGCGATCTTTAGGGGTGGCTTAAGGAACCACTGAGCGGCGATTAAGCCCCGGGGGCCGCAGCCGCAGCCGCAGCCGCAGCCGCAGCCGCCGCCGGCCCTCGGGGCGAGCGAACGGCGCGTACAAGAGACGGCGAACGACGCATACAAGAGACGCCGAACGGCACGCACAAGAGATGACGCGTCAGGCGATCCACCGGTAGCGGCGCTCGGGACGCCCCGTACCCCCGTAACGCAGCGACACCTCCGCCTGCCCGATGTCCGTGAAGTACTCCAGATAGCGCCGCGCGCTCACCCGGGACAGCGCACCCGCCGCCGCGCACTCCGAGGCGGAGAGCCCGCCCTCGTGCTGCCGCAGCGTGCGCTCGACCAACTCCGCCGTATGGGCCGCGAGCCCCTTGGGCAGCCCCCGGGACGCGCGCGGACGCGTCCCGAAGATCTGGTCCACGTCCTCCTGGCTCGCCTCACCCAGCCGCTCCAGACGTGCCCGCACCGAAGCCACGTGCCGCAGCTGCTCCTGAAGGGAAGCACGGTCGAACGGCTTGAGAAGGTAGTGCACCGCACCGGCCCGCAGGGCGTCCCGTATGACGTGCGCGTCGCGCGCCGCGGTGATGAACAGCGCGTCGGCATGCCCGCCGCCCTCCAGGGCGCGCAGCCGCCGCAGCACACTGATGCCGTCCATGTCCGGCAGATACACGTCCAGCAGGAGCAGGTCGGGACGGAGCCGCTCGGCCGCGCGCAGCGCCTCGGCCCCCGTATGCGCCACGCCGGCCACCGTGAAGCCCTCGATGGCGTTCACATAGTGGCTGTGCAGCTTGGCGACCATGAAGTCGTCGTCGACGACCAACACCTTGGTCATCAAACGATCCCTTCCGCGACCACAACGTTCACAACGATTCTTAATACCGGAAGCGAGACGCGGAGTTAACCCCCGGGCAACATGTGGCCCTCACCACGATCGCCCCCCACAGAGCCACGAAGCCACACGCAAGAGAAGGGTGGTGTCATCCGTGCGTGCGCGCACACCCCTCGCCCTCCTGGGGGCGGTCCTGATCGTTCTCATCGGCCCGCCGCTGCTCACATCGGGCAGCGGCACCGACACCGGTACCAGCATCCCCGGCCTCCAGTTCATGGTCCCCAACACGCCCGGCGGCGGTTACGACATCACCGCCCGCACCGCCGCTAAGAGCATCGAGGACGCCGGCCTCAACCACAACGTCGAGGTCTTCAACCTCCCCGGCGCCGGCGGCACGGTCGGCCTCAGCCGCGTCGTCAACGAGCACGGCAACGGCAAGCTCGCCATGTCCATGGGCCTCGGCGTCGTCGGCGCCGTCCACACCAACCACTCGCCCTCCGGACTCGGCGACACGACCCCCATCGCGCGCCTCACCGAGGAGCCCGACATCGTGGTCGTCGCCAAGGACTCCAAGTACAAGACGTTCGACCAGCTCCTCGCCGACTGGAAGAAGAACCCCCGCAAGATGCCCGTCGGCGGCGGCTCCTCGGCCGGCGGACCCGACCACCTCGCCCCCATGCTGATGGCCAAGGCCGCCGGCATCACCCCCAAGTCCGTCAACTACGTGCCCTTCGACGGCGGCGGCGAACTCCTCGCCTCCGTACTCGGCGGCAAGGTCGCCTTCGGAGTCTCCGGCGTCGGCGAGTACCTCGACCAGATCAAGTCCGGCGAACTCCGCCTGCTGGCCGTCACCGGCCCCAAGAGGGTCAAGGGCTTCGACGCACCCACCCTCAAGGAAGCAGGCGTCAACACCGAGTTCACCAACTGGCGCGGCATCGTGGCGCCCCCCGGACTCACCGACGTCGAACGGAAGAAACTCACCGGCCTCTTCACCGAACTGCACCGCTCCCAGCAGTGGAAGGACGCGCTCAAGCGCAACGGATGGACCGACGCCTTCCTGACCGGCGACAGGTTCGGCCGCTTCCTCGACGCCCAGGACCGGCGCGTCGACACCGTCCTGAAGGAGCTGGGCCTGTGAGCACCACCGGTACCGAACCCACCTCGCCACCCAGAGGCAGCGGCCTGCGCGCACGCCTGCGCGGCCGCTCCGAACTCGGCGTCTGCCTCATCCTCGGTGTCCTCGGCATCCTCGTGCTCACCGACGCGATCACGATGGACACCGACATCACCCAGCGCGGCCCCATCGGGCCCACCACCGTCCCCCTCGTCGTCGGCGTGCTCCTCCTGGTCGTCGCGGTACTCCTCGCCATCGATGTCCTGCGAGGCGGCCACGGAGAGGCCGAGAGCGGCGAGGACATCGACCTCGCCGAACCCGGCGACTGGCGCACCGTCGCCCTCCTGGCCGGCGTCTTCCTCGCCAACGCCGTCCTCATCGGACCGCTCGGCTTCCCGATCTCCGGCGCCCTGCTCTTCTGGGGCTCCGCCTACGCACTGGGCAACCGCAACCTCACCCGGGACCCGCTCATCGCAGCCGTCCTGTCCCTGATCACCTACGTCGTGTTCAACAACCTGCTGGGCGTGCCGCTGCCCGGTGGACCGCTCATGGGGGTGCTGTAGACGATGGACTCCCTGTCCTCACTCATCGACGGCTTCGGTACCGCGCTGACCCCGCTCAACCTTCTGTGGGCAGCGATCGGCGTCCTCCTGGGCACCGCCATCGGAGTACTCCCGGGCATCGGCCCCGCCATGGCCGTCGCCCTCCTGCTCCCCGTCACCTACGGGCTGGACCCGACCGGCGCCTTCATCATGTTCGCCGGGATCTACTACGGAGGCATGTTCGGCGGCTCCACCACCTCCATCCTGCTCAACACCCCAGGAGAGAGCGCCGCCGTCGTCGCGGCCATCGAAGGCAACCCCATGGCACGCGCCGGACGCGGCGCACAGGCCCTCGCAGCCGCCGCCTGCGGACACTTCGCCGGCGGCATGATCGGCACGATCCTGCTGGTCGTCCTCGCGCCCACGGTCGCCGCACTCGCCGTGGACATCGGAGCACCCGACTACTTCGCCATCATGGTGCTCGCCTTCATCGCCGTCACCTCCGTACTCGGCAGCTCCCGCATCCGCGGCTTCGCCTCCCTGCTCATCGGCCTCACCCTCGGGCTCGTCGGCCTCGACCAGATGACCGGACAGCAACGGCTCACCTTCGGCTCGCTCCAACTCGCCGACGGCATCGACGTCGTCATCGTGGCCGTCGGCCTCTTCGCCATCGGTGAAGCCCTGTGGGTCGCCGCCCACCTGCGGCGCACGGCCGGCGAGTCCATCCCCGTCGGCCGCCCCTGGCTGGGCAAGGCCGAACTGCGCCGGACCTGGAAGCCCTGGCTGCGCGGACCGCTCATCGGCTTCCCCTTCGGCGCCATCCCCGCGGGCGGCGCCGAAATCCCCACCTTCCTCTCGTACGTCACCGAGAAGCGGCTCTCCAAGCACCGCGACGAATTCGGCCGCGGCGCCATCGAAGGCGTCGCCGGACCCGAGTCGGCGTCCTCCGCCTCGGCGGCCGGCACCCTCGTGTCGATGCTGACCCTCGGCCTGCCGACCACCGCCGTCGCCGCGGTCAT
>NZ_PQSQ01000164.1 GCF_002920575.1 Streptomyces sp. Ru73 | reverse complement strand
GGCATCTCCACCGGCGAACCGGAGTTGACGACCACGACGGTACGGGGATTGGCGGCGGCCACCCGGCGGACCAGTTCGTCCTGGCGGCCGGGGAGCTTCAGGTCCGTGCGGTCGAAGCCCTCGCTCTCCACGCGCTCGGTGGTGGCGACCACGACGACGGCGGTGTCGGCGGCGCGTGCCGCTGCGACGGCCTCCGCCAGGAGGTCCTCGGGGTCGCGCCGGGGCTCGCGGTGGGCGAGTGCGAAGCCGACGGCCCGGACCGGCGCGCCGGACATGTCGGGGACGGTGCGGAGCAGGGCGACCTCGACCGGCTCGCCCGCGGTGAGCTCGGCCCGGCCGCGTTCCACGGGCGCACCGAAGAACGCCTCGAACGGGTCGGCGTGGCCCGGGACTTCGGCGCCCTCGTACAGCACCCGGCCGCCGACGGTGAGCCGGAAGCCGCCCAGGCCCTTGGTGCCGAAGCAGTGCGCGCCGCTCTCGCGCGGGGTGAAGGTGCCGGTGATCTCGACGGTGTGCAGTTCCTCGTGGGTGACGCCCGCGGGCAGGTCGTCGCCGTACCACTGGACAGCGCCGTTGGGCAGCGGGGCCTCCCCCAGGACGCGCCCGGACCGGTCCCGGCAGACCGCCCGGAGCGTGAACCCCTGGCCGGCGGCGGCGAGTTCGTCGCTCGGGTAGGCGCCGACGCGGTACGTCACACTGCCCTCCGGGAGCGCGGCGCGCAGCCCGTCCAGCGGGGAGACCACATGGGCGGGGAAGACCTGCGCGGAGCCGCCGCCGAGTACGCGCGCGTCCCGCGCGGCAGCGCCGATGAGGGCGACGCTGCCGGTGGCCTCCGGGCCGAGCGGCAGGGTGCGGTGCTCGTTGCGTACGAGGACGACGGCGCGGCGGGCGATCTCACGGGCCAGCGCTTCGCCGCCGACCGGGGCGGGGAGGGCCTCGGGGGCGACGGCGGGCGGCGCGCCGTCGAGGACGCCGACGCGGGCCGCGAGCCGCAGCACGCGGCGTACGGCGTCGTCGACCAGGGTCTCGGCGACCTCGCCCGCGCGGACGGCGGCGGCCAGTGCCGCGCCGTAGACGGTCTTCGGGCCCGGCATGGCGACGTCGAGGCCGCCCTCGATCGCGCCCTTGGTGGACCGCGCCGCCAGCCAGTCGGAGACGAGGAATCCGTCGAATCCCCACTCGCCGCGCAGCACGTCCTGCTGGAGGTACCGGTGCTCGGTCATGGTGGTGCCGTTGACCGAGTTGTAGGCGGCCATGATGCCCCAGGGGTGCGCGTTCCTGACGATCGTCTCGAACGGCGAGAGGTACAGCTCGCGCAGCGGCCGCGGGGCGACGGTGTTGTTCACGGTGAAGCGGTCGGTCTCGGCGTCGTTGGCGACGAAGTGCTTCACGGTGGTGCCGACGCCGCCCTCCTGCACTCCGGTGACGTATCCGGTGCCGATCGCGCCGGTGAGGTACGGGTCCTCCGAGCAGCACTCGAAGTGGCGGCCGCCGAGCGGGGAGCGGTGCAGGTTGACGGTCGGCGCGAGGAGGACGTGCACGCCCTTGCGGCGGGCCTCCTGCGCGAGCAGGTGCCCGGCGCGGCGGGCCAGTTCCGGGTCCCAGGTCGCGGCCAGCGCGGTGGGGCTGGGCAGCGCGATGGACGGGTCGTCGGCGGTCCAGCGCACGCCGCGCACCCCGACCGGCCCGTCGGACATCACCAGCGACCGGAGGCCGATCTCGGGCAGTGCGGGCAGCGCCCACATGTTCCGGCCGGCCAGCAGCCGGGTCTTGGCGTCCAGGTCGAGCTTGCCGAGCGCGTCCTCGATCACGGCGTCACAGGGGGTCGTGTCGTGCGGGAGCGTCATGGGTGACTCCTTGCCGGTCGGCGGACGGCGGACGGCGCACGAGGGGCGCCGGGCTGCGGACCGCGGCGGGCTGCGGCTGCGGGCGACCGCATGCGGTGCGCAGCATCCTGCTCCCGTTACCTGTACAGCGGTAGGTGTCGTAACTCTTCCGTTACCTTTGCGCTTCCCGGCGAGGCCGTCGATTACGCTCGGCCGCGTGTCAGCGAACGAACGCCCCACCCTGCCCGCGCACCCCGAGGCGAACGGGCGGGAGGCGCGGCGGGGCCGGGCCGTGCGCGGCGAGGACCGGCGCGCCGCCATCCTCCGGGCCGCGCTGGAGGTGATCGCCGAGCGCGGCTACCGCGGTGCCACGCTCAGCGCCGTGGCCGAACGGGTCGGCATCACCCAGCAGGGGCTGCTGCACTACTTCCCCACCAAGGAAGCGCTGCTCGTCGCCGTGCTGGAGGCGCGGGACGCCTGGGACACCGGCGGCGGCACCCGGCAGCCCGGTGAGCCGTGGCCGCTGGAGCTGTACTCCTCGCTCGTGGAGTACAACGCCATGCGCCGGGGCGTCGTGCAGACCTTCTCGGCGCTCCTCGGCGAGAGCGTCACCGAGGAGCATCCGGCCCGGGACTTCTTCACCCACCGCTACACCGCGGTCCGCGCGGCCGCCGCCGATTCGCTGCGCGCGGAGTTCGGCGACCGGCTCCCCGGCGGCCTCACCCCGGAGGAGGCGGCCCCGCTGCTCGTCGCGGTCATGGACGGCCTGCAGTACCAGTGGCTGCTGGACCCCGGGGCCGTGGACATGCCGGCGGCATTCCGCGCCCTGCTGCGCCTCCTGGGCCGCGCGGAGTAACCGGCCGGCGCCGGCGGGACGGTTACTTCCGCTGGGCGATCTGGATGAGGTTGCCGCAGGTGTCGTCCAGTACGGCCGTGATGACCGGGCCCATGTCGGCCGGCTCCTGGGTGAACCTCACCCCGAGCGCGCGCATCCGGGCGAACTCGGCGTGCACGTCGTCCACGGCGAAGGAGGTGGCCGGGATGCCGTCCGCGACCAGCGCCGTCTGATACGGCTTCACCGCGGGGTGGGCGTCGGGCTCCAGCACCAGCTCGGTGCCGTCCGGGTCCTCCGGCGAGACCACGGTCAGCCACCGGTACGGGCCCATCGGGATCTCCTCCTTCTTCACGAAGCCGAGGACGTCGGTGTAGAAGCGCAGGGCCTTGTCCTGGTCGTCGACGAAGACGCTGGACAGATTGATCCTCATGCGGTGCCCTCCGGCACGTCGGGCCTGAGCCATCGGGTCACCCTGCGCTCAAGCGGTGTGCAAGCCGTGTCGCGGCCCACGATACGGATGCCGCCCGTGGCACGCCGGGCGGCACGTCGGCGGGTTCGCCGCTAGGCGCTGCCGCGGCGGGGAAGGAGCAGGACGGCCGCCGCCGGTACCGCCGCGAGGGCGAGCCAGGGCACGGCCGGCGGCAGGGACGTCTGGAGGAGGGAGCCGGTGGCCGAGCTGCCGGCGAGGACCAGGAGGCCGGAGACGGAGGACATCGCGCCCGTGTAGAGGCCGAGGCGGCCGTCCTCGGCGAGGTCGGGGACCCACGCGCGCGCTGCCGGCGCGACCAGCATCTGGCCGAGGGTGAGCAGCACGACGAAGCCGGCGGCGGGCAGCAGGCCCGGCAGCCCCGTCCAGCCGGCCGGGCGGGCGAGAGCGACAGCGGCGAAGCCGGCCGCGATGAGCAGCAGCCCGGCGGCCATGGAGCGGCGCAGGTCCAGCCGGGCCGCCGCCCATCGGGTCACCGGCAGCTGGGCGGTCACCACCAGCAGCGAGGACAGCGCGAACAGCCAGGCCAGCGGGGCCTGCGAGCCGGCCGCGCGGGCCACCTCCTCGGGGAGCGCCAGGTAGAGCTGGTTGTAGGCCAGCAGGTAGGCGCCGTACGCGACGCAGAGGGCGAGGAAGCGGCCGTTGCGGAGGGCGTTGCGTACGCCGCCCCGGCCGCGTGTCTTCGTGCGCCCGGGGATGTGCTGCGGCAGCAGCCGCGCGTGCCCGGCGAGGACCAGGACGAAGACGCCGGCCCCGGTGAGGCAGGCCGTACGGAAGTCCACGGCCAGCAGCAGGGAGCCGAGCAGCGGGCCGAGGAACGCACCGGCCTGGCCGGCGACCGTGAGCAGCGCCAGCACCCGGGTGCGCGGGCCGTGCCCCGCCTCCTCCCAGGCCACCGCCTGCCGGGCGACCTCGGACTCCACCGCGGGCGAGAACAGCGCGGCGGCGAAGCCGATGAGCAGGACCGCGCCGATCACGGTCCAGGGCCGTTCGGCGTAGCCCAGCCACGCGAAGCCCGCGATGCGCAGCACGCAGCCGGTCAGGACGACGGGCCGTACGCCGTACCGGTCGGCCAGCGCGCCGCCGACGACGAACAGGCCCTGCTGGCTGAAGGTGCGCAGCCCCAGCACCAGCCCGACGAGCCAGCCGGCCATGCCGATGCCCGTGCCGAGGTGTTCGGCGAGGAACGGCAGGACGGCGAAGAAGCCGATGTTGAAAGCGAGCTGAGTGAGGATCAGCAGCCGGAGCAGCGGGGAGAGGGCCCGCCAGGTGTGGTGCAGGGAGCCAGGGGCCCGCAGTCGTGCCAGGCCCCGGACGCGCTCCTCGGACCGGGCCTCGGACTGGGCCTCCTGCCGGGCCTCGGTCACACCAACTCCCTTACTCCGCATGCGGGTTGCGTGTCCCCCGGGACCGCGTCCGGGAGCGGGCTTCCGGGGCCGGGACCGCTGTCCGGGCCGCCGGGGACACGGGCGGCGCCGCGGCGGCCGCTGACCGCGCCCGCCGCCGTCACCGCGAGCGCGCCGAGCAGGGCCAGGACAGCGGCGGGCGCGAGGACGACCCAGGGGGCGCGTTCCGCGTACGGCTGGTTCTCGGCGAGCAGCAGGCCCCACTCGGGGGACGGCGGCTGGGCGCCCAGACCGAGGAAGCCGAGTGCGGCGAGCGCGAGGGCGATGCCGGGCAGCCGGACCAGCGCGTGGCGGAGGACCGGCGGCAGCACGGCGGGCAGCAGCACGCGCCGCAGCACGTGCCACCGGCCCGCGCCCAGCGCACGGGTCGAGGCGAGATGGCTGGTGGCCCGCTCCTGCTGGAGCAGTGCCGAGGTGTGGGCCGCGAGGGGCGCCCAGGCGACGGCGGCCACGGCAAGCGCGGGCGTGGCCGGGCCGCTGCCCGCGACGCCCGCGACGAGCAGCCCGGCGAGGACGGGCGGTACGGCGTTGACCGTGTCGACCAGGGGTCCGGAGAGCCGGGGCAGCAGGCCCAGCAGTACGCCGAGCACGAGTGCGGCGGCGCTCAGCGCGACGGCGAGCGCCAGGGTGTCGAGGGCGCCGTGGGCGACGCGGGCCAGCATGTCCCGGCCGAGGGAGTCGGTGCCGAACGGGTGCGCGCCGGAGGGCGCGCTGAGCTTGGCGGTGGTGTCCAGGGCGAGCGGGTCGCGGGGCAGGCCGGCCGCGACGACGGCGAGCAGCACGGCGCCGTACACCACCGGCAGCAGTCGGCGGGTGGGCGGGACCGGCCGGTGCAGCGTCGGGAGCGCGCCGTCGCGCAGCGCGGGCCCGAGCAGCAGCCGGGCCGCGCCGCGTGCCGCGGCCCCGGAGACCGCGGCGAGCAGCACGAGCGCCAGCGTGCCGGCCTGCAGGACGGGCAGGTCCTGGGCCGTGGCGGCCTGGAAGGTGAGCCGGCCGAGCCCGGGAATGTCGAAGATCTGCTCCACGGCGACCGCGCCGCCGGTCAGGCCGACGACGAACAGCCCGAGGTTCGGCAGCAGTCCGGGGACGCAGCGGCGCAGCGCGTGCCGGGCGACGCGCCGCGCGGGCAGGCCGCGTGCGGTGGCGGCGACTGCCCAGGGCTCGGCGAAGGCGCCGGGCAGCAGGTCGTCCAGCACCCGCCCGAGCAGGCCGCCGGCGGGCAGCCCCAGGGCGAGCGCGGGCAGCACCATCCACTGCGGGCCGTACCAGCCGAGCGCGGGCAGCCAGCCGAGTTGTACGCCGACCACCGTGGCCAGCACCGATCCGGTGAGGAACTCCGGCAGCGCGGCCAGCATCGCCGTCCCGCCGCCCGCGGCCCGGCGGCCGCCGAGCCGGCGCCGCGCACCGCGCCGCAGGGTGCGGGCGCACACGGCACCGGCCGTGAGCAGGGCGACCACGAGCGCACCCGCCATGAGCAGCAGGGAGGCGCCGAGGGCCTGCGCGACGGACGGGGTGACGTCGGCGCCGGAGATCCACGAGCGGCCCGCGTCCCCGTGCAGCGCCAGCCGCTCCAGCCACCGCCCGAGCAGGTGCAGCGGCCCGGCGTCCAGGCCGAGTTCGTCACGGACGGCGCGCAGCACCTCGGGGGTGGGGTCGCGGTCGGCGGACCGCGCCTTGAGGACGGTGCGCGCCGGGTCGGTACGGGACAGCCACGGCAGCAGGCCGATGCCGCACAGCAGCACGGCGGCGAGCACGCACCGCCAGAGCGCAGCGGGCGCCCGGCCCCGCGCGAGCGCCCCGGTCGCCGTGCGCAGCCGCGCCGCGTGCCCCGTGCGGTCACCGCTGCCGGCCGCGCCGGTCCTGCCGCCCTTCATGCTGCTGTCCCGTCCGCCGCTCAGCGCCGCGTTCCGGTGCCCAGCAGGGCGCGCTCGTACGGGTCGTAGGTGACGCCGCGCACGGAGGTGCCGACGCCGGTGATGATGCGCTGGTGGACCAGCGGCACCGTCGCGTCCGTGCCGAGGACCGCCGCCTCGGCCGCCATCGCGGCGTCCTGCCGCTTGGCCGTGTCGGCCTGGCCGGCCGCCTTCGCGACGGCCGCGTCGACCTTCTTGTCGCACAGCTGCGCGAGGTTGTAGCTGCCCTTGCAGGTGTAGTCGCTGGCCAGGATCGACACGGGGTCGCCGGTGTCGAGCATGGTGTTGCGTGCCGAGACGACCGCGTCGAACTTCCCGTCCAGCGCGTCGCCCTCCAGCCGGGAGTACTCGCGCACCGTCAGCTTCACCGTGAAGCCCGCCTTCTCCAGCTGCTGCTGGAGCACCTGCGCGACCTCGGGCAGTTCGGGCCGGTTGTCGTACGTGGCGAGGGTGACGGTGCGGCCCTTGGGGGCCGCCGCCTCCGCCCGGTCCGACGGCTTCTCGCGCTTGCCCTCCGCCCAGGTCAGCGCGGGCCCGAAGATGCCCTTGCCGGGGTCGGCGTGCCCCTCGTACACGCCCTTGGCGAGCGCGGAGGTGTCGATCGCGTGCCGCGCGGCGGCCCGCACCGCCGGGTCGGCGAAGGCGCCCTTGCGGGTGTTGAGCAGCAGGCTCGTGGTGCGCGAGGTGCCCGTCTCGTGGACGGTCTTCTCGTCGAGGGAGGCGGCCTGCGAGACCGGTACGGCCTCGGCGATGTCGACCTCTCCGGTGCGCAGCGCGTTGGTGCGGGCCGCGCCGTCGGCGATGAACCGCGCGTCCACGCCGGACGCCTGGGCCCGGCCGCCCCAGTAGTCGTCGAAGCGGTCGAGGGACGCGCGGGTGGTGCCGGTGACCTTGGTGAGCGCGAAGGGGCCGGTGGCGGTGCCGACCGGGTCGACGGTGTCCTTGCCGCCGCCCCGGTACGCCTTGGCGGAGAGGACCGCGAGGCCGGGGCTGGACATCCGCAGCGGCAGCGCCGGGTCGGGCTCCGCGGTGCTGATCCGGACCTTCCGGTCCCCCGCGGCCTGCACGGTCAGGTCGGCGCCCGACAGCGCGGCCGGCACGGGCTTCGCCTCGGTGGCATGGGTGAGGGACGCCGCGACGGCCTTCGGGGTGACCTCGGTGCCGTCCTGGAACTTGGCCTCGCGCAGCGTGAACAGCCAGCCGCGGTCGCCGTCGCGGGTCCAGGACTCGGCGAGCGCGGGCACCGCCGTGCCATTGGCGTCCAGCCGGGTCAGGCCCTCGGTGACGCCGAGCCGGCTGAGGAGGGTGGCGTCGGCGCCGTACGGGGAGAAGTGCTCGGCGGGCGGGAAGGCCATCGCGACCCGCAGCCGGCCGCCGGGCGCCGAGTCCGGCGACGACCCGCCGTCCTGGGCGGCGAAGCAGCCGGAGAGCAGCGGGGCGAGCAGTACGGCCGCGAAGAACCGGCGGCGGCGGAGCGGGCTCATGGTCCTCGTTCTCTGCTGGGCGTGGGCGAGGGGTACGGGGCGGAGCGGGCGTCCGGGAGGGGACGCGGGGCGCTCCGGCCGGGTTGTGGGGCGCGGCCCCGGCTCAAGAGGCGCGGGCGGCCCGGTCAGGAGGCGCGGGGTGCGCCGGCCAGGACGCGGGGCGCCGGGACGGGCACCGGCAGCGGGACCTCGAAGTGGATGATCCCCTGGCCGCCGTCCGGCAGCCGCCGCTCGTCGCAGACCACCTCGCCGAGCGACCGCCAGAACGGTTCGGCGCCGTCCACCGCTGGATCGGTGTGCAGGTAGACGGCGCGGTAACCGCCGTCGGCCGCCGCGAAGTCCAGCAGCTCGCGGACCAGCAGCCGGGCCAGTCCGCGGCGCCGGTGCTCGGCGCGTACGTAGATGCGGCGCAGCTGCGCGGTCTCGCCGGAGGGGAAGCGCTCGGCGATCTCGCGCGGGTTCGGCGGGTGGGCCGGGCCGCGGGAGTCGAGCGCGCCGGTCGCGACGACCGTCCCGGCCGCCTCGTCGACCGCGACCAG
>NZ_PQSQ01000163.1 GCF_002920575.1 Streptomyces sp. Ru73 | reverse complement strand
TTCCCGGTAGTGCAGGTCCGTGTGGCAGACCCCGCAGGCCTGTACGGAGACGAGTGCTTCCCCCGGGCCGGGGTCCGGCACCAGAATCGGCTGCACCTCGACCGGTGCACCCTTTTTCGTCGCGACCACAGCACGGACTTCGTGTGGCATGCCCCTACCCCTCAGTGTTGCGCACTGCACGACTCGTTGCGCGATGGGAGACATACTGGGAACGCCTTCTCGGCGGCGTCAAGGGGTACGGGTTAACCCTTGGTAAAAGGACCGGTACGGTCGGCACGCACGAAAGCGGGGCCGGTGGACACCGGCCCCGCACCATCCCTGCGTACGGTCGAACCGCCTACCCGGCGGCGGTCAACTCCCGTATCCCATGCGGCGGGAGAGTTCCTGCGCCGCCTCGACCGTGCGCTTGGCGACCTCCGGGATGCGCTCGGGCTCCAGCCGGTAGGCGGGCGCCGAGACGCTGATCGCGCCGATCACCTGGCCGTCGTGCGCGCGGACCGGCGCGGCGACCGCGTGCAGCCCCAGCTCCAGCTCCTCGATCGCCACCGCGAAGCCGTTGCGCACCACCTCGGCCAGCTGGGCGCGCAGCTCGGCGACCGAGGTGATCGTCCGCTCGGTCAGCCGCGGCAGCTTGCGGGCCAGCGCCGCGTCCTGCACCGGGCCCGGCTGGAACGCCAGCAGCGCCTTGCCGCTGGAGGTGGCGTGCAGCGGGGTGCGGCGGCCGAGCCAGTTCTGCGCGGTGACCGAGGCCGGGCCGCGGGCCTGCATGATGTTGACCGCGGCACCGTTGTCGAGCACCGCGATGTTGGCCGTCTCGCCCAGCTCCTCGGCGAGCAGCCGGCACATCGGCGCGCCCTCCTGGGAAATGTCCAGGCGCACCGCGGCGGCGCCGGCCAGCCGCAGCACCCCGGCGCCGAGGTAGTACTTCCCGCGTTCCTGCTCCTGGGCGACCAGGCCGCGGTTCTCCAGCACGCCGAGCAGCCGGAAGGCCGTCGACTTGTGGACGCCGAGCTCGTCGGCGACCTCGGTCACCCCCGCCTCGCCGTGCCGGGCGAGGATTTCCAGCACGGTGACCGCGCGGTCCACCGACTGCACCGAACTCCCCGCTCCGCGGGCCGACTTCTCCGCTGACCTGGCCTCCGACGTGCTCTTCGCCTTGTCCGTCATCCGATCTCACCACCTGGCGCGACCCGATGCGGGCCGGCATCTGCAGGGAGGCGCTTGACGCGCGGCCTCCCGACTTGGATTCTGTTGCGCACAGCGCTTCGCCGTGCGCATCGCGGAACTCTAACTATACCGAACAGTAAGAGGGGTGCCCCGTGATTCCCGTCTGCTCTCTCGACGACCTGCCCGCAGGCGAGTCCCTCCGCATCGACACCGCACCTCCGATCGCCGTCTTCAACGCCGACGGCGAGATCTACGCCATCGACGACACCTGCACCCACCAGGACGCCTCCCTCGCCGACGGGTGGCTGGAGGGCTGCCTGGTCGAGTGCCCGCTGCACGCGGCCTCCTTCGACCTGCGCACCGGCAAGCCGACCTGCCTGCCGGCCCGCCGGGCCGTCCGCACCCACCCCGTCACCGTGGAGGACGGCATGATCTACGTCCACCACGCCGCCGAGGAAGGCACCGCCGCATGAGGACGGTCACGGTCGTCGGAGCGTCGCTGGCGGGACTGTACGCCGCGCGGGCGCTGCGCTCACAGGGTTTCGAGGGACGTCTGGTGATCGTCGGGGACGAACACCACCGCCCGTACGACCGGCCGCCGCTCTCCAAGGACTTCCTCAAGGGCGAGACCGGCCAGGAACAGCTGGCCCTGGCGGACGCCGAGGAGGTCGCCGAGCTGGACGCGGAGTGGCTGCTGGGCACGCGCGCCGCCGGGCTGGCCGACGCGGGCCGGTCGGTCCTCCTGGAGGGCGGCCGGGCGCTCGCCACCGACGGGGTGGTCCTCGCCACCGGCGCCACCCCGCGCCGGCTGCCGGGGCCGGAGCTCGCGGGCGTCCACACGCTGCGCACCCTGGACGACGCGCAGGCGCTGCGGGACGACCTGGCGCGCGGGCCCGGCCGGGTCGTGGTGATCGGCGGCGGCTTCATCGGGGCCGAGGTCGCCTCCTCCTGCGCCGCGCTCGGCCATGACGTCACGGTCGTGGAGGCCGCGCCGCTGCCGCTGCTGCCGCAGCTCGGCGAGGAGATGGCGGGGATCTGCGCGGCGCTGCACGGCGACCACGGGGTCGCGCTGGTCACCGGCACGGGCGTCGCCGCGCTGGAGGGCGGCGACGGCGGCCGGGTCGACGGCGTACGGCTGGCCGACGGGCGGCTGCTGCCGGCCGACACGGTCGTGGTCGGCATCGGCGTCCGCCCGAACACCGACTGGCTCGCCGGCTCCGGGCTCGCCCTGGACGACGGGGTGGTCACCGACGCCGGGTGCGTGACCGCGCTGCCGCACGTGGTCGCGGTCGGCGACGTGGCCCGGGTCGGCGGCGCGCGCACCGAGCACTGGACCAGCGCGACCGAGCAGGCGGCCGTCGCCGCGCAGAACCTGCTCGCGGGCGGAACCGTGCGGGAGCACCGCTCGGTCCCCTACTTCTGGTCCGACCAGTACGGCGTCCGCATCCAGTTCGCGGGGCGGCGGCTGCCCACCGACACGGTGCGGATCGTGGAGGGCTCGCCCGACGACCGCAGCTTCCTGGCCGCGTACGAGCGCGACGGCCGCACCACGGCGGTCCTCGCCCTGAACCGCCCCCGGCCGTTCATGAAGCAGCGGCGGGAGATGGTGCGGGCGGCCCAGCCCGTCGCGGGCTGACCTCCGGCATCCGGCACACCCCTTACCGGCACCCCCTTCGGCAGGAAGGGGGTGCCGACGCGTGCGGGCGGTGCGCCGGCGGGCGGCCCGGCGCTTCCATGACCGCTCAAATGCCTTTCGTATACCGGCACTTGACGCGCCCTATACCTTCCGCCAGGTCGGCCGAAGATCGCCCCCTGGGGGCTGTTGACGGACGACATCGGCCTGACACATGCTCGTTACATAGGTGCTCGATACACATGACCCTGGGTGTCCGGCCGGTGACCCCTGTCGTCGTCCGGCCAACCCCCCTACGCACCCAGCCCGGGGTCGGATTGGGAGTGAGCAGCATGTGCGGAATCGCCGGATGGGTCGCCTACCAGCGTGACCTGCGGTCCGAACAGGCCACCGTCGACGCCATGACCCGGACCATGTCCTGCCGCGGCCCCGACGACGAGGGGACCTGGGTCCAGGGCCCGGCGGCCCTCGGCCACCGCCGGCTCGCCATCATCGACCTGCCGGGCGGCCGCCAGCCGATGACCGTCGACACCGACGACGGCCCGGTCGCGATGGTCTACTCCGGAGAGGCGTACAACTTCTCCGAGCTGCGCAAGGAACTGGCCGCGCGCGGCCACCGCTTCGTCACCGACTCCGACACCGAGGTCGTGCTCCACGGCTACCTCGAGTGGGGCGAGGCCGTCGCCGAACGCCTCAACGGCATGTACGCCTTCGCCATCTGGGACAGCCGCGAGCAGAAGCTCGTGATGATCCGCGACCGGATGGGCATCAAGCCCTTCTACTACTACCCCACCGACGACGGGGTGCTCTTCGGCTCCGAGCCCAAGGCCATCCTCGCCAACCCGCAGGTCACCCCCACCGTGACGCTGGACGGCCTGCGCGAGCTGTTTGCCTTCGTCAAGACGCCGGGCCACGCGGTGTACGAGGGCATGCGCGAGGTCGAGCCCGGCACGGTCGTCACGCTGACCCGCAACGGCCTGCGCACCCGCGTCTACTGGTCGCTGGAGACCAGGCAGCACACGGACGACAAGGAGACCTCGATCGCGCACGTCCGCTCGCTGCTGGACGACATCGTGCGCCGCCAGCTCGTCGCCGACGTACCGCGCTGCACCCTGCTCTCCGGCGGCCTGGACTCCTCCGCGATGACCGCACTGGCCGCCCAGCAGCTGGCCGCCGAGGACAAGACGGTCCGCAGCTTCGCGGTCGACTTCGTCGGCCAGACCGAGAACTTCACCCCGGACGCGCTGCGCGACACCCCGGACACCCCGTTCGTGCACGACGTGGCGCGCGCCTCGAAGACCGAGCACCAGGACATCGTCCTGAACTCGGACCAGCTCGCCGACCCCGAGGTGCGGTCCAAGATGATCCGCGCCCGGGACATGCCGATGGGCCTCGGCGACATGGACGCCTCCCTGTACCTGCTGTTCAAGGCGATTCGCGAGCACTCGACGGTGGCGCTGTCCGGCGAGTCGGCGGACGAGGTCTTCGGCGGGTACAAGCAGTTCTTCGACCCGGCGGCGCGGGAGGCGGACACCTTCCCCTGGCTGGTGCAGTTCGCCGAGCACTTCGGCGACGACGGCAACATCCTCACCGACGGCGTCACCAAGGCCATGGACCTGGGCACCTACATCCAGGACAGCTACGACACGGCCGTCAAGGACGTGCAGCGGCTCGACGGCGAGAGCGACTTCGAGTACCGCATGCGGAGGATCTGCTACCTGCACCTCACCCGCTTCGTGCGCGTCCTGCTGGACCGCAAGGACCGGGCGAGCATGGCCGTCGGCCTGGAGGTCCGGGTGCCGTTCTGCGACCACCGGCTCGTGGAGTACGTCTACAACACCCCGTGGAGCCTGAAGTCGTTCGACGGCCGGGAGAAGAGCCTGCTGCGCGAGGCCACCGCCGACGTCCTGCCCAAGTCGGTGTACGACCGGGTGAAGAGCCCGTACCCCTCGACGCAGGACCCGAAGTACGCCGTGGCGCTCCAGGGCCACATCAAGGACCTGCTGGCCAAGCCCTCGCACCCGGTCTTCGACCTGGTCAGCCGGGAGTGGCTGCAGCGTGCCGTGAAGGTCGACGTCCCGCAGATCACCCAGGCGTCCCGGCGCGGCCTCGAACGCACCCTGGACCTGGCCCTCTGGATGGACATGTACTCCCCGGCCATTACACTCTCTTGACCTGATCGGGGCAGTTCCATGGCAGTCCATGGGCGTGAGTGAGAGCGGATGATGGCGTGGCGGTCGGTGAAGGGGCTGCGCTGAGCGCGGTCGGTGAGGAAGCCGCCCTGGAGCTGGTGGTGACGCTGCACCGGCTGCTGCGCAGCCTGGGCAGGGCCGTCCCGCACCGCCGGATTCCGCCCACCCAGCTGATCGTCCTGGCGCTGCTGACCCAGCTCGGCCCGTCCCGCATCGGCGTACTGGCCGAGCGGATCCCCTGCTCGCAGCCGACGGCCACGGCCGCGGTGGCGAGCCTGGAGTCGGCCGGGCTGGTCCGGCGGGAGCCGGACCCGACCGACGGCCGCGCGGCGCGCGTGGTCGTCACCGAGGACGGCGTCCGCGCGCTGAACGACGTGGCGCACAGTGAGGCCGAGGCGCTCGCCGGGCGCCTCGGCACGCTGCCCCCGGAGGACGTGCGGCGCGTCCTCGAAGCGGGCGCGCTGCTGCGGCGGCTGACCGAGCAGGGCGACTGAGGGAATCCGCCGCGTTTTCCGTTTTTCCGGTGTCCTGCCGGGTTAATACCCCTGCGGCGGACTGCCCGCATTCGCCTGCTGTACGCGGGAGATGTCGCCGTACTGGGCCTTGATGTAATTCACGGCCGCCGCACAGTTCGCCACCGGGTCATTGATGTCCCACGAGGTGCCGGACTGATGGTGCGCCCGGAATGTGGGCCAGGTGGTCTGGAAAAGTCCCCTGGAGGGTTCGCCGGCCGCCGCGTTGGCGTCCCAGCCGTTGAATGCGCGGGGGTCGAATCCGGATTCCCTGCGGGCGATCGTCCACAATCCCGTGTACCAGTGGTCCGGTGATCCGGTGACCCGCAGACAGGCCCGGATCCACCCCTCGGGGCCGGCCGTCTCGAGCCGGCGCCTGGCCTCTTCGCGCCGGGCCTCGCGCTGCTCTTCGAGCGCCGCCGACCGGGCCTCCGAGCTGGACCGGGAGGCCCGCGCCGCGGCCTCGTACCGCTGCTCCGTCAGCCCGGCGGCGACGAAGGTGGCGGCCTGCCCCTCCAGCGCGGCCGGGGAGACCCGGACCTTCCGGCAGGGCGTCGCGGGCGCCCCGCGGCCCGCCTCCGCCGCTGCCGGTCGGGAATTCCCGCCGGCCAGCGCGGCTTCTTCCGTTCGCGTCCCGGCCTCACCGGGGCGCATATCCGGCAGCCCTTCGAGGGCGATCGCGGCCGGAATTATCAGCGCGAGGACAGAAGACAGGGCGGTGGTGGCAGTCCTGGCCAAGTGCATGGGAAATCCTCGCCTTCCCGTCGAGCCGCCGGCTCACTAGAAGGCGTCTTATCAGCCGGGCGGAAGACCCGCCGAACGGAAGGGCCGGGTCGGGCGGGTCCCGGTGAAATGACGATATCGTCGAAGTTTTGCGTGACCGGTGACCGGCCGGCCGGCGCCGGGTCGGCAGGACGGGTGGGGGTACCGGGCGGAAGCCGCGGCCCTACGGGGCTATCGTGGCCCCATGTCCGCCCCTGAGCTGATCCGCATCGTCTCCCGCTCCTCCCCCATGGCCCTCGCCCAGGTCGAGCGCGTCCGCACCGAACTGGCAGCGCTGCACCCGGGCATCGCCACCGAGGTCGTCCCCGTGACGACCACCGGTGACCGCTGGATGGGTGACCTTTCCCAGGTGGAGGGCAAGGGCGCGTTCACCAAGGAGGTCGACGCCGCCCTCCTTTCGGGCGCCGCCGACCTCGCGGTGCACTGCGTCAAGGACATCCCGGCCGACCGGCCGCTGCCCGCCGGTACGACGTTCGCCGCGTTCCTGAAGCGGGACGACGTGCGGGACGCGCTGATCCACCCGGGCGGGCTCACCCTCGACGAGCTGCCCGCCGGCACCCGTATCGGCACCTCCTCCGTACGCCGCCGCGCGCAGCTCGCCGCCTCGCACCCGCACCTGGAGACGGTGCCGATGCGCGGCAACGCCAACCGGCGGATGGAGAAGCTGCACGCCGGGGAGGCCGACGCGCTGCTGCTGGCGGTCTCCGGGCTGCACCGCATCGACCGTCCCGACGTCATCACCGAAGTGCTGTCCGTCGAGACGATGTGCCCGCCGATCGGCGCCGGCGTCCTGGCCCTGCAGTGCCGCGAGGACGACACCGCCACCATCGACGCGGTCTCCGGGCTCGGCGACCCGGACACGCACCGCGAGACGCAGGCCGAGCGGATGTTCCTGCACGTGCTCCAGGGGCACTGCAACTCCCCCATCGCCGGTTACGCCAGGGCCGAGCGCGGCGGCGACCTGTCGCTCCGGGCCTGTGTCTTCACCCCCGACGGCAAGACCGTGCTCAACGCCCACGAGTGGGCAGGCCGGCTGGACCCCGCCACCCTCGGCACCTCGGTCGCCGTTGCGCTGCTCCGCCAGGGCGCCCGCGAACTGATCGACGGCATTCCGCACTGACGCTCCTCCCGCGGGCGCGTGCGGTCCGCCCTTCCCTTCCAGGGCCGGCGTGCCGTCAGGGCCGCAGGCCCTCCTCGACGACCGCCTCGGCCGTGTCGCGCAGCCTGGCGCGGTGATGGCGCGCGTACCCGCGCAGCAGCTCGAACGCCTCGCCGGTCGGGATCCGGCGCTCGGCCGCGAGCATGCCCTTGGCCTGCTCGATGACGACCCTGCTGTCGAGCGCGTGCCGGAGCTGGTCCGCCACCCGGCGCTGGTGGTCCCGGTCGGCGGCCAGCGCGAGGTAGGCGACGGCCATGTCCGTCAGCACCCGTACGCGCCTCAGGTCCGCGGCGGGCCAGGGCCGCGGCGCGGTGTGGTAGAGGCCCAGCGTCCCGAGCGCCTTCCCCTTGGAGTGCAGCGGCAGGCTGGCGGTCGCCGCCACGCCGAGGCCGAGGACCCGCTCCCCGTAGCCGGGCCACCGCGCGGCGTCCCGGGCCAGGTCGGGGACCGTGACCGGGCGTGCGGTGCGCAGGGCTTCGGCGCACGGCCCGCACCGCGCCTCCGCCTGGACGCGGCCCACCTCGGCCGCCATCCGGTCCAGCATGCCGGCCGGGTGCAGCTCCCCGCCGCGTACGAGGGAGACCCCAGTGCTCCGTACGGCGACCGCGTCGGCGGCGCATTGCGCGAGGCCCAGGAGCACGTCGCTGACGGCGGGGACGGTCGCGAGCACGGCCGCGAAGCGGGCCACTCCCGCGAAGTCCCGTTCCTGGTCCGTCCGGTCCATCACCCGGTCACCCGCCTTTCACTCGTCCGGGCGCCATGCCGTGTTCTCGACGCTAAGCACGCAGCGGGTGGGGCGGAACCCTCAAACGGTCCGCGCGGCCCCCCTCAAATGGGCTGCTTTCAGCCACCGGGCAGCAGCCCGGCGCGGGTGGCCGCGACCACCGCCTCCAGCTGGCTGTGGGCGCCCAGCTTCATCAGGACGTTCTTCACGTGACCGCGGGCGGTGTGCGGGCTGATGACGAGGCGTTCGGCGATCGCCCGGGGTGCCAGGCCCTCCCCGAGCAGGCGCAGCACCTCCCGTTCGCGTCCCGTCAGACGGACCGGCGGCCGCTCCTCCGGTCCGGTTCCGGCGCCGTCGGCCGGGTGCAGCAGCGCCGCCAGGGCGGCTCCCTCGACGAGCAGCGTCGCGCCGGCCGGTGCCCGCAGCGCGGCGAGGATGTCGGACAGCCCGCTGGACTTGGACAGGAACC
>NZ_PQSQ01000162.1 GCF_002920575.1 Streptomyces sp. Ru73 | reverse complement strand
CGCGGTCGTCGCCAACCTCGTCGCCTCCCTGCGCGCCCAGGGCGACGGCGGCCTGGACCACTCGGCCCTCCTCCGCGGCGTCGAACGCCTCTCCGGCCTCCCCGTCCAGAGCTGAGTCACGGGCCG
The DNA here is from genome assembly GCF_002920575.1 of Streptomyces sp. Ru73. Classification (GTDB taxonomy): domain Bacteria; phylum Actinomycetota; class Actinomycetes; order Streptomycetales; family Streptomycetaceae; genus Streptomyces. The sequence goes on along the minus strand of NZ_PQSQ01000162.1, from coordinate 8,527 downwards.
AGGAGGGGAGCGACCGATGCCGATGCCGGGGACGACCGCCGCAGCGGTGACCGCGCGCATCGTCCGGGACGAGGGCGTTGACCACGTCTTCGGCTGCCCGGACGCGCCCGGCACCCCGCTGTACGCGGCGTTCGCGGCGGACGGCAGCGGTCGCCTGACGGCCCGTCATCCCCAGTCGGCGGTGCACATGGCCGACGGCTGGGCCCGCGCGAGCGGGCGTACCGGGGTGGTCGTCGCGGGCCCGGCGTCCGGTCCTGGACTGGTCCCCGGCCTGCACACCGCGCGCGCCGACGGCGTCCCGCTGGTCTGCCTCGCCGGGCCCGGTTCCGCCGGTCCCGCCCGGCCGGTGGCCAAGCAGGTGCTGCCGGCCACCCCGGCGGCGCGCCTGCCCTGGGCACTGCGCGAGGCGTTCCGCACGGCCCGCGAGGGCCGGCCGGGACCCGTCCTGGTCGAGTCGGCAGCGGGCGCGGACGAGGCGGGGATCGCGTACGGTCCCGCGGCCGACGCGCCGCTGCCCGTACGAACCGACGCGCCCCACCCGGCGCAGGTCACGGCCGTACTGGAGCTGCTGCTGGCCGCGCGCCGGCCGCTGCTGCTGGCGGGCGGCGGGGTGCCGGAGTCAGGGGCCGGCACCGCGCTGCGCGCCCTGGCCGAGTGGCTGCGGGTGCCGTTCGCCGACACCCCGGGCGGCCGCGGCTGCGCGGGGCTCGGACACGACCTCTACGCGGGGCCGGTCGGCTGCCGCGCCGGGGCCGGACAGCCGGCGCTGGACGCGGCGGACTGCGTGCTCGCGCTCGCCACCGGGCGGCGCACCGGCCTCCTCGCCGGGGTGCCGACCGTGGTCCAGGTCGACGCCGATCCGTCGGCGCTCGGCCGGTACGGCACGCCCGGGCCGGGGATCGCGGCCGACGCGCGGCTGTTCCTGGAGGCGCTGCTCGGCGCTGCCCGGGCGGCCGGGGAACGGCGGCCGCGCTCCTGGACCGGGCCCGCCGGGGCCGCGGTCCGGGCGGACGGTACCGGCGGTGGTCCGGTGCCGGTCCGGCGGGTCCACGCGGAGCTGGCCGCGGTCTTCGGTACGGCCCCGGACACCCGATTCGTCCTCACCGACGAGGTGTACGCGGAGTGGGGCGGTGCGCTGTTACCGGTCGGCGGGGAGCGCCGGCTGCTGCTGCGGGGCCGCGGCGGACCGCCGGGCTGGCAGGTCCCCGCGGCGCTCGGGGCCCGCGCGGCACTGGCCGCCGAGGCGCCGGACGCCGTGGTGGTCGGGATCGAGGCGGGGCCCGGACTGCCGGCCCTGGCCGAGGAGTTGACGGTCGCGGCGGAGTGCTCGGTGCCGTACGTGCAGCTGCTGCTCGACCGGGACGAGTGCGGTCCGGACACCGTGCGCCTCGCCGAGGCGTACGGCTGCTCGGGGCGCCGGGTCACCGGCCGGGCGGGCCTGCGCTCCGCGCTGGAGTGGGCCCGCAAGGAGACCTTCTCCACCCGGCGGCCGGCCGTGCTCGCGGTCCTGGCCGCCCCCGAGGAATGACGCCTCGCCCCCAGACTCCGGCGGCGGCACCGACACCTGTCCTGTCGCGCCCAGGTGCCGCCGCCGGGACCCTTTTCCGTCCGCCGCGTGCGGTGGTAGAAGGTCCCCAGCAAGTTTCAACAAACTGTTGACGTTTGGTTGGAGCCCTCCATACGCTCCAACATGCGGAAGTCGGCTTCCGCGCTCTTCGTACGGAAGGTCACCATGTCGAAGCCCACGCTGACGGCGCGCACACTCACCACGGAGTCGGGCGCCCCCGTCGCCGACAACCAGAACTCCGCCACCGCCGGCGTCGGTGGCCCGATCGTCCTGCAGGACCAGCAGCTCATCGAGAAGCTCGCCCGCTTCAACCGGGAGCGCATCCCGGAGCGTGTGGTCCACGCCCGCGGTTCCGGCGCCTACGGCTACTTCGAGGTGACCGACGACGTCACCGGCTTCACCCGCGCCGACTTCCTCAACACCATCGGCAAGCGCACCGAGCTCTTCATCCGCTTCTCCACCGTCGCCGACAACCTCGGCGGTCCGGACGCGGCGCGCGACCCCCGCGGCTTCGCGGTGAAGTTCTACACCGAGGAGGGCAACTACGACCTCGTCGGCAACAACACCCCGGTCTTCTTCATCAAGGACCCGCTGAAGTTCCCCGACTTCATCCACTCCCAGAAGCGCGACCCCTTCACGGGCAAGCAGGAGCCGGACAACGTCTGGGACTTCTGGGCGCACGCGCCCGAGGCGACCCACCAGGTCACCTGGCTGATGGGCGACCGCGGCATCCCGGCGTCCTACCGCCACATGAACGGCTACGGTTCGCACACCTACCAGTGGACCAACGCCCAGGGCGAGCAGTTCTTCGTCAAGTACCACTTCAAGACCAACCAGGGCATCCGCTGCCTCAGCAGCGAGCAGGCCGCCGAGCTGTCGGGCCAGGACCCCAACAGCCACCAGACCGACCTGCTGCAGTCCATCGAGCGCGGCGTGTACCCGTCCTGGACGCTGTACGTGCAGATCATGCCGGCGGCCGAGGCGGCGGACTACCGCTTCAACCCGTTCGACCTCACCAAGGTGTGGCCGCACAAGGACTACCCGCTGCAGCGCGTCGGCCGGATGGTCCTGGACCGCAACCCCGACAACGTCTTCGCCGAGGTCGAGCAGGCCGCGTTCTCGCCGAACAACTTCGTGCCCGGCATCGGCCCGTCGCCCGACAAGATGCTGCAGGGCCGGCTCTTCGCCTACGCCGACGCGCAGCGCTACCGCCTGGGCGTCAACCACACCCAGCTGCCGGTGAACGCCCCCAAGGCGACCACCGCCAACAACTACGGCCGGGACGGCTTCATGGCCTCCAACGCCCAGGGCCGCGGCGCCAAGAACTACGAGCCGAACAGCTACGACGGCCCGGTGCAGACGAACGAGGCGCTGTACGCGCCGTTCGCGGTCAACGGCCACACCGGTGCCCACGAGGCGCCGCAGCACACCAAGGACGACGACTTCTTCCAGGCGGGCGAGCTGTACCGGCTGATGTCCGAGGACGAGAAGAAGCGCCTGGTGGCGAACATCGCCGGCGGCCTCTCGCAGGTCTCCCGCGACGACGTCATCGAGAAGAACCTCGCGCACTTCCACGCGGCGGACCCGGAGTACGGCAAGCGCGTGGAGGCCAAGGTCCGCGAGCTCCGCGAGGACTGACGGCGGTCCGCAAGACTGCGTGAGGACTGACGGGAGGTCAGCACCCTTGCGCGTCCGTACCGTCCGGCCCGTTGAGGGGTGGCCGGGCGGTACGGACCGGCCGGCGGCCACGGCCGCCGGCCGACGGTCGCTCCGCGGTGCGGCGGGAGAAGCCAGTGCGGTGGTACGGGCGTGTCCCATAGGGAAGGGCGCGTCCTCTCCCCCGCACCGCGGAGCACCTCAGGTCCCCACCCCTCCCCCAGACTCCGTCCGGTGGCGCGTGTCCTGTCGCGCCTGTCATCCGTGTCACCGGACGGGCACCACCCGCAGGGCCCGGCACGCCGTACGGTCACGGACGTGCCGGGCCCTGTGTCCCGTTCCTGGCGTTTCGCCGCGCGAACCACGCGTTCCGGGGGACCATGGGCGAGACGGACCGACCGACCCCGCCAGGAGCCGAACATGGCCGACAGCGTGCCGGTGCGCTGCCCTACGTGCCGCCGCGACAACGCCTTCACCCCGCCCACCTTCCCGTGCGCGTGCGGGGCGCCCCTGACCGTGCCCGTGCTGCGCGGCGGGGTGCCCGTCGAGATCCAGCACCGCACCTGGCAGAACTCCTGGGTCGAGGTGCGCTGTGACGCCTGCGGCCGGCTGGACGAGTGGCCGGCACCGGAGTCGGCGTGCGTGTGCGGCACGGTGGCCCGGGTCCCGGTGGTGCCGGCCCCCGGACCGCCGGCCCCGGAGGACACACCGCCCGGCCGCGCGTCCTACCGCTACCGCTCGCCGGCCCGGCCGGCCGCGCTGCGGCCCGCGTTCCGCCCGGTGACGATAAGGACGGCCAGGGACTGCGTCACCGCCGCCGTCCAGTACCTGAAGTGGCTGGGCTTCACCGAGGTCGTCCGCGCGCCGGAGCGCAGCTCCTCCGGGGTGGACGTGCGGGGCCGCGGGCTGGTGGCACAGGTGGACCCGACCACCCGCCCGACCCGGCTGCGGGAGATCGAGACGGTCTGGCTGAACGGCCTCAACGACTCCGCGCTCGCGGTGTTCTTCTCGCTCGCGGGGTACGCGCGCGACGCCCGGGCCCGCGCCGACGCGCTGCACCTACCGCTGTTCGTCATGGACCTCACGGGCACCCCGCAGCCGGTGAACGACGCCGCGGACGAGCTGATCAGGAAGGGCCCCTGAGCCCTTCCCCGGCGTCGGCCGCGCGGTCCGGGTGCTCCTGCGAGTTCCGGTAGCCGTAGAGGCCGTACACGATCATGCCGAGCACCATCCAGCCGGCGAACCGCAGCCAGGTCACCGGGTCCAGGTTGGCGATCAGCCAGACCGAGAAGGCGACGCCGACCGCCGGCACCAGCGGCACCAGCGGCGTACGGAAGGCCCGCGGCAGGTCGGGCCGCGTGCGGCGCATGACCACCACCGCCACCGCGACGACGATGAACGCCATCAGGATGCCGATGTTGGTGAGGTCGGCGGCCTCCCGGATCGGCAGGAAGCCGGCGATCAGCGCCGAGCCGATGCCGACCGGCCAGATCACCCGGGTCGGCACCTGCCGCCCGGGGTGGTTGCGCGCGAAGTACCGCGGCAGCAGCCCGTCCCGGCTCATCGAGTACCAGACCCGGGACACCGCCAGCATGTTGGCGAAGGCGGAGGTGGTGATGCCGATGATGGCGCCGACGGCCACGACCATCCCGAGCCCGCCGAGCCCGACCGACGCCAGCGCGCTGGAGAACGGGCTCTGCACGTCGATGCGGCGGTAGTCCTGCATGCCGAGCAGCACGACGCACACCAGCAGGTAGACCACGGCGGCGATGGCGAGGGAGACCACGATGGCCTTGGGCAGCACCTTCTTCGCCTCGGCGCTCTCCTCGGCCGCCGCGCTCATCGCGTCGTACCCGTAGACCGCGAAGAACGTGGTCGCGGCGCCGGTGAACGCGCCGCCGAGCCCGTACGGCAGGAACGGGCTGTAGTTGCCGGCCTTGATGTGGAAGGCCCCGGCGACCACGACCACCGCCACGATGGCCAGCTTGACGACGACCAGGACCGTCTCGAACCGGGCCGACTCCTTCGTCCCGCGCGACAGCACGAACGCCAGCAGCAGGCAGAGCAGCGCGGCGAGCAGATCGACCCGGTGCCCGTCGCCGGTGCCGGGCGCGCCGAGCATCCAGGCCGGCAGGTCGATGCCGATGCCGTCGAGGACGTAGGAGAAGTAGCCGGAGACGGCGATGGCCACCACGGCGACGATCGCGGTGTACTCCAGCAGCAGGTCCCAGCCGATGGCCCAGCCGACGATCTCGCCGAGCGCCGCGTACGAGTAGGTGTAGGCGGAGCCGGCCTTCGGGATGGTGCCGGCGAACTCGGCGTAGCAGAGCGCCGCCGCGCTGCTGGCCACGATCGCGATGAGGAAGGACAGCATGACGCCGGGCCCGGCGTCCTCGTGGGCCACGACCCCGGCCAGCGAGAAGACCCCGGCGCCCACCAGGCCGCCCAGGCTCAGCGCGACCAGCTGCCACAGGCCCATCGTGCGGCGCAGCCCGCCCGCGCTCTCCTCCTCGGAGGAGTCCACGGGCTTGCGGCGCAGGACGCCGGTCCGCGGCGCGTGCGGCGGGACGGCGGGCCTCGCGGTCTCGGGGGCGGTCACAGGACGAATCCCTCGGGGAAGGGATCGGTGGGATCCAGCAGGTAGTTGGCGGTGGCGGTGATCCAGGCGCGGCCCGTGATCTCCGGTACGACGCCGGGCAGTCCGCCGACCTCGGTGGTGTCCACGAGCCGTCCGGTGAACCGGGTACCGATGAAGGACTCGTTCACGAAGTCGGTGTGCAGCGGGAGTTCACCGCGCGCATGGAGCTGCGCCATGCGTGCCGACGTGCCCGTGCCGCAGGGCGAGCGGTCGAACCAGCCGGGGTGGATGGCCATGGCGTGCCGGGAGTGCCGCGCGTCGGAGCCGGGCGCGACGAACTGCACGTGCTTGCAGCCGGTGATGAGGGGATCGACCGGGTGCACGGGCCGGTTCTGGTCGTTGACCGCCGACATGATCGCCAGGCCGGCGGAGAGGATCTCGTCCTTGCGGGCCCGGTCGAAGGGCAGCCCGATGCTGTCCAGCTCCACGATCGCGTAGAAGTTGCCGCCGTACGCCAGGTCGTACCGGACCTCGCCGAGGCCGTCCACCGTCACCTTGGCGTCCAGCTCGGCCGCGAACGCGTCCACGTTGCGCAGCGTGACCCGCTCGGCGGCGCCGTCGCGCACCGCCACCCGCGCCTCGACGAGCCCGGCCGGGGTGTCCAGCCGGACGACGGTCTCCGGCTCGGTGACCGGGACCATGCCGGTCTCGACCAGGACGGTGGCGACGCCGATCGTGCCGTGCCCGCACATCGGCAGGAAGCCGCTGACCTCGATGTAGAGGACGCCCCAGTCGGCGTCGGGACGGGTCGGCGGCTGCAGCAGGGCGCCGCTCATGGCGGGGTGGCCGCGCGGCTCGTCGACGAGGAACCGGCGCAGTCCGTCGAGGTGTTCGACGGCGTAGCGGCGGCGCTCGGCCATCGTCGCGCCGGGAACCGGGGCCACACCGCCGGTCACCACGCGCGTGGGCATGCCCTCGGTGTGCGAGTCGACGGCGCTGAGGGTACGGACGGACCTCATCGGGCGGCTCCCAGCTTCTCGAGCGCGGTGATGGCGCGGGCCATGTCGGCGTGCACCTGCGCGCGGTGCTCGGGGACGAGCGGCCCGCGGGGCGGGCGGCAGGGTCCGCCGTACCGGCCGACCTGGTCCATGCCGGCCTTGATGGCCTGCACGAACTCGGTGCGGGAGTCCCAGCGGAAGGCGGCGACCAGCGGCTCGTACAGCGCCCTGGCCTCGTCCAGCTTCCCGGCCCTGGCCAGCGCGTAGAGCTTCGCGGACTCGGCGGGGAAGACGTTCGGGAAGCCGGCGAACCAGCCGACCGCGCCCATCAGCAGGCTCTCCAGGACCACGTCGTCCGCGCCGCTGATGACGTCCAGGCCCGGCGCCCGCTCCTTGATCTCCAGCACCCGGCGCACGTCGCCGGAGAACTCCTTGACCGCGACCACGTTGTCGATCTGGGCGATCTCGCCGAGGAGTTGCGGGGTGAGGTCGACCTTGGTGTCGAAGGGGTTGTTGTAGACCATGACGGGCAGGCCGACGCCGGCCACCGCCTCGAAGTGCGCGATCACCTCGCCGGGGTTGGCGCGGTACATCGTCGGCGGCAGGCAGAGCACGCCGTCGGCACCGTCCTCGGCGGCGAGCTCGGCCCAGTGCCGCGCCTGGTGACTGGCGACGCCGTGCACGCCGACGACGACGGTGCCCTTGCCGTCCGCGGCTTCGACCGCCGTCCGGGCGACCGCGCGGCGCTCGGCGTCGGTGAGGGAGGAGTACTCCCCCAGCGAGCCGTTCGGGCCGATGCCGTCGCAGCCGCTGTCCAGCAGCCAGCGGCAGTGCTCGGCGTACCGGTCGAGGTCGACGGCGAGCCCGGCCGGGGCCGCGGGGTCCTCCCGGTACGGGAGCGCGGTGGCGACGACCACGCCGCCGAGGCCGGCGGGGCGGTGGGAGGCGGTGCTGCTCATGCGGTGCTCTCCTTCGGGTCGGTCGGGTCGGTGTCCGGTGCGTCGGGCGTGCGGGCCAGTTCGCCCAGGCGGATGGGCTGGGCGAGCGGGCGGCGGTGCGGGGCGGCGGGCGGCAGGCCCTCGGCGGGGCGGCCGGGCGGCGCGGTGCGCGGCCGGGCGGTGAGTTCGGCGACGGTGGGCCCGCAGATCCGGGCCTGGCAGGGGCCGAGCCCGGCACGGGTGGTGAGCTTGGTGACGCGCGGCGCGCCGCCCGCCTCGTCGGCGGCGGCCCGGCACAGCGCCCCGTACGGCGTCTCCTCGCAGCGGCAGATGACCGTGTCCGGCCGCAGCCAGCCGGGCCAGGCGGCGCCGACGGGGTGCGCTGCGGCGAGCCGGGCGGCGAAGGCGCGGCCGCGGTCCCGGTTGCGGCGGACCCGGCGCAGCGCGGGCGCTGCGGGGTCGCCGCCGGCCGCGCACCAGCCGGCGAGCGCGCCTTCGGTACGCGCCGCGGGCGCGCCGCCGATGCCGGTGGTCTCCCCCGCCGCGTACACGCCGGGGACGCTGGTCAGCTGGTCGCCGTCGACGGCCACGAACTCGCCGCCCTGCGTGCGCAGCAGGGCGCAGCCCGCGGCCAGCGGCAGCTCCAGCTGGGGGCTGAAGCCGTGGCCAACGCAGAGCGCGTCGACGGGGACGGTGCGTTCGCTGCCGGGGACGACGGACCAGTCGGGGCGCAGCCGCGCGGTGACGGCCTCCTCGACGCGCCCCTCGCCACGTGCCTCGATCACCGCAC
>NZ_PQSQ01000161.1 GCF_002920575.1 Streptomyces sp. Ru73 | reverse complement strand
CGGACGAAGTGCTCAAGGCCTACGAGAAGGAAACGGGCAAGTAACCGGTTTCGGCGAAGGGCCTCCGCGCGGCTGCGCGCGGGGGCCCTCCGTGCGCAAAAGACGGTCAACTCCGGCACCAAAAGATGGTCAACTCTGGCTCCCCGGGGAACAGTTGCCCACCCGGTGGAGTTGTCCGGATCGTTGCTGCGCGGTTCGGTACCCCCTCGGACGAGCGTGAGATGTACGGCGTAAGCTGTACAGGCGCCGAACGGCACATGTGGTACAAGTCGGGCAATATGGTCCGACGGCGGCGATGGACGCCCTGATCGGACGGGTCGCGCGCTGCGGCGTGTCCGAAATATGAAGTTTCAGCGTGGCGGTGTAGAACGGGAGACGTGACGGCAATGGCTACGGGATCTCTCCGGCTCCGGAACGCGCCGGGCAGCCTCCGGTGAGCCCGGAGCCTGTCGCGCCCGCGCCCGAGCGCGCCGTCCTCGACAAGGCCGCGCACGAGAACTTCCCCGTCGCGCCGTTCTTCCTGCCCCGCGCCTGGCGCGCGGACCTGATGGCCGTCTACGGATTCGCACGCCTGGTCGATGACATCGGTGACGGCGACCTCGCACCGGGCGGGGCCGACGCCGTCCTGCTCGGCCTCGACCGCGCACAGGCCGGGGACCGCCTCGCGATGCTCGACGCGCTGGAGGCCGACCTGCGCCGGGTCTACAGCGACCGCGCGCCCGGCCCCCGGCACCCCCTCATGCGCCGCCTCGGCCCGACCGTACGGCGCTGCGCCCTGAGCCCCGAGCCGTTCGTCCGCCTGATCGCCGCCAACCGGCAGGACCAGCAGATCACCCGCTACCCCGCCTACACCGACCTGCTGGACTACTGCGAGCTGTCCGCCAACCCCGTGGGTCGGCTGGTCCTGGGCATCACCGGTACGACCACGCCCGAGCGGGTCCGCCGTTCGGACGCCATCTGCACCGCCCTCCAGATCGTCGAGCACATCCAGGACGTCGCCGAGGACCTCCGGAGGGACCGCATCTACCTCCCCGCCGAGGACATGAAGCGCTTCGGCGTGTCGGAAACCGATCTGGCCGCGCCGAGAGGGGGCGCGCAGGTGCGTGCGCTGGTTGCATTCGAGGCGGAACGCGCCCGTGACCTGCTGAATGAAGGTGCCCCGCTGGTGGGTAGCGTCCACGGCAGACTCAAGCTGCTGCTCTCCGGCTTCGTCGCCGGCGGACGCGCTGCCCTCCACGCGGTGGCGGCCGCCGATCACGACGTCCTCCCTGGACCGCCCAAGCCCAGCAAGCTCGGTCTGCTGCGCGCGGTAGGGGCGACACTGCGAAGAGAGGGGTGAGTCGGACCGTGGAGGCAACCGCACACGTGTCCGCGCCGGTGCTCGCTGCGTACCGCTACTGCGAGGCCGTTACCGGGCAGCAGGCGCGCAACTTCGCTTATGGAATCAGGCTGCTGCCGGCCGACAAGCGACAGGCGATGTCGGCGCTGTACGCGTTCTCGCGCCGGGTCGACGACATCGGTGACGGGGCGCTGGCGACGGCCGAGAAGGAACAGCGGCTCGCGGAGACCCGTGGTGTGCTCGCGCGCATAAAGGACGGCGAGGTCGCCGAGGACGACACCGACCCGGTCGCGGTCGCGCTCGCGGACGCCGCGCAGCGCTTCCCGCTGCCGCTGGGCGGTCTGGACGAGCTGATCGACGGCGTCCTGATGGACGTGCGCGGCGAGACGTACGAGACCTGGGACGACCTCAAGGTCTACTGCCGCTGCGTCGCGGGCGCCATCGGCCGCCTCTCGCTCGGCGTCTTCGGCACCGTGCCCGGCGCGCCGGAGGCCGACCGCGCCGCCGAGTACGCCGATACGCTGGGGCTCGCACTGCAGCTGACCAACATCCTCCGGGACGTGCGGGAGGACGCGGGCAACGGCCGGACGTACCTGCCCACCGAGGACCTGGAGAAGTTCGGCTGCGCCGCGGGCTTCCACGGCCCGGTGCCACCGCCGGGAGCGGACTTCACCGGACTCGTCCACTTCGAAGTACGCCGGGCCCGCGCCCTGTTCGCCGAGGGCTTCCGGCTGCTGCCCATGCTCGACCGGCGCAGCGGCGCCTGCGTCGCCGCCATGGCCGGCATCTACCACCGCCTGCTCCGCCGCATCGCCGACGACCCCGGGGCCGTGCTGCGCGGCCGGGTCTCGCTGCCCGGCCACGAGAAGGCGTTCGTCGCCGTCCGCGGTCTCTCCGGGCTGGACGCGCGGGCCATCGGCAGGCGACAGGCCGTCAGGAGGCGCGGATGACACTCCCCGTGAACCGGTGTGCGCCCGCGTACGCTCATGTCGCGCACGCCCCGGAACCCCGGGCAACCCCCAGGGGAACCGCTGCGTCCATGACAGCAGCAACCCGGGAGGACGCATGACTTCCGCCGACACACGGCCGGCCCCGCACGTCACCACGGACGCTCCCGGCGGCGGGGGCGCCGCGGCGGTCGTCGTCGGCGGCGGCCTCGCGGGCACCACGGCAGCCCTCGCGCTCGCCGACGCCGGGCTGCGCGTCACCCTCGTCGAGGGCCGGCCGCGCCTGGGCGGCCTCGCCTTCTCCTTCCGCCGCGACTCCGCGGCCGGCGAGCTCAGCGTCGACAACGGCCAGCACGTCTACCTGCGCTGCTGCACCGCCTACCGGGACTTTTTGGAGCGGGTCGGCGGCGCGCACCTGATGCCCCTCCAGGACCGGCTGGACGTACCGGTGCTGGACGCCGACCCCGCGCGGGCCGCCGCCGGCGCCCGCCTCGGCCGGCTGCGCCGCACCAGCCTGCCCGTACCGCTCCACCTCGCCGCGAGCCTGGCCACCTACCCGCATCTCTCGCTCGCCGAGCGGGCCTCCGTGGGCCGCGCCGCGCTCGCCCTGAAGGGCCTGGACCCGGCCGACCCCGCGCTGGACCGCACCGACTTCGCGAGCTGGCTCGCCCGGCACGGCCAGACCCCGCGCGCCGTCGAGGCCCTGTGGGACCTGGTCGGCGTCGCCACGCTCAACGCCCGCGCGGGCGACGCCTCCGCCGGGCTCGCCGCCATGGTCTTCAAGACCGGCCTGCTCTCCGACCCCGGCGCCGCCGACATCGGCTGGTCCCGCGTCCCGCTCGGCGACGTGCACGACGGCCTCGCCCGGACGGCGCTGGAGAAGGCCGGGGTGCGGGTGGAGACCCGTACCCGCGCCACCGCCGTCACGCGCACCGACGAGCGGCGCTGGCAGGTCACCGTCGAGAACGGCCCGCACAGCCAGGAGCAGCTGTCCGCCGAGACCGTCGTGCTGGCCCTGCCGCAGCGCGAGACGCACGGCCTCCTGCCGCCCGGCGCGCTGGAGCACCCCGACCGGCTGCTGGAGATCGGTACGGCCCCGATCCTCAACGTCCACGTGCTCTACGACCGCAAGGTGCTGCGCCGCCCGTTCTTCGCGACGCTCGGCTCGCCGCTGCAGTGGGTCTTCGACCGTACGGACGCCTCCGGCATGCAGGGCGGCGGCCAGTACCTCGCCGTCTCGCAGTCCGCAGCGCAGGACGAGATCGACCTCCCCGTCGGCGTGCTGCGCGAGCGGTACCTCCCGGAGCTCGCGCGCGTGCTGCCCGCAGCGCGCGGCGCCAAGGTCCGCGACTTCTTCGTCACCCGCGAGCGCACCGCCACGTTCGCCCCCGCACCGGGCGTCGGCCGGCTCCGGCCCGCCGCCCGCACCCAGTCCGCCGGCCTGTACCTGGCCGGTGCGTGGACCGCCACCGGGTGGCCCGCGACCATGGAAAGCGCTGTTCGCAGTGGCATCAGTGCCGCACGCGAGGCACTCACCGAACTCGGCTTCCCCCAGGGATCACTGCCCCAGGAGGCGGCATGACAACGAGTACGCGCGCTCGCACGAGCACGAGCACCGGAAACAGAGGAGAAACCGTGAATCCGGCTTCCCCAGTAATCGATACCGAGGGCGTGGCCGCACTCCTGGACCGCGGGCGCAGGCTCGCCACTCCGGTGCTGCGGGCCGCCGTTGACCGGCTCGCGCCACCCATGGACACCGTAGCCGCGTACCACTTCGGCTGGATCGACGCCGCGGGGGCACCCTCGGCGGGCGACGGCGGCAAGGCCGTACGCCCGGCCCTCGCCCTGCTCTCCGCCGAGGCCGCGGGCGCAGCGCCCGAGGTCGGCATCCCGGGCGCCGTCGCCGTGGAACTGGTGCACAACTTCTCGCTGCTGCACGACGACCTGATGGACGGCGACGAGCAGCGCCGGCACCGCGACACGGTGTGGAAGGTGCACGGCCCCGCGCAGGCCATCCTGGTCGGTGACGCGCTCTTCGCCCTCGCCAACGAGATCCTGCTGGAGCTGGAGACCGTGGACGCCGGGCGCGCCACGCGCCGGCTCACCGTCGCCACCCGCAAGCTGATCGACGGTCAGGCCCAGGACATCTCCTACGAGCACCGCGACCGGGTCACTGTCGCGGAGTGCCTGGAGATGGAGGGCAACAAGACCGGCGCGCTGCTCGCGTGCGCCGTCTCCATCGGCGCGGTGCTCGGCGGCGCCGACGACCGCACCGCCGACACCCTGGAGAAGTACGGCTACCACCTCGGCCTCGCCTTCCAGGCCGTCGACGACCTGCTCGGCATCTGGGGCGACCCCGAGGCCACCGGCAAGCAGACCTGGTCCGACCTGCGGCAGCGCAAGAAGTCGCTGCCGGTCGTCGCGGCGCTGGACGCGGGGGGCCCGGCGTCCGAGAAGCTCGCCCGCATCCTGGCCGACGACGCCAAGAAGAGCGACACCGAGATCGCCGACTTCACGGAGGCGGAGTTCGCCTCCCGCGCAGCCCTCATCGAGGAGGCCGGTGGCCGCGCGTGGACCTCGGAGGAGGCCCGCCGCCAGCACGCCACCGCGCTCGCCGCGCTCGATGAGATCGATATGCCCGAAGAGGTCCGTGCCCAGCTCACAGCCCTCGCGGACTTCGTCGTCGTACGGAAGAGATGATCACGATTACCCCGATTTAGTTCGCAGTCGCCGGCCGGTGCCGGCCGCCCCGGTGTGCCGTGCCGGGGCCCGGCCCGGCCGACGGAAGCCCCATGCATTCACGTTTGATCACTGCAGAAGGGGAAGCCATGACAGCGACGACCGACGGAAGCACCGGGGCCCTGCCGCCCCGGTCCCCCTCGGCCGGTGACGCCGCCGCTGAGACCACCGACCAGGCCCTCCTGGACCCGCTCCCGGCGCCCGACGACGTGACGGGCGCGGCGCGGCAGGCGACCGCCCGGGCCACCGAGTACCTCCTTTCCCGCCAGGACCCCGCAGGCTGGTGGAAGGGCGACCTCGACACCAACGTGACGATGGACGCCGAGGACCTGATGCTCCGCCAGTTCCTGGGCATCAGGGACGAGAAGACCACCGAGGCCGCCGCGCGCCACATCCGCGGCGAGCAGCGGGACGACGGCACCTGGGCCACCTTCTACGGCGGGCCCGGCGACCTGTCCACCACGATCGAGGGCTACGTCGCGCTCCGCCTGGCGGGCGACGCGCCCGACGCGCCGCACATGGCCAGGGCGTCCGCCTGGGTCCGCGAGCAGGGCGGCATCGCCGCCTCCCGCGTCTTCACCCGCATCTGGCTGGCCCTCTTCGGCTGGTGGAAGTGGGAGGACCTGCCCGACCTGCCGCCGGAGCTGATCGCCCTCCCGAAGTGGTTCCCGCTCAACATCTACGACTTCGGCTGCTGGGCCCGGCAGACCATCGTCCCGCTGACGATCGTCTCCGCCAAGCGGCCGGTGCGCCCCGCGCCCTTCGCGCTGGACGAGCTGCACACCGATCCGCACGCCCCGAACCCGCCGCGGCCGTTCGCCCCCCTCACCACCTGGGACGGCGTCTTCCAGCGGCTGGACAGGGCCCTGCACGCGTACCACAAGGTCGCCCCGCGCCGGCTGCGCCGCAGCGCCATGCGTGCCGCGGCCCGCTGGATCATCGAGCGGCAGGAGAACGACGGCTGCTGGGGCGGCATCCAGCCCCCCGCGGTCTACTCGGTCATCGCGCTGCACCTGCTGGGCTACGACCTCGAGCACCCGGTGCTCCGGGAGGGCCTGGCCTCGCTGGACCGGTTCGCCGTCTGGCGCGAGGACGCCGAGGGCGCCCCCGTCCGCATGATCGAGGCCTGCCAGTCCCCGGTCTGGGACACCTGCCTCGCCACCATCGCCCTCGCCGACGCGGGCCTGCCCCGCGACCACCCGCAGCTGGTCAGGGCCGCCGACTGGATGCTGAACGAGCAGGTCCTCCGGCCCGGCGACTGGACCGTCCGCCGGCCGACGCTGCCGCCCGGCGGCTGGGCCTTCGAGTTCGAGAACGACAACTACCCCGACATCGACGACACCGCCGAGGTCGTCCTCGCGCTGCGCCGCGTCGAGCACCCCGACCCGCAGCGCGTCGAGGACGCCGTACGCCGCGCCGTGCGCTGGAACCTCGGCATGCAGTCCGGGAACGGCGCCTGGGGCGCCTTCGACGCCGACAACACCAGCCCCTTCCCCGACCGGCTGCCCTTCTGCGACTTCGGCGAGGTCATCGACCCGCCGTCGGCCGACGTCACCGCGCACGTCGTGGAGATGGCCGCGGACGTCGGGCAGACGCACGACCCGCGCATCCGGCGCGGCATCGAATGGCTGCTGGCCGAGCAGGACCCGACCGGCGCGTGGTTCGGCCGCTGGGGCACCAACTACCTCTACGGCACCGGGTCCGTACTGCCCGCGCTGACCGCGGCCGGCCTCCCGGTCTCGCACCCCGCGATCCGCCGCGCCGTCGACTGGCTCACGTCCGTGCAGAACGAGGACGGCGGCTGGGGCGAGGACCAGCGCTCCTACCGCGACCGGGAATGGATCGGGCGCGGCGCCTCGACGGCCTCGCAGACCGGCTGGGCGCTGATGGCGCTGCTCGCGGCCGGCGAGCGGGACAGCAAGGCCGTGGAGCGCGGCGTGCGGTATCTGGCCGCCACGCAGCGCCCGGACGGCTCCTGGGACGAGCCCTACTTCACCGGTACCGGATTCCCCTGGGACTTCTCCATCAACTACCACCTCTACCGGCAGGTCTTCCCGCTCACGGCCCTGGGCCGCTATCTGGGCGGCGGTCCGGCCGGGGCCACTCCGGGGTCCTAGATGACCGACCCGGACGGCCCGGCACCGGGCCCGCCGCCACCGCTGCTGGTCGCCTGCGCGCTCGGCATCGAGCGCTTCGCGCTGCGCGGCGGCCAGGGCGTCACCGTGCTCCGTACGGGCATGGGCCCGCAGGCGGCGGAGCGGGCCGTCGGCGCCGCGCTCGCGGCCGGCTCGCCCACCGCCGCCTCGCCGGTCGTCGCCAGCGGCTTCTGCGCCGGCCTCGCACCGGGCATGCGCCCCGGTGACGTGGTCGTCGCCGAGACCACCCGCGAGCACCGGCCGGACCGTCCCGAGAGCGTCTGCCGGGACAACGCCGCACTGCTCACGGCCCTGAAGGAACGGGGCCTGACCGTGCACAGCGGGCTGCTGCTCGGCAGCGACCACGTCGTGCGCGGCACCGAGCGGGCCGCGCTGCACGCCGCCGGGGCGGTCGCCGTGGACATGGAGTCCGCCGCGACGCTCGGCAGCGCGCTGCGCGCCGGGCCCCGCCCGGTTGCGGCCGTCCGGGTGGTCGTGGACGCTCCAGAGCATGAACTGGTCCGAATCGGCACCATACGCGGGGGAATATCGGCCTTCCGCGTCTTGCGTGCCGTCCTTCCCGTTTTCTTTGAATGGCACCGTTCTTTGCTGCTCCCCAGGAGGTGAGCCAGATGGCCATGCCGCTCCGTCAGACCATCAGGGTCGGGACCTATCTCTTTGAACAGAAAATGCTCCGGCGGCGTGAGAAGTTCCCGCTCATCGTCGAGCTGGAGCCGCTTTTCGCCTGCAACCTCAAGTGCGAGGGCTGTGGCAAGATCCAGCACCCGGCCGGCGTGCTGAAACAGCGGATGCCGGTTGCCCAGGCGGTCGGCGCCGTACTGGAATCGGGCGCCCCGATGGTCTCCATCGCCGGCGGTGAGCCGCTGATGCACCCGCAGATCGACGAGATCGTGCGCCAGCTCGTCGCCAAGAAGAAGTACGTCTTCCTGTGCACCAACGCCATGCTGCTGCGCAAGAAGATGGACAAGTTCACCCCCTCGCCGTACTTCGCCTTCGCGGTGCACATCGACGGCATGCGCGAGCGGCACGACGAGTCCGTGGCCAAGGAAGGCGTCTTCGACGAGGCCGTGGAAGCGATCAAGGAAGCCAAGCGCCGCGGCTTCCGGGTCACCACCAACTCCACCTTCTTCAACACCGACACCCCGCAGACCATCATCGAGGTGCTCAACTTCCTCAACGACGACCTCAAGGTCGACGAGATGATGCTGTCGCCCGCCTACGCCTACGAGAAGGCCCCCGACCAGGAGCACTTCCTGGGCGTCGAGCAGACCAGGGAGCTGTTCAAGAAGGCGTTCGCCGGCGGCAACCGGCGCCGCTGGCGGCTCAACCACAGCCCGCTCTTCCTGGACTTCCTGGAGGGCAAGGCGGACTTCCCGTGCACCGCCTGGGCGATCCCGAACTACTCCCTGTTCGGCTGGCAGCGCCCCTGCTACCTGATGAGCGACGGGTACGTCCCCACGTACCGGGAGCTGATCGAGGAGACCGACTGGGACAAGTACGGCCGCGGCAAGGATCCGCGCTGCGCCAACTGCATGGCGCACTGCGGCTACGAGCCGACCGCCGTCCTGGCGACCATGGGCTCCCTGAAGGAGTCGCTGCGCGCAGCCCGCGAGACGGTCGCCGGAAGCAACGGGTGACGTCATGACCGTCAGTGAGCCTGTCTCTCTGGGGCTCCCCGAGGTCCCGGCCCGGCCCCTGGCCACCCGGCGCGTCTCGCGCCGGATCCAGGTCGGGCCGGTGGCCGTGGGCGGGGGTGCG
>NZ_PQSQ01000160.1 GCF_002920575.1 Streptomyces sp. Ru73 | reverse complement strand
GGAGCAGATGGAGAAGGACGGGGTGGCTTCGGGGGAGCCTTCGGTGGCGGTTGCGGGCTGAGCTGCGCTTCTTCGCGCACCTGGCAGGGCCCCTCCCTCTCCCCACCACCCCGGTGCGAGGCCCCTCCCCCGCCTCCACCGCACACCCCCGAACCTAGCCCCCGCCTCCCCACCCCCGCGCCCCCTGTGGATAACCGCAAGGCGCGCCCGCGACAACCGCAAGGCGCGCCCGCGACAACCGCAAAGCGCTCCCCGCGACAACCGCAAGGCGCCCCCGCGACAGCCGCAGGGGCGCCCCGCGACAACCCGAGGCGGGCCGTCGCAAAACCCCGACAGATGCATTCGCGCCCCCGTCCCTCTCTCCGAAGAGCGGCGGGGGCGCATTGCGGGTACGCGAGGTACAGTGCCTGGACCTGCTCTCTTACGGCCACGGCCCTGTCACGGTGAGGCAAACCGACACGTGCTGACGACCACCACCAAGGTGCTTGAGCCCGGGGAGCTCGACGACGCCCTCGCGGTGCTGGACCGCGACCCGGTCGCCAACGCCTTCGTCGCGGCCCGCGTCCAGGTCGCCGGGCTCGACCCCTGGCGGCTCGGCGGCGAGATGTGGGGCTGGTACGAGAACGGCCGGCTGGAGTCCCTCTGCTACGCCGGCGCCAACCTCGTCCCCGTCTGCGCCACCCCCGAAGCCGTACGCGCCTTCGCCGAGCGGGCCCGCAGACAGGGCCGCCGCTGCTCCTCCATCGTCGGCCCCGCCGCCCCCACCGCCGAGCTGTGGTCCCTGCTGGAGCCCGCCTGGGGCCCCGCCCGCGAGGTCCGCGCCCACCAGCCGCTGATGGTCACCACCGAGCCCGCCGCCGAGGTCGCGCCCGACCCGTACGTCCGGCGGATCCGCAAGGACGAGATGGACCTGATCATGCCGGCGTGCGTGGCCATGTTCACCGAGGAGGTCGGCATCTCGCCGCTCGCCGGCGACGGCGGGCTGCTCTACCAGGCACGCGTCGCCGAGCTGGTCGGCGCCGGCCGCTCCTTCGCACGGGTCGAGAACGGCAAGGTCGTCTTCAAGGCCGAGATCGGCGCCGCCACCCTGCGCGCCTGCCAGATCCAGGGCGTCTGGGTCGCACCCGAGTACCGCGGCAAGGGCCTGTCCGAGACCGGCATGGCCGCCGTACTGCGCTACGCCCTCGCCGACGTCGCGCCCATCGTCAGCCTCTACGTCAACGACTTCAACACCGCGGCCCGGGCCGCCTACCGGCGCGTCGGCTTCAAGGAAGTCGGCGCGTTCATGAGCGTGCTGTTCTGACGCCTGCTGCCGTCCGTGCCGCTGCGCGTCCGGCGCGCACGGTTTGATGCGCGCCCGTACGGCCTTCATGTGCGCCCGTACGGTCTTCATGCGCGTCTGACGCGTACCGTGCCCGTAAGCGTCGGGCACGCCCGGACCGATCGTGTTCACCGCCCGGGCTGTGTACGCTCCCGACCATGGATGACGTCGTGGTCGGACCGCTCGACCTGGCTGCCCGCGTGGACGAGGCGCTGGCCGTGCAGGCGCTCGCCTTCGGCCTGACCGACGACGAGGTCGGCGTGCGCCGCCACATCGTGCTGCGCCACCTCACCACCCCCGGAGCCCGCGCCCTGGGCGCCACCACGCCCGACGGCCGGCTGGCCGGCTTCGTGTACGGCCTGCCCAACGACCGCTCCCACTGGTGGTCCAGCGTCGTCGAGCCGTACCTGCGCAGCACCGGACAGGACTTCTGGCTGGACGACTCCTTCGTCATCACCGAGCTGCACGTCCACCCCGGGTACCAGAAGCGCGGCATCGGCCGGGCGCTGATCACCCGGATCACCGACGAGGCGCCGTACCCGCGGAGCATCCTGTCCGCGATCGACACCGAGAGCCCGGCCCGCGCGCTCTACCGCTCGCTCGGCTACCAGGACCTCGCGCGCCGCGTGATCTTCCCGAGCGCCCCGGCTCCGTACGCCGTGATGGGCGCGCCGCTGCCGCTGGCCCGCTGACGGGCACGGGCCCGCGCGTGCCGGGCGGGGCCGGTGCGGCCTCCCGGGGAGCCGGGGGAGCGGTATCCATTTCCGTGCGCGACGCCCGGCCCGATAACCTCGCTCCAGAACCCTTTCTTACGCAGGAGAATCACCATGGCCCAGGTCCAGCGCATGTCC
Source organism: Streptomyces sp. Ru73 (assembly GCF_002920575.1). Lineage (GTDB taxonomy): Bacteria > Actinomycetota > Actinomycetes > Streptomycetales > Streptomycetaceae > Streptomyces. The sequence goes on along the minus strand of NZ_PQSQ01000160.1, from coordinate 7,092 downwards.
CGATTGATGATCAAGACGCTGCGCGACGACCCGGCCGACGCCGAGACCGCCAGCCACAAGCTGCTCGTCCGCGCCGGGTACGTCCGCCGCACCGCCGCCGGCATCTGGACCTGGCTGCCGCTGGGCAAGAAGGTGCTGGAGAACATCTCGCGCGTGGTCCGCGAGGAGATGGACGCCATCGGCGCCCAGGAGGTGCTGCTGCCCGCGCTGCTCCCCAAGGAGCCGTACGAGGCGAGCCAGCGCTGGGAGGAGTACGGTGACCTGCTCTTCCGCCTGAAGGACCGCAAGGGCGCCGACTATCTCCTGGGCCCGACCCACGAGGAGATCTTCACCCTCACGGTCAAGGACCAGTGCACGTCCTACAAGGACCTGCCGGTCATGCTGTACCAGATCCAGACGAAGTACCGGGACGAGGCGCGGCCCCGCTCCGGCGTGCTGCGCGGCCGCGAGTTCCAGATGAAGGACTCGTACAGCTTCGACACCACGGACGAGGGCCTGGCGCACTCCTACGCGCTGCACCGCGAGGCGTACCGGAAGATCTTCGCGCGCCTGGGCCTGGACTACCGCATCGTTTCGGCCGTTTCCGGCGCCATGGGCGGCTCGGCGTCCGAGGAGTTCCTCGCGCCCGCAGCGGCCGGTGAGGACACCTTCGTCGACTGCCCGCAGTGCGACTACGCGGCCAACACCGAGGCCGTCACCGTCAAGGTCGAGCCCTCGGACGCGACCGGCATCGGTGAGATCGAGGAGCTGGACACCCCCGACACCCCGACCATCGAGTCCCTCGCCGAGTACCTGGGCGTGCCGGCCTCGGCCACGCTGAAGAACCTGCTGGTCAAGGTGGACGGCGAGATCGTCGCGGTGGGCGTGCCGGGCGACCGCGAGGTGGACCTCGGCAAGCTCGGTGAGCACCTGACGCCGGCCGTCGTGGAGCCGGTCACCGCGGAGGACTTCGCGGGCCGCGAGGACCTGGTACGCGGCTACATCGGCCCGCAGGGCCTGGCGGGCAAGTCCTTCCGGTACATCGCCGACCCGCGCATCGCGCCCGGCACGTCCTGGATCACCGGTGCCAACAAGGACGGCAAGCACGCGCGGAACGTCGTCGCCGGCCGTGACTTCGAGGTGGACGACTACCTCGACGTGGTCGTCGTCGAGCCGGGCGACCCCTGCCCGAAGTGCGGTGCGGGGCTGGTCATCGACCGGGCCATCGAGATCGGCCACATCTTCCAGCTGGGCCGCAAGTACGCCGACGCGTTCGAGCTGGACGTCCTCGGCCAGAACGGCAAGCCGGTGCGGGTCACGATGGGCTCGTACGGCATCGGCGTCTCCCGCGCGGTGGCGGCGCTCGCCGAGCAGACCCACGACGAGTCCGGCCTGTGCTGGCCGCGTGAGGTCGCCCCGGCCGACGTGCACGTCGTGGCGGCCGGCAAGGCGAAGCAGACGGAGCTGGCGCTGGAGGTCGGCGAGAAGCTGGGCGCCGCGGGGCTGCGGGTGCTGGTCGACGACCGTGCCGGGGTCTCGCCGGGCGTGAAGTTCACCGACGCGGAGCTGATCGGTGTGCCCACGATCCTGGTCGTGGGGCGCCGTGCCGGTGAGGGCGTCGTCGAGCTGAAGGACCGGCGGACGGGGGAGCGCGAGGAGGTCACGGTCGAGGAGGCGGTGGCGCGCCTCAGCGCGTAGTTTCCGACGTTGGGGGCGGGCCCGTGCGGTGGCGTGCGGGCCCGTTTCCGTACCCCGTGTATCGCGGCCTGGCGGCCGCTCGTCCTCAATCGCCGGACGGGCTTGGTTCGGCGGAGGCACGTCCTCAATCGCCGGGCGGGCTTGATGCGAGAGGTACGTCCTCGAGCTACCCCCGGCCACCGACGTGCAGCGCCACCCGAACAGGCTTGTTTCCGGCTTGTGCTACAGCCAGGTGGCGAACTCCAGCAGGAGTTCGCCGCGGGCGCGGTCGCCCGACGATACGGCCCGGAGGCCGGCTTCTACCGCGCCTACGAGGGTCCAGGCGCGCAGGCGGTCGCGGTCGATGTCGAGGGAGTCGGCGAGCTTGGCGACGCGGCGGCGGGCGGCGGAGGCGGCGCCGGTGCCGGCCGCGAGGTCTTCCATGCGGTCCAGGACCAGGCCGACCAGGTCGTACGCGCGTTCGCCGACGACCGGGCGGGGGCCGACGGCCAGCCAGGGCGTACGGTGCCCGGCCAGCACCTTGCCCTGGCGGAACGCGCCGTGCAGGAGGACCTCCTCCGGCGCGTCGGCGGCCAGGGAGCGGCGCAGCTCGGCGGCCTCGTCGACGAGCGGGGCCGCGGACGGGGCCGCCGCGGCCCGTTCCCGCAGTGCTGCCACGGCGGCCTCGGTCCGGTCGGCCAGTGTTTCGAACGGGTGGTCGTCGCCGGGCGGTACCCAGAGCCGGCGGACCGTGCCGGCGGCCTCCAGCAGGGCCTTGGCCTCCTGGAGGGAGCGCAGTGACACGCCGCTGCGGAGGCGTTCCAGGAGGAGCGCGCCGCCGTCGGGGTCGGCGCGCAGCAGCCGTACCGCGCCCCAGCCGTCCCAGCGGGTCAGCGCGGCCGCTTCCAGTGCGGCGCCGGGCTGTCCGGGCAGCGGGAACTTCAGTGCGGCGGGCGTGCCGTCCGCCTGTGTGACCAGGACGAGGAGGCTGGCGCGGCCGCCCGGCTCGTGGACCCGTTCCGGCGTCAGCTCCCATGCCGCCAGCCGTTCCGCGACGCGGTCCGGCAGCGAGTCCAGCCAGGCGCGCGCGGGGCTTCCGGGATCGTCACCGATCGCGCGCACCAGCCGTCTCGGCGGTTCGATGGGTGCCGTTGCCATGCTGGAGCTGTCCCTTTCGTCGGCGGTGCCGGGGTGACCGGCCGGGCCCGTGGGTCCGCGGCGCGCTCAGAGCGCGTCGGCGGATCCGGTCGCGGTGGGCGACGGGCTGCCGGCCGTGGTGCGTTCGGCGAGCCCAGGGAAGGCTACGCCGCTGCCGCGCCAGCGCACCGCGCGCACCGCTGCCGCCCGGAGCGATCCGGCCGCCGAGCGCCGCCGGGCACCCGAGGTGGCGCGTACGAGGTCGGCGTACGCCCCGGCCACGCGGTCCTCCAGTTCGGCGGCGAGCCGGACGGCGGCCGCCGCGTCGGGCACCGGGAACGGCAGTGCGTACGCCGCGGCGGCGGCCTTGGGCCGGGCGCCGAGGGCGATCACGCGGCGGCTCAGTTCGTCGCGGCTCGCGCGGTGCGCGTCGTAGCCGTCCTGGGCCTCCTTGCGCCGTGCGTGGCCGACCCGGGCGCCCACCACGCCGTAGCCGTAGAGCGCGGCGTGTTCGGCGGCCAGGGTGTTCTGCAGGGCGTCGAGCTCGGCCTTGTGCTCCGGGCTGTGCTGCTTCTCCGCCGGCATCAGGCGTTCTTCCCGTCCTTCTCGTCGTGCTCGTCGTGCGCTTCGAGCAGGTAGGCGTGGGCTGCGCCGGCCGCCGCGACCGAGGCGAGCAGTCGCGCGACCTCCGGCGGGGCGCTCACCAGGGCGGCCGTCCGCAGGTCGGCCGTGTGCCGTTCGGCCTCGGCGAGGGCGGCGAGGGCCTGCTGCTGTGTGCCGGGCACCTTCGGGGCGTGCCGCGGCCGTCCGGGCGTACGGGACGGGGAGGCGGCGGCGGAGGGCGGTGCCGAGGCGGTGCCGGTGGCCTCGGGCTTCTCGAACGCGCCGACGTGCCGGGCGACTTCGTCCCGCAGCGGACGGACCCTGCGCTCCAGGCCGGGGTGTGCGGCGAGTGTCGCGTCGTAGCGGGCCAGCAGCGCGCCGCTGTCCCGCGCGCCCTTGTCGAGCAGGGCGCGCCCGGCCGCGCTGTCCATGTCGTCGGACGCGGCGGACTGCTCGGAGCAGCCCGTGAGCAGTGCCGCGCTGCCGAGCGCGGCTCCTGCCAGCAGGACTCTTCTCCTCGTGTGGGTACTCGGCTGCGGCACGGTCCTCTTCCCGGGGTCTGCGGGTGGTGATCTGGTGATCACCGCAGGCGAGCGTAACCGCGCCCGCGCACGGAATCGTCAGTACCCCGCCGGAACAGATAGGCTTTGGCCAGACACGCGACCATCCCACAACAGCACACGCGGCCGAGGAGTCACCCGGATGAGCACCACCCAGAGCGAGAGGCTGCGCGGACTGCTTGAACCGCTGGTCGCCGCGCGAGACCTGGATCTGGAAGAGATCGAGGTGACCCCCGCGGGCAAGCGGCGTGTGCTGAGGATCGTGGTCGATTCCGACGAGGGCGTCCAGCTGGACGAGTGCGCCGAGCTGAGCCGTGAGGTCTCGCAGGCGCTGGACGACGCGGACGCCATGGGGGACGTCGCGTACACCCTGGAGGTCACCTCGCCCGGCGCCGACCGCCCGCTCACCGAGCAGCGGCACTACCGCCGGGCCATCGGCCGCCTGATCAAGGCCCAGCTGCACGAGGGCGGCGAGCTGGTCGCACGGATCACCGCCGTCGACGACGAGGGCCTGGACCTCGAAGTACCGGGCGTGAAGGGGCGCAAGCCCACCGCCCGCCGGGTCGCCTTCAGCGAGATCGCCAAGGCGCGCGTGGAGATCGAGTTCAACCGCAAGACCGCTCCGGGCGCCGCCAAGGGCGCGGCCCCCGCAGAAGACGACACCGACGACGAGAGCCAGGAGGAGGCGTAGCCGTGGACATCGACATGAGTGCCCTGCGGGGTTTGGTGCGGGAGAAGGAGATCTCCTTCGACCTGCTGGTAGAGGCCATCGAGTCGGCCCTCCTCATCGCGTACCACCGCACCGAGGGCAGCCGCCGCCACGCGCGCGTGCAGCTGGACCGCAACACCGGCCATGTGACCGTGTGGGCGAAGGAGGACCCGGCCGACCTCGAGGAGGGCCAGGAGGCCCGCGAGTTCGACGACACACCGTCGGGTTTCGGCCGGATCGCGGCGACCACCGCCAAGCAGGTCATCCTGCAGCGGCTGCGGGACGCCGAGGAGGACGTGACCTTCGGCGAGTACGCCGGGCGCGAGGGCGACGTCGTGACCGGCGTGGTCCAGCAGGGCAAGGACCCCAAGAACGTCCTGGTCGACATCGGCAAGCTGGAGGCCATCCTGCCGGTGCAGGAGCAGGTCCCGGGCGAGGACTACAAGCACGGCACGCGGCTGCGCTCGTACGTGGTCCGCGTGGCCAAGGGTGTCCGGGGTCCGTCGGTGACCCTGTCGCGCACCCACCCGAACCTGGTGAAGAAGCTCTTCGCGCTGGAGGTCCCGGAGATCGCGGACGGTTCGGTGGAGATCTCCGCCATCGCCCGTGAGGCCGGTCACCGTACGAAGATCGCCGTGCGTTCGACCAGGTCGGGGCTGAACGCCAAGGGTGCCTGCATCGGCCCGATGGGCGGCCGCGTCCGCAACGTCATGGCCGAGCTGAACGGCGAGAAGATCGACATCGTCGACTGGTCGGACGACCCGGCGGAGCTGGTGGCGAACGCGCTGTCGCCGGCCCGGGTCTCCAAGGTCGAGGTCGTGGACCTGGCCGCGCGCTCCGCGCGGGTCACCGTCCCCGACTACCAGCTGTCACTGGCCATCGGCAAGGAAGGGCAGAACGCCCGGCTCGCCGCCCGGCTCACCGGGTGGCGGATCGACATCCGCCCGGACACCGAGACGCCGGAGCGGCAGGGCTGATCCGTACGGCGCCGGCGGCCGGTGCCGCCGGCGTCGATTGTCAGCCACGAGGGAATATGAGCAGCCGTTCGGTCCTTACCCCATAGGAGTGGGACCGCTACGGGGAGGTAGACTTAAGCAGTGTCTGGCCGGACGCATGCCCGCGCATGCCCTGAGCGAACCTGTGTGGGATGCCGGGAGCGAGCGGCCAAGGGCGATTTGCTGCGCATCGTGGTGATCGATGGTGAGTGCACCCCCGATCAGCGCGGTACGCTGCCCGGCCGGGGTGCTTACGTGCACCCCACACTGGTCTGTTTCGACCTGGCGGTGCGCCGCCGGGCGTTCCCCAGGGCCTTCAGAGGCCCAGGACCGCTCGACACCACGGCCCTGCGCCAGTACGTCGAGCAGGCGACACCGTAAGACAGCACGTCGCACGGAAAACCGTGCGGTCAGGTACCTCGCGAGTCGGAAGTAGGTCGAGATTGCGATGAGCACTCGATGAGTACGCGATGAGTACGCCCATGAAGTAGCGACGGTCCGGTGGACAACCCGGACCTAGAAGGAGCGAAGTGGCTAAGGTCCGGGTATACGAACTCGCCAAGGAGTTCGGAGTAGAGAGCAAGGTCGTCATGGCCAAGCTCCAAGAACTTGGTGAATTCGTCCGTTCGGCGTCCTCGACGATCGAGGCGCCGGTTGTTCGCAAGCTGACCGACGCTTTCCAGGCGGGCAACGGCAACGGCCGTGCCGCCGGCAAGCCCTCGGCGCCGCGCAAGTCCGCGCCGGCGAAGCCGTCCGCGCCCTCCCCGGCGCAGGCGGCACGTCCTGCTGCCCCGAAGCCGGGTGCCCCCAAGCCGGGCCCCGCGGCTCCGGCCGCCCCCGAGGCACCGAAGAGCAGCACCCCCTCTCCCGCGGCGCCCACTCCGGGCCCGCGCCCCACGCCCGGCCCGAAGCCGGCTCCCAAGCCTGCTCCGGCCGCGCCCGCGCAGCCCGAGTTCCAGGCTCCGCCGTCCGCGCCGGCCGCGCCGAAGCCCGGCGCGACCCCCGGCCCGCGTCCGGGCGCCCGTCCCGGCCAGGACCGGCAGGACCGCGGCCAGGGCCGCGGCGACCGCCAGGGCCCGCGTCCCGGCGGCGACCGGCAGGGTCCGCGCCCCGGCGGCAACCGCCCGCAGGGCCCGCGTCCGGGCAACAACCCCTTCACCTCCGGCGGCTCCACGGGCATGGCCCGTCCGCAGGCCCCCCGTCCCGGCGGCGCGCCGCGCCCCGGTGGCCAGGGCGGCCCCGGCGGCCCGCGTCCGCAGGGCGCCGGCCAGGGCGGTCCGCGCCCGCAGGCTCCCGGTGGTAACCGTCCGAGCCCGGGCAACATGCCCCGTCCGCAGGGCGGCGCCGGCCAGGCCGGTCCCCGTCCCGGCGGCGGCGCGCGCCCGAACCCGGGCATGATGCCGCAGCGTCCGGCGGCCGGCCCGCGTCCGGG
>NZ_PQSQ01000159.1 GCF_002920575.1 Streptomyces sp. Ru73 | reverse complement strand
CTGACTGGGACGCCAGGGGTGCGGGGGGGCGGGTGCCGCGGGGTGGCGGGACGGGGCTGCAGACCTCGGACTCCCGCACGCCCAGGCAGCTGAAAAACCCGGGGGGGGAGGGGTGGGGTGGGGGCGGGGGGGGGAGGGGCCCCCGGGGAGGGGTGAGTGTTCGGCTGGCGGGGAAGCGGAGCGCCCGTCTCGCCCGCTCAGGAACGCGAAGGGGCCTTCGCGTCAGCCGCCCCCTCCGCGTCAGCCGCCCCCTCCGCCTTCCCCTCAGCCACAGGTTCCGCCCCCGCAGCCTCAGTCGGCACGCCCGCACCTGCGGCCTCGGTCGGCGACTCCGTACCGGTGGCCTCGGCGGCAGCGTCCGCACCTGCAGCCTCGTCCGCCGTACCCGCAGCCTCAGCCGCTGCGTCCGTACCAGCTGCCTTAGCCGACGTGCCCGTGTGCGTGGGCTCGGTCGGGGTGGCCAAGCCCTCCGGGGGGATGCCCAGGGCGGCGTCGCGGGCGGCTTCGGCTTCGCGGCGGAAGAGGCGGAACCACATGAAGAGCACGAAGCCAGCGAAGACGAACCACTCGCCGGTGTAGCCGAGGTTCTGGAACGCCTTGAGGTCGAGGCCGCTGCCCTCGGCCGCGGTCGGCGGTACGGCCTTCAGCGGGGCCTGGGCGTCGGAGACGGTGATCCACGCGTCGTACACGTCGTACGGCACGATGTTGACCAGCGACGCCGCGCTGATCATGCCGAGCTGGCCGTGCGGCAGGCCGCCGCCGGTCTGGACGCCCTGCGTGCCCTGGTTCTCCGATGCCTGCAGCGCACCGGTGACGGTCACCTCGCCGCGGGGCGGCGCCGGCACCTTCGCCGTGTCGGCCTTCGAGTCCGCGTCGCCCGGCAGCCAGCCGCGTACGACGGGCAGCGCCCGGCCGCCGTCCGTGCGCAGCATCGTGAGTACGTAGAAGCCGGTGCGCTCGCCGAGCTGCCGGTCGGGGACGAGCAGCTGGTGACCGGTGTCGTAGTGCCCGGTCGCGCTGGCGCGCCGGCCCGAGGTGTTCTTGTCGACGGGCAGCAGCTGCGTCACCGGGCGGGCGGCCGCGGCCTTGGCGTCGGCCGCCCGGTGTTCCTGCTGCTGGTGCGTGTCGACGCGGTCCTCGAAGCGGCTCAGCTGCCAGCTGCCCATGAAGATGCACACGGGGATCGCCAGCAGGACGAAGACGTTGATTCCCCACCATCGCGGGGTGAGCAGGAACCGGTACACACCATCAAAGGTACGGGCACGTGCCTCGTACCCGGACGGCGGGCCCGTATCCCGACCGTCGTCCGAGGCCATGCCGTATCCCGCATCACGGTCGCCCGAGGCCATGCCCGAATCCCGCGCACCACGGTCGTCCGAGGCCATGCCCGTATCCCGTGCACCACGGTCGTACGGGGCCGTGGCCGTTCCCGACCGTCACCCGGCCGTTACTGCGCCGGGAGGGCTCCGGTCCGGTACACCGTGCCCGCGCACGCGTCGTTGATCGTGGTGGATGCGGCGGCCGGCTCGCCGGCCTCCGGGGTGTGGCTGACCGCCACGCTGGCGGCCTGCGTGCCGCCGTCCCCTGCGCTCTCGTTGCCGCCGCCCGCCTGGTCGCCGCCGCCCTCGGCGGAGGTGGTGTTGGCCGGCTCGCCGGAGCCCGCGCCCTCCGAGCTGCCGGGCGTCGGCGTACCGGGTGCCGCGCAGCCCGAGGGCCCGCCGCCCTCTGCCGGGATCCAGGCGAACTTCACCTCGTACGCCTCGCCGGGCTTGAGCACCAGCTGGCCGGGGGCCGCCGCGGGGTCCGGCAGGCCGGTCGCGGCGTCGCCCGCGGTGTGGTCGACGACCTGGACACGGGACGCGTCGGCGCTGCCCTGGGCGACGGCGGTGACGCTGCCGCCGCCGTCGACGGAGCAGGCCGTGGTGGAGACGTTGACGATCCGGAGGGTGCCGTAGACGCGGCCTTCGGCGTCGGCCGCGGCGACGCTGGCGCTGCCGTTGCCGAGCTGGGAGCGGAGGCAGGCCGGGGAGGTGACGTCCATCGTCGCGGCCGGGTCGGCGGCGGGGCCACCGGGCTGCTCGCTCGCCCCGTCCTTCGCCTTGCCCTTGTCCTTGCCGGTCTTCTTGCCGTCCTTGGTGCCCGGCTCGCCGTCCTTGCCGGCCGGGCGGTCGCTCTCGTGGCGGGCGGCGCCGCCGTGCGTACCGCCGGTGGTGAAGTGCGCCCGGGAGCTGCTGGCGGCGTTGGCGCTGCGGTCGGCGTCGTCCCCGCCGTTGGCGACGTGCAGCATGGCGGGCATGGCCGTACCGCCGAAGATCAGTACGGCGGCGGCGCCTGCCACGGCGTGCCGACGGCGCCGGCGGCGGGCCGGTACCGCGCGGCGGAGGTGTTCGAGGGAGTCGGGGGACGGTTCGAGGTCGCGGACGGCGGACTGCAGGAGGTTGCGCAGCTCCTCCTCGGCGTCGCCGCCCTGGCCACCATCACCGCCGTGTTCGCCGTCACCTGCGCGATCGTCAGGTCCGGCAAGGCCGCCAGGCCCGCCAAGCCCATCAGGCCCGCCAAGCCCACCGAGGTCGCGAAGGCCGGCGGAAGCACCGAATGCGCCGAGGCCGCCGTCCCGCCCGGTCTCTCCCTCGGCGCCCTTGGCTCCCTCGGCTCCCTTGGCACCGTTGTCATCCGCCGCGTCCGGGCCCTGCAGGCCGTCCGGGCCGTGCGGGTCGTTCGCTTCCTGCGGGCCGTCCGGACCATCCGGGCCCTGCAGGTCGTGCGGGCCCGTCGAGCCGTTGGACTCGGGCTCGTTCGGGCCGTACTGCTTGCTGGTCATGCCGGAGCCTCCATGGCGACGCGCAGCGCCGCGATACCCCGTGAGCCGTACGCCTTTACCGAGCCGAGCGATATGCCCAGCGTCTCGGCGACCTGCGCCTCGGTCATGTCGGCGAAGTACCGCAGCACGAGGACTTCGCGCTGGCGCCGTTGCAGACCGCGCATCGCCTTGATCAATTGGTCCCGCTCCAGCTGTTCGTACGCGCCCTCTTCGGCGCTCGCCATGTCCGGCATCGGCTTGGACAGCAGCTTCAGTCCGAGGATGCGGCGGCGCAGCGCGGAGCGGGAGAGGTTGACGACCGTCTGCCGCAGGTAGGCGAGGGTCTTCTCGGGGTCGCGCACACGTCCGCGCGCGGAGTGCACGCGGATGAACGCCTCTTGGACGACGTCCTCGCAGGACGCGGTGTCGTCCAGGAGCAGCGCGGCGAGACCGAGCAGGGAGCGGTAGTGCGCTCTGTAGGTCTCGGTGAGGTGGTCGACTGTGGTGCCCGCTGCCATCGCCTCGTCAGCGTTCCCGTGCGGGGACGGCGCCTGCGAGGGGCGCGCGGCGGGCCAGGGCGCGATCACCGGCATGCCACCGGGGATGCGAGTACGCGGCGGCCGCGCCACAGCCGTGCCGCCTGTGCCCCCTGGGCCGATCGCGATGCCGAGTACCTCTGCCACGCCTGTTGGACACGCTTCCCCCCGTCAGGGTTGTACGCGCAAGGCACCGTTTTTGGCGATGCGTTGAATGCCCTCATGCGTACCAGCTCTTCCTTGATGCCCCATATTGCCCGTGCCCGTATGGGCGGTATTACGCACTTACCGCGGCCCTCGTGAGACCTTCGTCGTGCGCCGCGTGGGCGCGTCGCCGAACCGTGCCGTGCCGAACGCCCAGGAAGGGCGGCGACAAAGACGCTCCCCGCGCGGCTGCGGTTGCAGCACGACGGGGAGCGAATAGTCGAACGGAACATCGATACAGCTCGCGTGACCAGCATCGACGATCCGCTCACAGGACTTTCACAAGTCCTCGAATTATTACCTACGGCGCCAGGTCTTGGGGAGTGGGTCCTTCGAGTTTCAAGTACCTGGCCCGCCTGCACAGCCGCCCGCGCAGCCGCCCAGCAGCTGTCCGCCGGATGCCCGCCTCGCGCAGCTACCTCTCAGCCGCCCTTGGCCCGCCCGGCCCTCTCGGCCCCCAGCGCCAGCCGACCGCCAGCCGCCCGTGGCCCGTGGCCCGCCCGGCCCTCTCAGCTGCCCGGCCCCGGCTGACCTCGGCTACTGCTCAGCTTCCCGTCAGCTCCGCCGCCACCAGTTCGGCGATCTGGGCGGTGTTCAGGGCCGCGCCCTTGCGGAGGTTGTCGCCGCAGACGAAGAGTTCGAGCGCGAGCGGGTCGTCCAGGGAGCGGCGCACCCGGCCGACCCAGGCCGGGTCCGTGCCGACCGCGTCCGTGGGGGTGGGGAACTCGCCCTCCTCGGGGTCGTCGCAGAGGACGACTCCCGGCGCGGCGGCCAGGATCTCGTGCGCGCCGGCCACCGTGACCTCGCGCTCGAAGCGCGCGTGCACGGCCAGCGAGTGGGTGGTGATCACCGGTACGCGGACGCAGGTCGCGGTGACCCGCAGCTCCGGCAGGCCGAGGACCTTGCGGGACTCGTGGCGTACCGCCAGTTCTTCGGAGGACCAGCCGTCCTCCTGGAGGGTGCCGGCCCACGGCACGACGTTCAGCGCCATCGGCGCGGGGAACGGCCCGAGGTCGTCGCCGACCGCCCGCCGGACGTCGCCGGGTGAGGTGCCCAGTTCCGTGCCGGACACCGCGGAGAGCTGGCTGCGCAGCGCGTCGACGCCGGCCCGGCCGGCGCCGGAGACGGCCTGGTAGGAGGAGACGACCAGCTCGCTGAGGCCGTACTCGGCGTGCAGCGCGCCCAGCGCGACGATCATCGAGAGCGTCGTGCAGTTCGGGCTGGCGATGATGGAGCGCGGCCGTACGCGGGCGGCGCGCGCGTTGACCTCCGGTACGACCAGCGGAACGTCCGGGTCCGTACGGAAGGCGGCGGAGTCGTCGACGACCACGGCGCCCTTGGCGGCGGCGACCGGCGCCCACTCCGCCGAGACCTCGTCGGGCCCGGTGAAGAGCGCGATGTCGATGTCGTCGAAGACCTCTTCGGCGAGCTCCAGGACCTCGGTCTCCACACCCCGTACGGTCAGCTTGCGCTCCGCCGGCGGCTCCTGGTCCGTCCTGCTGCCCGCTGCCGCCCGGCGGGCCGGGGGCGCGGCGATCAGCCGTACCTCGCCCCAGATGTCGGCGCGCTCGGAGAGTATGCCGAGCAGCACGCCGCCGACGACGCCAGTGGCGCCGACGACGGCGAGGTTGGGCCTGCGGGCCGCACGGTCGTCCGGGCGGCCCGCACGGGCCGCCGCCGTCGGACCCTCGTCCGGCAGCGGCGTCCCATGGGCCGGTGACGGCAGCACGTCCGCTGCCGGTACCGGCCCATCAGCCGAGGTCATCGGCCGGTGCCGCCATAGACCACGGCCTCGTCGGAATCGGTGTCGAGACCAAACGCGCTGTGGACGGCCTGCACGGCCTCGTTGACGTCGTCGGCGCGGGTGACGACCGAGATGCGGATCTCGGAGGTCGAGATGAGCTCGATGTTCACGCCCGCGTTGGACAGCGCCTCGAAGAAGCCGGCGGTGACGCCGGGGTTGGTCTTCATGCCCGCGCCGACCAGCGAGATCTTCGCGATCTGGTCGTCGTAGCGGAGCGAGTCGAAGCCGACGGACGGCTTGGTCTTCTCCAGGGCCGCGATGGCCTTGCGGCCCTCGGTCTTCGGCAGGGTGAAGGAGATGTCGGTCAGGCCCGTCGACGCGGCCGAGACGTTCTGCACGACCATGTCGATGTTGATCTCGGCGTCCGCGATGGCCCGGAAGATCGTCGCGGCCTCGCCCGGCTTGTCCGGGACGCCCACGACCGTGACCTTCGCCTCGGAGGTGTCGTGCGCGACGCCCGAGATGATCGCCTGCTCCATCGGCTGGTCCCCTTGCGGTTCGTTGCTGACCCACGTACCCCGAAGCCCCGAGAAGGAGGACCGGACGTGGATCGGGATGTTGTAACGGCGTGCGTACTCGACGCAGCGGTGCAGCAGCACCTTGGAACCGGAGCTGGCCAGCTCCAGCATGTCCTCGAAAGAGATCCAGTCGATCTTGCGGGCCTTCTTCACGACCCGCGGGTCGGCGGTGAAGACACCGTCGACGTCGGTGTAGATCTCACAGACGTCCGCATTCAGCGCGGCGGCCAGCGCGACGGCGGTCGTGTCCGAGCCGCCGCGGCCCAGGGTGGTGATGTCCTTCTTGTCCTGGGACACGCCCTGGAAGCCGGCGACGATCGCGATGTTGCCCTCGTCGACGGACGTCTGGATCCGGCCCGGCGTGACATCGATGATCCGTGCCTTGTTGTGCACGGAGTCCGTTATGACGCCGGCCTGGCTGCCGGTGAAGGACTGCGCCTCGTGTCCGAGGTTTTTGATCGCCATCGCCAGCAGGGCCATGGAGATCCGCTCTCCGGCGGTCAGCAGCATGTCGAACTCGCGGCCCGAAGGCATCGGGGAAACTTCCCCCGCGAGATCGATCAGCTCGTCCGTCGTGTCGCCCATCGCGGAGACCACTACGACAACCTGGTTGCCGTTCTTCTTGGCCTCGACGATTCGCTTGGCAACGCGCTTGATGCCCTCGGCATCCGCAACGGATGAGCCGCCGTACTTCTGCACGACAAGGCCCACGTGTGCTCGCTCCTCGCAACTGTCTGTCGGATCCCCGTGGCCTGCGGATTCCGCAGGTCTGCGGGCGTTTCCGGACCCCCGGGTTCAGGGGCCATGCGGTCGGCTCAGTCTATCGAGCAGGCGGAATCCGCCTCGCCAATACCACATCGTGAGACACATTGCTCATAACCTGATCGAAACGGTCGGCGTGTCGGTCGCGTCCGACCGCAGCGCCCACCGCCCTGACCCGGTACGAGCCGTCCGTGTCCTTCTTTCCGAGTATCTCCCGAAACGGCCGGCGTGGCGCTCCGTCGCGCCCGCTCGGCAAGCCACCTGCCCGCTCCGGCCGGGAGCACACGGAAACCACCCCGAAACGTAAGCCAGCTCACAGGGCGCACGGCGTTAGGCGGGGGCGGGCCAGGGCACGAGGGGGCGCGTGCGTACGCCTTGCGGGCCTGCAGGACGGCCGCGTATGGCCCGCAGGGGGATACGGGACGGCCGCGTACCGCCCCGTACGGGGACGCCGGGTGCGGCCCCGTACGCGTACGCCGGGCCCCGTGCCCCCTGCCCCGTCCCTCAGCCCTGGCGCAGGCCGAGCGGGCCGGCGATCTCCGCCGCCATCACCTTCCCGGCCTCTTCCTCCAGGTTGCCGCCGCCGTCGGCGCCCGTGTCCGTGTCCAGGCCGTCCAGCTCGTCCAGCGGCTGGTCCAGGCGGACGTGCGCGACCAGCGACTGCAGGGCGCGCAGCGCGGCGCTCGCGGTGGGCCCCCAGTTCGACAGGTACGAGAACTGCCACCACCACAGGGCCTCGGTGACCCGCCCGGCCCGGTAGTGCGCGAGGCCGTGCCGCAGGTCGGTGATGATGTCGGCGAGGTCGTCGGAGATCCGGCAGGCCACCGGCGCGCTGCGCGGTACGTACGGGTCGAACAGCTCGTTGTAGACGTCCACCGGGTCCAGCAGCGCGGCGAACCGCTCCCGCAGCTCGTCCACGTCCGGCTCCGGACCGACGTCCGGCTCGTACCGCTCGTCGGGAACGATGTCCTCGTGGGCGCCCAGCCGGCCGCCGGTGAGCAGCAGCTGGGAGATCTCCAGGAGCAGGAAGGGCACCGCGCTGTCCGGTTCGTCGCCGCGTGCCACTTCCGTGACCGCCACGATGAAGCTCTCGACCGAGTCGGAGATCTGTACGGCGAAGTCGTCGGGGTTCTGGGTGGCGTTGTGCAACGTGGGATCAGACATCGAGAAGTCTCCGTCCTTCGAAGGCCCGCCCGAGCGTGACCTCGTCGGCATACTCCAGATCGCCCCCGACCGGCAGGCCGCTGGCCAGGCGCGTCACCTTCAGTCCCATGGGCTTGATCATGCGCGCGAGGTACGTGGCGGTGGCCTCGCCTTCCAGGTTCGGATCGGTGGCCAGGATCAGCTCGCCGACGGTGCCGTCGGCGAGCCGGGCCAGCAGCTCCCTGATCCGAAGATCGTCCGGGCCCACGCCCTCGATGGGGCTGATCGCCCCGCCCAGTACGTGGTACCGGCCGCGGAACTCCCGCGTCCGTTCGATCGCGACGACGTCCTTGGGCTCCTCGACGACGCAGATGACCGAGGGGTCCCGGCGCGGGTCACGGCAGACCTGGCACTGCTCGTCCTGTGCGACGTTGCCGCACACGGCGCAGAACCGGACCTTCGCCTTGACCTCCATCAGTGCGTTCGCCAGCCGCCGGACGTCGGTCGGCTCGGCCTGGAGGACATGGAAGGCGATCCGCTGCGCGCTCTTGGGACCGACGCCGGGCAGCCGCCCCAGCTCGTCGATCAGGTCCTGGACCACGCCTTCGTACACGGAAAGCTCTCTCCCTTGTCCGCACTGCTCCGTACGCTAGTTGCCCTCCCGCTCGAACGGGAGGTTTCGGCTCCCCGAGGAGGGAACCTGCCGGAAGTCTTGGCCTGCCGGCCTTCCGGTCTTCTTCTGTTCTTCCCCGGCGGGGCCGGGGGTGGACCGGGTCTCTGGGTCCGGTCCATTCGGGTCGGGCCGTCTGGGCCGTCTGCGCCGGGTCCCCGGTCCGGTCCGGTCCGTCTGGGCCGGGTCCCCGATCCGATCCGGTCCGTCCGGGCCGATTCGGGTCCGCCGGTCTTGCGTGGCGGGCCCGGGGGGGCGGGCCGGGCTCCGGCGGGGCCGGGCCGGCTTCGGGGGCCGGATCGGCTCCGGGGTCGGGCCCGGCCCCTGGAGTCCGGCGGCTCCGGAGTTCCGGCCCGAAGCCTCCTCGCCCACCTACAAGATCGGCGCCTTCGCCCGCCCTGACCGGCCGCTTCGCCGGTCCGGCCTCAGAAGGGGAGGCCCGGGATGCCGCTGCCGCCGCCGAGGCCCTGCGCGAGCGGGCCCAGCTTGTCCTGCTGGAGCTTCGCGGCCGCGGCGTTGGCGTCCTGGACCGCCGCGATGACGAGGTCCGCGAGGGTCTCGGCCGTCTCCTCGGGGGAGGCCGCCTCGGGGTCGACCGCCTTGGGGTCGATCTCCAGGCCCTTCAGCTCACCGGCGCCGGTCACGGTCGCCTTGACGAGGCCACCGCCGGCCGACCCCGACACGGGCGTCTGCGCCAGCTCCTGCTGGGCCGCCGCGAGGTCCTGCTGCATCTTCTGGGCCTGCTGGAGCAGCTGCTGCATATCGGGCTGACCACCGGGGATCACTGCGGACTCCTGCCGTACGACTACAAATGGGTGCGGTAGCCCGAGCCTACGTGCTCCAGCAGGATGACGCCCTACGTCGCGGGGAGGAGCACGGATGTGCCCCTCGACGCCGCACCTCCGGACCGGCCGCGGACGCTGCGGCGATTACGGAACGCGACGCCTGGCGCCAGGTACGACTACGCAAAGCGACCGGTTACGGACCTCTGGCGAGCACACGCCGACGCGTCGACGCGGCGCCAAGTGACGGCCCGACGCGGCGGCATCGTGCCGCCACGAGGTGGTGGCACGAGGTGGTGGCACGAGGTGGTGGCACGAGACCCGCACCCGACGGCCCGACGCTGCCGCCTACGCCTCGCACCTGGCCGTACGCGGTCACGCGCCCCGCGCAAGCCGCTTCGCGGGCCGTCTTCCTCGGCCGCCCGCGGTCACTCGTTGTTGTACTCCTCTATGACCGTCGCACCCAGCTCGCGCACGATGAGGTCGTAGCCGCTGAGCGCGGAGTCGACGAGGTCGGCGTCGTCCTCGGCCGGCATGTCGTCCTCGATCGACACCGGCGGGGGCTCCGGCTCGCGGTACTCCGGCTCCGCTGCCGGTGCCTGCTGGGCCCCGGCCGAGGCCACGGCCTGCCGCGCCCGCTGCGCGCCCTGGCCGCCGCCGTAACCACCGCCCTGGTCCGGCGGGCTCTGTGCCGGCGCCGGGGCGGGGGCCGCTGCGGGCTGCTGCTGCGGCGGTCCGGCAGGCGCCCCGCCGCCGTAACCACCGCCGCCGAAGCCGCCACCGGCACCGCCCGTACCGCCACCGCCGAAGCCACCGCCGCGCGGGGCCTGGCCGCCACCCGGCGGGTTGGCACCGCCGGACGGGTCGATGATCGCCTCGACTCGCCACTGCACGCCGAACCGTTCGGCCAGCGCCTCCCGCAGTACGTCCTCACTGCCGCCGTTCGCGAAGCTGTCGCGCGCTCCGGCGTTGGGGAAGCCGACCTGCAGCGTCGTCCCGTCGAACCCGGCCACCTGGGCGTTCTGGCTGAGCAGGAT
>NZ_PQSQ01000158.1 GCF_002920575.1 Streptomyces sp. Ru73 | reverse complement strand
AGCAGCCCGTTGTCCAGCACATAGCCGCCACCCGCGCGCGGCACGCAGCCGGTGCCGTTGGGCTCCGCGCGCTCGGGCCGCGCACCGCGCGCCGGCAGCCCCTCGCGGCCGTGCGGGGCCGCGTTGAACACCAGCGTGCGGCCCGCCGCCGGATCACCGGCCAGCGCCCGCTGCGCGGCGCCGATCAGCTCCTCCAGCTCGGCCGCGATGCGCGCGTACCGCTCCGCCGCCTCCCGGTGCACCCACGCGATGGACGTGCCCGGCAGGATGTCGTGGAACTGGTGCAGCAGTACCTCCTTCCACAGCCGGTCCAACTGGTCGTAGGGGTAAGGGAATCCGGTGCGTACCGCCGCCGTCGCCGACCACAGCTCCGCCTCGTACAGCAGGTGCTCGCTGCGCCGGTTGCCCTGCTTCGTGCGGACCTGGCTGGTCAGCGTCGCGCGGTGCAGCTCCAGATACAGCTCACCGGTCCACACCGGCGCGTCCGGATACTCCGCCTCGGCCTTCGCGAAGAATTCCGCCGGCTTCTCGAAGACGACACGGGCCGAGCCCTCCAGGTCCGCCAGCCGCCGTGCCCGCGCCAGCATGTCGCGGGTCGTGCCGCCGCCCCCGTCGCCCCAGCCCGTCGGCGCGAGCGACCGGCTCGCCGCGCCCTTCTCGCGGAAGTTGCGTGCCGCGTGTGCGACCTCCTTGCCCGACAGCTGCGCGTTGTAGGTGTCCATCGGCGGGAAGTGCGTGAAGACGCGGGTGCCGTCCAGCCCCTCCCACCAGAACGTGTGGTGCGGGAAGGAGTTGGTACGCGACCAGGAGATCTTCTGCGTCAGGAACCACTTCGCACCGGCCTGCCGCACGAGCTGGGGGAGCGCCGCCGAGTACCCGAAGGTGTCCGGCAGCCACACCTCCTCCGTCTCGACCCCGAACTCCTCCAGGAAGAACCGCTTGCCGTGCACGAATTGCCGGGCCAGCGCCTCGGACCCCGGCATGTTGGTGTCCGATTCCACCCACATGCCGCCCACCGGCACGAACCGGCCGTCCGCCACCGCCTTCTTCACCCGCGCGTACACCTCGGGCCGGTGCTCCTTCAGCCACGCGTACTGCTGTGCCTGCGACATCGCGTACACGAAGTCCGGCTCGTCCTCCAGCAGCGCGGTCATGTTGGACGCCGTACGCGCCACCTTCCGCACCGTCTCGCGCAGCGGCCACAGCCACGCCGAGTCGATGTGCGCGTGCCCGACGGCGCTGATCCGGTGCGCGGAGGCGTGGGCGGGTGCGGACAGCACACCGGTCAGCTCGTCCCGGGCACGGGCCGCCGTCCCGCCGATGTCCTGGAGGTCCACCGCGTCCAGCGCCCGTTCCACCGCACGCAGGATCTCCCAGCGGCGCGCGGTGTCCTCGCCCAGCTCGGCCATCAGCTGGCCCAGCACCTCCAGGTCGTGCGCCAGCTCCCACACCGTCTCGTCGAAGACGGCGAGGTCCATGCGCGCCAGCTTGTACTGCGGCACGTCACCGGCCGTCTCCCGGTCGCCCAGCTCGGTGGGGAGGAAGGGATGGTAATCGAGGATGACGGGGTTGGCGGACGCCTCGACGTGCAGCAGCACCTCCTCGCCGCCACGGGCGGGCGCGCCGATCCGCACCCACTGGTTCCGCGGGTTCAGCCCCTTCACCGGCGAGCCGTCCGGGCGGTACACCAGGCCCTCGCACTGGAAGCCGGGCATGTTCTCGTCGAAGCCCAGGTCCAGCAGCGCCTCGACGGTCCGCCCGGCCCACTCCTCGGGCACGGTGCCGCTGACCGTGAACCAGCTGGTGCCCCACGGCGGGCCCCAGGGCGCGCCCGGCTCGATCGGAGTGCGCGGCGCGGCGATGCCCTCGGCGACCGGTACCGGCTCGCCGGGCGCGTGCCACACGCCGATGGTCAGCTGTACCGACTCGGGGTACACGGCGGGCCACAGGCGCTCTTCCAGCACCCGCTTGAGCCGGGCTTCGGTGGTGGTGCGGTGATCGTGCATGGCGGTGGGGCTCCTTCACGCCTCGTGTTTACGCCTCATGGGGCTGGATCACTTCCGCGATGCCGCGGTCCGTCAAGTACGCGCTGTCCACGGCCCGTTCACTCCGTACGCAGGCCGGCCGCAGGCCGCGTTCCGCGAGCCGCATCCACGCCTCGAAGACCGGGCCGCCGGGCGCGCACGGCGTACCGCTCTCCACGGCCAGCGCGAGGGTGCGGGGCGCGGGAGTGTGCGGTGCGGACCGCTCCTCCCGTACGGCGTCGGCGAAGGCGCGGCCCGCCGGCTTCACCTCGCGGTCGTTGGTCAGCAGCCCGAGGCTGTACTCCAGCTCGGGGAAGTCGGCCAGCGCCCGGTCCACGTCGTGCGAGCACCACCACGTGATGCCCCACAGGTCCGGGCAGTCCAGCGCGGCCCGCACGGTGGCGCGGACGAAGTCCGGCGCGTTGGCGGCGGGGATGTGCGGTGCGGGCGCGCCGACCTCCTGGAGCCACACCGGCCGTGCCGGGTCCGCCGCCCACGCCTTGGACAGCTCGATGAGGTACGCGGCGTGCTGCGCGACGGCCGTTGACTCCCTGCCGTACCGTTGCGCCGTCCCGTTGAACACCCACGCGTGCACGGCGGTCAGCGCGCCCAGCGTCGCGGAGTGTTCCGGTGTGAAGGGGTGCCCGTCCAGATACCACGCCGCGTCGTACGAAGCGTGCAGATGCATGCGTCCGGGCGCACCGCGCTCGCACGCCGCCAGCATCCGCTCCAGCCAGGCCGCGGCCTGACCGGGCGTGATGCGGTCGGGGTCCGGATGCGGGTCGCCGGAGAACTGGTTCGTCTCGTTGCCGAGGGTCAGGCCGAGGAAGTTCGGCCGGTCGGCGAGGGCCGCCGCCAGCGTCTCCAGGTACGCGGCCTGCCCGGCCAGCACGTCCGGGTCGGTGAAGAGGTTGCGGCGGTGCCAGGTGGTGGTCCAGGCGGGCACGAAGTCGAAGCTGGAGAGGTGGCCCTGGAGGCCGTCGACGGCGACGTCCAGGCCGCGCTCGGCCGCCGCGTCGGCGAGCTGGACCAGCTGGTCCACCGCGCGCGGCCGGATCAGCGTGCGGTTGGGCTGGAAGAGTGGCCAGAGCGGGAAGACACGTACGTGGTCCAGGCCGAGGGCCGCGACGGAGTCCAGGTCGGCGCGTACCTCGTCCAGGTCGAAGTCGAGCCAGTGGTGGAACCAGCCGCGGGTGGGCGTGTAGTTCACGCCGAAGCGGAGCGGGGGCATACAGGTCCTGTTCGACGGGGGGTGGAGGGAGTGGCGCGGTGCGGTCGGGTCAGCCCTTGACCGCGCCCTCGCCGACGCCGCGGAAGAAGTACCGCTGGAGGCAGGCGAACATCACGATCAGCGGCGCGACCGCGATGATGGTGCCGGCGGCGACCACGCGCGGCTTGTCCGCGAAGGTGCCGTGCAGGAAGTTCAGGCCCACGGTGAGGGTGAAGTGGTCCGGGTCGGACAGCACGATCAGTGGCCACAGGAAGTCGTCCCAGGCCCCCATGAACGCGAAGATCGCGACGACGGCCAGGGTGCCCTTCACCGACGGCAGCGCGATGCGCCAGAACCGCTGCCAGACGTTGGCACCGTCCACGACGGCCGCCTCCTCCACCTCGTACGGGAGGGCGCGGAAGGCGTTGCGCATCAGCAGCACGTTCAGCGCGCCGACGCTGCCCGGCAGGACCACGGCGACCAGCGTGTTGTTCAGACCCAGGTCCCGCATGGTGGTGAACTGCGCGATGATGATCGACTCCAGCGGGACCAGCAGCGCGGCGACGAACACCAGCCCGGCCGCCGTACGGCCGCGGAACCGCAGCCGGGCCAGCGCGTACCCGGCGAGCGAGGCGCCCGCGCAGTTGGTGAGGACGTTGGCCGCCGCGACCTTCAGCGAGTTCAGCGCGTAGTCCCACACCGGGATGATGCGGGCCACCTCGGCGTAGTTGGCGAGGGTCGGGTCGTGCGGGACGAAGGAGGGCGGCGACGGGTAGATGTTCTCGTGCGGGCCCTTGAGCGAGGTGGAGAGCTGCCAGAGGAAGGGGCCGATGGAGATCGCCAGCACGGCGAGCATCAGCACGTAGCGCACGATCCGTTCCGTGCGGCCGACGCGGGTCACGCGGTCTTCTCCTTACGGTCGGCGCGCAGCACGAGCAGCATCAGCAGGAGCGCGATGCAGAAGATGACGAGGGAGAGCGCGGAGGCGTAGCCGACCCGGCCGGACAGGCCCGTGCCGGAGCGCTGGACGAGCATCACCAGCGTGCTGTCCTCGCCGGCCGGGCCGCCGGTCGGCCCGGCCAGCAGGTACACCTCGGAGAACACCTTGAAGGCGGCGACCGAGGACAGTGCGCCGACCAGCACCATCGTGGAGCGCACGGCGGGCACGGTCACGGTGACGAAGCGGCGGAAGGGGCCCGCGCCGTCCACGGCGGCGGCCTCGTGCAGCTCCCTGGGCACCTGGGCCAGCGCCGCCAGGTAAATGATCATGTAGTAGCCGAGGCCCTTCCACACCGTCAGGGCCATCGCGCACAGCAGCACCAGCCACGCGTCCCCGAGGAAGGACACCGGGCCGGCGCCCGCCATCTCCAGCATGCTGTTCAGCAGCCCGCGGTCGTCCAGCATCCACACCCAGATCAGCGCCACCACGACCACCGAGGCGACCACCGGCGTGTAGAAGGCGGCCCGGAAGAACACCACGCCCTTGAGCGGCTTCTCCACCAGCAGGGCGAGCAGCAGCGGCAGCAGCACCGTGCAGGGCACCACGACCACCACGTACAGCAGGCTGTTGCGCAGCGCGGTCCAGAACTGCGGGTCGTGCAGCATCTCCTGGAAGTTGCGCAGCCCCACCCACACGCCGGGGGTGAGCGTGCGCGCGTCGGTGAAGGCGTGCTGCACCGTGCTGAGGAAGGGATAGAGGACGAAGGCCGCGACCACCGCCAGCCCCGGCAGCAGGAAGAGCCAGGGGCTGGCCGCGCGATGGGTGCGTACGCTCATGCCTCAGCCCTGCTGCAGCAGCCGGTTGCTCTGCGCGACCGCGTCGTCCAGCGCCTTCTTCGGGGACTTGTCGCCCTGCAGCGCCTTGGCGACCTCGTTCTGCAGGACGGTCTTCATCTCCTCCGTCATCACCACCGGCGTGTAGTTGACCGCGCCGTCCAGCATCTTCGCCGAGGCCACCCGCACCCGGCCCTCGTCGGTGCCGTCGTCCTTCGTCCAGTACGGCTTGTCCAGCGAGCCCTTGGTGCTGGGGAAGACCGCGACCTGGTGCGCGAAGGACTCCTGGTTGCGCTGGTTGGTCACGAACCGCGCGAAGGCGATGGCCGCCGCCTTGTGCTTGCTGCGGTCGTTGATGCCCAGGCCCATCACGTACATGTTGGGCTTGCCGGTGTTGGCCGGCGCGTCGGTGATGCCCAGGTTCTTGTACAGGTCCGGCGCGTTCTCCTTGAAGTTGGCCAGGTCGTGCGCGCTGCCCGGGTTCATCGCCACCCGCTGCTGGAGGAACTTGCGGCCCGCGCTCTCCGGGGTGGCGCTGAGCGCCTGCGAGTCCAGCCCGCCGCTCTTGAACAGCTTCTTGTACTCGGTCAGCAGTTCCACGCCCCGCGGCTCGTTGTAGGTGAACTTCGTCGCGTCGGCGTTCATCAGCTTCACGCCGTACCGCCCGAAGTCCTCGATCGCGGGCACCCCGGCGAGCGTGGCGACCTTGCCGCCGCTGGCCTTCGCCATCTTCCCGGCGTCGGCGAACAGCTCGTCGTACGTCCTCGGCGGCTTCTCCGGGTCCAGTCCGGCCTTCTTGAACAGCGCCTTGTTGTAGAACAGCGGGCCGGTGTTCAGATACCAGGGGAACGCGTACGCACCGTCCAGGCCCGGCAGTTCATTGCCCTGCCAAGCCTCCGGGGTGTACGCGCCCTTGGCCTTCGCGGTGACCGGCTCCTTGTCCAGGTTCATCAGCAGCCCGGCCTTGGCCAGCGGGTACGACAGGTCGGGGGAGACGTTGACGACGTCGGGCAGGGTGCCGGCGCCGGCGTCCGCGCTGAGCTTCTCCGGATAGTTCTCGGCCGGCTGGTCGATCCACTTCACCTTCGTGCCGGGGTGCGCCTTCTCGAACTCGTCGATGAGGCCGTTGAAGTAGTCCTTGTACTGCGCCCGCAGGTTCCAGGTCTGGAAGCTGATGTGGCCGCTGACCTTGCCGTCGGCGGCGCTGCCGGCGTCGTCGGCACCACCCCCGCAGGCGCTGAGGAGCAGTGCGCCCGCCAGCAGCGGTACGGCGGTACGGGCGGGTCTGGACACACGGGTACCCCGGAAAGTGGGCATGGCCGCAGGGCTCCTTCGGTCGGTCCTGGGTGGGCGCCCCAAAAGGTGCCCGCAGCCGCGGAGTTACGTCAACACTTCTCGCGCGAATTTCTTTTCGTCACACCGAACGCGCTGGTCAGGACCGTGAGTTCGGGACTGTTGCGCCAAGTGCTAATGCGCTTTAGTCTGTGCGCACTCAAGCGCATTAGTAGGTCAGTGGAAGAGGGAGCATGCGCCGTACGCCGGCCCGGCGGCCGACCATGAAGGACATCGCCCTGCGCGCCGGGGTGTCCGAGAGCGCGGTCTCCTTCGCGCTCAACGACCGCCCGGGCGTCTCGCCCGTGACCCGGGAGCGCATCCGCCGGGTCGCCGAACAGCTCGGCTGGCAGCCGCGCGCCGCGGCCCGCGCGCTCTCCGGCGAGGGCTCCGCCACCGTCGGGCTGGTGCTCGCGCGCCCCGCCCGCACCCTCGGCGTCGAGTCCTTCTTCCTCCAGCTGGTCTCCGGCATCCAGGAGGAGCTGTCCCGGCGCAGCCTCGGACTGCTCTTCCAGGTCGTCGAGGGGCTGGAAGCGGAGTGCGCCACCTACCGCCGCTGGTGGGCCGAGCACCGGGTGGACGGCGTCCTCGTCGTCGACCCGCGCCAGGACGACCCGCGCCCCGGCCTGCTCGACGGCCTCGGCCTGCCGGCGGTGATGATCGGCGCCCCCGCGCAGGCCGCGGCGGACGGCGAGAGCCCGGCCGTCTCCACGCTCGGGGCCGACGACGCGGGCATCATGGCGGCGATCGTCGGCCATCTCCACGCGCTGGGCCACCGCCGTATCACGCACATCGCCGGGCTGCCCGAATTCGCGCACACCCAGCGCCGGATCGCCTCGCTGCGCACCGAGGCGGCCCGCCTCGGCCTCACCGGCACGGCCTCCGTGACCACCGACTACTCCGACAGCGAGGGCGCCGCCGCCACCCGCCGCGTACTGGACGGGCCGCAGCCGCCCACCGCGCTGATCTACGACAACGACGTGCTGGCCGTCGCCGGGCTCGCCGTCGCCGCCGAGCGCGGCATCCGCGTCCCCGACCAGCTCTCCCTGGTCGCGTGGGACGACTCGGTGCTGTGCCGCAGCGTGCACCCGGCGCTCACCGCACCGCTGCGCGACACCGCCGCCTTCGGCCGGCACGCGGCGCAGGCCCTCACCGCCCTCCTCGACGGCGCGCCAGCGGGCCACACCCAGGAACCGCTGCCCCGGCTCCAGCCCCGGGGCAGCACGGGACCGGCACCGGCCGCGGCGCAAGAGGGCCCTTCCGGCCCGCTGCCGCCATCCTGAACCCGTCCTTTCCACCGCCCTCTTGAGGCCACGTACGCGCGGGGCGTTCCCACTCGTTCGGAGATCAACTACCGTTGACGGAATGCCCCGTGGGCGCCGCGGTGCGTGACCGGCCGCGGCGGACCGTCATCAGGGAGGCCGGATGACGTTTCATTGCGAGTACGCCTGGCTCGGCGGCACCGGCGTCGCCGAACAGGTCCTCATCGACGTGGCCGACGGCCGGATCACCCGCGTCACCGACAACACCCCGGCACCGCCCGGTGCCGTCCGACTGCCAGGGCTCACCGTCCCGGGCCTGGCCAACACCCACTCCCACGTCTTCCACCGCGCCATCCGGGGCCGCAGCCAGAGCGGCGTCACCGACTTCTGGCGCTGGCGCGACGTCATGTACGACGCCGCCGGACACCTCGACCCCGACCGCATGTACGCGCTCGCCCGCGCCACGTACGCCGAGATGGCACTGTCCGGCATCACGGCCGTCGGCGAGTTCCACTACGTCCACCACAACCCCGACGGCACCCCGTACGACGACCCCAACGCCATGGGCCGCGCGCTCGCCCGCGCCGCCGCCGAGGCCGGCGTCCGCCTGACCCTCCTCGACACCTGTTACCTGATGGCCGACATCGACGGCAGACGGCTGGAGGGCGTGCAGCGGCGGTTCAGCGACGGCAGCGCCGAGGACTGGGCGCTGCGCACGCACGGCCTGCGCGACGGCGACCGGCTGCGGATCGGTGCCGCCGTGCACAGCGTCCGCGCCGTGCCGCGGGAGGCGATGACGTTCGTCGCCGCCGACGCCCGGCGCCGTGGCGTCCCGCTCCACGTCCACCTCTCCGAGCAGCCCGCCGAGAACGCCGCCTGCCGCCAGCGGTACGGCCGCACCCCCACCCGCCTGCTGCACGAGAAGGGAGTACTGGGCGAGGGCGCGACGGCCGTGCACGCCACGCATCTGGACGGCGCCGACATCGTGCTGCTCGGCGAGTCCCGCACCGGCGTCTGCCTCTGCCCGACCACCGAACGCGACCTCGCCGACGGGATCGGCCCCGCCGGGCGGCTGGCCGCGGCCGGCACGCCGCTGAGCCTCGGCAGCGACGCGCACATGATGATCGACCTGTGGGAGGAGGCCCGCGCGGTCGAACTGGACGAGCGGCTGGTCAGCGGCCGCCGCGGCCACTGGAGCGCCGCCGAGCTCCTCACCGCGGCGACCTCCGCCGGGGCGGCAGCGCTCGGCTGGGACGCCGGCCGGATCGCGCCCGGCAAGCACGCCGACCTCACCACCGTACGGCTGGACTCGCCCCGTACGGCCGGGGCGCGGGCCGGCGATCCGCTGGCCCACGCCGTCTTCGCCGGCACCGCCGCCGACGTCAGCCATGTCGTCACCGGCGGTGAGCTGATCGTCGAGGACGGGCACCACCTGCACGTCGAGGACGTCGGCGGCGCGCTGGACAAGGCCATCACGGCCCTGCTGGCCGACTGAGGACGTGCCGCTCAGCCGGTGGGGGCGCCGGACCACCTGAACGTGGCCACGGCGCCCGCCGGCAGCTCGTACCGCAGCGATCTGCCGCTCTCGGTCACCGAAAAGGTCCGCGCCGAGCCGGTGGCGTTGAGCACCACGGCGGCCCGCGAGCCGTCCGGGTTCTCGAAGACCACGTCCTGCACCCCGCCGGACCCCTGGCTGGTGGAGCCGATGCGGTGCGCGCCGCGGTCCACGAACTTCGCCACATGGCCGAGGACGTAGTACTCGGCGTTCTTGGTGACGGCACCGCCGTCGACCTGCACGACGCCGTTGCAGCGGGTCCCGCAGTTCCCGAAGTGCGGCCCGCCGTCCTTGTCCAGCGCCAGGTTCCACAGCACCACGGTCTCCGCGCCGGAGCGCATGCTGCGGATCACCAGGTTCTCGGTCTGCCACTTCAGCGTGTCGGCGAAGGTCCGCGCCGGGTCGTCGCTGTCGGTGCCCGAGCACTCGGTGAAGAACACCCGCTTGCCCGCGTCCCGCACCTGCTGCTGGGCCTCGGGGCTGCCGCCGTAGCAGTGGAAGGCAGCGCCCTGGACGCGGGCGATGTCCTTCGTGCGGTTCAGGACGGTGAGCGGGAAGTCGGGCCGGTCCCAGTTGTGGTCGTAGGCGAACAGCCGGGTGGGCAGGGCGGCGGCGGTCAGCCGGGCGTCCAGCACCTTCAGGAAGTCGGCCTGCTCGTCGGCGCTCATGCCCATCGAGGGGTACGTCGTCTCGAACAGCGGCTCGTTCTGCACGGTGAGGTCGTCGACCGGCACGCCTGCCTCGCGGTACGCCTTCACGGCCCTGACCAGGTAGTCGGCGTAGTCCCCGTAGTGTTCACGGGTGAGTCGGCCGCCCTCCGGCTTGCCGCTGTCCTTCATCCACGCGGGCGCCGACCACGGCGTGCCCATCACCCGGATGCCGGAGTTGATGCCTCTGGCCTGCTTCAGCAGCGGCAGGATCTCCTCGGTGTCCCGGCCGATCGAGAACGCGCCCTTGGTGTCCTCGTACGTGTAGTAGGGCAGCCGGGCGACGAAGTCGGAACCGCCCAGCGGCTGGCGGAGGTAGTTCAGACCGATGCCCGCGCCGTCCCGCGAGAACAGGTCCTTCATGAGCGCGGTGCGCTGTCCTTCGGGCAGCCCGGCGATCAGGTGTGCCGACGCCTCGGTGAGGGAGGCGCCCGCACCGGTGAACTGCTGCTCCTGCTCGCGCGAGTCGACGCTGATGTCGATCTGCTGCCTGCCGTCGTCGAACGACGCGTCGGCAGCCCTGGCGAGTCTCTTCGTGCCGTCGGCCGTGGTGATCCAGACCTGTGCGGTGGTCGCGGCGGGCCGGGCGGGGGCGG
>NZ_PQSQ01000157.1 GCF_002920575.1 Streptomyces sp. Ru73 | reverse complement strand
TCCCGGTGCCGGTGTCTCAGTCCTCCGCCGCGCCCAGCCGCCACAGGGACGTCACCTCCGCCGCGCGGGCGGCGTGCAGCGGGTCCGAGGTGTCGCGTGCCTTGGGGTGCCGCGGCGCGATGTCGAGCCGGTCGAGCACGGTCAGGCCGGCCGCCTCGAACAGGGCGAGGAGGTCGGCGCGGGTGCGCAGCCCCAGGTGCTCGGCCAGGTCGGAGAGGATCAGCCAGCCCTCGCCGCCCGGCGTCAGATGCGCCGGGAGGCCCGCGAGGAAGCCGCGCAGCATCCGGCTGTTCGGGTCGTAGACGGCGTACTCCACGGCGGACGTGGGCTTGGCCGGCAGCCACGGCGGGTTGCAGACGACGAGCGGGGCGCGCCCCGTGGGGAAGAGGTCGGCGGCGACGGCCTCGAACCGGTCGGCGACGCCCAGCCGCTCGGCGTTCCGCCGGGCACAGGCCAGCGCGCGCGGGTCCTGGTCGGTGCCGACGACGCGCCGGACGCCGCGCCGGGCCAGCACCGCGGCCAGCACGCCGCTGCCGGTGCCGATGTCGAAGGCCAGCGGGAGCGGGTCGGCGGGCAGCGGGGCCCGCCCGACCAGGTCCACGTACTCGCCGCGCTGGGGCGAGAAGACGCCGTAGTCGGGGTGGATCCGCTCGCCGCCGAGGGCCGGGATCTCGACGCCCTTGCGGTGCCATTCGTACGCGCCGACCAGCCCGAGCAGCTCCCGCAGCGAGACGACCGAGTGGGTGCCGCCCGCAGCGCCGCTCTCCGCGGGCGCGGGACCGTACGCCTGGATGCAGGCGGCGCGGACGTCGGGGGCGCGGTGCAGCGGGACGCCGTACGCGGCGTCGAGCGGCACGAGCAGCATGCCGAGGATGCGGGCGCGCTGGCTCTGGGCCGCGCGGTGCAGGTGGAAGGCGCGGGCCGGGTCGTCGGCGGGGGCCGGCTTGCGGGGCCGGCGGTCGATGCGCCGGGCCAGCGCGGCCAGCAGCTGGCGCGCGTTGTGGAAGTCGCCGCGCCACAGCAGCGCGGTGCCCTCGCAGGCGAGCTTGTACGCGTCGGCGGCCCGCGTGCGGTCGTCGGCGACCGCCACCCGCCGCGGCGGTGCGGCGCCGTTCTCCGAGCGCCACCGGGCGGACCGTGGCTCGCCCCCTTCGTCCCAGGTGAGCACGGGTGCCGGAGTGGCGTCCTGCGGGGCGGCTGCGGTGGTCGGCGGGGCGTTCGGCCGGAGTGCGTTCATGACGTCCTGGATCGGGCGGCACGGCCGGCGGGGCGCGTCCCGGAGCGGGCACGGCCCAAGGGCCGGGCAGTGCGAGGAAGTTCGATTTTAGCGGCTCGTGGGCACACGCCACTTACCGATCATGCCGTCGCCGAGGGCGCCTGTCCGGAATACTCGCCCATATCGCCTGTAATGCGTACCGATCGCCCGGTCGCGGGCAGGGTACCGGGCGCAGTGGCCGCGACGGCCGCGGGTATCGGCGGGCCGCGGCGGCCGCGCGGGCCCGCAGGCGGAACGTAGGGAGGCAGACATGGACAGGTTGCCGGTCATCGTCGGGGTGGACGGGTCCCCGGACAGCGAGCGGGCGATGCACTGGGCGGCCGAGGCGGCCCGGCTCCGCTCCGCGCCGCTCCAGGTCGTGCACGTATGGCCGTACGTGACCTCGGCGCGCGCCGCCGAGGCGGAAGCCGGCACCGGCGACCCCGTCCTGGAGGAGCTGCGGACCAAGCTGCCCGAGGGGGCCGAGCTGCCGGAGGTGGAGTTCCGCAGCCTCAGCGGGCTCACGGACGTGATCCTCCCGGGCCTCGGCGACCAGGCGCAGCTGCTGGTGCTCGGCTCGCGGGGCCGGGGCGGCTTCGCGAGCCTGCTGCTCGGCTCCAACGGCATGGCGTGCGCCGCGCACGCCACCTGCCCGGTCGTGGTCGTCCCGCGCCCGGACCGGGGCGGGGCACGGCAGGAGACGGCGGAGGGGCAGGAGCCCGGCGCCGCGCACGGACGGATCGTCCTCGGCGTCGATCCGACGGCGGAGGACGCGGGGGAGAGCGAGGCGATCGGCTTCGCGTTCCAGGAGGCCGCCCGGCGCGGGGCGGTGCTCCAGGTGGTCGCCGCGTACATGTGGCCGATGGCCGTACCGGCCGCCTTCGACTACGTCGTCGCCTACGACACGACCCAGCGGGAGTACGAGGGCGCGCTGGTCCGGCAGGTGACGGAGGTGCTCACGCGGTACCGGGAGCGGTACCCGGACGTCGCGGTCGAGGCCGAGCTGCGCCCGGCGGACGCGGCCGGGCAGCTGGTCGAGGAGTCGGCGCGGAGCGACCTGGTGGTGGTCGGGCGGCACCGCAGGCGGCTGCCGATCGGCCGCCGGCTGGGCGCGGTCGCGCACGCGGTGCTGCTGCACGCGCTGTGCCCGGTCGCGGTGGTGCCGGAGGCGGTGCGGGAGGAGCCGGAGAAGACGGCGGACTGACGGCGCCGGGCGGGTACGGGGACGGACCGGCCGGCACCGGGGCCGCGCCGCCGTTCCCGCGGTGACTAGCCGGTGTGCGCGGCGCTGCGTTCCGGCCGCCGCATCACGTACAGCGCCGCCGAGCCCGCGGCGAACAGGGCGAAGACCGAGACGGCCGTGCTGAACCAGGTCGCGCCGAGCAGATGGCCCCCGAAGTACCCCAGCGTCACGCTGTACGCGGCCCAGGCGACGCCGGCCAGCATCGACCAGGGCAGGAACTCGCGGACGGTGCGGTGTGCGACACCCGCGCCGAGGCTGACGACCGAGCGGCCGGCGGGCGCGAAGCGGGCCAGGACCACGACGATCCCGCCGCCCCGGGTGAGCGCGGTGCCGAGACGTTCCTGCGCCGTGGCCAGGCGGCGGGAGCGGGCTATGGCACGGTCGAAGCGGTCGCCGCCGCGCCAGGCCACCCGGTACGCGGCCAGGTCGCCGAGGACCGAGGCGGTCGCGGCGCACAGGGCGAGCCCGAGCAGGTCGACGAGGGCGGAGCCGCCGCTGACCGCGGGGACGCCGACGGTGGCGGTGCGGGTGCCGGCTGCGGTCGCGGCGGCGATGAGCAGCACGCCGCTGGGCAGGAAGGGCACGAAGACGTCGAGGAGGACGCAGAGCCCGACGATCAGGTGGATCCATGGCGGATCCGCCAGTGCGCCCAGACTTTCCAGCACCTCGTCACTCCAAGTCGTCCCCGGCCGCGACGTCGCATGGCAGCGGCAGGGGCGGCTTGTCGCTCGTACAGCCATACAGCGTACGCCTGGGATGTCCCGAGATCGGTGCCGGGGGCCGCAGGTGTTGTCCGAATCACGGGTTTCCTGCCAGGCAGTCCGCCTGCTGGGCTACGCGGTGGGCCACCCCGCGCCCGCGTCCGGCACCCGCCTGCCGCCCCACGGCTCGCGGAACGGCCGGCCGGCGGGGACGGTTCTCTTGGGCGCGTGTCCGCGCGCCGCGGACACGGGGAGTGACGAGGAGGCAGAGGGATGGCGGCAGGATTCCTGACGGGAGCGGCGGCGGCGCTGCTGGTGGCGGTGCCCGCGGCGGCGGTGCCCGCGTACGCCGGGCCGGCCGGCGGCGGAGACCTCGTGGTCGGCAAGGAGAGCCGGTTCACCCCGGTGTCGGAGTTCGACCCGTCCGACGCGGTGACGTACAACACCGAGAAGGTGCCGGCCGGGGCGCGGATCGCGGTCGCGCAGTGGAAGAACGACCACGGCATGACCATCCGGCTGAAGGTGAAGGGGCTCAAGGCGCACCGCACCTACGGCGCGCACGTCCACACCAAGCCGTGCGGCGAGAAGCCGGACTCCTCCGGGCCGCACTACCAGAACCGGAAGGACCCGCACCAGCCGTCGACCGACCCCCGGTACGCCAACCCGGAGAACGAGGTGTGGCTGGACTTCACCACGGACACCGACGGTGACGCCTCGGTGTCCTCGAAGCACTGGTGGTGGTTCCGGCCGGGCGAGGCGCGCTCCGTGGTGATCCACGACCACAAGACCGAGACCGGGCACGGGCACGCGGGCATGGCGGGCGACCGGCTGGGCTGCCTCAGCGTGCCGTTCAAGCACGGGCCGAAGTAAGGGCTGACGAGGGGCACGGAAAAGCCCTGAGGGCCGCCGGGACGGGCGGCCCTCAGGGTCTGAGCGGAGAGCGGTGAGCGGCAGGCGCCGGGTCAGGCGGCGCTGGGCTCGCGCGGGGCGGCGGCGGGCGCCCCGGCGTTCTCGCCGCGGTCGCCGGGCCCGAAGAAGACCCGGTCCAGCGCCCAGGCGCCGGGGCCGGTGAAGACCAGCAGGAGGAAGGCCCAGCAGAACATCGCGGAGGGCTCGCCGCCGTTCTGGATCGGCCACAGCGCCTCGCCCTGGTGCACCGAGAAGTAGGCGTACGCCATGGAGCCGGAGCTGATCAGGGCCGCGGTGCGGGTGCCCAGGCCGAACAGGACCAGGAGGCCGCCGACGAACTGGATGACGGCGGCGTACCAGCCGGGCCAGGTGCCGGCGGGCACGGTGTGGCCGGTGCCCATGGCGCCGCCGAGCACGCCGAAGAGCGACGAGGCGCCGTGGCAGGCGAAGAGCAGGCCGGTGACGATGCGGAAGAGCGCCGTCGCGTGCGGCCGGGAGCGTTCGGTGAACGCGGTGAGAGAAGCGGGCATGACAAAGACTCCCTGCGGTCGGGGACGTAACCGGGAGGCCAGAGGTTAGGCGTACCTTAGTCGTACTTGCAACTTCAAGCGTTTAGCTGGCGAGGTGCGGTCACTTGGTCTGTACCAAGTGCCGACAGCGTGGTCCAGACCAATGCAATCGTCAAGGGGGTGCGCACCGACCGGGATCCCGCGTCCCGGCGCCGGTGATCACCCGCCCGTCACGTCAGCGAGCGGTCCAGCACCCGCTCCAGCCGCGCCCCGCGCCCCGCCGCGCGTCCCCGCCCGCCGCGCCGCGCCGCCGTCTGCCGGGCCTGGTCCAGGGTCAGCCGGGCGTCCCGGCCGCGCAGGGTCAGGGTCATCAGCTGGTTGCCGAACCACGGACCGCCCGTGCGGCGCCAGGACACCGGCGGCCGCGCCGCCCCCACGTGCCGGGCGAGCGCACGCCCCAGCCACCGGCCGGCCCGGCTCCAGCCGAAGCGGAACCCGGCCCGCATGACCGCCGGGATGCTGTTGTGCACCGGCGAGCAGGTCAGCTGCAGGACGCGGCCGGCCGGGCCCTGCCCCGCCGGCCAGTGCGGCTCCGCCACGTACGCGTGGTGCACGTCGCCGGAGAGCACGCACACCGTCGCGGGCGCCGCCGGGCCGGAGCCCGCCGCCGAGATCAGCTCGGCCAGCGCCGCGAAGGACTCCGGGAACGCCGACCAGTGCTCCAGGTCGGCCCGCTGCCGCAGCGCCTCGCCGCGGCGCGCCCAGCGCGGGCCGCGCGCGCCGCCGCACAGCGCCGCGTTCCACACCTCCGCGTCGTGCACCAGGTGGGGCAGCAGCCAGGGCAGCGAACTGCCGATCAGCAGGTGGTCGTAGCCGCCGGGCGCGTCCAGCACCTCCTGGCGCAGCCACTTGGCCTCCTGCGCGTCGAGCATCGCCCGGCTGCCCTCGTCCAGGACGCGGGTGGCGCGGGTGTCGACCATGACCAGCCGCACCCGCCCGAAGTCGCGCCGGTAGCTCCAGCGCGCGCACGTCGGGTCGGCGTCCGCTGCGGCGGCGAAGTCGCGCACCAGGTCCGTGCCGTCCGCCGCCGCCCGCACGCGGGAGTACAGCTCGTCGCGCGCCAGCTCGGCGGGGGAGAGGTTGCCCAGGTGCTGGTGGACCCAGTACGACATCAGGCCGCCGAGGATCCGGTCGCGCCACCAGGGGGTCGCGCGCATCCGGGTCAGCCAGGCGGCCGAGGTGTTCCAGTCGTCGATCACGTCGTGGTCGTCGAAGATCATGCAGCTGGGCACCGTGGACAGCAGCCAGCGCACCTCCGGGTCCAGCCAGGACTCCTCGTAGAGGTGGGTGTACTCCTCGTAGTCCGCCACCTGCGTCCACGGCGGCCGGGAGGTGTCCCGGCGGCGGGCCAGCAGCGCGGCGGTCGCCTCGGAGGTCTGGTCGGCGTAGACCTGGTCGCCCAGGAGCAGCAGCACGTCGGGACGGGGGCGCGCCGGGTCGCCCGCCAGGGTGGCGGCCAGGGTGTCCAGCGCGTCCGGGCCGGCCGGGTCGTGGCGGTCGCCCGGCACGCCCGGCACGGCCGCCAGGTGGCTCCGGCTTCCGGAGGGCGGGGCTGCCCAGCGGCAGGAGCCGAACGCCACGGAGAGCGGGCCGCGGCCGCCGGGCGGCAGCGTGCGGATGACGGAGGGCGGGTACGGGCTGTCCGGCAGCGGCCAGACCTGCGTCCCGTCCAGCAGCACCCGGTAGGGCGTCTCGCCGCCCGGCGCCAGGCCCTCGACGGGGACCAGCGCGTAGTGGTGGCCGGCCACCTGCCACGTGCGGTCGGTGCCGGTGGCGCCGCCGTCGCAGGCCACGGTCACCTCGCAGGGCGCCCCGGTCTCCACCCATACCGTCGCGCTGTCCTCGTCCACGTAGCGCAGCAGCGGTCCGAGCCGCAGTCCGGTCATCGCGGTCCTCCCTCGCGCGGGCCGGTGCCCGCACCTCAGTACGGGCAGCCGCCCGCGCGTCGGCTCCGAGGATAGGAGGACCGCCCCCGCTCACGGAGCGGCCGGAAGACGGGAGGGGCGGCTCCGCGGGCATGGGAAGGAGGGCGGAGCCGCCCCGGCTGCGGCAGGCGGCCGGGTCAGCAGCCGTCCAGGATCTTCTTCAGCGCGGCCTTCTCGGCGGAGTCGGCCGTCATGCCGTACTCGTGCTTCACCCACACCCACATGCGCGCGTACTCGCAGTGGTAGGAGGTCTTCGGCGGCAGCCACTCGGCCGGGTCCTGGTCGCCCTTGGCCTGGTTCACGTTGTCGGTGACCGCGATCAGCTGGGAGTGCGTGAGGTCGTTGGCGAGCTGCTCGCGGCGCGCGGTGGTCCAGTCGGCGGCGCCGGACTTCCACGCCTCCGAGAGCGGGACGACGTGGTCGATGTCGACGTCGGAGGTCTGGGTCCAGGTCGCGCCGTCGTACGGGGAGGTCCAGGAGCCGCTGGTCGCGGCGCAGCTGTTGTCCGTCTGAACGTTTTTGCCGTCGCGCTTGAGGACGACCTCGCGGGTGTTGCAGTTGTTGCCCTGGTCGCTCCAGTGCGGGAACTTGTCGCGGCTGTACCCGTCCTGCGAGCCCTCGGCCTGCTCCTTGATGTCGGCGAGGTAGGTACGGGCCGTGGCAGCGCTCGGCGGCGCGGGCGGCGCGGCCTGCGCCGACTGGCCGCTGAGGACGAGCGTGCAGACGAGCGCGGCGGCCGAGCCGGCGGCGAGCGACACGCGACGCGCGTAGACCTTGGACATCGGAACTCCCGTGAGGTGTGGGGGAAGGGAAGCCATGTGCGGTCGGTCGGGGAGGACGGGCGGCCGGTCGGGTGACCGGCCGGGCCACACGATGGCGCGTGGGGATGTCCTCCGTGTGGTCTCCAGGTAACAGAGTGACGACATGCTCACGTCAGATCAAGGGGTGACACGCCGCCAGGTGCCCCCGCACGCCTGTTCGTTGGCGTTTCTCCCGACCTGCCCGTCCGTCGCCGGCCGCCCTAAGGTGATCGTGTGCTGCTGCCGGTGAACACCACGCTCGGGGTCGTGCTCGCGGTGCTGCTCGTCGCCGCCGTCGCGACCGCCGCGCTGCGCCGGCTGGACCACGCGAGGAGCATCGCCGTCGCCGGGCTGCGCGCCGCCGCCCAGCTCGCCGCCGTCTCCTTCCTCATCGGCTGGGTCGTGCGCGCCCTCCCCCTGCTGGTCTGCTTCCTGCTGCTGATGTACGCCGTCGCGGTGCGCACGGCGGGCCGCCGGATCACCCGCAACCGCACCTGGTGGTGGGCCGCTGCGCCGATCGCGGCGGGCGTCGCGCCGGTGGTGGCCGTCCTGCTGCTCACCGGCCTGGTGCCGGCCCGCGGGGTCACGCTCATCCCGGTGACCGGCATCCTCATCGGCGGCGCGCTCACCGCGACCGTGCTGGGCGGCCGGCGCGCCCTGGACGAGCTGGCCGCGCGCCACGGTGAGGTCGAGGCGGGCCTCGCGCTCGGGCTGGCGGACCGGGAGGCGCGGCTGGAGGTGGCCCGGCCGGTGGTCTCCGACGCGCTGCTGCCGGGGCTGGACCAGACCCGGACGGTGGGGTTGGTCACCCTGCCGGGTGCGTTCGTCGGCATGCTGCTGGGCGGCGCTTCCCCCGTTCAGGCCGGTGCGGTGCAGCTCTTCGTCCTGGTGGCGCTGCTGGCCGTGCAGGCGGCCGCGGTGGCGGTGGTGCTGGAGCTGGTCGCGCGCGGCCTGTTGCACCGCGTACCCTTGGGATCAGCAGAAGGGGAGTAGCTCTTCGCCGGACCGTCGACATACTGCACGCCCTCGTGGCGCGCCGGCGCCCGGAGCGTACGGACACGTCCGTACGCCAGCGAGACCTTCGGCCGCAGTGTCCGTACGCTGCCGTGCCGAAGCGACCCCTTTTTCCGGGCCCCTTTGGCGCGGCCCTACCGAACGAGGTATCCCACCCCGTGTTCAGCCTCTCCGTCGCAGCCGTCGTCTTCGGCGTCGTCTTCCTCGCCGAGCTGCCCGACAAGACCGCACTCGCCGGGCTGATGCTCGGCACGCGCTACCGCGCCTCCTACGTCTTCGCCGGGGTCGCGGCCGCCTTCCTGGTGCACGTCGCGCTCGCCATCGCGGCGGGCAGCGTGCTCACGCTGCTGCCGCACCGCCTGGTCCAGGCGATCGTCGGCGTGCTCTTCCTCGCGGGCGCCGCCGTGCTGCTGTTCAAGAAGGACGACGACGAGGAAGAGGTCAAGAAGCCCGCCGACCAGAGCTTCTGGAAGGTCTCCGGGGCCGGCTTCATGATGATCCTGGTCGCGGAGTTCGGCGACCTGACGCAGATCATGACCGCGAACCTCGCGGCCCGCTACGGCGACCCGGTCTCCGTCGGCATCGGCGCCGTGCTGGCCCTGTGGGCGGTGGCGGCGCTGGGCATCCTGGGCGGGCGCACGCTGATGCGGTTCGTGCCCCTGAAGCTCATCACGAAGATCGCCGCCTGCGTGATGATCGTCCTCGCGGGCTTCAGCCTGTACGAGGCGATCGCGGGCTGAGCACCCCCGTGACAGCGCCGAGGGGCGCCACCCGGCCGGGTGGCGCCCCCTCTGGTCTTTGCCGTGCGCTCAGGCGGCGACGTGCAGCCGTACGCCGCCCTCGGGCAGCACCTCGACGGTGAGCCGCGTCAGGTCGTCCACCTGGACCGTCGGCGCGAAGGCAGCGGCCCGCTCGCCGACGCCCACGACCCGCATCCCGGCCGCCTGGCCCGCCCGGATGCCCGCCTCGGAGTCCTCGAAGACGAGGCAGTCCTCGGGCGCGAAGCCGAGCTCGGCGGCGCCCTTGAGGAAGCCCTCGGGGTCCGGCTTGCTGGCGCTGACCGACTCGGCGGTGATCCGCACGGCCGGCATCGGCAGCCCGGCCGCGCCCATCCGGGCCTCGGCCAGCGGGACGTTCGCGGAGGTCACCAGGGCGTGCGGCACGTCGGCGATGGCGGCCATGAAGGCGGGCGCGCCCGGGACCGGCACGACACCGTCGGTGTCCGCGGTCTCCTGCTCCAGCATCCGCCGGTTGTCCTCGTGGTTCTGCTCCATCGGGCGGTCGGGGAGCAGCGCGGCCATCGTGGCCCAGCCCTGGCGACCGTGCACGACCTTCAGGACGTCCTCGGCGGCCATGCCGTGCTCGGCGGCCCAGCGGCGCCAGCAG
Source organism: Streptomyces sp. Ru73 (assembly GCF_002920575.1). Lineage (GTDB taxonomy): Bacteria > Actinomycetota > Actinomycetes > Streptomycetales > Streptomycetaceae > Streptomyces. Next base: position 660 of record NZ_PQSQ01000157.1, on the reverse strand, counting down.
CGCTCGACGACCGCCTCGGAGTTGACGAGGGTGCTGTCCATGTCGAGCAGCAGGGCGCGGGCGGTGAGTGTGCGAGGTGCCGTCATCGGCGGACTCCTGGGCCTGCGAGCTGAAGGAGGGGAACAAGCGGCTCCGCCCGCCGGTCAGGGGAAGCGGGCGGAACCACTTTGTTCAACCACGATACAAAGCGCTCCGGGCCCACGCCAAGCCCCCCTGGTCAGCAGGCCAGGGGGGCGAGGTGGTAAGGGCGGCAAACGGGCCGGTCAATGCCCGTTGGTGAGGAATTCCAGAGAGGTCCGGGTCGCGGGTCCGTAGACGCCCGGCGGGTCGCCGGTCTCGCCGTACGTCCGCTGGTACCGCGCCACGGCGGCCGTCACCCCGTCGTCGTACCGGCCGTCCGCCGGACCCGCGTACAGGTCCAGCTGTGCCAGCCGCCGCTGCAGCTCGGCGACCTCCGGGCCGCGCGCGCCCTCGGACAGGACGTCCGCACCCGTGCGGGGCCCCGACAGGCGCCGCAGCTCCTCGCCCGCCTGCCCGGCGGCGTACGTGGTCGGGGCGCCCGGCGGGCGGGTGAACGGCGTCTCGGCCGCGCTCGCGGACGCCCGCCCGCCGGGCGCCCGGTCCGCCGAGCGGGAGGCGGCGGCCGGCGCGTCCGGCCGG
>NZ_PQSQ01000156.1 GCF_002920575.1 Streptomyces sp. Ru73 | reverse complement strand
AAGCCCCCGCCCCCACCGCCTTCCCCACCCCTACTCCCGCCCCCCGCCCGCGACCCGCCCCTCACCCCACCTCATCCCGCCCCACTCCCTCCGCCCCGCCCATGCCCCCGGCTCCGCCCGCCCACGCCCCCGGCCCCACCTAGTCCCGCCCCCGCAGCGCCCCCCGCTTCCCCTCACCCCTCCGGCTGGGCCGCCTTCGTCAGTTCGCCCTCGATGACCGTGACCGCGTTGCCGGTCAGCAGTGTCCGCTCGCCGCGGAGCGCCGTGTGGATGAAGCCGGTGCGGCCGGCGCCCTGCAGCCCGGTCAGCTCGTTCCGGCCGAGTCGCTCCGACCAGAACGGCGCGAGCGCCGTGTGCGCACTCCCCGTCACCGGGTCCTCGGCGATGCCGACGCCGGGGAAGAAGCACCGCGTCGCGAAGTCATAGCCGCAGTCCGGGTTCTCGGCCCGCGCGGTCGCGATCACGCCCCGGTCCCCGTACCGCGCCAGCGCCCCGAGGTCGGGTGACAGCTCGCGTACGGTCTTCTCGTCCGCGACCTCCACGAGCAGATCGCCCACCTGCGGGCCCGTCTCGTACGTCGCGACCGGCTCGGTACCGAGCGCAGCGGCCAGCCCCTGCGGCACCGGAACGGCCGTGAGCGGGGCGGTCGGGAAGTCCATGCTGATCGAGCCGTCGTCCGAAGCCGTGGTGGTGAGCACGCCACTGCGGGTCGCGAAGCGGACCGTGCCGGTGGCGGTTCCGGCGGAGTGCAGGACGTGCGCGGTGGCGAGCGTGGCATGGCCGCACATGTCGACCTCGGTGGCCGGGGTGAGCCAGCGCAGCGCCCAGTCGGCGTCGTCGCTGTCCGGCAGCGGCAGCGCGAACGCGGTTTCCGAGAGGTTCACCTGCGCCGCGAGCCGCTGCAGCCAGGACTGCTCGGGGTACGAAGGGCCGTCCAGCACGACGACACCGGCCGGGTTGCCGCCGAAGGGGTCGGTGGTGAAGGCATTGACGATTCGGATCTTCATGGCTTGAGCGTAAGCAGCCGTGTGCGCCAACGCCGAGGGCCAATCAGAAGAAATTGGCCTGCAAGGATCCTTATTGGCCTGCCTCGCGCCTCGGTCGGCTCCCGAATGTGGCCAGTCGTAGAGGCCACTCGAGATGTTCCTGTCTCGGTGAAGGGTGATGGCCGGCTGAGTGATTCTCAACGAAGTGCGAGTGGCTCCCTGTAGTGCCCAGGCGGGCGATCAGAGGCTCTTAGTGACCCAGGCCCTCGTACGCCGAGTTGAGGAGGGTGCTCGCGTTGGCGTCGTTGTCCAGGAGCTTCTCTGCAGGGCCGCCGGGGGAGAGGACGTGATTCACCGGGTCGTTGACCAAGTCGGTAGAGGCAAGGTTCGCGACGTCGGAGACGCCCGCGCCGGCGTCGACTCCGTCGGCCATGGCGGCAGGTGCGGCGATGCCGGTGAGGGCGAGGCCGGTGAAGACGGCGGCGAGGCGGGCACGGGTGCGCATGGAACATCCCTTGGGTCGGTGCGTGTCGGTCACAGGGGAAACGATCTTCCGGGGTGCCAGTGGCGGGTGGACCCCTGTCGATCACCCGATAGAGCGTTCGGAGCGGCCGAGGGGAGCGCCCCAAGAGGGCCAGACGTTCACGGCCTCGCCGGGCTCGGTTTCGACCGGTGTGATGCTGGCGCCCTCGCGGGCGCCGTGAACAAGTGGCCCCTGACTCACTACAACAGGGCGCTGACCTGACTCACTGCAACAGGGCGCTGACCGGGTCGCTCACCCTTTGGGCGAGACGAACTGTGATCCGTCGGTCTTCGGTGAGATTCGCTCAAGGTTCGGGTTCGGTGCGACAGGGCGCGAGAGAGCCCCACTCGGCTCTTGTCGGCCGAACAGTTCCGATATATCGTTGAGGCATCGTGACAGATCAACGATAGGAGTGACCCATCATGCGTACACATGGACACGAACAACACTGGGGCCACGGCCGTCGAGGCGGCGGCCGTGGCGAGTACGAGGGGCTGCGTTCCGCCTTCGGGCCGTTCGGGCCGCCCTTCGGCGGGCCTCCGTTCGGCGGTGGCCGGGGCCGTGGCGGACCGCGCGGCCGGGCGCGGCGCGGTGATGTGCGCGCCTCGATCCTGGCGCTGCTCAAGGACCGTCCGATGCACGGTTACGAGATGATCCAGGAGATCGCCGAGCGCAGCGGCGGTGCGTGGAAGCCGAGCCCCGGCTCGGTGTACCCGACCCTGCAGCTGCTCGAGGACGAGGGGCTTATCGTCAGTCGGAGCGAGGGCGGCAAGAAGCTGTTCGAGCTCACCGACGAGGGGCGCGCGGAAGCGGAGAACGGCTCGGACGCGCCCTGGGAGGACGCCGGTCGCGGCGTCGACTGGGAGGCGCTGAGCGAGATCCGCAAGGCCGGCGGCGGTCTGGCCGAAGCGTTCCGCCAGGTGTGGGCGACCGGCACGCCCGAGCAGCGCGAGAAGGCGATCGCGGTGGTCAACCGGGCGCGGAAGGACCTTTACCTCATCCTCGCCGAGGATGAGTGAGGGAAGCAGCCGCATGCGTCGCCTGCGCGTGCGCATGCATGGCCGAGGGCCGTGGTCGGGATGACAGTCGACCACGGCCCTCTTGCGTACGACGTGTCAGCCGCCCCCTCGTGCGGTCAGCCGGTCAGCCGGTCAGCTGGTCGGCCGACCGGCCGGTCAGCCGACCAGCCCCGCGAGCTTGCCGAGTGACTCGTCGAGTGCCGACTTCGCCGAGTCCTTGAGCTTGCCGGCCATCAGCGCCACGGCTGCGCCGGTGAACGAGCCGTCGATCCGTACGGTCGTCGCTCCTGCGGCGGAGGTGTCGTCCTCCTCGCCGACGGCGGTCGCGGCGCCGCCGGCGTTCGCCCCTCCTTCCGGCGTGAGCGCGTACCGCATACGAAGGCTGACGCCCATCGGGCCCTTGCCCTGAATGTCGAGGAGCCGTCCGGGCTCCAGGGCCTGTACCGTCCAGGTCACCTCGGCCGGGAAGCTCATGAGCTTCATGTTCTCCGCATAGCTGGCTCCTGGTTCCAGCGTCGCCGGGCCGCCTTCCGGGAAGCTCGTGTGCGTGGCGTTCCACTGGCCGTAACTGTCGAAATCGGTCAGGTAGCGCCATATCTTGTCCGGTGGTGCGGCGATACGAGCCTGGGCGGTGACGTCGGCCATGTGGGCACCCCTTGGCGCTCGGACTCCGGTGGTGCCGCGGAAGGTAACCGCTGGTATCGCAAGGTTCAATACTGATGGCCCGTCAGGTACCGCGCGGGGCGCATCGGTGTGCGGCGGGGCGTGTGCACGGCCCTGGACCCCCGCTCACGTGCCGGGCATATCCTCCGTAGGGATGAGATTTCCATTGTGGGCACCCACCCATGGTGGGATGCGCAAATGCTCCCTGCCGGGGATGTTCCGGTAGCAAGAGGCTGGTGGGGTGGGTTCTGTGCAAAACCGTACTGCGTACAACGGCGGAGTGGGTCCGTCCCCGGAGGACCTCGACGCTTGTCTGACGACCGAGCTCGCCTCGGTGCTCTCGGCTGCCCGCAGGCGGGCCACGCGCGATGGTGACCGGCAGGTGGACACCGCCCACCTCCTGCACGGTCTTCTCGAATCCGACCCGGCCGTACGCGAGATGGTCGACCCCGAAGGCGGCAAGGTCGCGCGGCTGCTGGGCTACCTCGTACAGCGCAGTATCGGTTTCGGCCTGCGGTGGCACGGCACGGTGGAGGACTCCGGAGCCGTGCCGATGGTCACCGAGGGCGGGTCGCCGGGCTGGTCGCCCGCCGCGGCGGCCGCCATGGACGGCGCACTGGACCGCGCGCACGCCCGTTACGCCGTCCGCGCCGAGTGCCTCGACCTCCTGGCCGCTCTCGTCGACGACTCCGAATGCCGCGCCGTCGAAATCCTCCGCCGCGCCGCTGTGGACACGACGCTGCTCGCGGCGCGGCTGGACCGGCAGACCCAGGAACCGGTGGCGGACGAGCTGTAATACCGCCGCCCCGGTATCCCACCGTCCCGCGTCCGGCTGCCCCGGCACCCCACCGTCACGCCGTCCCTTGCATTCACCCCGCAGGTCGTCGGCGATCGATCGCCGTGCGTCCGCACCGTAAGCGGCGAATGCCCCTCCTGACGCATGTTGTGACAGGGGTATCGGTGGTGACGCTGCTGACCTCCCCTGTCATGATGTCCGGATGCACGCGACTTCGGGGACGGAAACGAGCCAGAGTGGCCGGGCGAGGGGCTTCGGCCTCGGTCTCGCCCTCCTGTCGGCGTTGGCCTTCGGGGGATCGGGAGTGGTCGCGAAACCGCTGATCGAAGCCGGTCTGGCACCTCTCCACGTCACCTGGTTGCGCAGCGCCGGCGCCGCGCTCGTCATGCTGCCCGTCGCCTGGCGCCACCGGAACCTATTGTTCCGTCGCCCCGCGCTGCTCGTGGGCTTCGGCCTGCTCGCCGTCGCAGGCGTACAGGCCTGCTACTTCGCCGCCCTCTCCCGCATCCCGGTCGGCGTCGCGCTGCTCATCGAGTACCTCGCTCCGGCCCTGGTCCTCGGCTGGGTACGGTTGGTGCAGCGCCGACCTGTCAGCCGCGCCGCCGCGGTCGGGGCCGTCCTCGCCGTCGGCGGCCTCGCCTGTGTCGTCGAGGTATGGGCGGGCCTGAGCTTCGACGTCCTTGGGCTGGCCCTCGCCCTGGGGGCGGCCTGCTGCCAGGTGGGGTACTTCGTGCTGTCCGACCACGGCGGTGACGACGAGGAGGCCACGAACCCACTCGGCGTGATCGCGTACGGACTGCTCTTCGGCGCGCTCCTGCTGACGCTGGTCGCACGCCCCTGGAACATGGACTGGTCGGTACTCGGCGGCAGCGCGGACATGGACGGCACGTCCGTACCTGCCGTACTGCTCCTCGCCTGGCTCGTGCTGATGGCGACGGTGCTCGCCTACCTCACCGGCGTGATCTCCATCCGCCGGCTGTCGCCGCAGGTCGCGGGCGTCGTTGCGTGCCTGGAGGCGGTGATCGCGACCGTGCTGGCCTGGGTGCTGCTCGGCGAGCACCTGTCCGCGCCGCAGATCATCGGCGGCGCGGTGGTGCTGATCGGTGCGTTCATCGCGCAGTCGAGCACGCCCAAGGCGCCCAGGGACGTGGCCTCGCACTCGGGTGGCGACACGCTTGCGGAGACCGCGCTGCCGACCGGGTCGACCGGTACGTGAGTCGACCGGTACGTGAGGCTTCGCCCCCCCGGAGCCGTGACTGCGTAAGACGCTGATCGCCCGGACCAGGGCGCCGACAGACCTGCGAGCCTTTCACGGGCCCGCGAAGGGTCAGCCGCGGTGGGCCGTCAATCCCGGTCGGCCGGCATGCGGCGCAACTGATGGGCGCGGGCCGCGGCGTCTCCGGGGCCGTCGCGCTCGGCCAGTCTTCGGGCGATGCGTTCCTGTACCTCCCTGCTCTTGTTTCCGGCGTACTTGAACTTGGCCCGCACCTCCGTCACCTCCAGGCGCAGCCCCCGGATGCCCGAGAGCATGCGGCCGTACGGCGGGCCGTCGGCCGTGACCGGCGCGGAGCCGCCGGCGGGCTGGAAGTGCGCCATCTGGCGCTCCAGCAGCTCGGCCTTCTCCTCGGGGCCGTCCACGAGGTGCGCCGTGCAGCGCAGCTGGACCGCGGCGTAGAAGCTCGTGGGCACGCCGTGCTCGGGCGGTACGTCCACGGCGGCCTGCCAGGGGCCGGGGATGAAGGTGTAGTCGTCGACCACGCTGAGGAGCACGGACCGGTCGGCCTCCAGCGCGCGCCACAAGGGGTTCGGGCGCGCCAGGTGGGTGACGACCTCGCGCCGGTCGGCGTCGTACGCGAAGTGCACGGGCTGCACCCATGGCGGGTCGCCGGGCAGGCCGTTGCCCGCGAGCTGGCCGAAGTCGTGTGCGGCCAGCCACTGCTGCCATTCGGTGTCGTCGGACGGTGCGTCCCAGGGGTGGATGAGCATGTCCGGCCTCAGAGGTTCTGCAGGTAGGCCGGCACGGCGATGCCGGGGGCCAGGTCGTCCGAGGGTATGGGCGCACCGTACACCGGGGTCACGGGAACGACGCCGCTCCAGTGGGGCAGCGAGAGGTCTTCGGGCTCGTCGTTCGGCCCGCCGGTGCGCATCTTGGCGGAGACCTCCGTCAGGTCGAGCCGGATGACGGCCGTGGCGGCCAGCTCCTTGGCGTTGCCGGGGCGGGAGTCGGCGGCGCGGCCGGGCAGGACGTGGTCCACCAGCGCGTCGAGCGCGGCGGTCTTCTCCTCGGGATCGGTGACCTGGTGGGCGGTGCCGTGGATCACGACGCTGCGGTAGTTGATGGAGTGGTGGAACGCCGAGCGGGCGAGGACCAGGCCGTCGACGTGGGTGACGGTCACGCACACGGCCAGGCCCGGGTCCGTGCCGCCGGCCATCCGCAGCGGCCGCGAGCCGGTGGAGCCGTGGAGGTAGAGGCGGTTGCCGACCCTGCCGTAGAGAGTGGGGAGCACGACCGGGGCGCCGTCGCGGACGAAGCCGAGGTGGCAGACGTAGCCGGTGTCGAGGATGGAGTGGACGGTCTCGTGGTCGTACGCGGCACGGTCGGCGGACCGGGTCGGGGCGGTGCGCTCACTTCGCGCGTACGCGTCGGGGGACTCCGCGCCGGCTTCGGTCGTTGTGGGGGATACCAGCTCAGACATCTTGCGAACTCCATTGCACTAGTGCATACTCATGTTTGTGCTAGGAGAGTATCGGATCGAAGGGCGGCGCGCATCGGAAATTGCCGCCAGCGTCGAGCGAGCCATCGGTGCGGGCGAGCTCCAGCCAGGCGAACTCCTCCCGCCCATGCGGGAGTTGGCCGTCTATCTAGAGGTCAATCCCAATACGGTCGCGTCCGCGTACCGGACGCTGCGCGACCGTGGAGTGGTCGAGACCGGCGGGCGGCGTGGCACCCGGGTGCGGCCGCGGCCGACCAGTACGCCGCGCGAGGCCCTGCGGGTCGACGTCCCTCCGGGCGTGCGGGACGTGTCCGACGGCAATCCCGACCGCGAGCTGCTTCCGGACCTCGGTCCGGCGCTCGCCGCGGCGGCCGAGCGAGCCGCTGCCCGGCCCACGCTGTACGGCGCTCCGCTGATCGAGGAGGAGCTGGCCGGCCGGGCGCGGGCCGACTTCGACGCCGACGGCGTCCCGGCCGGCCCGGTCGCCGTCACCTCCGGCTCGCTCGACGCCATCGAGCGCGTCCTCGCCGCGCATCTCCGGCCAGGCGACGCGGTGGCGATAGAGGACCCGGGCTGGGGCAGCCTGCTGGACCTCATCCCGGCGCTCGGGCTGCGGCCCGTTCCCGTGGGACTGGATGAGGAAGGGCCGCTGCCGACCGAGTTGGAACGTGCGCTGGCGCTCGGCGTACGGGCGGCGATCGTGACGGACCGGGCGCAGAACCCGACGGGGGCGGCGGTGAGCGCGGCGCGCGCCGAGGAGCTGCGGTCGCTGCTGGCGGAGTACCCGACCGTGCTGCTGGTCGAGGACGACCACGGCCATCGCATCGTCGACCTCCCGCTGCATCCGCTGGCGGGCGTGACGGACCACTGGGTGCTGGTCCGGTCGGCGGCCAAGGCGTACGGCCCGGACCTGCGCCTGGCGGTCCTCACGGGGGACGCGGTCACGGTCGACCGGGTGGGTGGACGGCAGCGCCTGGGGCCCGGCTGGGTCAGCCACCTGCTGCAGGACACGGTGATCCATCTCTGGCAGACGGAGGCCGTGGACCCGGTGGCGGTCGCCGGATCCTACGGGCATCGCCGGGACGAGCTGATACGGGCCCTGGCCGAGCGTGGCGTCCAGGCGCAGGGCCGGAGCGGGATGAACGTATGGGTCCCGGTCCCGGACGAGACGGGCGCGGTGTCGCGACTGCTGCACGCGGGGTGGGCGGTGGCCCCGGGGGCGCGGTTCCGGATGGACTCGCCACCCGGCATACGCATCACGGTGTCCACCCTCTCCGAGGAGGACATCGAGCCACTCGCCTCGGCCGTCGCCGCGGCCTGCCTACCGGGGAAGGCCCGCCGGTACGACTGACCCGCCGGGTGACCCGCCGGGCGGGTGCCCGACGGTCGGGCTGACCACCGCTATGGGGGCCCGGTGCGGGTGTCAGGCGGTTGGACTGACCGCCGGTACGGGGCCCCGGTGCGGGTGGTCCGGCGGTAGGGGGGTCGCCGGGCCCAGGAGCGGCGGCCGGCGGGCAGGGCGGGGCGTGGCTCCAGCGATCGCCGCGGCAGTCCTGGGTAGCGGGCGCGACCGGTGGCTGCTTCTCGGGTCGCGGGGCGGCTACTTCCCGGGCTGCCGGGAGGGTGGCCCCGGCGCGTACTGCACCGGGACCCGGTGCTCCGACCCTCGGTGACCGGGACCCGGTGCTCCGACGCTCGGTGCCCCGGACTCGGTGATCCAGCCTCGGTGCCCCGGACCCGGCGATCCAGCCCCGGTACTCCGATGCTCGGTGACCTGGACCCGGTGCCCCGGACCCGGCGATCCAGCCCCGGTACTCCGATGCTCGGTGACCTGGACCCGGTGACCCAGACCCAGTGATCCGATGTCCGGTGACCCGGCCCGGCAACCCAGGTCCGGCACCCCGGGTCCGGCACCCCGGGCCCGGTGCCCCAGTGGCCTGGTGAAACCGGCGGCTCGGTGAACAGGCGCCCCGGTGGTCCGGCGCCCCAGCGGTCCGGCGCCCCGGTGGTCCAGTGATCCGCCGGCCCGGCGCCCCAGTGGTCCGGTGGTCCGGTGGTCCAGTTCCTCCGTGCGGTCAGGAGCGGGGTTGGCGGGGGGAGCGCGGGCGGCTCTGGGTGAGGGCGGCGCCGGCCAGGACGATGAGCGCGCCGACCGGCGTGTTCCAGCTGAGGTCTTCGCCCAGCACGGCAACGCCGGCGGCGGTGGCGATGACCGGGACGAAGTACGTGACCATCTGCGCGGTGGTGGGGCCGACCTCTCCCACCAGCCCGTACTGAAGGAGGAAGGCCAAGCCGGTGCCGAGGGCGCCGAGGGCGATGATCGCGAGCAACGGGACGACGGGGAACGACGTCGGGAGGGAGGTGAAGAGCGGGGTCACCACGGCCAGTTGCAGCGTGGCCAGCAGCAGTTGGGCGCTGGACATCGAGAGGCTGGAGTGCTTGCTGCTGGCGAGGGTGCGGCGGACGTAAATCCAGCCGATCGGGTAGCAGAGCGCGGCGCTCAGGGCCATGAGCGTGCCCAGCGGGTCGGTGCCGGAGAAGCCCTGCCAGGCACCGAGGACGGTCAGTACCCCGATGAACCCGAGGCCCAGGCCCGCGACGCGGCGGCGGGTGGGGCGGTCCTCGGAGAGCGCCACGACGGACAGGACCATGCCCCACAGCGGGGAGGTGGCGTTGCAGATACCGGCCAGAGTGGAGGGGATGGTCAGCTCGGAGTACGCGAAGAGCGAGAAGGGGAGGGCGTTGAGGAACAGGGCGGCCACCGCCAGGTGTCCCCAGGTGCGCAGGTCGCGGGGCAACCGCTCCCGCTTGGCGACGAGTACGGCGACCAGTACCGCCGCACCGAAGACCATGCGGCCGAGCGTGACTTGCAGCGGGGCGTACCCCTGGGTGCCGACCTTGATGAAGAGGAAGCTGAAACCCCAGATCAGCGACAGTACGGCGAACCGGACGCGCCAGTCGAGAGGTGAGCGCGGGGCGGCCGTTTCACCTCCGCGGGAGCGGGGTGGGGCGGAAGCGGAGGGAGTGGCCGGGGCAGGGGCCGGATCCGACGGGGAGAGGGACGAGGAGGTGGCGGCGGTGCTCATGACGTCTACGATCGCGCTGGCCCATCGCGTAGCACAAGTGAGATTTCGTGGGCAGTACCGCGTAGCATCGCTTATATGTTGAACATGGAGCGGCTGCGGACGCTCAGCGCCGTGGCGCGGCACGGTTCGGTGCGGGCGGCGGCCGAGGGGCTGCACGTCACCACCTCGGCCGTCTCGCAGCAACTGGCCAAGCTGGAACGGGAGACGGGACAGCAACTGCTGGCCAAGAACGGGCGGGGCGTACGGCTGACCGACGCCGGGCGGCTGCTCGCCGGCCACGCGGCACGCATCCTCTCCCAGGTCGAGCTGGCCGAGGCCGAGCTGGAGGCGCACCGCGGGCAGGCGGTGGGGGAGCTGCGGATGGGGGCGTTCCCCACGGCGGCGCGCGGACTGTTTCCCGGCGCCCTCGCCGCGCTGCTCGTCGATCACCCGCAGCTGCGGGCGCGGCTGTGGGAGATGGAGCCGGGCGATTCGGTGCGTGCGGTGGTAGGCGGGGACATCGACCTCGGGGTCGTACTGGACTGGTACAACCGGCCGTTGTCGCTCCCGGAGGGGCTGGCGAAGGCGCCGCTGCTGGACGATCCGGCGGATGTGGCGATGCCGTCGGACCATCCGCTGGCGGGGCGGCGGACGGTGGAGCTGGAGGACTTCGCGGACGATGCGTGGATCTCCTGGCCGCAGGGGGAGTTCTGCCACG
>NZ_PQSQ01000155.1 GCF_002920575.1 Streptomyces sp. Ru73 | reverse complement strand
GCCCGCACGCCCCGACGGCCGGACGCCGGGCACGGCCTGCACGGCGGCTCGCTGCCCGCCTCCCCGGCGGGGCGGTCCGGCGGCCGCCCCGCGGTGTCCGTCCGCGCGCCCGAGGGCAAGGCCGTCACCGACGCGCTGGCGCTCTCCCGCGCGCTGCGCCCGCTCCAGCAGCAGCGTCCGAGCCCGGTCCGCACGGAGGTCGACGAGGCCGCGACGGTGGACGCGATGGCCGAGACCGGGCTGCCGGACGTGGCGATCCTGCCGGCCCGCGAACGCTGGCTGGACCTCGCGCTGGTCATCGACGACGGCACCTCCATGCTGCTGTGGCAGCGGCTCTGCGGCGAGCTGCGCGGCGTACTGGAACGGCTCGGCGCCTTCCGGGACGTACGGGTGTACGGGCTGCACACCCGCGGCGGCGGACGGCCGGCCCTGCGCGGCAGCCCGTTCGGGGACGGCCCGGCCAACGGCGACCCCGCGGTGCTCGCCGACCCCTCCGGCGCCACGATGGTCCTGGTCGTCACCGACGGCATCGGCTCGGCCTGGCGCGGCGGCCGCATGCAGGAGGTGCTCGCGGGGTGGGGCCGGTGCGGCCCGACGGCGGTGCTGCAGGTGCTGCCGCCGCAGATGTGGAAAGGCTCGGGGGTGCGCGCCGACCGGTGGGAGGTGACCTCGCGCGGCCGGGCCTCGGCCAACGCCACCTGGCAGGTCACCGCCTCCGGGCTGCCGCCCGAGCTGGCGTCCTTCCGCGGAGTGCCGATCCCCGTGCTGGCGCCGCGCCCCGCCTCCGTCGCGGAGTGGGCCCGGCTGGTCGCCTCGCCCGGCGGCACGGCCGTCCTCCCCCTGCTGCGCACGGCGCCCGCTTCGGAGGCCGCCGGTGAGGACGCCGCCGTGGCACCGGCGCCGCCCCCGGGCGCCGATGCGGCGGCCACGGCCGTGCTGCGGTTCCGGGACACCGTCTCGCCCGAGGCGTACCGGCTCGCCGCCCATCTCGCGGCCCTGGCGCCGGTGTCCGTGCCGGCCATGCGGCTGGTGCAGGAGTCGGTGCCCTGGCCCGCCGAGACCGCGCACCTGGCCGAGGTGTTCTCCGGCGGGCTGCTGCGCGCGGTGCCGCACCCGGCCGAGTACGACGTGCCCGAGCGGCTGCGGCAGTTCGACTTCCCCGCCGCGACGAAGGCCATACTGCTGGACACCGTGCCCACCGCCGAACTGCTGGAGACCGGGCTGGCGGTGGGCCGCCGGATGGACGAACTGGTCGGCCGCTCACCGGACTTCCCCGCGTGGATCGCCCGTCCGGACGGGCCGGACCGGCTGCCGGAGCACGCCACGGCGTTCGCCTGGGTGAACGACGCGCTGCTGGTGCGGCTGGGCATCGGGCGCACCGACACCCCGCTCCCCCGCCGCCCCGCCCGGGACGCCGGTACGCAGTCACCGGCGGCCGGGCCCGGCGAGCGGACCGCTCCCCCGCCGCACGCGCCGTCCCGCCCGGCCGCGGCCCGGCCGCCCGCGCGCGGCGTACTCCCCGGTCCGCGCGTCCCGGACGGCGACGCCGCCGTGCCGTGGCCCGGTGCCGTACCACTGGACGGTGCGCGCGGTGAGCAGCTGCTGACGGCGGCGGTGCTGGAGTCGCTGGACCGCGGCCCGCACGCGCACAGCGAACTGCCCTCCTACCTCTTCCTCGCGCCGCCCGGCGGCGGGAAGACGACGCTGCTGCGGCAGCTGGCGGCGCGTGCCCAGGAGCTCGGCGCGCCGCTGGCCTGGCTGGACCTGGACGGGCCCGACGGCACGTACGCCTCGGTCACCGAACTGGCGCTGGAGGCAGCCCGTCAGTTCCAGCTGCCGGCGCCCCGGCACCCGGCGCTCGCGTTCCCCTCCTTCGCCGGGCTGCTGATCGCCTTCGCGCTGGCGCCCTCGCCGCGCACCGTGCGGGAGCTGGGCGAGGCGGCGCGCGGCGTGCTCGGGCGGTTCCCGCTCGGTGACGTCGCCGGGACCGTGCACGCGGGACTGCAGGCCGCCCTCGACGCGCTCGGCGAGGGACCGCCGCCGCCCGGCATCGGGGCGGTGCTGCCGCTGATGGGCGAGGGGCGGCTGCGGCTGCGGCCCCTGGAGCGGGCGCTGGCCGGCGTCGCCCGGCGCAGCGGCGGCACCCACCGCGACCTGCTGCGCTTCCTCGGGCAGCGGCTGGCGGACCGGCCGGCGGACGCCAGGACCGTGGACGAGGTGCTGCTCAGGGCGCTGCTGTCGGACCTGCGGACGGCCTACCGCGCCACCGAACGCCGGACGCACTGCCTCCTGCTGCTGGACAACGCCGACTGCCCGGTGGGCGAGGAACTGCTGCAGGCGCTGGCCGAGGCCCGCGCGCTGGACAGCGGCTTCACCCCGGCCTGGGACCCGCTGCTGGCCGTGGCCACGGCAGGGACCGTGCCCCGGCAGGTCGACCCGGCCCAGCTGGCCGGCCCAGACCTGCGGTACCAGCTGACCCACTGGCGGCTGACACACCGTCAGGAGACTCGGACCGCTGATGACCTGGTCGTCGCGCAGCTCGCCGGGGCGTCCCTCGCGGAGGTCACCGAGCTGGCCGCCGAGACGCTGGAGGGCACCCGCGGCCTGCCCCGGCCGCCCGTGGCCCGCCCGGCCGCCTGGCTCGGCCGCCTCGTGCACGACCTGACGCGCGGTCACCCCGGTGCGGTGGCCGCACTGCTGGACGCGCTCCCGCTCTTCCCCGAGGACACCGACTGGGCGTACCGGCTGCGCCGCCTGTTCACCCCGGCCGGGCAGCGGCCGGCGGGGGACGGCTGGGACCTGGCCGGTGACCTGCTGCACACCCTGCTGCGGGACGTGCCGGCCGAGGTGCGGGAGCTGCTGCCGCGGGCCGCCGCCGCGGTCGATCTGGACCATGCGTTCACCGCCTGGGGCCTGTGGGGCGACACGGACACCCGCGGGCAGGGCGCCCTGGCGCACTTCCGTACGCACGGTCTGCTCACCCCGCCGGTCCAGGACAGCCAGACCGACCAGCTGCACCCGCTGCTGCGCCACCTGCTCCTGCGTGAGCTGGCCGGGCGGCCGGAGACCAGCGGGTTCACCTGGCGGCACGCGCACGACGCGCTGCGGCTGCGGGCCCGCGACCACGGCCAGGGCGCGGTCGCCGCGTACCACGCGCTGGCCCTCGGCGACCTGCCCACCGCTGCCGCGTACCTGCACCGGGTCTTCGAGCGGACGGCCGACCCGGGCGCCAGGGACGAGGCGTTCCATCTGGTCCGGCGGGCGCCGGTGCGCGACTACGTGCTCTTCTCCGACGACTCACCGGTCCGCCGCTATCACCGGCTCGTCCGGCCGCTCGCCCAGGACGACCCGTCGGCGGCGATGGCACGGGCGCTGGGCGCGGCCTGGCTCGGCCCGGAGCCGGCCCGGCGCGCGGACGGCGACGAGCGCCCCGGCGCCCAGCCGGGCCACTCCTACTTCGACCCGCTGACCGACCCGTACGGCACCCTGCTCCCCGGCCTGACGGACGCACTCACCGCGCTCGACCGCCACTACCCGGGCAGCTGGGGGGCGGCCTGCGCGGCGCTGTACGACGCGGACGCCTGACGCCGCGCCGGGCGGCGCCGCGGGGCGTCACTTCATCCACTCGTCCTCGTACTTCTGGTACGTGCCGTCGTGCGTGGCCAGGTGCACGAACTGGTCGACGTACTCCTTGAACTGGAAGTCCTTGCGCGGCAGCGCGTACGCCTTCTCGGCGAAGGTGAAGGGCTCGTCCGGGTGCACGGAGCACAGTTCGGGGTGGAGCTTGGCCTGGTAGAGGGTCTCGCTGGCGTCCGTCATCATCACGTCGGCCCGGTCCGCGACGATCTCGTCGAAGATCGTGTTGTTGTCGTCGTGGACCGTGATGCCCGCCTTCTTCAGGTGCGACCTGGCGAACTCCTCGTTGGTGCCGCCCGGGTTGACGACGACCCTGGTCTCCGGCTGGTCGATGTCCTCCAGCGTGCGGTACTTCTTCTTGTCCTCGCAGCGCACGATCGGCGTCTTGCCGTCGGTGCGGGTCGGCTCGCTGAAGGCGAGCTTGCGGGCGCGCGGCAGGGTGACCGAGACGCCGCCCACGGCTATGTCGCAGCGTCCGTCGTCGAGGTCGCCGACCAGGCTCGCCCAGGTGGTGGGCACGAAGACCGCCTTGGCGTCCAGGCTCTTGGCCAGGTCGCGCGCCATGTCGACGTCGATGCCGCTGTACGTGCCGGTCTTGCGGTCGCGGGAGGTGAAGGGCCGGTAGTCGCCGGTGGTGCACACCCGCAGGGTGCCGCGCCGCGGAACGGTGTCCAGCAGGCTCGGTTCGGCCTTGGGCGCGGCCTTCTTCTTCGCCGTCCTGGCGGCCTTGCCGGCGGGCGTCGCGGACGGGTCCGGCGAGGCGCCGTCGGCGAAGGCCGTGGGCGCGGCGGCCGTGGCGGCGAGAAGGCAGGCGAGGGCGGACAGCGTGACGGCACGCTTCATGGCGACTCCTGTGCGCGGCGGGGGCTCCGGCGAGAGCGGTCTTGGCAAGATCAAGAGCTTAAGGCTGGCAGACGGGGGCCGCTCGGTGAAGGGGTGGCCCAGGGACTGGAACGCGGCGCCCGGATGCGGAGACGGGCCGCGCGGCGTGCGCGGCCCGTCCCGGGGTGCGGTGGTTCCCGCGTACGGCGTGCCGGTCAGCGCACCCGCACCGGGAGGCGGACGGGTCCGCGCATGAGGAGGCCGGACCGCCAGGCCAGCGTGGCGGGGTCGGCGTCCAGGGCGAGGTCCGGGCAGCGCTCCAGGAGCGTGCGGACGGCGATGCGGCCCTCCATGCGGGCCAGCGGAGCGCCGAGGCAGTAGTGGATGCCGTGCCCGAACGCCAGGTGGCCGCGGGTGTCGCGGGTGATGTCGAAGCGGTCAGCGGCCGCGAACCGGCCGGGCTCCCGGTCGGCCGAGCCCAGCGCGACGACCACGGTGTCCCCGGCCGGCAGCACCGTGCCGCCGATCTCCACCGGCTCCGCCGCGTACCGCCAGGTGCTGGTCTCCACCGGCCCGTCGTACCGCAGCATCTCCTCGACGGCGTTGTCCAGCAGCCCCCAGTCGGCGCGCAGCGCGGCGAGCTGGTCGGGGTGCCGGAGCAGCGCGAGCACACCGTTGGCGATCAGGCCCACGGTCGTCTCGTGGCCCGCGACGAGCAGGAGGAAGGCCATGCCCACCAGTTCGTCGGCCGAGAGCCGGTCGCCGTCCTCGTCGGTGGTGCGGACGAGCGTGCTGAAGAGGTCCGGTCCCGGCGAGCGCCGCTTGTCCTCGACGA
Source organism: Streptomyces sp. Ru73 (assembly GCF_002920575.1). Classification (GTDB taxonomy): domain Bacteria; phylum Actinomycetota; class Actinomycetes; order Streptomycetales; family Streptomycetaceae; genus Streptomyces. Next base: position 5,425 of record NZ_PQSQ01000155.1, on the reverse strand, counting down.
GCTGCCCGACGTACCGCGCGAGTTCGGCCTCCGTGCCCTCGGTGCCGCCCGGTCCGTCGGTGGTGACGAACGCGTCCGACCAGCGCCGGAACCGCTCCCGGTCCAGGTCGGGGACGCCCAGCAGCTCGCAGATCACCGTCATGGGCAGGGGGTGGGCGAGCGCTTCGACGAGGTCGGCGCGGCCGTCGGCGGACTCCGCGAGCATGGTGTCGATCAGGCCGTCGGTGATCTGCTGGACGGTGGGGCGCAGCGCCTCGACGGCGCGCGCGGTGAAGGCCCTGGTGACCAGCTTCCGCAGCCGGGTGTGGCGGGGCGGGTCGCTCTGCAGCATGTTGGCGAGGAGCTGGCCGCTGCCCTCGGCGGGCTGCCACTCGGGGTGTGCCGACCAGTCCTTGTGCAGCCGCGGGTCGGCGAGCGCGGCCCTGGCCTCCTCGTGTCCGACGACCAGCCAGACCTCCCGGCCGTCGGGCAGCCGCGTACGGTGCACCGGGCCCCGGTCGCGCAGCGCGGCGTAGTGCGGATACGGGTCGCTGGTGAAGTCCGCTCCCAGCGCCGTCAGTTCGACGATGTCCGTCATGTGGCTCCCCCTGGTCGTCCGGCACGGTGGAAATCCGGTTGGTCACGTCCGGCACTCGAGGCTACGGTGGGGGCATGGGTTACCACCAGGTCCAGATCTACGGCTGACACGGCCCCGCCGGCGGTGTGTTCCGCCGTGCCGTCCGCCCGCGCCTTCCGACCGGCGCCGGGCCGCTGTGTCCTTCTCTCCGCAGACCTGAATCGAGTGATCCTCCGTGTCTTCCCGTACCTCCGGTACGTCGCCGCGCCGCGCCCACATCGCGATGATCGGCAACCCCGTCGTCAGCCACACCCTGCCCGGCATCGAGATCATCCGGGAGCTGGTGGCCCGCGGCCACCGCGTCACGTACGCCAATGACCCGTTCCTGGGCGACCTGGTCACCGCGACCGGCGCCGAGCTGCGCCCGTACCGCTCCACCCTCCCGCCGGTGACCGGCCGCGACTGGCCGACGGACCCGGTCGAGGGAATGACCGCCTTCCTCGACGACGCCGTCCGGATGCTGCCGCAGCTGCACGAGCTGTACGACGACGACCCCGCGGACCTGTACCTCTACGACATCGGCGGCTACGCGGGCCGCGCGCTGGCCGAGTCCCAGGGGCGGCCCACGCTGCAGATCTCGCCGACGTTCGTGGGGTGGAGCGGCACGAGCGCCGAGGACCTCGCCGCGCAGATCCGGGCGCTGCCCGGGGCCGACGCGTACTTCGCGAAGTTCGCCGCCTGGCTGGCCGGGAGCGGGGCCACGACCCTGGATCCGGAGGCCTTCTCCGGGCGTCCCGTGCGGGCGGTGGCGACCATCCCGCGGGCCATGCAGCCGCACGCCGACGACGTGGACACCGACGCGGTGACCTTCGTCGGGCCGTGCCTCGGCGACCGGAGCGACCAGGGCACCTGGACCCGCCCGGCCGACGCCCGGAACGTCCTGCTGGTCTCGCTGGGCTCGGCCTACACCCGGCAGCCGGAGTTCTACCGGAACTGCCTGGCGGCCTTCGGTGACCTGCCGGACTGGCACGTCGTCCTGCAGATCGGGAAGGACACCGATCCGGCGGAGCTGGGCCCCGTTCCGCCCAACGCCGAACTGCACTCCTGGGTGCCGCAGCTGGCGATCCTGGAGCAGGCCGACGCGTTCGTCACGCACGCCGGGATGGGCGGTTCCAGTGAGGGGCTGTACGCGGGCGTGCCGATGATCGCGGTGCCGCAGAGCGCCGACCAGTTCGCCAACGCCGACCAGTTGGTGACGCTGGGCGTGGCCCGGCGGATCGACACCGCGGACGCCACCCCCGGGGCGCTGCGCACCGCGCTGCTGGAGCTGGCCTCCGACCCGGAGGTGGCCCGGCGGTCGGCGGCGCTGCGGGCCGAACTCCTCGCGGAGGGCGGCACGCAGCGGGCCGCCGACGTGGTGGAGTCGCTGCTGCCGTGACCCGGCGGGCGCTCCGGGAGTGACGGCCGCCCGGTACGGCGGAAGGGCCGGTGCGCCGCGCGCACCGGCCCGCTCTCCCGTTCCCGGCCCTGCGGTCTCAGCCCCGTGCGGCCACCAGGTCCAGCGCGACGTCGGTGATCATGTCTTCCTGGCCGCCGACCAGCCCGCGCCGGCCGATCTCCACGAGGATGGCGCGGGTGTCCAGGCCGTGCCGTTCGGCGGCCGTCTCGGCGTGCCGCAGGAAGCTGGAGTAGACGCCCGCGTACCCCAGGCTCAGGGTCTCCCGGTCCACCCGCACCTCGCGGTCCTGGAGCGGGCGCACCAGGTCGTCGGCCGCGTCCATCAGCGGGAAGAGGTCGCAGCCGTGCTGCCACCCCATCAGGTCGGCCACCGCGATGAACGCCTCCAGCGGGCAGTTGCCCGCGCCGGCGCCCTGGCCGGCCAGCGAGGCGTCCACCCGGGTCACGCCCTCCTCCACGGCGACGACCGTGTTGGCGACGCCGAGCGCGAGGTTGTGGTGGGCGTGGATGCCCAGCTCGGTGCCGGGGTCGAGGACGTCGCGGTACGCGCGGAAGCGGTCGCGCACGCCGTCCATGGTGAGCCGGCCGCCGGAGTCGGTGACATACACGCAGTGCGCGCCGTAGGACTCCATCAGCGCTGCCTGCCGGGCGAGTTCGGCGGGTTCGGCGAGGTGCGACATCATCAGGAACCCGGCCACGTCCATGCCCAGTTCGCGGGCGACCGCGATGTGCTGGGCCGCGACGTCGGCCTCGGTGCAGTGGGTGGCGATACGCACCGAGCGGATGCCGAGGGCGTGTGCCTGCTTCAGGTCGCGGACGGTGCCGATGCCGGGGAGCAGGAGGGTGGTCGGTACGGCGGTACGGGCCGCGTCGGCGACGGCCTCGATCCACTCCCAGTCGGTGTGCGCGCCGACGCCGTAGGTGATGCTGGAGCCCGACAGGCCGTCGCCGTGGGCGACTTCGATGGCGGCGACGCCGGCCGCGTCCAGCGCGGCGGCGATGGCGCGCGCCTGGTCCGCGGTGTAGCGGTGCCGGATGGCGTGCATGCCGTCCCGGAGGGTGACGTCCTGGACGTACAGGGCCGGGGTGCCTTCCCGGTGCGTGGTCATCGTGCTGCCACCTCGCTCGTGCGGTGTGCGGCGATGCGCTCGGCGGTGCGCAGCGCGGCGGAGGTCATGATGTCGAGGTTGCCCGCGTAGGCCGGGAGGTAGTGGGCCGCGCCCTCGACCTCCAGGAAGACGGAGACCTTGGTGGCGTCGCCGGCGGCGGCTGCGGCGGGCAGCAGGGCGCGCAGCGGGTCGCCGGGCGGCACGGTCTCGCACTGCACTCGCTGCTTGAGCCGGTAGCCGGGGACGTACTGCCGGACGCGCGCGACCATCTCCTCGACGGACGCGGTGACCGCCTCCGGGTCGCAGGCGGAGACCAGGCAGTGCACGGTGTCCCGCATGATCAGCGGCGGTTCGGCGGGGTTGAGGACGATCACGGCCTTGCCGCGTGCGGCGCCGCCGACCCGCTCGATGGCGGCGGCGGTGGTCTCGGTGAACTCGTCGATGTTGGCGCGGGTGCCGGGCCCGGCGGAACGCGAGGAGATCGACGCGACGATCTCGCCGTAGTGGACGGGCGTGACGGCCGAGACCGCGGCGATGACGGGGATCGTGGCCTGGCCGCCGCACGTGACCATGTTGACGTTGGGTGCGTCCAGATGGGCTTCCAGGTTGACCGGCGGCACGACGTACGGGCCGAGCGCGGCGGGGGTCAGGTCCACGACCGTACGGCCGAGGGCGCGCAGCGTCTCGTCGTGACGGCGGTGCGCCCCGGCGGAGGTGGCGTCGAAGACCAGCTCCACGCCCTCGAACTCCGGAAGTTTCACCAGCCCTTCGATGCCGTCGTGGGTGGTGGCGACGCCGAGGCGGCGGGCCCGCGCGAGGCCGTCGGAGTCCGGGTCGATGCCGGCCAGGGCGACGATCTCCAGGCTCTCGGAGAGCCGCAGCACCTTGATCATCAGGTCGGTGCCGATGTTGCCGGAACCGATGATCGCGACCTTGGTGCGCGACCCGGGGGCCGGCTGCTCAGGGGTACGGGGTCCAGTGGTCATCGGTGCCCTCCATCCGCCTCGTCCGTCGCGAACCGGGCCTGTACGGAGCCCAGTCCCGAGAGGTGGGCCTCGAACAGGTCGCCTGGCGCGGCAGGCACCATCGGGCCGAGCGCGCCGGTGAGGACGAGGTCGCCGGCCCGCAGCGGATCACCGGCAGCGGCCAGCGAACCGGCCAGCCAGGCGGCGGCGTTGAGCGGGCTGCCGAGGCAGTCGGCGCCGGTGCCGGCCGAGACCTGTTCGCCGTTGCGGGTCATGGTCATCCGTATGCCGCGCAGGTCCAGCCCGGTCACCGGGACGGGCGCGCTGCCCAGGACGAACAGCCCGGAGGAGGCGTTGTCGGCGACGGTGTCGACGAGGGAGATGTCCCAGCCGGCCACCCGGCTGTCCACGATCTCCAGCGCGGCCAGCGCGAAGTCCGTCGCGCGCAGCACGTCGGCGACCGTGCAGTCCCGGTGCGGCAGGTCAGCGGCGAGGACGAGCGCGACTTCCGCCTCGACCTTGGGCTGGAGCAGCCGTCCGGCCGGTACCGGGGTGCCCTCGGGGACCGCCATGGCGGCCAGCAGCGTGCCGAAGTCCGGGCTGTCCACGCCGAGCTGGGCCTGGACGGCGGGCGAGGTCAGCCCGGTCTTGCGGCCGACGATCCGGCCGCCGGCGGCCAGCTCCCGCTCGACGGTGAGCCGCTGGACGGCGTACGCGGCGGCCACGTCGTCCGCGGGCAGCAGGCCGCGGACGGGCGGGCAGGCGACGCCGGTACGGGCGGCCTCCGCCAGGATGTCGGCGGCCTTGACGACGGCGGGCGGCGGGTCGTCCGGGCGGACGGGTTCGGGCGGGGTGGGCATGCGGCGGCCTCCTGATCCGAAGGGGGCGGAGTACGGGCTCCCGGGCCGCGGGGCCCGGCGAGGGCTCAGGTATAGACGCGGCGCCTCGGAGGGGACAATGTTTGTTCCGTGACACGGAACGACACGGGCGCCAGCATGCTGGGCAAGGCCGCGCTGATCATGGAGTCCTTCCGCCCGACCGGCGGTCCGTACCGGCTGACGGAACTGGCGCAGCGGGCGGGCCTGCCCAAGCCGACCGTCCACCGGCTCGCGGCCGACCTCGTGGAGCTGGGCTGGCTGGAGCGCACCGGCGACGGCCGCTACCGCCTCGGGCACCGGCTCTTCGAGCTGGGCTCGCTCGTGCCGCGGCGGCGGGACCTGCGGGAGGCGGCGCTGCCGTTCCTCCAAGATCTTTTCGAGGCCACGCGCGAGACCGTGCACCTGGGGGTGCGGGAGGGCCTGGAGGGGGTCTACCTGGAGCGCATCCACGGGCACGAC
>NZ_PQSQ01000154.1 GCF_002920575.1 Streptomyces sp. Ru73 | reverse complement strand
GAACGCATGGCGGCCGAGGGAGCGGCGACCGGCACCCCCGACGTCACCGTCGGCTGAACGAACCCCCGACGGCTCCGTCGGCAGAACACAGAGGAGGGGGACCCAGCATGTCGATGCTCGAGTACATCCGGGAACCGCAGGACCTCAAGGAGGTGCCGGCCGAGCGCCTCGACGAGCTGGCCGCCGAGATCCGCCGGTTCCTCATCGAGGCGGTCGCCCGCACCGGCGGCCACCTCGGCCCCAACCTGGGCGTGGTGGAGCTGACCATCGCCCTGCACCGGGTGTTCGACTCGCCCGCCGACCGCATCCTGTGGGACACCGGGCACCAGTCGTACGTCCACAAGATCCTGACCGGCCGGCAGGACTTCTCCAAGCTCCGCGGCAAGGGCGGCCTGTCCGGCTACCCCTCGCGCGAGGAGTCCGTCCACGACGTCATCGAGAACTCCCACGCCTCCACCGTGCTCGGCTGGGCCGACGGACTGGCCAAGGCCAACCAGGTACTGGGCAGGAGCGACCACGTCGTCGCGGTCACCGGGGACGGCGCGCTCACCGGCGGCATGGCCTGGGAAGCGCTCAACAACATCGCGGCCGAGGACCGGCCGCTGATCATCGTCGTCAACGACAACGAGCGCTCCTACGCGCCCACCATCGGCGGCCTCGCCGACCACCTCGCCACGCTCCGCACCACCGACGGCTACGAACGCTTCCTCTCCTGGGGCAAGGACGTGCTGCACCGCACGCCGGTCGTCGGCAAGCCGCTGTACGAATCGCTGCACGGCGCGAAGAAGGGCTTCAAGGACGCCTTCGCACCCCAGGGCATGTTCGAGGACCTGGGCCTGAAGTACGTCGGCCCGATCGACGGCCACGACATCGCGGCCGTGGAGTCCGCGCTGCGCCGCGCCGCCCGCTTCCACGGCCCCGTACTGGTGCACTGCCTCACCGAGAAGGGCCGCGGCTACCGCCCGGCGCTGGAGGACGAGGCCGACCGTTTCCACACGGTCGGCGTGATGGACCCCCTCACCTGCGAACCCGTCACGCCGCCCGGCCCGCCGTCCTGGACCTCCGTCTTCGGCGACGAGATGGTCCGCATCGGTGCCGAGCGCCCGGACGTGGTGGCGGTCACCGCGGCCATGCTGCAACCCGTCGGCCTGGGCAAGTTCGCCGCGGCCTACCCGGACCGGATCTGGGACGTGGGCATCGCCGAACAGCACGCAGCGGTCTCCGCCGCCGGCCTCGCCACCGGCGGCCTGCACCCGGTCTTCGCCGTCTACGCCACCTTCCTCAACCGCGCCTTCGACCAGGTCCTCATGGACGTCGCACTGCACAAGTGCGGCGTCACCTTCGTGCTGGACCGGGCCGGCGTCACCGGCACCGACGGACCGAGCCACAACGGCATGTGGGACATGTCCATCCTCCAGGTCGTGCCGGGGCTGCGGATCGCCGCGCCGCGCGACGCCGACCAGCTCCGCGCCGAACTGCGCGAGGCGGTCGACGTCGACGACGCGCCGACCGTCGTGCGCTACCCCAAGGAGTCCGTCGGCGAGCCCATCCCCGCGCTGGAACGCATCGGGGGAGTGGACGTCCTCGCGCGCGGCGACCGGCAGGACGTCCTGCTCGTCGCGGTCGGCGTGATGGCACCGGTCTGCCTGGCGGCGGCCGACCTGCTCGCGGCGCGCGGCATCGGCGCCACCGTCATCGACCCCCGCTGGGTCAAGCCGGTCGACCCCGAGATCCCGCGGCTGGCGGCGCGGCACGCCGCCGTGGCCGTCGTGGAGGACTCCAGCCGCACCGGCGGCGTCGGCTCGGCAGTCGGCCAGGCGCTGCGCGACGCCGACGTGGACCTGCCGCTGCGCACCTTCGGCATCCCCGAACAGTTCCTCGCGCACGCCAAGCGCGGTGAGGTGCTGGCCGACATCGGGCTGACCCCGGCGGAGATCGCGGGCCGCATCGCGGAGAGCCTGCCCCGTACGGAGGACCGCGCGGCCGTCGCGGCAGTGAAGGAGAACAACGACGCATGAGCGGATTCGACCTCACCAAGCTGCTCGCCGAGCGCGGCGCCGAACGCTACGACCTGCACGCCAAGTACCTCAACCACCAGCTCCCGCGGATGCTGCACACCATCGGCTTCGACAAGGTGTACGAGCGGGCCGAGGGTGCGTACTTCTGGGACGACGAGGGCCGCGACTACCTCGACATGCTCGCCGGCTTCGGCGTCATGGGCCTCGGCCGGCACCACCCGGTCGTCCGGCAGGCGCTGCACGACGTCCTGGACGCGGGCCTCGCCGACCTCACCCGCTTCGACTGCCCGCCGCTGCCCGGCCTGCTCGCCGAGAAGCTGCTCCGGTACGCGCCGCACCTGGACCGGGTCTTCTTCGGCAACAGCGGCACCGAGGCCGTCGAGACGGCCCTGAAGTTCGCCCGGTACGCCACCGGCAGACCGAGAATCCTGTACTGCACGCACGCCTTCCACGGGCTGACCACGGGCTCGCTGTCGGTCAACGGCGAGGCCGGCTTCCGCGACGGCTTCGCGCCGCTGCTGCCGGACACCGCGATCGAGCTGGGCGACCTGGACGCGCTGGAGCGGGAGCTGAAGCGCGGCGACGTGGCCGGCTTCGTCGTGGAGCCGATCCAGGGCAAGGGCGTGCACCCGGCCCCGCCCGGCTTCCTGCGCGCGGCCCAGGAGCTGCTGCACAAGCACAAGGCGCTGCTCATCGCCGACGAGGTGCAGACCGGTCTCGGCCGCACCGGTGACTTCTTCGCGTACCAGCACGAGCCCGGCGTCGAGCCGGACCTGGTCTGCGTGGCCAAGGCGCTGTCCGGCGGGTACGTGCCGGTCGGCGCCACGCTCGGCAAGGAGTCGGTCTTCAAGAAGGTCTACTCCTCCATGGACCGGGTGCTGGTGCACTCCGCCAGCTTCGGCGCCAACGCGCAGGCGATGGCCGCCGGGCTTGCCGTCCTCACGGTCATGGAGGACGAGGGGATCGTCGCCGGGGTGCGGTCCACGGGCGACCTGCTGCGCGCCCGGCTGACCGAGCTGATCCCGAAGTACGAGCTGCTGCACGACGTGCGGGGCCGCGGTCTGATGGTCGGCATCGAGTTCGGCCGCCCGAAGTCGCTGGGGCTGCGCGGGCGCTGGACGATGCTCCAGGCGGCACGCAAGGGGCTGTTCGCGCAGATGGTCGTGGTCCCGCTGCTCCAGAAGCACCGCATCCTCACCCAGGTCTCCGGCGACCACCTCGAAGTCATTAAGCTCATTCCGCCGCTGATCATCGGGGAGCCGGAGGTCGACCGGTTCGTCGAGGCGTTCGCGGCCGTCATGGACGACGCCCACACCGGCGGCGGCCTGATGTGGGACTTCGGGCGGACGCTGGTGAAGCAGGCGGTCGCCCACCGATGAGCGCATGACGGGGGTGGACGGTGGCCGCACCGACGACGGTACGGGCCGTGAACGCGATGACGGCGCGCTGGGCGCGGGCCGCGGCGGGGGACGGCGGCGCCCAGCGCTCCACCGTCCTCACCGCGGCCGGCGTCTGGCCGCTGCTGGCCCTGCTCGCGGGCCCGGCACACGGTCCGGCCCGCGCGGAACTGTCCGCGGCGCTGGGCGTGCCCGCCGAGTCCGCGACGGCGGCGGGCCGTGACGTCCTCGCCGCGCTGGACGCCGCACCCGGCGTCCGCGCGGCGCTCGGCCTGTGGACCCGCCGCACCCTGGAGCTGCGCCCGGAGTGGCGCGACGCGCTGCCGCCGGCCACCCACGGGGAGCTGACCGGGGACGCCGAGGCGGACCTGGCGGAGCTGAACGCGTGGGCGGCGCGGCAGACCGACGGCATGATCGAGAAGATGCCGCCGGTCGTCGCCTCGGACACGCTCTTCGTGCTGGCGTCGGCGCTGGTGGCGCGGACGACCTGGCGGTGGCCGTTCGGCGATACCCTCCTCGTCCCGCAGACCGGGCCGTGGCGCGGGCGCCGGCTGGCCGGTCTGCTGCGTCTCGATCCCCTGGGCGACCTCCTCGCGGTGCACGGCACGCCGTACGGCCCGCTCACCCGGCTGCGCGTCGAGGGCGACAACGGGCTCGACGTCCACCTGCTGCTCGGCCCCGAGGACCGTACGGCGGGCGAGGTGCTGGAGGCGGGGATCGCGGCGCTGGAGGGGGCGTACGCCACGACGTACGGGGACGGGCTGCCCGAGGGTGACGGGGTCGCCCCGGGCGTCACCGTCACCACCGTGCCGAGCCGGGACGAGAAGCCGGCCCTCAGGATCCGCTCCGTGGCCTTCACGGTCGACGCCGAGCACGACCTGCTCGGCCACGCGCCGCTGTTCGGTCTGGAAAGCGCACAGCAGGCCGCGCAGGGGCATTTCCCGGGGATCAGTGCCTACCCGCTGGCGATCTCCGCGGCCCGGCAGTCGGCCACCGCGACCTTCGGCCCGCTGGGCTTCCGTGCCGCTGCGGTGACCGCCATGGCGGCGGCGCCCGGCGGCGCCCCGATGACCCCGCCGTACCAGGCCCGCCAGGTCGAGGCCCGCTTCGACCGTCCCTTCGGCTTCCTGGCCGTACAGCGGGCCACGGGCCTCGTCATCGCGGCGGGCTGGGTGGCCGACCCCGGCACGGTCTGAGGACCCGCGGAGGTCAGTCCTCCAGCAGCTGCGCCCGCAGCCGGCCGCGGGTCTCGGGCGTGAGCTTCAGGCCCTCGGTGAGGTACGCCTCGGTGGAGCCCCAGGTGGACTCGATGGTGTCGAAGGCGGCGTGCAGGTACTCGGCGCGGGCGTCGAAGAGCGGCGCCAGCAGTGCCATGACCTCCTCGGACATGGCCGCGGCCGAGCCGCCGGAGCGGCGCACCTTGTACCGCCGGCGCGGGTCGTTGGAGATCAGGTAGTCCGCCTCGATGGCGTCCCGCTCGACGCCCACCGCGAGCAGGGTGACCGCGATGGACAGGCCCGCGCGGTCCTTGCCGGCCGCGCAGTGCATCAGTGCCGGCACGCTCTCCTCGGCGAGGGAGTGCAGCACCCGGCTGTGGTCGGCGGTGCGGGTCGTGATGATGTGCCGGTACGTGCGGGCCATCCGGCCGGCCGCCTGGCCGTCGCCCAGCGCGGCCCGCAGCTGCTCCAGCTCGCCGTCGCGCACCATCGCCCAGAACTCCGCGCCGTCGGCCGGGTCGGTCAGCGGGATGTTGACGTTGCGCACGCCGGGCAGCGTGACGTCGGGGCCCTCGAGCTTGATGTCGGCGGCGTTGCGGAAATCGAAGATGGTGTGCAGGCCGAGGGTGCCGAGGAAGGCGGCGTCCGCCTCCGTGGCGTGCGCGAGGTGGCCGCTGCGGAAGAGCCGCCCGTGCCGCACCCGCCGGCCGTCCACCGTCGGCAGCCCGCCGACGTCGCGGAAGTTGCGCACCTCCGCGAGCAGGGGCTCGGTCGACTGGACCTGCGGCTGCTGCTGCGTCGTCACGGGCGCACTCCTTTGTACGTCGGCCGCCGACGCTGCTCGTCGGCGAGCGGGCTGGTTCGACCATACGGCACTGGTGCAATAGGCAACTAGCTCGCTCGGCCACCTGTTCTGACCGGATGGGTCGCTATGACGTCGCAGTTCCATCGGGTCGGGTGCGTGCGGCGTCGTTCGGCGCCTCTTTCCGTCCGTGTCGGGTGGGGATGCTTATTCCGACTTGGACAGAATTTGACTGAGTGGCGATCATCACCACCCGTCAACCCCTGGTTACGGTGGCGTAGGTCACTCCTGAAGGTGAAGTATGTCCTGACGTGGCAGAGGATTCGAAGAAGATAAGCAGCAGCGAAGGTGGCTCGATCGGGTCGTACGCAGCCGTCGGGGACAGCTTCACCGAAGGCGTCGGCGACCCCGGTCCGGACGGTACGTTCATCGGCTGGGCCGACCGGCTCGCGGTCCTGCTCTCCGACCGCCGCCCGGAACACGACTTCCGGTACGCCAACCTCGCCGTGCGGGGCCGCCTCCTGGACCAGATCGTCGCCGAGCAGGTGCCGCGCGCCAAGGAGCTGGGGCCCGACCTGGTGACCTTCTGCGCCGGCGGCAACGACATCCTCCGGCCCGGCTCCGACCCGGACGCCGTCGCCGAGCGTTACGCCGCCGCCGTCGCGGACCTCAAGGAGTCGGTCGGCACGGTCCTGCTGTGCACCGGCTTCGACACCCGCGGCATCCCCGTGCTCAAGCACCTGCGCGGCAAGATCGCGACGTACACCGCCCATGTGCGGGCCATCGCCGACCGGTACGACTGTCCGGTCCTGGACCTGTGGTCGCTCCGCTCCGTGCAGGACCGCCGGGCCTGGAGCGACGACCGGCTGCACCTCTCGCCCGACGGGCACACCCGCGTGGCGCTCCGCGCGGCCCAGGTCCTCGGCCTGGACGTGCCGGCCGACCCGGACCAGGCGTGGCCCCCGGAGGTGCGCAGCGCCGCCGACACCCGCCGCGAGACCATCCACTGGGCGCGCGAGCACCTGGTGCCGTGGATCGGGCGGCGGCTGCGCGGCGAGTCCTCGGGCGACCACGTGACGGCCAAGCGGCCCGAGCTGGCGCCGTTCGAGGTCGACGCCGCACTCGTGCAGGCGGTCGTCCCGCCGCAGGCCGGCGTCCGCGCCCCGTCGGTACTTCCGTAGCGGGCCGGCTCCGGTCCCGTACGCGGGTCGGCCCCGCTAGTACGCGAGGTCGGCCCAGACGACCCGGCCCCGGCCGGTCGCGGCGGGCCGTACGCCCCAGTCCTCGGAGAGGGCGCCGACCAGCAGCAGGCCGCGCCCGCACTCCCGGTCGCGGCTCGGCGGCAGCGCCTGCGGCCGGGAGTCGCTGTGCCCCTGGTCGGTGACCGCCACCCGCAGCCGCGCGCCGTCGAGGGTGAGCTCGCAGCGCACCCGCTCGCTGTCGGTGTGCCGTACGGCGTTGGTGAACAGCTCCGAGACCACCAGCTCGGCGTCGTCGCGCACCTGCTCGGTGGCGCCCCATTCCCGCAGCGCGGCGGTGACTCTTCGGCGGGCCTCCGGGACGGAGGTGCGCAGCGCCGGCAATTCGAAGGCGTCGCTGAGGAGTTCGACGGCGACACCGCCGCATCCCCTTAACGATGCCGCGTTGTGGGAGGAAGGCACTCCGCAACTATGTGCGATGTTGCACAAGCTTGGCAAGGATCAATCTGCAAATTGCAGAATCGACATCGCAGTCTGTTCACACTTCTGATGGCATGACACACTGCTGATCACGCACTTCAGTTGGAGGAGATCACAAGTGGTGGACGCACGGTCGGGAGGTGCCCCGACCGTCCTGCGGGTTGTCCTCGGCAAGAGGCTGCAGGACCTTCGAGAGAAGGCCGGACTCACCTTCGAACAGGCCGCCGATGCCCTGGACGTCACGCACGCGACCGTCCGCCGCATGGAGAAGGCCGAGGTTGGCCTCAAGATCCCGTACGTGGAGAAGCTGCTCGCCACCTACGGCGTCACCGACGCCGAGGAGAGCGAGACCTTCATCGCCCTCGCCCGGGAGGCCAACCGCCCCGGCTGGTGGCACCGCTTCCGCGACGTCCTGCCCGACTGGTTCAGCGCCTACGTCAGCCTGGAGAGCGCCGCCAACCTCATCCGCGCCTACCAGCCGCACTACGTGCCCGGCCTGCTGCAGACCGAGGGGTACGCCCGCGCCGTGCTGCGCGCCGGCATGCCGCACGCCGCCGTCGAGGAGATCGACCGCTCCGTCGACCTGCGCATGGAACGCCAGTCGCTGCTCCGCCGCGACAACGCGCCGATGCTCTGGATGGTCCTGGACGAGACGGTGCTGCGCCGCCCGGTCGGCGGCCCCGAGGTCATGCGCGAGCAGATCGACCGGCTCATCGAGGCCACCGAGCTTCCCAACGTCCGGCTGCAGGTCATCCCGTTCGCCGCCGGCCCGCACCCCGCCATGTACGGGCCGTTCCACATCTTCCGGTTCCCCATCCCGGAACTGCCCGACATCGCGTACGCGGAGAGCCTGGTCGGAGCGGTGTACTTCGACCAGCGCGGCGACGTCTCGCAGTTCCTGGAGGCGCTGGACCGGATGTGCGCGCAGGCCGCGCCCGCACACCGCACCGCAGCCCTCTTGAGTGGCTTTCGCAAGGAGATCTGAACCATGGATCGCATACGCATCTACAACGGCATGCCCGCCAGCGAACTGGGCAGCGAGGGCTGGCACAAGCCGTGGAGCGGCGGCAACGGCGGCGAATGCGTCGAGGCGATGAGACTGCAGGACGGCCGGGTCGCGCTGCGCCAGTCCACCGACCCCAACGGCCCGGCGCTGATCTACACCCACGGCGAGATCGAGAGCTTCATCAGGGGTGCCAAGGCCGGTGAGGCCGACTTCCTGCTGCACGCGGCCCCCTGCGGCTGCGGAGAGGTGCGGACCGCGTGAGCGACACCCTGTTCCCGGCCGGCCACGGCCCCGCCGCCGAGGACCGCGGCTTCGCCCTGGAGGAGATCGACACCAGCCGGCCGCACCCGGCCCGGATGTACGACTACTACCTCGGCGGCTGGGACAACTACGAGGTCGACCGCGAGGCCGCCGACCAGGTCATCCGCGTCCACCCGCAGGTACGCGACAGCGCCCGCGCCAACCGCGCCTTCATGCGGCGCGCCGTCCGGGACGCGGCCGGCGGCGGCATCCGGCAGTTCCTCGACCTCGGCACGGGCATCCCCACCTCGCCCAGCACCCACGAAGTGGCCCGCGAGAGCGTCCCGGACGCCCGGGTCGTCTACGCCGACAACGACCCGATCGTCGCCACCCACGCCGACGCGCGGCTCACCTCCGCGCCCGGCACCGCCTTCGTCCTCGGCGACGTCCGCGACCCGGCCGCGCTGCTGGCGGCCCCGGCCGTCCGCGCGCTGATCGACTTCGAGGCGCCGGTGGCCGTGCTGCTCGTCGCCGTCCTGCACTTCCTGCGCGACGACGAGGACCCGGCAGGCGTGGTCGCCGCGCTCGCCGACGCGCTGCCCGCCGGCAGCCGCCTGATCCTCTCGCACGCCACGGGCGAGCCGTACGAGGAGTACGCGGAAGGCCGGACCGACGTGGCGGCACGCGACGGCGTCCTGGACGTCTACAAGAACGCCACCGCCGCCCTCAGCCTCCGCGACAGGGCCGAGGTGGAACGGCTCTTCGGCCCCTTCACGATCCAGGAGCCCGGCGTCGTCCGGGTCCCGCTGTGGCGCCCGGACGGCCCCGTGCCCACCGCCGAGGAGATCAACAACACCATCTTCTACGGCGGGGTGGGCATCAAGGAGTGACCCTCACGGGGTGACGCTCACGGGGTGAGCGAGGGAGCCCGCAGTTCAGCGGCGGGCTCCTCCTCTTCCGCCGCGGCCGCCAGCAGCTCCTCCGCCGTGATGAGCGCCGTGTGCGTGCCCTCCGACGTACAGGCGTGCGCGCCAGCGAGCGTCCCCAGCCGGGCGCACTCCTCCAGGTCGCGCCCGGCCAGCCGGCCGTGCAGGAAGCCGCACACGAACGCGTCGCCCGCGCCGTTGCTGTCCACCACCGGCGCCGACGGCACCGCCGCCGGCACGTGCCGCGGGGTGGAGTCGTCCGGGGTGAGCAGGTAGGCGCCGCCCGCACCCGCGGTCGCGATCACCGCCTCCGCCCGGCCCTCCTTGAGGATCTCCCGCATCACCGCGCCGATCCGCTCCCCGGCCCCCGCAGCGCTGAGGAACACCAGGTCCGAGCGGAGCGCGAACTCCCGGTGGTGGTCGGCCAGCCCGTCCCAGTCGTGCAGATCGGTGGAGACGGGGACGCCCAGCTCGCGGATGTCGTCGAACAGGAACCGCGCGAAGTGCATGATCGACAGGTGCACGTGCCGCGTCCTGCGCAGGTACGGGAGGTAGTGCTCCGCCGGCATCCGCAGGTCGAGCGGGTCCCTGCCGTCGTAGAAGGACGTCCGCCGGCCGTCCGGGGAGACGAGGTTCACCGCGCGGCGGGTCCCGTGCGGGGAGATCATCGGATCGAAGTCGACGCCGGTGCCCCGCAGCCGCTCCTTGACCAGCTCACCCTCGTGGTCCGCGCCGATGAAGTCCACGAACGCGGTGGACAGTCCGAGCGCCGCACAGCCCAGCGCGACGCCCGTGCCCGTATGCCCGGCCCACTCCCGGATCGGCGGTACGGCGAAGGAGTCGGCCTGCGGTACCGGCAGCGCGCCGACCCGGACGATCGTGTCCACACCCGATCCGCCGACGACCAGCACGTCGTACGGCTGAGTCGGCCGGGTGTCCTGCTGGAATCCCTGCTGGAATGTCACAAGTGTCCTTGAATCCCTGGCTGGTGAAACCGATGACGGCCCATCGGGGGCCGCTCCGGGGAGTGTAGACGCCACACTCCCCGCGCAACGGCAGGTCACCGCCCCGTCACTCCCCGGGACGCGCTCCCGGCCACCGCCACCACCGCTTTCCGGACAGCCCCCGCCCCGCACCCGCCCCACCCGGCCCGTCCGGCGGCCCGCGCCCGGGCCCGCCGCTCAGCTCGTGCCGCACGCGCCCGCCGGGTGCCGGACGCGGCACCACTTGGCCGATACCCGATGCCCCGCGCGGCCGGGGGATGATGGGCACATGGAGGGCGAGACGGACGGACTGTTCCCGCGCGAGGTGTTCCCGCGCGAGCGGACGGAGGTGGCACCCGGCGCGGTGCACGTACCGGACTGGCTGGACGCGGCGGAGCAGCGCGCACTGCTGGCCGCCTGCCGGGACTGGGCACGGCCGCCGGCCGGGCTGCGGACCGTACGGACCCCGGGCGGCGGCGTGATGTCCGTCCGCCAGGTGTGCCTGGGCCGGCACTGGAGCGCGGTGCCGCGCTGCCCCGACTGCGGCCGCGCCGCCCGCGCCAACCCCGACTGCCCCGGCCACTCCTACCCGTACGCCTACACCCGCACCGTCGTCGACGGCGACGGCGCGCCCGTGAAGCCCTTCCCCGAACGGCTCCGCGCGCTCGCCGCCCGCGCGCTGCGCGCCGCCTACGGCACCGGGGACGCCGCGGCGCCGTACGCGCCCGACGCGCCGTACGACATCGGCCTGGTCAACTTCTACGACGGCACCGCCCGGATGGGCATGCACCAGGACATCGACGAGCGCTCCGCCGCGCCCGTGATCTCCCTCAGCCTCGGCGACACCTGCGTCTTCCGGTTCGGCAACACCGAGACCAGGAACCGGCCCTGGACCGACGTCGAGCTGCGCAGCGGCGACCTCTTCGTCTTCGGCGGCCCCTCCCGGTGGGCCTACCACGGCGTGCCCCGCACCGCGCCCGGCACAGCCCCCCGCAGCGCTCGGCCTGAAGGGCCGCGTCAACCTCACCCTCCGCGTCGGCGCCCTGGACCGCCCGGCCGCCCGGCCCTGAAAACCGCGTGCGCCCCCGCCGCACCCCGCGGCACGCTGGACCATGG
>NZ_PQSQ01000153.1 GCF_002920575.1 Streptomyces sp. Ru73 | reverse complement strand
GGCGTTCACGCCCAGCAGCGAGGGCTGGCCGTGGGTGTAGACATGGCCCCGCTCGGCCGGCAGCAGCCCCGCCACCGCCTTGAGCAGCGTGGACTTGCCCGAGCCGTTGGTGCCGATCAGCCCGATGGACTCGCCCCGGTAGGCGGTGAAGGTCACGCCCTTGACCGCGTGCACCTCCCGCACCCCGGTCGAGGGCTTGCGGCGGATGATGCGGTTCAGCGCGGCGGTGGCGCTGCCCCGGCCCGCACCCGAGCCGTAGACCCGGTACACGATGTGCAGATCATCGGCGATGACGGTGGGGATGCGCTCCTCCCCGGCCGCGGCCTGTTCCACCGCCGGCTGCTCCAAACTGGTGCTCTGCTGCTCAGCCACGGCCGTACCGCTCCTCCGCCTTCCAGAAGTACACGAAGCCCACGACCCCCATCACGACCGCCCAGCCCAGCGCCAGCGCCCACACGTGGGGCGGCAGCTTGGCCGCGGTGAAGGAGTCGATCAGCGCGAAGCGCACCAGGTCGATGTAGACCGCGGCCGGATTCACGTTCAGCAGGAAGTGCACGAAGTCGGGCACGTGCTTGCTCTTCAGGATGTGGTCGATGCTGTACATCACGCCGGACGCGTACATCCACGTCCGCAGGATGAACGGCATCAGCTGCGCCAGGTCCGGCGTCTTGCTGCCGAGCCGCGCCATGATCATGGCCAGCCCGGTGTTGAAGACGAACTGCAGGCACAGCGCGGGAATGGCCAGCAGCCACGACCAGCCGGGCACCTGGCGGAATCCCAGCAGGATGACGACCAGCACGCCCATGGAGAACAGCAGCTGCTTGAGCTGCATCAGGCAGAACGAGATCGGCAGACAGGCACGCGGGAAGTGCAGCGCCCGCACCAGGCCGAGGTTCCCGGAGATCGCCCGCGTCCCCGCCAGCACCGAGCTCTGCGTGAAGGTGAAGATGAAGACACCCGTCACCAGGAACGGCACGAAGTCCGGCACGCCGCGGCTGGTGCCGAGCAGCAGGCCGAAGATCAGGTAGTAGACCAGCGCGTTCAGCAGCGGGGTGGCCACCTGCCACAGCTGGCCCAGCTTGGCCTGGCTGTACTGGGCGGTCAGCTTCGCGCTGGAGAACGCCGAGATGAAGTGGCGCCGCTGCCACAGCTGCCGGACGTACGCCGGCAGGCTCGGCCGGGCGCCGCTCTGCGTCAGCCCGTACTTCCGGGCCAGCTGCGCCGGCGTGAGTCCGCTCTCCGGACTCCGCGGGCCGTTCACCGCGACCGCACTGTCGTGCCTGGTCTCGCTCACAGTCTTGACACTCTCGTCCTCAAGGGGCGCTCCCCGGGGTGGGTACCCGGGTACGCGCCGGATGCTGCTCTCGTCCCGAGCTTGTCAGATCACCGGGGGACGGCCCAGCCGGGTCAGTCGCCACACGGTACGCCACTTCATGGGACGCCTGGGGCCGCACGGCTTCGCCCAGCCCTCCTTGAAGCCGCCCAGCCAGGCCCGCAGGGCCTGGCCCGAGGGGCGCCGGGCCAGGGTGAGGAGCAGCCAGACCCCGAGGTAGACGGGGACCAGCAGGGCCGGGAGGTTGCGCCGCGCCAGCCACACCCGGTTGCGCGCGACCATCCGGTGGTAGACCGCGTGTCGGCTGGGAGCCGTCGTCGGGTGCAGCAGGACCATGTCGGCGCGGTAGTCGATCATCCAGCCCGCGTCCAGGGCGCGCCACGCGAGGTCGGTCTCCTCGTGCGCGTAGAAGAAGTCGTCGGGCAGCCCGCCGACCTCGTCGAAGACCTTCGTGCGGACCGCGTTCGCACCGCCGAGGAAGGTCGTCACGCGAGAGGAGCGCATCGGGTCGGACGCGCGCAGCCGCGGTACGTGGCGGCGCTGGGTCTCCCCGGTGTCCGGGTCCGCGATGCGGAAGCTGATGATGCCGAGCTCCGGGTCGCGGGCGAACGCCTCGCGGCACAGCTCGGCCGTGTCCACGTTGGCGAGCAGGCCGTCGTCGTCCAGGAACAGCAGGATGTCCACGTCACTGCCGCCGGGCCCGAACGCCTCGATGCCGACGTTGCGCCCGCCCGGGATGCCCAGGTTCTCGGGCAGCTCGACGGTGCGCACGCCCTCGGGGACGTCCGGCACGGGCGAGCCGTTGCCGACGACCACCACCTCGACCGGGTCGCCGTCCTGCTTGGCGACCGAGTCCAGCAGGGCGCGCAGCTCCTGCGGGCGGTTGCCCATGGTGATGATGACCGCGCCGACCTTCATCGCCGACCTCCCTGCCGTACTCACTTGAGCCTGCTCGAAGCCAGGATGGACACCAGGTGCAGCAGGGTCTGGACGAGCGCGATGCCGGCCAGGACCGCGACGCCGAGCCGCGAGAAGAACAGGTCTCCCCGGATCTGGTCCAGGATCGCCAGGACCAGGATCAGCAGGGACGCCTCGATGCCCAGGATGAGCCGGTGGAACTTCAGCGCGGCGGCGGCCTTGCGGGCCAGCGCCATGCCGGAGGAGCGCGGCTCGGACGCCGCCTCCTTGACCGGCGGCTTCCCGGCCTGGTGCCGGGCGACGCCGACGAGGTCGGTCTCCGCCTTGATCAGGATCGCGCCGACGGCCGCGAGGGTGCCGAGGAAGGCCCACAGCCAGTCGATCCGGCCCGTGCCCCACAGGTCGGCGGCGCGCAGGCCGAAGCCGACCAGTACGGCGGCGTCGGTCAGGTAGGCGCCGACCCGGTCCAGGTACACGCCGCCGAGCGAGTACTGCTCACGCCAGCGGGCGATCTCGCCGTCGACGCAGTCGAGCAGCAAGTAGAGCTGGACCGCGACGACGCCGAGGACGGCGCCCGGGATCCCCGGCACCAGGAGTGCCGGGGCCGCGAGCACGCCGAAGACGGTCATCAGGTAGGTCAGCTGGTTGGGCGTGATCCTGGTGTTCACCAGGTAACGGTCGCAGCGCAGCGAGATCTCTCGCATGTACAGGCGGCCCGCCCAGTGCTCACCGCTGCGGCGGTCCTTCACCCCTGCGGGGTGAACGACGGGCCGGAGTTCAGCTACCGATGGCCTTGGCATAGTCGGCGTATGCGTCCTTGATCTGCTCGGAGTTCAGGTTGAGGTGTTCGAGGATCGTGTAGCGCCCGGGGCGCGTCTGCGGGGCGTACTCCACGACCTGGACGAACTCGTCCACGGAGAAACCGATCTCCTGCGGCAGCACGGGCAGCCCGTGCCGGCGCAGGACCTCCGCCATGTACGCGGACTCTTCGTGCGCCCCGCGGAGGTGCATCGCGAAGGCCGCGCCCAGGCCGCACTGCTCGCCGTGGCTGGCAGCGCGCTTGGGGAAGAGCAGGTCGAACGCGTGGTTGATCTCGTGACAGGCGCCGGACGCCGGCCGGGAGTCGCCGGACACGGACATCGCGATGCCGGTGAGGACCAGGCCCTCGGCCAGCACCTGCAGGAAGCCGTCGTCGCCGACGCCGCCGGGGTGACGCAGTACGGCCTCGCCGGCCTGGCGCGCCATGGCCGCCGCGAGCCCGTCGATGTCCTCGCCGCGCTCGCGCGCCGCCAGCTCCCAGTCGCGGATCGCGGAGATGTTGGACAGCGCGTCGCCGATGCCGGAGCGGACGAAGCGGACCGGGGCCTCACGGATCACATCGAGGTCGATGACCACGGCTATCGGGTTCGGCACGCCGTACGAGCCGCGGCCCGCGTCGTTGTCGAGGGTCGCGACGGGCGAGCAGAGGCCGTCGTGCGACAGGTTCGTCGCGACGGCGACCAGCGGCAGGCCCACGCGTGCCGCGGCGAACTTGGCGCAGTCGATGATCTTGCCGCCGCCGAGGCCCACGACCGCGTCGTAGCGCCCCTTCTTCTTCATGGCGTCGGCGAGGTTGATGGCGTCGTCGAGCGTGCCGCCCCCCACCTCGAACCACTCGGCGCTGGGCAGCGCCGGCGCGAGCCGCTCACGCAGCACCGCGCCGGAGCCGCCGCTGATGGCGATGGCGAGCTTGCCCGACGACGAGATCCGCTGGTCGGCGAGGACACCGGCCAGGTCGTCGAGCGCCCCCGGCCGGATGTCGACGACGACTGGCGAGGGAATGAGCCTCGTCAGTACTGGCATGCGATCTCACGGCCCTTCGCGAGGTCGTCGTGGTTGTCGATCTCGACCCACTTGACGTCGCCGATGGGCGCCACGTCGACCTTGAAGCCGCGGTTGACCAGCTCCTGGTAGCCGTCCTCGTAGTACAGCTGGGGGTCACGCTCGTAGGTGGCCTTCAGCGCGTCGGCCAGCTCGTCGGCGGCCTCGCCCTCGATGAGGGTGACGCCGATGTACTCGCCGGTGGCCTCCGCCGGGTCCATCAGCTTCGTGATCTTCTGGACGCCCTTGTCGGGGTCCACGACGACCTTCATCTCCTCGTCGGCCAGCTGCTTGACCGTGTCCAGCGCGAGGATGATCTTCTGGCCGTTGCCGCGCGCGGCGAGCAGCGTCTTCTCGACGGAGACCGGGTGCACGGTGTCACCGTTGGCGAGGATCACGTCGTGCTTGATCGCGTCCCGGCCGCACCACAGGGAGTAGGCGTTGTTCCACTCCTCGGCCTTGTCGTTGTCGATCAGCGTGAGCTTGAGGCCGTACTTCGCCTCGAGGGCCTCCTTGCGCTCGTACACGGCCTCCTTCTTGTAGCCGACGATGATCCCGACCTCGGTCAGGCCGATCTCCGCGAAGTTGCCGAGGGTGAGGTCGAGGATGGTGGTGTCACCGTCGACCGGCACCAGGGCCTTGGGCAGAGTGTCGGTGTAGGGACGCAGACGCCGTCCGGCGCCGGCCGCCAGCACGAGGCCGATCATGCGGGTTCTCCTTCGTCGTGTACGGCGGGTGCATGGGAGGACACCCAGAAGCGGATGCTCTCGGTGAGCACCAGCAGCGCCAGGGCCCCCGCGAGGACCGTGAGCGCGATTGTGAAACCTGAGGTGGGCAGTGCGGCCGCGGCGAGCGTGACCACGAGGGCGCGGCCCTCGTGCCCGCCGGTCGCCCGCACCAGAGCGCGCGGGGGCGCGCCGCTGCCGCCGCGGATGCGGTACACCGTGTCGTAGTGATGGTAGGCGACCGCGGCCACCAGCCCGAATGCCGCCGGCAACGCTCCGTTCACCTCGGAACGGGCCGCAATCACCAGAATCGCGACGTATTCGCCGGCCCGGAAGAAGGGCGGCACGAGCCAGTCGAGTGCGCCCTTGAGGGGGCGGGCGACGGCGATGCCGGAGAGCAGGGCGTAGACCAGCGCGGCGACGCAGACCCACGGGCTGCCCCAGCCGGCGAAGGCGGCGGTGGCGATCATCACAGCGGCGCCGACGGCGGCGATCGCGGGGGCCGCGAAGCCGGGGAGCGTGCGGGCCGCGCCCTTGAAGGCGGCGGCGAAGCCCTCCGCGAGCGGGCCGGAGTCGGCGAGGTCGGCGAGCGCCTGCGCGGCCCGGTCGGTGCGGCGGGCCCTGCGGGTCAGCGAGCGCAGCACGCGGCCCGCCGTGGTGTAGCAGGCGGCCAGCGCGCAGCCGATGAGCAGGACCCAGAAGACGATACGGGGCGTGGTGCAGGCGGTGAGGACCGCGATCAGGGCCCAGCGCTCGCCGATGGGCAGCACGATCATGCGGCGGGCCCAGACCGTCCAGCCGACGCTGTCGAGCTTGTCGGAGAGGGCGGCGGTGGGGCTCGTATTGGCCGTGGCGTCGTGGTTCGCCTCGTTGAAGGAGAAGTCCACCACGTGCCGGACCGTCTGCAGCACCATCGCGCCGAGCGCGAGGGCCCATACGTCGTCGCCGCCGCGGGCGGCGCCGAGCGCCAGCCCCGCGTAGTACGCGTACTCCTTCGCCCGGTCGAACGTCGCGTCCAGCCAGGCGCCCAGCGTCGAGTACTGCAGGGAGTAGCGGGCGAGCTGCCCGTCGGTGCAGTCCAGGACGAAGGAGAAGAGGAGGAGCAGGCCCGCGGCGATGAAGCCGCCGCGCGTCCCGGTGGCCGCGCAGCCCGCCGCGATCAGTGCGGTGAGCAGGGACGCGGTGGTCACCTGGTTCGGGGTGAGGCCGCGCCGGGCGCACCAGCGGGCGATGTAGCGCGAGTACGGGCTGATGCAGAAGGTGGTGAAGAAGCCGTCCCGGGACTTGACGGCGGTGCGCAGCCGGACGGCCTCGTCGTCGACGGCGCTCACGGCGGCCCGCGCCTCGTGACGCTGCTGTGCGCCGGAGGGTACGGAGGCGACCAGCGTCCCGAGCTCGGGGCGGTGCACCGCTACGCCCTCGGCGTCCAGCGCGGCGGCGACGGCGTCCGGGAGCGCGTCGGCGGCGTCCGCCGTGGCGAGCGCGCGGGTGAGCGCGGCGCGCGCCTCGGGCTGCGCGGTCAGCGCGCCGGTGACGGCGGCGGCCGGGAAGCGGGGGTCGGTCAGGGCCAGCCGCAGGCTGTGCAGGTGGCCGACGAACCGGGGGTCGACCAGCGCCACTCGCCGGCCTGCGGGCACCTCGGCCAGCAGCCGGGCCGTCTCAGCGGCGTCGGCCGCGCTGCGGACGTCGAAGCCCAGCTCGCGCAGGTCGCCTTCGAGCGACGACCCGGCGACCGGCGCACCGGTGAGGATTGCGGTCGACAGACGAATTCACTCCCTGAATGCTGGCAAGGCCACGCCGGCCGGTCCGCATTCGGTACGAACTACCCGGGCAGCAGTCGTGGCACACCTCGGGCCCCGGAGGGGTCGGTGGCACGTCGGCAGAGGTTATCGGATCGCCGGATGCGGCCGTTCACCACGCATTCACCGCCCGGTGGCCGAGCGGCGGTGGCGTCTGCCGCGGATCATCATGGTGGATCTTGCCGTCGATGAACAACTGCGGCGCTGGTTAGGGTGCCGGTTATGACATGGCTGATCACAGGTGGGACGGGTTATATCGGCGCGCATGTGGCGAGGGCCATGGTGGCGGCGGGCGAGAAGGCCGTGGTGCTCGACGACGTCTCCAGTGGCTACCCCGAGCGGCTGCCCGCCGGGGTCCCGCTGGTGCGCGCTTCGGTACAGGACCGTGACGTGGTGGACGCCACGCTCGCGGAGCACGGCGTGACCGGCGTCATCCACCTCGCCGCGAAGAAGCAGGTCGGTGAGTCGGTGGAGCAGCCACTGGCGTACTACAGGGAGAACGTGCACGGGCTGACCGTGCTGCTGGAGGCGGTGGCGGCGGCCGGCGTGCGGCGCTTCGTCCTCTCCTCCTCGGCCGCGGTGTACGGCACCCCGGACGTGGACCTGGTCACGGAGGACACCCCGTGCGCCCCGGTGAACCCGTACGGCGAGACCAAGCTCGCGGGCGAGTGGCTGGTGCGCGCGGCGGGCCGGGCGCACGGCATCTCGACCGCCTGCCTGCGCTACTTCAACGTGGCGGGCGCCGCGGCCCCCGAGCTGGCGGACGTCGGCGTCTTCAACATCATTCCGATGATGTTCGAAAAGGTCACGGCGGGTGAGCCGCCGCGGATCTTCGGCGCCGACTACGACACCCCCGACGGCACCTGCGTGCGCGACTACGTGCACGTCGAGGACCTCGCCGACGCGCACCTCGCCGCGGCCCGGCGGCTCGCGGCCCAGGACGCTCCCGGCGACCTCACGCTCAACATCGGCACCGGCCAGGGCGTCTCCGTACGGGAGATGGCCGACCTGGTCCTCGGCGTCAGCGGCCGCGGTGACCTGGCGCCGGTCGTCGAGGAGCGGCGGGCCGGCGATCCGGCGCGGGTGGTCGCCTCGTGCGAGCGGGCGGCCGCGGAGCTGGGCTGGCGCGCCCGGCACGGCATCGACGCGATGGTGACCTCGGCGTGGGAGGGCTGGTGCCGGCACCACCCCGAGGCGCGTGCGACGGCAGCGGACGGCACGCAGCCGGTCTGACGGCCGGTCCGAGACCGCGCGCGGACGGACGGAGGCCGCGCGCGGACGGACCGAGACTGTGTGCGGCCGGTTCGAGGCTGCTTGTCGACGGTCCGAGACGGCGTGCGGCCGGTCCGAGGGCGCTTGCGGACGGTTCAAGACGGTGCGCGGCCGGATACCGACGGCGTGCGGAGAGCGCGAGACGGCGCACGTTTGCCGCCGCGCGCCGCCTGTTCTGCCACGCCGCACACGGGACGCCGCTCTGCCACTGATACGGGGGCTACTAGGGCAGACTGAACATTGAGGACCGACCACGAAGGATGGGCATGCCGATCACACCTGCCAACGGACAGACCGCCGCGACCACGGCGGTGACCACGCCGGACACGGCTGCGGAGCAGATCATGCTGGAGCTGGTGGACGAGGACGGCAGAACGATCGGTACGGCGGAGAAGCTCGCCGCCCATCAGTCCCCCGGGCAGCTGCACCGCGCGTTCTCCGTCTTCCTCTTCGACGAGCAGGGCCGGCTGCTGCTGCAGCGCCGGGCGCTGGGGAAGTACCACTCCCCCGGCGTGTGGTCGAACACCGCCTGCGGCCATCCGTACCCGGGTGAGAAGCCCTTCGCGGCCGCGGCCCGGCGCACCGCCGAGGAGCTGGGCATCGCCCCGTCGCTCCTCGGCGAGGCCGGCACGGTGCGCTACAACCACCCGGACCCGGAGTCCGGGCTGGTCGAGCAGGAGTACAACCACCTCTTCGTCGGCCTGGTCCGGGACACCCCGGAGCCGGACCCGGAGGAGGTCGGCGAGTACGCCTTCGTGACGCCGGACGAGCTGGCCAAGCGCCACTCCGAGGCGCCGTTCTCGGTGTGGTTCATGACCGTCCTGGACGCGGCGCGTCCGGCGATCCGTGAGCTCACAGGGTCGACTGCGGGCTGGTAGGCGCGGGCACCTGGGCGAGCGGCAGTTCGGCCCATACGACCTTGCCGCCGCTCGCCGTGTGCTCCACGCCGCATTTCCCGCCGGCCTCCGAGGTGATCATCTTGATCAGCCAGAGGCCGCGGCCGCCGAGGTCCTCCTCGTCGGCCTCCATCGCCTTGGGGCGGTACGGGTGGTTGTCCTCGACGGCGACCCGCACCCAGTCCGCGCCGACCGCCAGCTCGACGGCGATCTGCGGGGAGAGCAGGGCTGCGTGCTGCACCGCGTTGGTGACCAGTTCGGAAGTGATCAGCAGCAGACCGTCCACGACGTGCGGGCCCGCCGGCACGCGCTGGTCGCCGAGCAGATCCCGTACCGCGTGCCGCGCCTGTGGCACCGAGGACTCCAGTGCCGGAGCGGTGAACCTCCAGACACCTTCGTACGCGAGCGGGGCCGTCAGCTCCTCAGGAGGTTCGGCTGGGGGTCCGGAAGGCATCCTCACCCTTCGAGTGTTGGGAATGCCGCCGTCCGGACTGGGCTGCTGACAAAAAGTCAGCACTTATCGACAGCTTCTGAACGCTTTTCTGCGCGTCGATCATTCGGGAGATCGGCTCTGACCCCTTTGTTCTTGTTTGAAGAACTGCCAGGAAGAGACGCGTTTCGCCCGCTTCGCCCGGAGCACCGCCCGCCGGCCTCCGTCGCGGCAACGCCAGAGGCCCCTTCCCGGAGGAAGGGGCCTCTGATGCGCACTGTTGCGCCAGTAGCGGGGACAGGATTTGAACCTGCGACCTCTGGGTTATGAGCCCAGCGAGCTACCGAACTGCTCCACCCCGCGTCGGTGAACACCACCTTACGGGTTACGTGCGACAGGGCCAAATCCATTACCGGCCGCCGGGTGGCGGCTTCCGGGCCGGTGCGGGCTTGCGGGCGCCGTGCGGGCTTCCGGCCGGCGCGGGCTCGCGGGCGCGGTGCGGGCTGTGGCGGCTTCCGGGCGGTGCGGGCTTGCGGGCGCGGTGGCGGAGGGGCGGCGCGGTCGGCGGCCGTCCGCCGGCGCACGGCCCGGCGCGGTCAGCGTTCCGTGACCCGGCCGTCCGCCACCTCGATCCGCCGGGTCGTCTCCACCGCCTCCAGCAGCCTGCGGTCGTGGCTGACCAGCAGCAGCGTGCCCCGGTACGACGCGAGCGCGGACTCCAGCTGCTCGATCGCTGGCAGGTCGAGGTGGTTGGTCGGCTCGTCCAGGACGAGGAGGTTCACCCCGCGGCCCTGCAGCAGCGCGAGCGCCGCCCGGGTCCGCTCCCCCGGCGAGAGCGTGCCCACCGGGCGCAGCACGTGCCCGGCCTTCAGCCCGAACTTCGCCAGCAGCGTCCGTACGTCCGCCGGCGCCATCTCGGGTACGGACCGGCGGAACGCCTCCAGGAGCGGTTCGCCGGCCGCTTCCGGGTGCTGGAAGAGCTGGCCGCGGGCCTGCTCGATCTCGCCGACGACCACGCCGGGGCCGAGGTACGCGTCGCCCTCGTCCAGCGGCAGCCGGCCGAGCAGCGCGCCGAGGAGGGTGGACTTGCCGGCGCCGTTCGGGCCGGTGATCGCTACCCGGTCGGCCCAGTCGATCTGCAGGTCGACCGGGCCGAAGCGGAAGTCCCCGCGGTCCACGCGCGCACCGCGCAGCGTGCCGACCACGGCGCCGGAGCGCGGCGCGGCGGCGATCTCCATCCGCAGCTCCCACTCCTTGCGCGGCTCCTCGACGACCTCCAGCCGCTCGATCATGCGCACCGTCTGCTTGGCCTTAGCGGCCTGCTTCTCGGTGGCCTCCACCCGGCCCTTGCGGCCGATCTTGTCGTTGTCGGGGGCCTTGCGGCGGGCGTTCTTGACGCCCTTCTCCATCCAGTTGCGCTGGAGGTGGGCGCGCGCCTCCAGGGACGCCTTGGTCTCGGCGTACTCCTCGTACTCCTCGCGCGCGTGCCGCCGGGCCCGCTCGCGCTCCTCCAGGTACGCGGTGTATCCGCCGCCGTAGAGGTTCACCTGCTGCTGCGCGAGGTCCAGCTCGACGACCCGGTCGACGGTCCGGGTCAGGAACTCGCGGTCGTGGCTGACCAGTACGGTCCCGGCCCGCAGCCCGGTCACGAACCGCTCCAGCCGCTCCAGCCCGTCCAGGTCCAGGTCGTTGGTCGGCTCGTCGAGCAGGAAGACGTCGTACCGGGAGAGGAGCAGGGAGGCGAGCGAGGCGCGGGCCGCCTGGCCGCCGGAGAGCGAGGTCATGGGCTGGTCCAGGCCGACCGCCAGGCCGAGCTGGGCCGCGGTCTCCTCGGCCCGCTCGTCCAGGTCGGCGGCGCCGAGCGCGAGCCAGCGCTCCAGGGCGACGGCGTACGCGTCGTCGGCGCCCGGCTTCTCCTCGACCAGCGCCTGCGTGGCCTCGTCCAGCGCCGCCTGCGCCTCGGTGACGCCGGTACGCCGGGCGAGGAAGTCCCGGACGGACTCCCCCGCACGCCGCTCGGGCTCCTGCGGCAGATGGCCGACGGTGGCGGTGGCCGGGCTCAGCCGCACCTCGCCCTCCTGCGGCACGTCCAGCCCGGCGAACAGCCGCAGCAACGTGGACTTGCCGGCGCCGTTGGCCCCGACCAGCCCGATCACCTCCCCCGGCGCGACGACGAGGTCCAGCCCGGAGAAGAGCGTGCGCTCTCCATGCCCGGCGGCGAGCTTCTTGGCGACGAGGGTGGCAGACATAAGACCGCCGATCGTATCCGCGGGAAGCGAAGCGGGCGCGCGAATTTGGGGTGGGGC
>NZ_PQSQ01000152.1 GCF_002920575.1 Streptomyces sp. Ru73 | reverse complement strand
GTGGACGCGATGTACCAGGACTCCGGCGTGCAGATCACGACGCTGAAGGTGGACGGCGGGATGACCGCCAACAACCTGCTGATGCAGCACCAGGCGGACGTGCTGGGGGTGCCGGTGATCCGGCCGGTGGTCGCCGAGACGACCTGTCTGGGCGCGGCGTACGCGGCGGGTCTGGCGACCGGCGTGTGGCAGGACCTGGACGAGCTGCGGGCGCACTGGAAGCGGGACGCGGAGTGGTCGCCGCGGATGCCGGGCGAGGTCCGGGAGCGGGAGTACGCGCACTGGCGCAAGGCGGTGGAGCGCAGCTTCGGCTGGCTGGACGAGAACGGCGAGTAGGCGTCCAGCGGGGGCGTGGGAGCGGCGCCCGCGGGACGGTGGCGGCCCGTGCCCCGGACGGCGGGGTACGGGCCGCGCGGCACCGCTCCTTCAGGGACGCGCGACGCGGCGCTTCGGAGACGCCGGCTCCGGCGCGCCAAGGAGGCGCTGACTCCCGCGCTCCAGTAGGCGCTCGCCCCGGGCGCCGAGAGGCGCTCGCTGCCGCGCGACAGGAGAGGACTGGCTCCGCGCTCCAGCAGGCGCTCGTTCCCGCGCACCGGGAGAGGCTCGCTGCCGCGCGTCAGGAGAGGGCCGGCTCCCGCTGTTCCTCGCTCATCCGCAGCGCGTGCTGGACGACCTCGATGAGGACGTCGCGTGCCGAGTCCTTGATGCGGGCGTCGCAGTCCACGACGCTGACCTCGGGGTCCAGGTCCAGTGCCTCGCGGACGGTCTCGGCGGGGTAGCGCTCGGCGCCCTCGAAGCAGTTGACCGCGACGGTGAAGGGGATGCCGCGGCGCTCGAAGTAGTCGATCGCGGCGAAGGAGTCCTCCAGACGGCGCGTGTCGGCGAGCACGACGGCGCCCAGCGCGCCGGTGGCCAGCTCGTCCCAGAGGAACCAGAAGCGGTCCTGGCCGGGCGTGCCGAAGAGGTAGAGGACCAGGTCCTCGCGGAGGGTGATCCGACCGAAGTCCATGGCGACGGTGGTGGTGTGCTTGCCCTCGACGCCCGCGGTGTCGTCAACGGGCCGGCCCGCCTCGCTCAGCTGCTCCTCCGTGCGCAACGGCTTGATCTCGCTCACCGAGCCGACCAGGGTCGTCTTGCCGACGCCGAAACCGCCGGCGACCAGGATCTTGAGCGTGACCGGCTCGACGGCTTGCTTGCGGCGTCGCTCAGCGCGCCCGAAGACCATTGACCGCTTCCTCCGATGTCGGTGGGGGGCATCAGCGGCGGACGGCGCACCGCGGCTGATGACAACTGTGGGAGTACGACAACTCCCGCGTGGGAGTGGATCGTTCCGCACCGACTGTACCGACGACAACCCCACGGCCCGGCACCGGCCCTGTGTGATGTGCTCATGATCACTGAGCGTACGGGGAGCGGTACGCGGACGCGGCGTACCGGCGTATCGCCGCAGCCCTCGACGCATCTCTGCTGGTCAGAGATTTACGCAGGTCAAGCGGGGTGGCGTAACTCTGGCGTAATGCCGGGCCGGTACCGTCGGCCGCTCCTGAGGGCAGGGCGGCGGGCGGGACCGCGTTACGGAAGGGGAACAGTCATGCGGGAGACGGCACCACCGGGTGCGGAGTGCGGGGACGACGGGCCGTGGGTGTCCTCCCGGCCCCGCGCCGAGCGCGCCCGGCAGCTGGCCGACGTGCTCCGCCAGCGGATCACCAGCGGCGCGTACGACGGCGGAGTGCTGCCGGGCGAGCGCGAGTTGGGCGCGCACCTGGGCGCGTCGCGCAACGCCGTCCGGGAGGCCCTCGCGCTGCTGCGCAAGGAGGGGCTGATCACCCGCAAGCAGGGCGTGGGCACCACGGTCGTGATGCCCAAGTACGGCCACGGCCTGGACCGGCTGGCCGGCCTTGCGGAGACGCTGACCGGGCACGGCGCGGTGACCAACGAGGTGCGCGCCGCGCACCCGGTACCGGCGCCGCCGGCGGCCATCGCGGAGCGGCTGGGCCTGCCCCCCGGCGAGGGCGCCGTGTACGTCGAGCGGCTGCGCCGGCTGGGCGGCCTGCCGCTGTCGCTGGACACCACGTACCTCACCGCCGACGTCGGGACGCCGCTGCTCGCCTGCGACCTGGCGCACCGCGACCTGTTCGCGCTCATCGAGGAGACCTCCGGGCAGCGGCTGGGCCGGGCCGAGGTGTCCGTGCACGCGGTCAACGCGGACCCGGACACCGCGGCGCTGCTGGGCGTGGCGGCCGGGGCCGCGGTCTTCGCCATCGAGCGGCTCACGCACCTCGCCGACGGCCGTCCCGTGGACGCCGAGTCGCTGCACATCAGGGCGGACCGGCTGGCCCTCCAGGCGACGCTGCACCGCGGCCCGGCACCGGAGGCGGCGCGATGAGCGGCGCGGGCCCCGATACGGCGACGCTGCTCCTCCTGGTGCTCTTCGGGCTGGCGGCCGGGGTGGGCATCACGGCCGTGGGCCCCGGCGGCGTGCTCGCGACCGTGGGGCTGTTCGTGCTCACGGACCTCTCCCCCGCGCAGGTCGCGGGCACCGCCATCGTCACGCACGTGGCGACGGGCCTGCTGGGCACGGCGGCGTACGTGCGCTCCGGAGAGCTGCGGGAGCCCCGGACACGGCGTACGGCGTGGGTCCTGGCGGGCGCGGCGGTGCTCGGCACCCCGCTCGGCGTCCTGGCCAACACCCTGGTCTCCGGACGCGCCTTCGGGCTGCTGCTCGGCGCCTTCGTGGCACTGGTCGGCGGGCTCGTCTGGTACCGCGAGCGGCGCGCCGCGCCTACGGGGGCCGCGCACCACCCCTCCTCCTGGGTGGCGGCGCCGCTGGGCTTCGGAGTCGCGGTGGCCAGCGGGGTGTTCGGGGTCGGCGGGCCGATGCTCACGGTGCCGCTGCTGGTCGCGCTGCGGATGCCGGTACTGGCCGCGCTGGCCGTCGCGCAGGTGCAGTCGGTGGTGATCGCGACGGCGGGGACGCTCGGTTACGTCGCGCACGGCGCTGTGGACTGGCCGCTGGCGGCGCTCGTCGGCGTCCCCGAACTCGCCGGCGTGCTGATCGGCTGGCGGATCGCCCGCGCGCTCCCGTCCCGCACGCTCAAGGCCGGCCTGGTCGTGGTGCTGTTCGCGCTGGCGCCGTATTTGGCCCTGTACGGCGGCTGAGAGGCGCGGCCGGACGGGCCGGGCTCCCGGGACGTGCGGGGCCCGGCCGGGCCGCTCAGAGCGCGCTCAGTCCGTTTCAGAGCGCGCGCGGGTTGTTCAGAGCGCGCGCAGGCCGTTGATGACCTCGCGCAGGATGCCCTCGTCGGGGAGCTCGGCGGGCGGCACGGGCCGGCTGACCCGGACCAGGCCGGCGTCGAGCAGATCGCCGATCAGCACGCGGACGACGCCGACCGGCAGGTCCAGCTCGGCGGCCAGTTCGGCCACCGAGAGCGGGGACTCCCGGGTGAGGTCGACGATGTCGAGGTGTTCGGGCGACAGGGACTGGTCGGTGACCGGCTCGTCGGCGCGGCTCTCCGCGATCACTTGCGCGATCAGGTCGAGCCCGGCGACGGCCCCGCTGGCGGTACGGCCGCGGGTCATGGCGTACGGACGGACGACCGGGCCCGCCTCGTCGTCGAACCACCGGGCCGGGCCCGCGGCGGACCCGGCCTGATCTTGTCGCTTCATGCGGTCACTCGGTTCATGCGGTCACCGTCGTCATCCTCAACTGGGCCGGTCGGTCCTGGGCGCGGTGCCCAGGTGCGTACCCACCCGCTTGACCAGCAGCGTCATCTCGTACGCGATCAGGCCCACGTCGGAGTCCGCGTCGGCGAGCACGGCCAGGCAGCTGCCGTCGCCCGCGGCGCTCACGAACAGGAACGCCTCGTCCAGCTCGACCATCGTCTGCCGCACCTGGCCCGCCTCGAAGTGCCGGCCGACGCCCTTGGCCAGGCTGTGGAAGCCGGAGGCGACCGCGGCCAGGTGCTCGGCGTCCTCCCGGGACAGGTCGGCCGAGGCGCCGGTGGCCAGGCCGTCGCTGGAGAGGATGAGCGCCTTGCGGATGGAGCCCACCCGGCCGACCAGCTCGTCGAGCAGCCAGCCCAGTTCGCCCGAGCCCTTCGCTGCGGTCCCTGCTGCTGTTGCCTTCGGTGCGGTCATCGACCGTCCCCTCCCATGTTCTTTCTCGGTGCGGTGGCGCTGCCGTCGTCGCCGGACTCGCGCCGGCCGCGCTGCCAGCCGCGCTGGAGCGATGCCATGCGGGCCCGTACGGCCTCGGCGTCACGGTCGGCCGCGGGGTCCGCGGCCTCGGACGCCGCACCGGATTGCCCGCCGGGCGGCGTCTTGAGCTGGGGGGCGAGGCTGGCCTGCCGCACTCGCCTGGGCAGTCCGCGCACCGTCGTCGCGGGCCGCGCTTCCTCTGCGGGCGCGGGACCGGCCGGGGCGGCACCCGTGGGCGCGTCGCCGGACGGGCCGGCCGCCGGGCCGTCCGTACGGCGCTCCGCCGCGGTGTCCTCCTCGCGCGGTCCGCGTACGTGGCCGTGTTCCCTGCGGGCGTCGGCCGCCTCGCCGGACGGGCCGCCGTCCTGGTCACCGACGGGCCGGCCGTGGTCGCTGACCAGAGCCGGGGAGCGGCGGCGGCGCGGCAGCGGCGCGGGGCCGTCGCCGGGCGCCCGCTCGGGGGCCGGCCGGTGCGCGGGCTCGGCGGGCACCGGGCCGGTCGGCGCGAGGCGGTCCTCCTCGGAGCGGGGCCGGCGCCGGGGGCCGCGGAACGCGGGCTCGTCCTCGTCGGCGGTGCGCCGCGCTGCCGCGCCGTGCGCCGTCTCGCGCTCCGGGAGCGGCACCGGGACCTGGGCGAGCGCCGCCAGCTTCCCGCGCGCGGCCTGCACGGGCCGCTCCACCGAGCCGGTGTCCTCGCCGCGGCCCTCCCCGCGTCCGTCGGCGGTCTCGGTCAGCAGCGTGCCGGGGATGAAGACGACCGCGGTGGTCCCGCCGTACGGGGACGGCTGCAGCGAGACGCGTACGCCCTGCCGCTGGGCGAGCCGGCTGACCACGAAGAGACCGAGCCGGTCGGTGTCGGACAGCTCGAACTCGGGGGTCTCGGCGAGCCGCAGGTTGGCGTCCAGCAGCGCGTCGGGGGCCATGCCGAGGCCGCGGTCGTGGATCTCCAGGGTGAAGCCGTTGGCGACCCGCTCGCCGACCACCTGCACGGCGGTGTGCGGCGGCGAGAAGACGGTGGCGTTCTCCAGGAGTTCGGCGGTGAGGTGGGTGAGGTCGGAGACGGCCGGGCCGTCCACGGCGAGCCGCGGCAGCCGGCGCACCTCGATGCGCTCGTAGTCCTCGACCTCGGAGACCGCGGCCCGCACGACGTCCATGAGCTGGACGGGCTTGCGCCACTGCCGGGACGGTGCGGCGCCGGAGAGGATGACCAGACCCTCGGCGTGCCGCCGCATACGGGTGGTGAGGTGGTCCAGGCGGAAGAGGTCGGCCAGCTCGTCGGCGTCCTCCGTACGGCGCTCCATGGCGTCCAGCAGCGTGAGCTGACGGTGCAGCAGGACCTGGCTGCGGCGGGCGAGGTTGACGAAGACCTCGGAGACGCCGCGGCGCATGTCCGCCTGCTTGACGGCCGCCTCGATCGCGGCCCGCTGCAGGGTGTTGAGCGCCTGGGCGACCTGGCCCATCTCGTCCTGGGTGAACTCCAGCCGGGGCGCCTCGGCCTCGACGTCGACCCGTTCGCCCGCGGCCAGCCGGCGCATGACGCTGGGCAGCCGTACGCCGGAGACCTCGTGCGCGTCCTTGCGGAGCCGGCTGAGGTCCTTCACGTGCCGGCGGCCCAGCCGGAAGGAGACGATGATCGAGACGAGCAGCGCGACGAACCCGAGGACACCGGCGAAGGCGGCCTTGGCCAGCACGGTCATCGCGGCGGGCTGCACGCGGTCCGCGAAGCGCGCCGCGGTCTCCTGGTCCATCCGGCGCAGGTCGTCCAGGACCTGCCGCACGGTGCCGTGCCAGCGTTCGTCGTTGACGGCGGAGGGGGCGCGGGTCGGGCCCGAACCGATCACCTTGTCCTCGAAGGACTCCAGTTCGCGCGCCTTGGCGGTGTTCCAGTAGTCCTCGTAGAGCGCCCGGTCGCTCGCCGGCAGCGCGGTGAGCGAAGTGGTGTACAGGACCTTGCGCTCGGCCACCCGGTCGGCGAAGTCCCGCAGTTCGCGCGGGGTCATCGTGCCGGACACCAGGGCGGCGCTGAGGACCGCGTCCTCGCGGGAGACCGCCTCCCGTGCGCGCGTGACGTTCACCAGCGCGCCGCCGTCGTCGGAGAGTTCCGGGTCGGGCAGGGTCTGCATGCTGCCGAGGAAGGCGTAGCAGGGGTCGACCAGCGCGTTGTACTGCTCGAACGCCTCCCGGCGGCTGAGCGTGCCGCGCTCGACCTGGTCGCGCAGCCCGTCCAGGCCGGAGAAGCCCTTCAGGGCGGCCTGCAGCCGGGGGCCGGCGCCGCCGAGGAGGTCGTCGCGCACGTCGGAGGTCTGCGCGTTGGTACGGAGCCGGGCGAGGGCCCGGTCGGTGGCGCGGGACTGCCGGCGCAGATCGGTCAGGGAACCCGCGATCCGGGGGTCGGCGAGGTAGACGAGGGTGGCGCGGCGCTCCTTCTGCAGGGCCTGCACCGCTTCTTCCGTGGGGTGGCCGACCTTGTCGACGACGACCGAGACCTTCAGCAGCTGGCGGGCTTCGGTGCCGGTGACGTACGTGGCGAAGGCCCACATGGCGGTCAGGGACACCAGAGGGACGAGCAGCAACGCCACGATCTTCCGGCGGATGGACTTCCCGCGAAAGCGCATGGCCTCCCCTACGTCAACCCCGGCGCGCCGAGGTGGTGTTCCGTCAACAAACGGCGCGAGCCTACTACTGTCGGGGGACCAACTCGAAGAGCTGTCCAGGGGACCGGGCCGCAGGTCAGGGCCGGATAGCCGCCCTTGTCCGGTGATTCCGGGACAACCCGCCCGCCCGTGTGTCCTCCGCCACCTCACCCGCACTGCCCTTGCGTGCCTTGCCGGTTGGCCGGAACGGGCCCTCCCCCGGTGCCGCCGTCCGCCCCGCCGCGGGCCGCCGTAAGATCGGAAGTGCCGGCGTACGGCGGCATGTACCGGGGGAAATCCGGGCAGTCACCGAACAGCCGGACAGGCCGGGAAAGCACGGGGAGAGTGACGCTTTCATGGACATCGGCAGAAGCGGCACGCTGTGGCAGGAGGAACCGTCCGCCCGCCCCCGGATGCCCGATCCGGTGCGTGCCGCCGCCGTACGTGCCGTGATCATCGTGGCGGTGACGCTCGTTCAGGCGATGATCGCCTTCCTCAGCACGCTCGCCGGGTCCTGGCTCGCCTTCCCCGCCGTCCTCAGCACCGTCGCCTCGACGATCGTGGCGACGTGGAGCGTGCTGGACGTCTGGGTGACCCGGCAGGTGTGGATCCAGCGCAACGGCGTGGAGTCGCGCCCGAGCAGCACCGCGCGGGCACTGCGCCGGGAGCGGCGGCGCGCACGCCGGCAGGAGCGCCGCTCGGCCGCCGCGTAGCGCTCCATCACGCCGATCGCCCAGCTCGGAGGCACCGTCGAGGACGTGAAGAGTCCGTACGGATCTGCGGTATCATCTGGCCCCCTTCGCGCAGATCGGTATAGTGGCGTTTTCCATTGCGCATCGCATCGCGTGATACGCAACGGAGAAACGCACCACAACGAGCTCAGGGAGCCGTCACGACGGGCTCCCGACGACGGGCCGCACACGGCCACCTGGCGGTGACGCACAGACCGATGCCGAAGACGACCGAGAGCAGCGACACGAACGGGACCACCGAGGACACCGGCGACAGCACCCGCGGCGGAGGCGGCTCCGTCCAGTCGGTCGACCGCGCGGTGAGCGTACTGGAAAGCCTCGCGCGGCTGGGCGAGGCCAAGGTGACCGAGCTGGCCGAGGAACTGGGCGTTCACAAGTCCACCGCCTTCCGCATCCTCGGCGTCCTGGAGAACCGCGGGCTGGTCGAGCAGGAGGGCGAGCGCGGCAAGTACTACCTGGGCGCCGGCGTACTGCGGCTGGCGGGCGCCGCCGCGATCCGGCTGGACATCTCCCAGGAGGGCGCCCCGGTGTGCCGCGCGCTGGCCGAGGACACCGGCGAGACGGCCAACATCGCGGTCCTGGACGGCGACGCGGCGGTCAACATCATGCAGGCGCGCGGCGGGGCCGCGGTCACCGCGTACAACTGGCTGGGCCGGCGCACGCCGCTGCACGCCACCGCGAGCGGCAAGGTCCTGCTCGCACACCTGCCGCGGGAGCGCCGCGACGGCCTGCTGGCGCGCTCGCTGCCCCGCTTCACCGAGCACACCCTCACCACCGCGCCGCTGCGCGCGCAGCTGGCCGAGGCGCTGGAGCGGGGTTACGCCTGCACCGCCGAGGAGCTGGAGATCGGGCTGAACGCCGTGGCCGCGCCGGTACGCGCGCACGACGGCGCCGTGATCGGCGCGATCGGCGTCTCGGGCCCCGCGTACCGCATGGAGCAGGACCTGCTGCCGGAGCTCGCCGAACGGGCCGTGAAGGCCGCGGCCGACCTCTCCCGGGCCATGGGCTACGCGGCCTGAACTCCCTTGCGCGGCAGGGCGGAAACCCCTTGACGGATCGGCGGCCGGATTCCACCATGTCCCATATGGTGCAACAGATCGCATCATAGGCAACAAAGCCCGGCACCCACCTCCGCGCCCCAGGCGCTGTCGAGGAGAGAACACATGCCGCACGAAGCCCGCGCCGTCATCGCTGTGAAGAAGGGGGCGCCGGTCGAGGTCCTGCCGGTACTGGTGCCCGATCCGGGGCCAGGAGAAGTGCTCGTACAGGTGCAGGCGTGCGGCGTCTGCCCCACCGATGCCCACCACCGGGACGGCGCGGCCGGCGACGCCTTCCCGTACCTGCTCGGGCACGAGGCCGCCGGCATCGTCGAGGCCACCGGGCCCGGCTGCGACGGCCTCGCGCCCGGCGACTACGTCGTCCTGGCCTGGCGCGCCCCGTGCGGCACCTGCCGCTCCTGCCGCCGCGGCCGCCCCTGGTACTGCTTCGACTCCCGCACCGCGCGCGGCCGGACGACCCTGCTGGACGGTACGCCGCTGACGCCCGCGCTCGGCATCGGCGCGTTCGCCGAGAAGACGCTGGTCGCCGCCGGCCAGGCGGTCAAGGTCGATCCGTCGGCCCGGCCCGAGGCGGCCGGGCTGGTCGGCTGCGGGGTGATGGCCGGGTACGGCGCGGCGGTGCACACGGGGCGGGTGGGCAACGGCGACACCGTGGCCGTCATCGGCTGCGGCAGCGTGGGCATCGCCGCGATCGCCGGGGCCTCACTGGCCGGCGCCCGCCGGGTGATCGCGGTCGACGTGGACGGGCGCAAGCTGGACGCCGCCGAGCGCTTCGGGGCCACCGACACCGTCAACTCCCGCTGGACCGACCCGGTCGCGGCGGTCCGCACGCTCACCGGCGGGCACGGCACGGACGTCACCATCGACGCCGTCGGCAGCCCTGACACCTTCCTCCAGGCGCTCTCGATGCGCGACCTCGCCGGCGTACTGGTGCAGGTCGGCGCCCCCGAGCCGGAGACGCACGTCGAACTCCCGCTGCACGAGGTCTTCTCCCGCGGCGGCGCGCTCAAGACCTCCTGGTACGGCGACTGCCTGCCCAGCCGCGACTTCCCCGTCCTCATCGACCTCCACCTGCGCGGCAAGCTCGACCTGGAGGCCCTCGTCTCGGAGACGGTCGGTCTGGACGACCTGGAGGCCGCCTTCGGCCGGCTGCGCCGCGGCGACGTGCTCCGCTCGGTGGCGATGCTCTGACGCCGCGGGGCGCCGGCAGGCCGACCGCCGCCGCACGGGGAGCCTGTCCCGCTGGGCCCCGTGCGGATCGTGGGGCCCGGGGGCGTGCCCCCCATGAGCCGGTGGTCCCGGTCGGCTACCGCTCCTCCGCCGAGGCCGGGGCCGTACGGTCCTCCTCCGGAGCCGGGGCCGTACGGTCGTCCTCCGCGGCCGTACGGTCGTCCTCAGCCGCCGTCCGGTCGCGGTCCGGGCGGGGGACCCGCGGGGGTTCCTGTTCCTCCGGGCGCTTGAACATGCGGGTCGCGGTGATCTCGCCGTGGATGGTCTCCGCCTCCGGGCGCTGCTGCGGCAGGCCGGGGCGCAGATGCTCCTCGACGCTGATGTACTTCAGGCCCGCGCGCAGGTCCGCGTCGTTCCGCAGCCGGATGACCAGCGGGAACTCCGCGAGCGCCGTGGTGTCGAACAGGCCCGTGGTGTACAGCAGCTGGACGCCCAGCGCGTCCGCGACCGCCCGCTGCAGCTCCAGCAGGTACGTGGCGTTGGCGCGGCCGATGGGGTTGTCCAGGAACAGCGTGCCGGCGTGCCGTTCCTTGTCGCGGCCCCGGTCGTTGCTGCGCAGCGCCGCCATCGTGCAGTACAGCGCGATGGCCGCGGTGAGCAGCTGGCCGCCGGAGAAGACGTCGCCCATCTGCCCGACGGGCACGCGCTCGGCGCGCAGCACCGCGTCCGGCTTGAGGATTTCGACGGCCACGCCACGCGGCTGGAGCGCCGCCGCGACACCCCGCAGCAGCAGGGACATGCCGTCGCGGCGCAGGTCGCTGTTGCGCTTGACGGCGGCGCGGGTCGCCTCGTCGATGACCTCGCCGAGCCGTTCGGTGAGCGTGGCCTGGTCCGGGTCGTCGAAGCGGATGCGCAGGAACTCCTGGCCCGACCACTCCCCCAGGCCCTCCGGGAGCCGCGAGAGCCGCTGCGCCGAACGCAGCGTGGCCAGCGAGGACTCGACCAGTCCGCGCAGCCGGTCGACGATGCTGTCGCGGTTGCGCTCCAGCTGCTCCAGCTCGTCGGTGAGGACGCGCAGCCGGGGCGCGAACGCCTCGGCCCACTTCGCCGCGTGGTCCGGCAGCGCGGCCGCCGGCAGCTCGCGGATCTGCTGCCGCGCGGGGGTCTTGACCATCTCGTACCGCGTGGAGTTGGCGTGCCGTACGAGGACGTCGCTGGCCTCCCGGACGGCGGACTCCGCCGCCGACAGGTCGCTCGCGCAGCCGCGCAGCGAGCGGCGTGCCTCGGCGGCCGCCTGCCGGGCCTCCTCCAGCCGGCCCCGGTACGGCTCGGGCGCCTCCTGGTCCTCCTCCGGCGCGTTGTCGCGGAGGATGTCGCGCAGCATCGCGGCGATCTCGTCGAAGCCGCCGGCCGCGTCCTCGGCGGCGCGGTGGCCGCGCAGCAGCTCGGCGTGGGTGGCACGGGCGGTGTCCAGCGCGTCGGTGGCCGTGGCCAGTTCGGCGTTGGCGGTGCGCAGCAGCTCCTTGGCGCGGTCGGCGTCGGCCGGCACCAGCTCCTCGGGCAGCTCGGTGTGCGCCTCGACGCCCTCGGGCGGCGCCAGCCGCTCCGTCTCACCGCGCAGCCGGCCCAGCTGCTCACTGGCCGCCGAGGCCCGCGACTCCAGCATCGTGACCAGCTCTTCGGCACGGGCCGCCGCGGCCTGCCGGGACGGGCCGTCGGCCGCGTCCGGGCTCTGCAGCAGCTGCTCGGCGCGGGTGCGGACCTTGTTGGTGAGCCGGTCCAGCTCGGCACGGGCCGCGGACTCGTCACCCTCGGCGCGGGCCTGCTCGGCCCTGAGGTCGGCGCCGACGCCCACCTTCTCGTACAGCTGGGACGCGGCACGGTATGCCTCGCGCAGCGCGGGCAGCGAGGACTCCGGCGGGGCCTCC
>NZ_PQSQ01000151.1 GCF_002920575.1 Streptomyces sp. Ru73 | reverse complement strand
GCCACCGTCACCACGCCCACGACCCAGGCCACGGTCCGGCTCACCGGCCAGCTGTCACCACGCCGCCGCAACCGCAGCACGGCCCAGCCGTACAGCGCCAGCCCCAGCAGGCAGCCGACGAGGAAAAAGGCGTCGCCGCCGAACTCCAGCCCGCGCCCCAGCGTGAACGGCGGCAGATCCATCATCATGCCGTGCCCGCTGTGATCCATCCGCTCGCTCCTGATTCGCACCAATGCTCCGCGACCAGCCTAGAGCGGCCCCCGGCACACACCACGGCCGGGGGCGGGTCGTACGCCGGACAACTGCTCACCCGGCGCAGCGGCCGCGATCACGGCACGGTGCCGGCCCGGGGCAGGGCCCCCAGGACCTTCCCGGCCTCGTCCCCGGCCCGGCGCGCAGGACGAAGAGAACGACCCCGGCTTCGTCCTCGACCGACGGGCAGGGCCTGAAGGCCCATCTTGACGCCGCCCCCGGCCCGGCAGGCAGGGACTACAGGACGGTCTCGGCCTCCGCGTAGCGGTCGCCCGGCACGGTCTTCAGCGTCTCCACGGCCTCCGCCAGCGGCACCAGCGTGATCTCCGTGCCGCGCAGCGCCGTCATCATCCCGAAGTCACCGCGGTGCGCCGCCTCCACCGCGTGCCAGCCGAAGCGGGTCGCGAGCACCCGGTCGTACGCGGTCGGGGTGCCGCCGCGCTGCACGTGCCCCAGGATCACCGCGCGGGCCTCCTTGCCGAGCCGGCCCTCCAGCTCGACGGCCAGCTGCCGGGCGACGCCCGCGAACCGCTCGTGCCCGTACATGTCCTTGCCGCCGACCTCGAAGTCCATCGAGCCCTCGCGCGGCTTGGCACCCTCCGCGACGACCACGATCGCGAACTTCTTGCCCGCGTCGAAGCGGGCCGCGACCCGCTGCGTCAGCTCCTCGATGTCGAAGGGCCGCTCCGGCACGACGATGGCGTGCGCACCGGCCGCCATGCCCGAGTGCAGCGCGATCCACCCGGTGTGCCGGCCCATGACCTCCACGATCAGCACCCGCTGGTGCGACTCGGCGGTCGTCTTGAGCCGGTCCAGCGCCTCGGTGGCGACACCCACCGCGGTATCGAAACCGAAGGTCAGATCGGTCGACGCGATGTCGTTGTCGATGGTCTTCGGCACGCCGACGATCGGCAGCCCGGCGTCCGACAGGAGGCGGGCCGCCTTGAGGGTGCCCTCGCCACCGATCGGGATGATCGCGTCCAGACCGAGGTCGGCGACGTGGCCGCGGGCCCGCTCGACACCGTCCCGCAGGTGGGCCGGCTGGACGCGGGAGGACCCGAGGATGGTGCCGCCACGGGCCAGGATGCCGCCCACCGCGTCGAGGTCGAGCTTGCGGTAGTCGCACTCCAGGAGGCCGCGCCAGCCGTCCTGGAAGCCGATGACGTCGTCACCGTGGTCGGCGACGGCGCGGTGCACGACGGAGCGGATGACGGCGTTCAGACCGGGGCAGTCGCCGCCGGAGGTGAGTACACCAATACGCATTGCTCGTAGAAACCCTCTGCAACTCAACCGGACGACCGGACCCCGTCGTCCGGTTGGGATGGCAGTCACCCTACAAGCGGCGGCGCCCCGAGTGCGCGATGCGCCCGCAGTACGAAACCGCGGGCGCACATAAGAGCCGACAACCGGCCACACGCGCAGCGCCCCACCCGCACACCCACCCCCGGGCACCTCTCCCACCCCCCAACCGTTCCCCAGTAAAGGGGGGCCGAGAGGAAAAACGATGCGCCGGAGGCGGGAGACGGCGAGAAGCAAAGCCGATGCGCCGGGGCCGGTAAGCAAAGCCGATGCGCCGGGGGCGAGAGGCGAGAAGCGAGACGCTGCGGCTGCCGCCCCCCGCGGCCACTCCCGCGGCCTCACCTCCAGGAACTCCGGACACCCCCGGGCACGCCAGACCCCCCTCGCCCGTTGATCTGGCAAGGGGGGCCGCGTGCCGAAACGTTGTCCCGTAAGCGCCCCGCGCGGACCGCCTACGCCGGCTGCGTCGCCGCCGCGATCCGCTCCTGGCGCAGCGCCTCGTACCAGTGGTCGTCCACCGGCGGCAGCGCGTTCACGTCCAGCGCCAGCTTGATCAGCAGGTCGGCGATGTGCGGGTTGCGGGCCATGACGGGGCCGTGCATGTACGTACCGAAGACGGTGTCGTTCCACGCGCCCTCGTAGCCGTCGCCCACCCCGTTGCCGTTGCCGAACCGCACCTTCGCGAACGGCCGCGCGCTCTGGCCGAGGTGCGTGACGCCCTGGTGGTTCTCGAAGCCGGTCAGCGGCGGGAGGTTCAGCTGCGGGTCGATGTCGGCCAGTACGTCGCCGACGCACCGGTCGCCCTCGCCACGCGTGCTCACCACGTCCAGCAGTCCGAGGCCCTGCTCGCGCTCGCCCAGGTCGTTGATGAACTCGTGGCCCAGGATCTGGTAACCGGCGCACACCGAGAAGACGATCGCGCCGTTGGCGACCGCACGGTTCAGACCGCCGTCCCGGCGCAGCCGCTCGGCCGCCAGCCGCTGCGGCCGGTCCTCGCCGCCGCCGATCAGGTAGATGTCGCCGGAGGTGGGAATCTGCTGGTCGGAGCGGACGTCCAGACGCTGGACGTCCAGCCGGCGCTGCCGCGCCCGGCGCTCCACCACCAGTGCGTTGCCCTGGTCCCCGTACGTGCTCAGCAGGTCCGGGTAGATCCACACCAGACGCAGGCTGCTGTCACTCATGCTCGTTGTCCTTGTCCGTTGCGGATCCGGTCAGTTGCCCACGCGGCGGCGCAGGTCCTGGAAGGCGGTGTAGTTCGCGATGACCTCGATGCGGCCGGGCGGTGCCTTCCGTACGGCCTCGTCGACGTTCTCGCACACCTGGAAGTCCAGGCCCGCGACCTCCAGCCGGACGGCCAGGTCGAGCTTGCGGTCACCGATCACGAAGATCGGGTGGCCGGCGAGCCGCGTGTAGTCGACGTCCCAGAGCCAGGAGGTGTCCGTACCGTCGGCGCCGCGCGCGTTGACGGACAGGATGACCGGCGTCGGCGGCGGGTCGATCAGCGAGAACGTCTCCAGCCAGCCGGCCGGGTTCTTCGCCAGCAGCAGCCGCAGCTCGCGCTGCATGAAGGAGACGACGTCGTACCGGCCGGCGACCGCCTGGACGGAGTACATCCGCTCCAGGGCGATCTGCGGGGGGACGCCGAAAGCGGCGGCGACGGCGGCCGACGTCGTGGCGTTGGCCTTGTTCGCGCGGCCGGGCAGCTGGAGCTTGATCGGCCAGGCCGAGCCGTGCGGGTCCAGGACGTGGTCGCCGGAGAGCGCCCAGCTCGGCGTGGGGCGGCGGAAGCCGCACTCGGCACAGAACCAGTCGTCGCCGGGGCGCTGCATCACGCCGCCGCAGGACGGGCAGGACCAGGCGTCGTCCTTCCACTCCTGGCCGGCCGCGACCCAGACGACGTTGGCGGACGAGGAGGCCGCCCAGACGATCAGCGGGTCGTCGGCGTTGGCGACGACGAGCGCCTTGGAGCCGGCCAGTCCCTCGCGCCACTTCTCCGCCAGCATGCGGGTCTCGGCGGCGCGGTCGAGCTGGTCACGCGAAAGGTTGAGCAGCGCGATGGCCTTGGGGGTGACGTCCCGGGCGACGCCTGCGAGGTACTTCTCGTCGACCTCGATGACGCCGTACTTCGCGTCCGAACCCCCGGCCAGCGCCGAGGTGATGCCGGCCGGCATGTTCGCGCCGAGGGCGTTGGAGACCACCGGTCCGCTGGCCCGCAGGGCCTCCGCGATCAGCCGCGTGGTGGTGGTCTTGCCGTTGGTCGCGGACACCAGGACCACGTCCAGGTGCTGGGCGAGCCGGGCCAGCAGGTCGGGGTCGAGCCGGAGCGCGACCTTGCCACCGATCACCGATCCGCTGCCGCGGCCCACCGCGCGCGATGCCGCCGCCGCGGCCCTGCCCGCCGTCACGGCCAGCTTGGCCCGCGGCGACAGCGGGTCCGTGTTGCCTGCCATCGTTCTGGTTCCTCCTTGCATCCGGCGCCCTCCTGCCCCCTGGGGCCGCCGGTGGAACGCCCCTCCGTACCGGCCCGGCCGGCCGGGAGGCTCTGGTTGGGGATCAGCCTATCGATTTCCGCGCCGGAGCCCGAACCAGACCACCCGTGAGGAAGTGTGAAGGTTACCGGTCCGGGCGCTTTCCGGCCGGGCCGGCCGTGCCGCCGGCCGGGACCGGAACGCTGCTGGTCGTCGGCCGGAACGTACCCTTTCCGTCATGCGACACCGCTCCCTCCCCGGCAGTTCCGGCCGCGTACGCCCCATGCGGCTGCTCGGCGACCCGACCCTGCACGCGCCGTGCGAGGAGGTCACCGAGTTCGGCCCTGAGCTGGCCCGGCTGGTGGAGGACATGTTCGCGACGATGTACGCGGCCCGGGGCGTCGGCCTCGCCGCGAACCAGATCGGCGTGGCGCGGCGGGTGTTCGTGTACGACTGCCCGGACGACGAGGACGTCCGGCACCTGGGGCACGTGGTGAACCCGCGGCTGGTCTCCGTGGGCGGCGAGCTGGTGCGCGGCCCCGAGGGGTGCCTGTCGCTGCCCGGCATCGAGGCCGGTACGCCGCGGTACGACGAGGCCGTGGTCGAGGGAGTCACGCTGGACGGCGAACCGTGCCGGATCGCCGGTACCGGCTTCTTCGCGCGCTGTCTGCAGCACGAGTGCGACCACCTCGGCGGCGGCCTGTACGTCGATCACCTCACCGGCCTGCGCCGCCGCCGCACACTCCGCGCGGCGGCGAGGGCGCCTTGGGCGGGACGGACGGTGGCGGGCTAGCCCGTCCTGCCGGGGCCCGGCGGCCGGGCGCCACGGGAA
The DNA here is from genome assembly GCF_002920575.1 of Streptomyces sp. Ru73. Taxonomy (GTDB): domain Bacteria; phylum Actinomycetota; class Actinomycetes; order Streptomycetales; family Streptomycetaceae; genus Streptomyces. The sequence continues at coordinate 6,934 of NZ_PQSQ01000151.1, read as the reverse complement.
TGTGGGCCGACCGGGCACCACGTCAGCCGCTGGAGCGTTCCCCAGTACAAGGGGGGCCCGGGAGCCGAAACGTCACCTTCGGTCCCGCTGCTAGAACCCCGGCCCGCCCGGTCGGTCGCCCGCTGCCGCGAGCCGGCCCCACAGCAGGTCCGCGAGATGCTGTACCAATTGCGCTCGCGAACACGGCTGCTCCCGCAGCCACCAGTCGCCGGCCGCGTGCATCATGCCGACGATGCCGTGCCCCCACACCCGCGCCAGCTCGCCCCCGGCCGGTCCGAGGTCCACCCGCTCGGCGATCACCTGCGCCAGCTCCTCGCCGAGGCGGCGCAGCAGGGGAGCGGCGTGCCGGCCGACGTCGAAGCCGCGGTCGTCGGTCGTCTGGCCCTGGTCGGACGGATGCATGAGGAAGCGGTAGACCTGCGGCCGGGCCTCGATCGCCGCGAGGTACGTGTCGAGCGTGGCCTCGACCCGGTCCCTCCTCGGTACGGGGGAGTCCAGCGCGGCCCGCAGTCCGGCGAGCAGGGCGTCGGTGTGGCGTACGGCGAGCGCGCGGTAGAGCCCGCCCTTGTCGCCGAAGTGCCGGTAGAGGATCGGCTTGGTGATGCCGGCCTCGGCCGCGATGGCGTTCATCGACGCCTCCGGCCCGTCGCGGAGGACGACCCGGTCCGCGGCCTCCAGCAGCTCGCGTCGTCGGCGCTCACTGGCCGTACGGCGGCTCTCCTGTGTCATTTCCATCGTCCGGCTCCCCGCCCTGTATGAATTCGTGCTGTTCGCGCAACGTAACACCCTGCCATCGGACGGGAGATATCGGTCGCTGAGGTTGACATCCCTTACTGGTGAGTAACAGACTGCTGTTACCGCAAGTAACGCACTGCTGGAGGGGTCATGGCCGAGTTCACGATGGAACTCAACGATGAGCAGAAGGAAGTCCGGGACTGGATCCACGGGTTCGCCGCGGACGTCATGCGCCCCGCTGCCGCCGAGTGGGACGAGCGCGAGGAGACCCCCTGGCCGGTCATCCAGGAAGCGGCCAAGATCGGAATCTACTCCCTGGACTTCTACGCCCAGCAGTACTTCGACCCCACCGGCCTCGGCATCCCGATGGCCATGGAGGAGCTGTTCTGGGGCGACGCGGGCATCGCCCTGTCGATCGTCGGCACCGGCCTGGCCGCGGTCGGGGTCCTCGCCAACGGCACCGAGGAGCAGATCGGCACCTGGATCCCGCAGATGTACGGCGACGTGAACGACGTCAAGGTCGCCGCCTTCTGCTCCTCCGAGCCCGACGCCGGCTCCGACGTCGCCTCGATGCGCACGCGTGCCGTCTACGACGAGGCCAAGGACGAGTGGGTGCTCAACGGCACCAAGACCTGGGCGACCAACGGCGGCATCGCCAACGTCCACGTCGTCGTCGCGGTCGTCGACCCCGAGCTGGGCTCCAAGGGCCACGCCTCCTTCATCGTCCCGCCGAACACGCCCGGCCTCTCCCAGGGCCAGAAGTTCCAGAAGCACGGCATCCGCGCCTCGCACACCGCCGAGGTCGTCCTGGAGGACGTCCGCGTTCCCGGCAGCTGCCTGCTCGGCGGCAAGGAGAAGCTGGACGAGCGCCTCGCCCGCGCCCGTGAGCGCGCCAAGAAGGGCGGCGAGCGCGTGAAGAACGCCGCGATGGCCACCTTCGAGGCCTCCCGCCCGGCCGTCGGCGCGATGGCCGTCGGCACGGCCCGCGCCGCGTACGAGGAGGCGCTGGAGTACGCCAAGACCCGCGAGCAGTTCGGCCGCCCGATCATCGACAACCAGGGCGTCGCCTTCCAGCTCGCCGACATGCGGACGTCGATCGACGCGGCCCGGCTGCTGGTCTGGCGCGCCTCCTGGATGGCGGTGAACGGCAAGCCCTTCACCGCGGCCGAGGGCTCCCAGTCCAAGCTCTTCGCAAGTGAAACCGCCAAGAAGGTCACCGCCCAGGCCATCCAGATCCTCGGCGGCAACGGCTTCACCCGCGAGTACCCGGTCGAGCGCATGCACCGCGACGCCGCGATCTACACCATCTTCGAGGGCACGAGCGAGATCCAGCGCCTGGTCATCGCCCGGACGCTGGCGGGGATGCCGATCCGGTAAGAACAGCCGTAGTCGTCCCTGCGCGGTTGCCGCAGCATAAAGGGCCCCCTTCTCCTCCAGAGGAGAAGGGGGCCCTTCGGTTGTGGTCGGCCACAACGGCACGCTCAGTGGCCCTCATCGCGCCCCGTGGGCACAACCGTGTGCCGGCTGGTATGGGTAGATCATTTCCATCCTTCGGAGGCGACCATGGGGATCAGGGCAACGGCTTTCAATGTCTTAGGAGTTGGCGTGAACTGGGAGTTCACCAAGTCGGACCGGGTCATTGCCCAACAAGTGATGGATTTCCTGGCTGACAAGCGCGTCCTGACCATTGGCCGGGGACGGCTGCGCAGCGACAGCGAAGCCTGCCTCGCCTCGGCCGTGCAGTGCCGGCAGAAGCTGTCGGAGCATCTGGACCAGATCCGGAAGCCCAAGAGCGACCTGCGCATCTGGTTGCGGGCCATCCGGCAGGCTTTTGTCGACTTCATAGAGGCGGGTGGCGCAGACGGCGAGCGCTTCCGTTCCGATGACTGCGGAGAGACGTTCAACCAGGCTCTGGCCGACCTACGGGAACAGGTGCGGCAGGAAACAGAAGCGGTGGCGAACCGATACCACCTCGTCGGTCTGAACCTGCCGCCTGGCCATGACCGGCGCTGAAGCCGGGTAACCGGCGGCGCCCCGCTGCAGGATTTGGCCCCTTCCCGTAGGGCTCAGACCGCGTCGCGGAGTTCGGGGAAGCGGGTTTCCCAGACGGTCAGGATCTGGGGCGGGGCCAGGCGCTGGGGCCACAGGTGGCGGAGCAGGTCCCGGTTGAGGAGCCGGGCCTGGTCGGCGGCCGAGCCTTCCAGGAGGAGCTTGCGGTAGAGCTGCGTGGCGTACCACGTCTCCGAGAGATCGACGCGCGCCGGCAGTTCCCGGTCGGTGAGGTGGGCCGGTACGTCGACCGGGCCGGCCGCCGGGCCGCTCAGCAGCGCGAGGTCCGTCACGACCTCGAAACCGTGGAACAGCAGCCAGTCGCCGGTCTGCGGATCGGCGAGCGCGGCGGCGATGTCCGGGGCGGTCTGCCCCTGCCGTACCGCTTCCTGGAGCGCCGCGTGCTGCTGTGCGCGGTCCCTGGCGACGGCGTCGAAGTCCGCCACCGGATCGAAGTCGACATCGAGGTCATCGAGGTCGACGTCGAGGTCGAGGTCCGGGTCGGTATCGATGTCGGCGTCAAAGTCCGGCGGTTCCGGGGTGGTTGGCATCGGCGTCGGTCACGTCTTTCGGGTGCGGCGGTGATCGGGTCGGGGGTGTGCACAGGGTACGACGTGCCGTGTACGAAGATCACCGGATTGCCCGGCCATCGAAGCCCGAGAGCCCGCATGCCGGTCCCGCCTCGCCCCGCGCCCCGCCTCGCCCTGCACCTCGCGCCCCGCCCGCACGCCGCGCCTCCCTCGCCCTGCACCTCGCGGCCCCACCGCACGCCGTGCCCCCCTCGCCCTGCACCTCGCGCCCCGCCCGCACGCCGCGCCCCTCTTCGCCCCACATCCCGCCTGCGCCGTCGCCGCACCCTCACCTGCACCCGCCCCGCCTGCGCCGCACCCTCATTCCACCCGCCCCGCCCTCCCCGACCCACCGGGGAGGGCGGGGTCGTTTCCGGGCTCGCCGTGCAGGTCCGGCCGTGGAACGGGTCTTGACGTCCTTCGCGAGTGGCTCTACGTTCCTTCCATAAAGCAAAACATGTCTTCCGCAATATGGAAAACAGCAGGGCGCGTCGGCTCCCCGACGACGGGGGAGCCCGGCCCTGACAGGCCGACGCAGGAACGCAGGAGTACTCGATGCCTCGTATGACCGCCGCGCGTGCGGCAGTGGAGATCCTCAAGCGCGAGGGCGTGACGAACGCCTTCGGCGTGCCGGGTGCGGCGATCAACCCCTTCTACGCGGCCCTGAAGGCCGGCGGCGGCATCCAGCACACGCTCGCCCGCCACGTGGAGGGCGCGTCCCACATGGCCGAGGGGTACACCCGTACCCACCCCGGCAACATCGGTGTCTGCATCGGTACGTCGGGCCCCGCCGGCACCGACATGATCACCGGCCTGTACTCCGCGATCGGTGACTCGATCCCGATCCTGTGCATCACGGGCCAGGCGCCGACCCATGTGATCCACAAGGAGGACTTCCAGGCCGTCGACATCGCCTCGATCGCCAAGCCGGTCACCAAGGCCGCGACCACGGTCCTGGAGGCGGCGCAGGTCCCCGGCGTCTTCCAGCAGGCGTTCCACCTGATGCGCTCGGGCCGCCCCGGCCCGGTCCTGATCGACCTGCCGATCGACGTCCAGCAGACGGAGATCGAGTTCGACCCCGACACGTACGAGCCGCTGCCGGTCTACAAGCCGGCCGCCAGCCGGGCGCAGATCGAGAAGGCCATCGCGATGCTGAACGAGGCCGAGCGACCCGTGCTGATCGCCGGTGGCGGTGTCATCAACGCCGACGCTTCCGACCTGTTCGTGGAGTTCGCCGAGCTGACCGGCACCCCGGTCATCCCGACGCTGATGGGCTGGGGCGTCCTCCCCGACGACCACGAGCTCAACGCCGGCATGGTGGGCCTGCAGACCTCGCACCGCTACGGCAACGAGAACTTCCTGGCGTCCGACTTCGTCCTCGGCATCGGCAACCGCTGGGCCAACCGCCACACCGGCTACAAGCTCGACGTCTACCGCAAGGGCCGCAAGTTCGTCCACGTCGACATCGAGCCCACCCAGATCGGCAAGATCTTCGCGCCGGACTACGGCATCGCCTCCGACGCCAAGGCCGCGCTGGAGCTCTTCGTCGAGATCGCCAAGGAGATGAAGGCCGCCGGCAAGCTGCCCGACCGCGGCGCGTGGGCCGCCTCCACCCAGGAGCGCAAGGCCACGCTGCAGCGCCGTACCCACTTCGACAACATCCCGATGAAGCCGCAGCGGGTGTACGAGGAGATGAACAAGGCGTTCGGGCCCGAGACCCGGTACGTCTCCACCATCGGCCTCTCCCAGATCGCCGGCGCGCAGATGCTGCACGTCTACAAGCCGCGCCACTGGATCAACTGCGGCCAGGCGGGCCCGCTGGGCTGGACCGTGCCCGCCGCGCTGGGTGTCGCCACCGCCGACCCGGACGCGCAGGTCGTCGCGCTCTCCGGCGACTACGACTTCCAGTTCATGATCGAGGAGCTGGCGGTCGGCGCGCAGCACCGCATCCCCTACGTCCACGTCCTCGTGAACAACTCCTACCTGGGCCTGATCCGCCAGGCGCAGATCGGCCTGGACATCAACTTCCAGGTCAACCTGGAGTTCGAGAACATCAACTCCCCGGAGCTGGGCGTCTACGGCGTGGACCACGTCAAGGTCGCCGAGGGCCTGGGCTGCAAGGCGATCCGGGTCACCGACCCGGCCGAGCTGGGCGCCGCCTTCGAGCAGGCCAAGAAGCTCGCCGCCGAGCACCGGGTGCCGGTCGTCGTCGAGGCGATCCTGGAGCGGATCACCAACATCTCGATGAGCAAGACCGCGGACATCAGCGATGTCACCGAGTTCGAGGAGATCGCCACCGAGCCGTGGCACGCGCCGAGCGCGATCGTCCCGCTGAAGAGCTGAACGGCAGCAGAGCAGTTGAAGAGCTGCACAGATGAACGGCAGCTGGAGAGCTGACGAGCTGAACAGCTGACGGCGACGGGCCTTCCGTCCGCACCCGCGTGCGGGAGGCCCGTGCCCGGGTGCGGGCCTCCTCCCGCATCCGCACGCCCCCGTACCACCGAACACCGGAAGGAACCCACCCCTCATGGGCTTCACCGACACCCGATTCGACGTCAACCTGTCGATCCTCTTCACCGAACTGCCGCTGCTGGAGCGGCCCGCAGCGGCGGCCGCCGCCGGTTTCACCGCGGTCGAGCTGTGGTGGCCGTGGGTCGACGCGCCGGTGCCGGAGCAGTCGGAGCTGGACGCGCTGCGGGATGCGCTGAACGACGCCGGTACTCAGCTGGTCGGGCTGAACTTCTACGCCGGGCAGCTGCCCGGTCCCGACCGCGGCGCGCTGTCCGTCCCGGGCGAGGAGTCGGACAAGTTCCGCGCCAACATCGATGTCGCCGCCGAGTTCGCGCGGACCATGGGCTGCACCGCGCTGAACGCCCTGTACGGCAACCGTGTCGAGGGCGTCGACCCGCAGGTCCAGGACACCCTGGCGCTGGAGAACCTGGTGCTCGCGGCGCGTGCCGCCGACCGCGTCGGCGCGACGCTGTTGATCGAGGCGCTGAACCAGCCCGAGTCGCCGCTGTGCCCGATCGTCTCCGCGCCCAAGGCCATCGAGGTCGTCGACAAGGTCAACGCGGCCACCGGGCTCGGCAACGCCAAGTTCCTGATGGACCTGTACCACCTGGCGATGAACGGCGAGGACCTCCATGAGGTCATCGAGAAGTACACCGAGAAGACCGGGCACGTGCAGATCGCCGACAACCCGGGCCGCGGTGCCCCCGGCACCGGTGAGCTGGACTTCTCCGACCTGCTCGGCCGGCTGAAGAAGGCCGGTTACGACGGCTGGGTGGGGCTGGAGTACAAGCCCGGCGACCGGCCGAGCCACGAGTCGTTCGGCTGGCTGCGCGGCGCCTGAGCCGGCTGCCCCCACCCCCTTCCCCCACCTCGCACAAGGAAAGGACTTCCCAGTTCAATGAGCGCTCTTCCCAAGGTCGCGTGGATCGGTCTGGGCATCATGGGCTCCCCGATGGCGGAGAACCTGATCAAGGCCGGCTACTCCGTCACCGGCTACACCCTGGAGCAGGACAAGCTCGACCGGCTGGCCAAGGCCGGCGGCACCGCCGCCAACAGCATCGCCGAGGCGG
>NZ_PQSQ01000150.1 GCF_002920575.1 Streptomyces sp. Ru73 | reverse complement strand
CAGCGGCGGATCGATACCGAGGGGCTGCCGGTGCAGCTCCTCGGGCGGCGCGACGACGTGCCGGGGCTGCTGGCCGCGGCCGACCTGGTGCTGGCGACGGCGCGCTGGGAGGCCCGCTCGGTACTCGCCCAGGAGGCGCTGCGGGCCGGCGTCCCGCTGGTCGCCACGGACGTCGGCGGCACCCGCGAACTGGTCGGCCGGGCCGCCGAACTGGTCCCGTACGGCGACGCCCCGGCCCTGGCCCGCACGGTCGTCGACCTGCTCGGCGATCCGGAACGGCGGGCGGCGCTCGCCGCCGCCGGCCGCGCGCAGGCCGCCGGCTGGCCGACCGAGGACGACACGGTCGCCCAGGTGCTGAGCGTGTACGACGAGCTGACGCAGGCGCGGGACTGAGCGGAGGGGCGGCCCGTCAGTCGTCGGTCTTGATCTTCTTCATGATCAGGTGCGAGTCGACCCGGGCCACCGCGCGCAGCCCCATGATCCGGGTGGTCAGGAAGGTCTCGAAGGCCTCCTGGTCCTCGACGGCCACGCGGAGCAGGTAGTCGGGCCGGCCGAAGAGCCGGTGGAACTCCACGACCTCGTCGTAGGACGAGATCGCGGTCTCCAGCTCCTCCACGGTCCGCAGGTCGTTGACGCTGATCTCCAGCGAGACCACGACGTCGAAGCCGCGCCCGGCGGCCGCGGGGTCGATACGGGCCCGGTAGCCGGTGATGATCCCGGCGTCCTCCAGCCGCTTGACCCGGCGCAGGCACGGCGGCGGGGTGAGGCCGACGCGCTTGGCCAGCTCGACGTTGGTCAGCCGGCCGTCCTGGCGCAGGTGAAACAGAATTTCGCGGTCCAGGCTGTCCATGCTGTACATGTTGCTCAGCCTGCCTGTTTCTGGGAACAAGTGGCAACCATATTACGACCGGACGCACCTAAAATTTCCGGTATGACTGCTTCACCGGCCGGTACCACAGGCCGCCCCGCACCCCCTGTCCCCGCCCGGCAGCCGTCCGACTTCCGGGCGGCGTTCACCGACTCCAGCACGGTCGGGCTGGCCCTGTTCCCCCTCGGGATCGCGCTGGGAGTGCTGGTCGTCCACGCGGGCCTGGACTGGTGGTGGGCCACCGCCTTCACGGCGCTGGTCTACGCCGGGTCGCTGGAGTTCCTGCTCATCGGCCTGGTCGCCGCCGCCACGCCGCTGGCGCACGTCGCGCTCACGGCGTTCCTCGTCAACTTCCGGCATGTCTTCTACGCCCTGTCCTTCCCGCTGCACCGGGTCGGCGGCCGGCTCGGCAAGGCGTACAGCAGCTTCGCGCTCACCGACGAGGCGTACGCGCTGACCACCGGCGAGGCCGCGCGGTCCTGGAGCGGCCGGCGCATCGTGTGGCTGCAAGTGCTGTGCCAGCTGTACTGGGTCGCGGGCGGCACCGCAGGGGCGCTCCTCGGCGGCCTGGTGCCCGACCGGCTGACCGGCCTGGACTTCGCGCTGACCGCCCTGTTCGTCGTGCTGGCCGTCGACGCCTACCGGGCCCGGCGCGACATCCCCACCCCCGTACTGGCCCTGGTCTGCGCGCTGGTGGCCCGGTTCGCCGTGCCCGGTCAGATGCTGCCGGCCGCGCTCGGCCTGTTCACCGCGGGGCTGCTGGCCCGCCACGCCCTCGCCCCGCGCAAGAAGGAGGAGGAGCCGGCCCGTGCCTGACACGCCCTACCTGATCGCCGCCGTACTGATCTCCGCCGCCGTGACGTGGGCGCTGCGGGCCCTGCCGTTCGCCGTCCTCGCCCCGCTGCGGGCCAGCGCCACCGTGCATTACCTCAGCGCGCGCATGCCGGTCGGGGTGATGGTCATCCTCACCGTCTACACCCTCCGCGACCTCGCCGCACCGGACGTCCTGCCCGTCGGCCTCGCCCTCGCCGCGACCCTCGCGCTGCACTTCTGGCGGCGCAATGCGGTCCTCAGCATCCTGGGCGGCACCGCGCTGCACGTCCTGCTGGCCGGCACGGTCTTCGCCTGAGCCGCGGCGCGCGCCGGCCGCGGCCCGTGCGCTAGCCCCGCTCCGTGTGCCGGCGGGCGTGCAGCGCCAGCCGCAGGCCCAGCACCGTCTGCGGGTCGTCCAGGTCGGTGCCGAGCAGCTGCGAGATCCGGGCCAGCCGGTCGTACAGGGTCTGCCGGTTCACGTTCAGGTCGCGGGAGGTCTCGGCCTTGCGGCCCGCGCTGGCCAGGTACGCCTCCAGGGTCGGCAGCAGCGGCTGCCGCGCGGTGCGGTCGTGGGCCAGCAACGGACCGATCGCACGCTCCACGAAGTCGGTGAGCATGCCCTCCTCGCCGTGCTCCCGCATCCGCCACAGCAGCAGCTCGATGTCGAGCCGCCGCGCGTCGTACCAGAGGCGCGGCGGCAGCCCCTGGGCAGCGGCCGCGGCCTCCGCTGCGTGCCGCAGCCCGGGACCGGTCGCCGCCCAGTCGCCGGGCGCGCCGACCACGACCACCGGGCGCTGGGCCGCGGGCCGGTCCAGGCCCGCCCGTACCACCCCGGCCCGCAGCGCCTCCGCGATCCGGCCGGCCACGGTCTCCCGGTCCTGGCCCTCGCGCACCCCGGCCAGCAGCGGCACCCGGCCCTCCACGGGGCGCACCCCGAGCAGCACCGGCGCGCCGAGCGCGGCCAGCTCCTCGCGCAACGCCTGGGCGAGCAGCGCCCAGCCCGCCGCCGTGGGCAGCCCGGACGGCAGCCGCATGACCACCGGCAGCAGCGCCGCTTCCCCCGGCCGGAAGCCCAGCAGCCGGGCCTGGCCCGGGGCCTCGGCGGCGGAGATCCGGCCTTCGGCGAGGTCGGCGAGGAAGTCGCCGCGGCCGCGCGCCGCCAGCCCCTCCTCCTGGCGGGACTGGAGCATGACGACGGCGAGCAGGTCGGCGGCGCGCTCGGCGGCGATGCGGTGGACGGGCGCGAGGGGCGCGTTGACCGGGAGCAGGACGAGCCGGGCCCGTACGGCGTCGGGGCCGTGGCCGCCGCCGGGCACGTCCACCCGCAGGCCCTTCTCGCGCAGGCCCTCCCATGCCTGGAGCGGGTCGGCGTCGGCCGCCGCGCCGCCGTCGTCGGGGCCCGCTGCGTACAGCGGGCTGCCGTCCGGGGCCTCCAGGCACAGCGGATTGCCGGTGAAGGCGGCCAGCAGCCGCAGCACTTCGGGGGCGCCGCCGCCGCGCAGCAGCACGTCCGTACAGCGGCGCACCACCTCGTCGGCGCGGCGCAGCAGCGTGTAGTGGCTGTTGACGATCTCGGTGTGGATCTCCTCGGTGACCGAGACGTACGGCACCTCGCGGTGCAGCGCGATCAGCGGCAGCCCGGAGGCGCGGGCGCTCTCGACCAGCGCGGTGGGCAGCGACTCGAACCGCGCGCCCAGCTCCACGACGAGGGCCGCGATCCCGCGGTCGGCGAGCTTGCGGACGAAGGCGCGCTGCTCGGAGGGGCGGGCGCCGAGGCCGAGGCCGGTGGTCAGCAGCAGCTCGCCGCCCTTGAGCAGCGAGGCGATGTTGGGGACCTCGCCGGCGTGCACCCAGCGGACCGCGCGGTCCAGCCCGTCCTCGCCGGTGATCACCTCGGGCAGCCCGCGCCGCAGCGCGGGCAGCTCCAGCGCCCTGCGTACCGTGATCTCGGCTTCGCTCGTCACTTCCGACCCCATGGCGTCGAACGCTACCCGCAGCGACGGGTGCCCGCCGCCACCGGAGCCCTGGCGGGGCGCCCGGCCGGGGTGACGGCACCGGCCCTCAGCCCGACTCGCGGACCACCAGCTCGGCGGGGGTGACGACCGGGGCGAGTTCCGCGTCGCCGTCGCCGGGGGAGAGGCGGCGCAGCAGGAGGCGGGCCATCAGGCGGCCCATCCCCTCCACGTCCTGGCGGACCGTGGTCAGCGGCGGGTCCGCCCAGGCGGCCGGCGCGAGGTCGTCGTAGCCGACCACCGCGACGTCCGCCGGGACCCGCAGGCCGCGGGCGCGCAGCGTGCGCAGGGCGCCGGTGGCCATCAAGTCCGAGCAGGCGAAGACGGCGTCCAGGTCCGGCGCCGCGTCCAGCAGCGACGCCATGGCGCGCTCGCCGCCCTCAGCGGTGAAGCCGCCGTCGGCAATCAGCCGCTCGTCCACGCCGGGCGCTTCCGGCCCGGCCAGCGTCTCGCGGTAACCGTCCAGCCGGTCCCGGGCCGAGGTCTGGTCCAGCGGCCCGGTGATGACGGCGATCCGGCGGCGCCCGCGGGCGAGCAGATGGCGTACGGCCTGCCGGGCGCCGTCGCGGTTGTCGGTGTCGACGTACAGCGGCGCGGCGCCGGAGCGGCCGTCGTCCGTCCAGTCGGGGCGCCCGCCGAAGACCGTGGGCAGGCCCGAGGCCGCGGCCATCGCGGGCAGCGGATCGGCGCTGTGCAGCGAGAACATCAGCGCGCCGTCGACGTGCCCGCCCGACAGATAGCGGCCGATGCGCTCGTGGTCCCGGTCGCTCTCCACCATCAGCAGCAGCAACTGGGTGTCGGCGGCGGAGAGTTCGCGGCCGATGCCGCGCAGCTGCTGGGCGAAGAACGGGTCGGAGAACACCCGGGTCTCCGGCTCGGCGATGACCACGGCGACGGCCCCGGTGCGCCGGGTGACGAGGGAGCGCGCCGCGCTGTTGGGCACGTACCCCAGCTCGGCGACGGCCTGCCGGACCTTCTCGCGGATGCCGGGACGGACGCCGGTCCCGCCGTTCACCACGCGGGAGACGGTGGCGCGGGAGACGCCGGCCAGCGCGGCCACCGCCTCCAGGGTCGGCCGGGGACCGCCGGACACGGACATCTGCGAACTCCTCTCATCCGCCGGTGGGTTGACGGTACCGCCAGAAGTGGGCAGGGTGACCCTACTTCATCTGAGAGCGCTCTCACCCCTCCCCCCACAAGGAGCAGTCTCATGATTTCTCGTCGCACCCTGCTCGGCGGTCTCGCCGCGAGCGCCGCCGCCGGTGCCGGTCTGACCCTGGCGAGCCGGGCGGTCGGAGCCCCCGCGCCGGTCCGCGCGGCGGCCGACGGCCTGACCCTGGAAATCGTCAACAACTCCGGTGAGTTCAAGAACTCCTCGGTCTGGGTCTACATCGTCGGCAACGACGGCACGCAGCAGGTCCGCGTCACGCCCGAGGGCGAGCTGAAGCCGGTGGCGGTCGGCGACAACGGCTCGGACGGCTTCACCGACTACGCGATACCGCTCGCCGCGAGCGGCACCACGACGCTCACGCTGCCGAAGATGTCGGGCCGGATCTACACCGCGCTCGGCGGCAAGCTGAAGTTCAAGGCCGTCGAGGACGGCAACGGCAAGGCCGCGCTCGCCTACCCGGCGGGCTGGGTGGACTCCGACCCCAACTACGGGGTGCTGCACGACTGCGCGGAGTTCACCTACAACGACGGCGGAATGTACTGCAACACCACGATGGTCGACATGTTCAGCGTGCCGCTGGCGATCAAGCTGACCGGCGCGAAGGACCAGACGACGGGGCTGCTCAAGGACGGCGCCCGGGACAAGATCTTCTCGGACCTCGCGGGCGTCGAGGGCTTCGACAGGCTGGTCATCGACGACAAGCGGGTCATCGCGCCCGGACACGGCCTGGGCGCCGGGCGGTTCGACGAGAACTACCTGGCCGCCGCCATCGACGAGGCGTGGGCCGCCTACGAGTCCAAGGACCTCAAGATCACCACGAACGCCGGGACGTTCACCGGACGCACCTCCGGCGGGAAGCTCTCCTTCACCGGCCCGGCGTCCGTCTCCTTCGACAAGCCGAGCACCAAGGACGTGCTGTTCTGCGACGGCAAGCTGGCCGCGCCCAACGACGGCACGACCGGCCCGGTGGCCGCGATCCTCGGCGCCGCGCTCAACCGGGGCACCCTGGCCTCGCACGCCGAGCAGCCCACCACCGACCCCGCCGCCTTCTACCAGCAGAAGCTCGCCAACCACTACGCCCGGGTGATGCACGAGGCCACCCGGGACGGCAAGGCGTACGGCTTCGCCTTCGACGACGTGGCGGGCTTCGCCTCGTACATCGAGGACAGCGCGCCCGGCAAGTTCACCCTGACGCTGACGCCCTTCTAGGCCGCGCGGCCCCACGAACAGGGGCTCCGGCCGTGCCGCGGCGGCACGCGGCCGGAGCCCCGTCGGCGTACGGGCGGGGTCAGCCCCCGTACGCCCCGCTCGCCGTCAGGCGCAGCGCCGTGTCGATCAGCGGAACGTGGCTGAACGCCTGCGGGAAGTTGCCCACCTGGCGGCCGGCGTGCGAGTCCCACTCCTCGGCCAGCAGCCCCAGGTCGTTGCGGAGCGAGAGCAGCTTCTCGAAGAGCTTGCGTGCCTCCTCGACCCGGCCGATCATCGCCAGGTCGTCGGCCAGCCAGAACGAGCAGGCCAGGAAGGCGCCCTCGTCACCGGGCAGCCCGTCCACGTTCTCGTCGCCCGCCGAGGTCGGGTAGCGCAGCACGAAGCCGTCCGGGGTGGACAGCTCGCGCTGGATCGCCTCGATCGTGCCGATCACCCGCTTGTCGTCCGGCGGCAGGAAGCCCATCTGCGGGATCAGCAGCAGCGAGGCGTCCAGTTCCTTGGAGCCGTAGGACTGGGTGAAGGTGTTGCGCTCCGGGTCGTAGCCCTTCTCGCACACGTCCCGGTGGATCGCGTCGCGCAGCTCCTTCCAGCGCTCCAGCGGGCCCTCGACGTCCCCGGACTCGATCAGCTTGATGGTGCGGTCCACCGCGACCCAGGTCATGACCTTGGAGTGGACGAAGTGCCGGCGCGGCCCGCGGACCTCCCAGATGCCCTCGTCCGGCTCGTCCCAGTGCTCCTCCACCCAGCGGATCAGCTTCAGCTGGAGCAGCGAGGCGTAGTCGTTGCGGGCCAGGCCCGTCATGTGTGCCAGGTGCAGCGCCTCGATGACCTCGCCGTACACGTCCAGCTGCAGCTGGCCCGCGGCGCCGTTGCCGACCCGCACCGGCTGCGAGCCCTCGTACCCCGGCAGCCAGGTCAGCTCGTTCTCGCCGAGCTCCCGCTCGCCGGCGATGCCGTACATGATCTGCAGGTTGTCCGGGTCGCCGGCCACCGCGCGCAGCAGCCACTCGCGCCAGGCGCGGGCCTCTTCCCGGTAGCCGGTGCGCAGCAGCGAGGAGAGGGTGATCGCGGCGTCCCGGAGCCAGGTGAAGCGGTAGTCCCAGTTGCGGGAGCCGCCGATGTCCTCGGGCAGCGAGGTGGTGGGGGCCGCGACGATGCCGCCGGTCGGCGCGTACGTCAGCGCCTTCAGGGTGATCAGCGAGCGGATCACCGCGTCCCGGTAGGGCCCGTGGTACGTGCACTGGCCGACCCACTCGCGCCAGAAGTCCTCGGTGGCGGCGAGCGCGTTCTCCGGCTCCGGCAGCGGCGGCTGCTGGTGGTGCGAGGGCTGCCAGCTCATCGTGAACGTGATCCGCTGGCCCGCCTCGACGGTGAAGTCGGAGTACGTCGTCAGGTCCTCGCCGTGCGTCTCGGCGGTGGTGTCGAACCACACCGAGTCGGGCCCGGCGACCGCGGCCGTACGCCCGTCGACCTGGTGCACCCACGGCACCACCCAGCCGTACGCGAACCGCATCCGCAGCGAGGAGCGCATCGGCACCCGGCCGCTGACGCCTTCCACGATGCGGATCAGCTGGGGCGCGCCCTCGCGCGGCGGCATGAAGTCGACGACCCGGACCGTGCCGTCCGGCGTCTCCCACTCCGATTCGAGGATCAGCGAGTCGCCGCGGTATCTCCTGCGGTCGGCCGCCGGCGGTTCCGCTTCCGCTTCGCCGGCCGGGCCCAGCCGCCAGAAGCCGTGCTCCTCGGTGCCGAGCAGGCCCGCGAAGACGGCGGGCGAGTCGAACCGGGGGAGGCACAGCCAGTCGACCGTGCCGTCCCGGCAGACGAGTGCGGCGGTCTGCATGTCGCCGATGAGTGCGTAGTCCTCGATGCGCCCGGCCACGTACAACTCCCGTTCCAACTGGGGTGACGCCCCCCGTGGGACGTGCCGATCTTCCGTCCTGCCCATTGAAAACCCCGCCGAGCTGCTGGTCCGGTGTGCGGGCGGGGGTGACGCCGTTCCGGACGGCTCAATGCGAGTGCCCGAGCAGGATACGACGCGTACGGAAGATCCGCGCGACCCTCCGCTTCCTGGGACTGGGCCGAACGGGTGGCCTCCGTCACGTCGGGGCCCGGATACGGGGAACGAGCCGTTCCGCCCCGCGCGGGCGGGCGCGACCACGCTCCGTCGCTGATAGCCTGGTACCCCGTGGACCGGTGGGCCGGACGGAAGACCCGGCACCCCCGACCGCAGCGACGGCACCCCGAGGACCGGGATCGCGCCGCTTTCGCTTTTCACCTCGCGACCACGGGAGCTTCCTCTTGGCCATGCCGCCCAAATCCACGACGACCAAGCACATCTTCGTCACCGGGGGCGTTGCGTCCTCGCTCGGCAAGGGGCTCACCGCCTCCAGCCTGGGTGCGCTCCTCAAGGCGCGGGGCCTGCGGGTCACGATGCAGAAGCTGGACCCGTACCTCAACGTCGACCCCGGCACGATGAACCCCTTCCAGCACGGCGAGGTGTTCGTCACCAACGACGGCGCCGAGACCGACCTGGACATCGGCCACTACGAGCGCTTCCTGGACGTCGACCTCGACGGCTCGGCGAACGTCACCACTGGCCAGGTCTACTCCACCGTGATCGCCAAGGAGCGGCGCGGCGAGTACCTCGGTGACACCGTGCAGGTCATCCCGCACATCACCAACGAGATCAAGCACCGCATCCGCCGCATGGCGACCGACGACGTCGACGTCGTCATCACCGAGGTCGGCGGCACGGTCGGCGACATCGAGTCGCTGCCGTTCCTGGAGACCGTCCGCCAGGTCCGCCACGAGGTCGGCCGGGACAACGTCTTCGTGGTCCACATCTCGCTGCTGCCGTACATCGGCCCCTCCGGCGAGCTGAAGACCAAGCCGACCCAGCACTCCGTCGCCGCACTCCGCAACATCGGCATCCAGCCCGACGCGATCGTGCTGCGCGCCGACCGCGAGGTGCCCGTCTCCATCAAGCGCAAGATCTCGCTGATGTGCGACGTGGACGAGGCCGCCGTGGTGGCCTGCAAGGACGCGCCGTCGATCTACGACATCCCGAAGGTGCTGCACACCGAGGGCCTGGACGCGTACGTCGTGCGCAAGCTCGACCTGCCCTTCCGCGACGTGGCCTGGGCCCAGTGGGAGGACCTGCTGGACCGCGTGCACAACCCGGACCACGAGGTGAAGATCGCGCTGGTCGGCAAGTACATCGACCTGCCCGACGCCTACCTCTCGGTCTCCGAGGCCATGCGCGCCGGCGGCTTCGCCAACCGTGCCCGCGTGAAGATCAAGTGGGTCACCTCCGACGACTGCCGCACCCCGGCCGGCGCCCAGCAGCAGCTCGGCGACTGCGACGCCATCCTGATCCCCGGCGGCTTCGGCGAGCGCGGCGTGGAGGGCAAGCTGGAGGCCATCACCTACGCCCGCGAGAACAAGGTGCCACTGCTCGGCATCTGCCTGGGCCTGCAGTGCGTCGTCATCGAGGCGGCGCGCAGCCTGGCGGGCGTGAAGGGCGCGAACTCCACCGAGTTCGACCCGGCCGCCGCCGACCCGGTCATCTCCACCATGGCCGAGCAGCTGGACATCGTCGCGGGTGAGGGCGACATGGGTGGCACGATGCGGCTCGGCATGTACCCGGCCAAGCTCGCCGAGGGCTCCATCGTCCGCGAGGTCTACGGCGGCAAGGAGTACGTGGAGGAGCGCCACCGCCACCGCTACGAGGTCAACAACTCCTACCGCGCCGAGCTGGAGAAGAAGGCCGGCCTGCAGTTCTCCGGCACCTCCCCGGACAACAAGCTGGTCGAGTACGTCGAGTACCCGCGCGAGGTGCACCCCTACCTGGTCGCCACCCAGGCGCACCCGGAGCTGCGCTCCCGCCCGACGCGCCCGCACCCGCTCTTCGCCGGCCTGGTGAAGGCCGCCGTCGAGCGGAAGACCGGCAAGGCCGCCGGCAAGTAAGGAACCGGCCGACCGATACGGTTGCCGGGGTACGGGCTTTTGCGGCCCGTACCCCGGTTTCTGCTTGTTTGGGAGGATGCGCATGGCCATCAAGGACACCCCCGAGGAGTGGCGGATCACCGCGACGGCGACCCCGTTCACCGGCAAGAAGACCAGCGTCCGCACGGACGAGGTCGTCATGCCGGACGGCTCCACCGTGAAGCGGGACTACCAGGTCCACCCCGGTTCGGTGGCCGTCCTGGCGCTGGACGACGAGGGCAGGGTCCTGGTGCTGCGCCAGTACCGGCACCCGGTGCGCCAGAAGCTGTGGGAGATCCCCGCCGGCCTGCTGGACGTCCCCGGCGAGAACCCGCTGCACGCCGCCCAGCGCGAGCTGTACGAAGAGGCACACGTCAAGGCCGAGGACTGGCGGGTGCTGACCGACGTCTACACCACCCCCGGCGGCTGCGACGAGGCGGTGCGGATCTTCCTCGCGCGGGAGCTGTCCGAGGCGGAGGGCGAGCGCTTCGAGGTCTCCGAGGAGGAGGCCGACATGGAGCTGGCCCGGGTCCCGGTCGCCGATCTCGCGCGCGGCGTGCTGGCGGGCGAGCTGCACAACAACTGCCTGGTCGTCGGCGTGCTGTCGCTGCTGGCCGCCCAGTCGGGTGACGGCCTGGACGCGCTGCGCCCGGCCGAGGCGCCCTGGCCGGCCCGGCCGTTCCAGGCGTGATGACCTGGCTGTTCCGGGTGTGACGGAGGGGCTCGGAGGGAACTCCGGGCCCTTACCGGAATGCCTGCTCCCATTTTTGTCAGATTTACGCGGTATGTCCGCCGTGCTCCGCGGCCTCCTTGAACTACGCTCGATGAATCCCGGCCGCACAGGCGGTCGGCTCGTACGCGCGCAAGGGAACGGGAGCGTGGCCCGTGGCGGAGCAGGCGGTGGACACCGGACGGTCGGTGACGGCGTCGGGGGCCGGACGCAGAGGAGCGGGCCGGACCGGCGCCCCGGCGGCGACCGCCCCGCCGCCCCCCGCCTTCGCCGGCCGCCGCCGCGAACTGGCCGCGCTCCGCAGCGACATCGAGCGCGCCGGCCTGGACACCCTCTCAGGGCGCAAGGGCGCCCGCAGCCGCGTGCTGCTGATCGCCGGGCGGCCCGGCTCGGGCCGCAGCACCCTCGCGGCCGAACTGGCCCGGCAGCTGGCCGGCGATTACCCGGACGGCGTGCTGCGGTCCTGCCTGAGCACCATCGACGGCCGGCCCGTGCCCACCGCCTCCGCCGCCCGTGACCTGCTCACCCAGCTCGGCGAGCGGGTACCGGCCGGCGCCGACGAGGACGAGCTGACCGAGGCGCTGCGCGGCGCGCTGAGCGGCCGGCGCGCCCTGCTCCTGCTGGACGACGCGGCCGGCGCCGAACAGGTCGAGCCGCTCCTCCCGGACGCCCCGGACTGCCTGGTCCTGGCCGTCTCGGCGGGACCGCTGACCGGCATCACCGACGTCCGGCCCTGCACGCTCGGCGGCCTGGACACCGCGGCCGGGGTGGAGATCCTGACCCGGTACGCGGGCCCGATCCGCATCACCGTCGACCCGCGCACCGCCGAACAGGTCGTCCAGGACTGCGGCGGCCAGCCCGCGGCGCTGGTGCTGGCGGGCGGCTGGCTCGCGGCGCACCCCAAGTCCTCCCTCTCCGACCTGCTGCGGACGCTGTTCCTGCTGCCGCCGGGCGAGGAGGAGACCGTCCCCGTGCCCCGCCCGCTGGCCCGCACCTTCCGGCTGGCGTACGAATCCCTGCCGCCGCCCGCCGCGCGCATACTGCGGCTGCTGTCCCTCGCCCCGGCCGGCCTCGTCGACGCGCACACGGCGTCCGCGCTGGCCGGCTGCTCGGTGGAGGCCGCCGAGTCCACCCTGCGGGACTTCGCCGCGAGGGGGCTGCTCCGGCCGGTGACGTCCGAGGGAGCGCTCCCATCCGAGGAAGCGGCCGCCGACGGGCCCGACCCGATGGCGGCGCTCCCGCCGCAGTACCGGGTGCCCGGCTGCCTGACGCCCCTGCTCCAGGCACAGCTGCGGGCCCACGAGCGCCCCGCCGAGATCCAGCTCGCCCGGGCCCGGATGCTGGAGCGGACCGTACGGCAGCTGGCGTCCTGCCGGGCGATGGGGGAGCCCGCCGGGTCCCCGGCCCGCGAACGGACCTCCGGACTGCCGCGCTCGCTGCGCTTCGGTTCCGTCCCCGAGGCCGCGGCCTGGCTGCGCACCCGCCGCCCGGCCCTGCTGGACTCGGCGCGGATCGCCGTCGCGGACGGCGAGCTGGACACCCTGGACCGGCGGCTGATGGCCGCGCTGGTGCGGGCGCTGCTCGCCCACGAGGCCCCCGAGGCGGCGGCGCCCGACCTCTACGGGCTGCACGGCCTCGTCCTGGAGGTCGCCGAGCGGCGCGGCCTGCCCCGCGAGAAGGCCGCCGCGC
>NZ_PQSQ01000149.1 GCF_002920575.1 Streptomyces sp. Ru73 | reverse complement strand
CTGGTCATTCGGCGGCCTCCAGGTATCGGCGGGCGAAGTCCAGCTCCAGGCGGAGCTGCTTGATGCGTTCCTCCACGACGAGGGAGCCGTGGCCCGCGTCGTAGCGGTACACCTCGTGCGGGTGGTTGCGGGCCTTCAGGCGGTCGACGTAGTTCTCCACCTGGCGGATGGGGCAGCGCGGGTCGTTCACCCCGGCGGAGATGTACACGGGGGCCCGGACCTTGTCCACGTACGTCAGCGGGGAGGACGCCTCGAAGCGCTCGGGTACCTCTTCCGGCGTGCCGCCGAGCAGCGTGCGGTCCATCGCCTTCAGGGCCTCCATCTCGTCGTGGTACGCCGTGACGTAGTCCGCGACGGGGACGGCAGCCAGGCCGAGGGCCCAGGACTCGGGCTGGGTGCCGAGGCCGAGGAGGGTGAGGTAACCGCCCCAGGAGCCGCCGGAGAGGACGAGCTTGCGCGGGTCGGCGAGGCCGGACTCGACCGCCCAGTCGCGGACCGCGGCGATGTCCTCCAGCTCGATCAGGCCGACGCGGTGCTTGAGGGCGTCCGTCCACTCCCGGCCGTAACCCGTGGAGCCGCGGTAGTTGACCCGGACGACCGCGAAGCCGTGGTCCACCCAGGCGGCCGGCGCCGAGGCGAAGGCGTCGCTGTCGTGCCAGGTCGGGCCGCCGTGGATGTCGAAGACGGTCGGGAAGGGGCCGTCACCCGCCGGCTTCTGGACCAGGGCGTGGATGCGGCCGCCGGGGCCCTCGACCCAGGCGTCCGTCACGGGGACGGAGCCGGGGGCCTTCATGCCGGGCGGGTCGAGGACGACCGCGCCGCTGGTGGAGCGGACCTCCGGGGGCTGCGCCGCGGAGGACCAGAGGAACTCCACTGTGCCGTCGGGCCGGGCCGTGGCGCCGGAGACCGTGCCCGTCGGGGTCTCGACGCGGGACAGCTCGCCGGCCTCGGGGGCGTACCGCCACAGCTCGCCGCGGGCCTGGTACTCGTGCTCGACCAGCAGGGCCGAGCCGTCGGGGTACCAGTCGGCGCCGACGTCGCCGGGCAGGTCGATGGCGAGCGCGGTCTCCTCGCCGGTGAGCGGATTCCAGATCATCGGCTCCCAGCGGCCGCGGCGCTGGTGGCCGACGAGCAGCCGGGCGTCGCCGTCGACGGGCGCGAAGCCCATCACCGACAGGCCCAGTTCCTCGGTGCCGCCCTTGGTGTCGTCCAGCTCGGCGACGGTCGTGCCGTCCGGGCGGACGACGCGGATCGCGGAGTGCATCGCGTCACCGTGCTCGGTGTGCTCGATGGCGATCAGGGTGCCGTCGTGGGAGAGGGCGCCGACGCCGGCCGACTCGCGGTGGCGGTAGATCTCCACCGGGTCCTGGCCGGGCCGGACGACGTGGATGGTCGAGCCCTCGTCGTCGGTGGAGCGGCCGATGACGGCCGTGCCGTCGCGGCCGAGGGCGAGTCCGCCGGGGTAGGAGGGGGCGAGACCGGGCGCGGCCGGCTCGTCCTCGCCGCCGCCGAAGGGCTGCCGCATCCAGACGCCGAACTCGTCGCCGTCGGTGTCGGAGAACCACCAGATCCACTCGCCGTCGGGGGTGAGCGTGCCGTCCGTCGTGCCGTTCGGCCGGTCCGTGACCTGGCGCTGCGCACCGCTGGTCCGGTCCCACGCGTACAGCTCGAAGGTGCCGGTGGCGTTGGACACGAACAGGGAGCGCTCGGGGGCGTCTTCGGCCCACTCGGGCAGCCCGACGCGCGGGGCCCGGAAGCGCTTCTCCCAGTCCGGCATGGACTCGGTGGTGGCAGTGGTCTCGTCAGTCATGGGACCCATTCTGCGCCCGGCGTGGGACATCGCGCCGGGGCGTCCGTTCGCCTGTGGAAAACTCTCGGCGCGGGCATGTCAGAGGTCGGGGCGGGTCCGGGCCGGAGCGGGCGGTCGGAGCAGGCGCCGGGAGGCGGCCAGCGGCCCGCCGTTCGCGGCCAGTAGAGTGCGGCTCCGAATCCGCTCGACCTCCGAGGTAGCCGGCTGTGACCCCCGCCACGTCCCCACCCCCCACGCCACCGGCCGTGACCGTCGTCGGGATCGGAGCCGACGGGTGGGCCGGCATTCCGGCCGCGTCGCAGGAGGTCCTGCGGAACGCGGACGTCCTCATCGGCGGGCCGCGGCAGCTCGATCTGCTGCCGGCGGAGTGCGCGGGGCGGCGGGTGTCCTGGCCGTCCCCGCTGCGGCCGGCCGTGCCCGGGCTGCTCGCGGCGCACGCCGGCCGGAAGGTCGCGGTGCTGGCCAGCGGCGACCCCATGTTCTACGGCATCGGGCGGACGCTCACCGAAGTCCTCGGGGACGGGGCCGTCGGCACCGACGCGCTGCGCATCCTGCCGCACCCCTCCTCCGTCTCCTACGCCTGTGCCCGGCTGGGCTGGCCGGTGGAGGAGACCGAGGTGGTCACGCTGGTCGGTCGGCCGGCGGCGCAGCTCTGCGCGGCGTTGCACGACGGGCGCCGGCTGCTCGTCCTCAGTGCGGGCCCCGGTACGCCCGCCGAGGTCGCCCGGCTGCTGGGCGAGCAGGGTTTCGGGCCGACCGGGATGCGGGTGCTCGAACAGCTCGGCGGCGAGCGGGAGCGGGTGCTGTCCGGTACGGCGGAGGACTGGCCGCATCCGCCGGGGGACGCGCTGAACGTCATCGCCCTGGACTGCCGCCGTGCGCCGGACGCGCTGCGGCTGGGCGCCGTGCCCGGGCTGCCCGACGACGCGTACGAGCACGACGGTCAGCTGACGAAGCGTCATGTGCGGGCGGCGACGCTGGGCGCGCTCGCGCCGGAGCCGGGCGAGCTGCTGTGGGACATCGGCGGCGGGTCCGGCTCGATCGCCATCGAGTGGATGCGGACCCACCGTTCGTGCCGTGCCGTCTGCGTCGAGCGCGACCCCGTGCGGGCCGAGCGCATCGGCCGTAATGCGGACCGGCTCGGCGTACCGTCCCTGCGGGTCGTCACCGGCCCGGCCCCCGAGGCGCTGGCCGAACTGCCGAGCCCCGACGCGGTCTTCATCGGCGGCGGGCTGACCAGCCCCGGCCTGCTCGCGGCCTGCTGGGCCGCGCTGCCGCCGGGCGGCCGGCTGGTCGCCAACACCGTGACGCTGGAGTCCGAGGCGCTGCTCGCCGACTGGTACCGGCGGCACGGCGGCGAGCTGGTACGGCTGGCCGTGGCGCATGCCGTGCCGGTGGGCGGCTTCACGGGCTGGCGGCAGGCCATGCCGGTCACCCAGTGGGCCGTGCGCAAGGATCCCGAGGCGCCGTCCGCGACGCCCGGCGGCCTCCGGGGCGGGACGTTCGACGCCCCCGCGGGGGCGGGCGGCGGCCCCCGTACGGGAGGCAGCCCTGGCCGCGGCCCCCGGAGCACCGACGACTACGAAGCACTTCCAGGAGACGAGACATGACCGTGTACTTCATCGGCGCGGGCCCCGGCGCGGCCGACCTGATCACGGTGCGCGGTGCCCGTACGCTCGCCGCCTGCCAGGTCTGCCTGTACGCGGGCAGCCTCGTACCGCGTGAGCTGCTCGCCGAGTGCCCGCCGGACGCGCGTCTGGTGGACACCGCGCAGTTGAACCTCGACGAGATCACCGCCGAGGTGCTCCGGGCGCACGAGGCCGGGCACGATGTGGCCCGGCTGCACTCGGGCGACCCCTCGGTCTTCTCGGCGGTGGCCGAGCAGATGCGGCGGCTGGACGCGGCGGGCGTGCCGTACGAGGTGGTGCCCGGCGTCCCGGCGTTCGCCGCTGCCGCCGCCGCGCTGAAGCGGGAGCTGACGGTGCCCACGGTGGGGCAGACGGTCATCCTCACCCGTATCGCGCAGCAGGCGACCGCGATGCCCGAGGGCGAGGACCTGGCCACCCTCGGGCGCAGCGGTGCGCTTCTGGTGCTGCACCTGGCCGCCCGGTACGCGGACCGTGTCGTCGAGGAGCTGCTGCCGCATTACGGGGCCGACTGCCCGGCCGCGGTCGTCGCGATGGCGAGCCGGCCCGACGAGGTCGTGCTGCGCGGCACGCTGGCGGACATCGCTGACCAGGTGAAGGCGGCCGGGATCGTCCGGACGGCCGTCATCATCGTGGGCCGCACGCTGGGTGCCGAGCAGTTCCGGGACAGCCACCTGTACTCGCCGGAGCGCGACCGCCACGTGTGCTGAACGGCGCGCGACCGCCGCATGTACTGAGGGGCGCGCGACCACTGCTCGTACTGAGGGCGCGCGGCTGCTGCATGTACTGAAGGGCGCGACGACGGCTCGTGTTGAAGGGCGCGGGGCCCGGCCACAGGGTGTGGCCGGGCCCCGCGCACCGGGGTCAGTCCTTGACCGGCCACTCCAGCGGCTCCTTGTAGAAGCCCTGGCCCAGTTCGACGGCGGCGGCCTTCTGTCCCTCGGGGATGAGGAAGGCGGTGCAGATCTTCTCCGACTGGCCCGCGTTCAGCTTCTTGGACCGGTCGAACGCCGGGCAGTTCGGCCACTTCGCCTCGCCCATCAGGACGATGAGGGCCTTGGTGCGCTCGCCCTTGTCGGTCTTGACGATCAGGTCGTCGTCCATGTCGCCGACTTCCATGGCCTTGCCGCTCTTGTGCGTGAGGGTGCTCCACACGTAGACGGGGACCTTCGGCTTCTCGTCCTTCTCCTTCTCCAGGCCCGAGTTGGCCATGTCCGCCTTGGTGCCCGTCTGCACCTTGGTGGGCGTGACCGTGTACGTGCTGCCCTTGGAGTCCTGCATGGAGCTCTCCTGCGGCGGGCTGGCCTCGCCCAGGCGGTAGCTCTTCTTGGCGTCCGACGCGTCGGAGCCGGAGTCGGACGCGTGGCTGCCGGAGCCGTGCCCCTTCTTGCCCGAGCCCGAACCGTTGCAGCCCGTCAGTGCCACCGCCAGTGCCAGGACGCCGGCAGCGGCCGGCACGGCACGAGTGAACGCGCGCATGACTTCTTCACCTTCCCCGTTGAAAAACCCCGTTGCCCGGCTGCGGAGGCGAGGCCTCCACGCAGCCGGGTCATTGTCAGGCGCATGATCATGCCAGAACGGAATCGTCCCCTCGCGGTGAGGGTGCCCGCTCACGGTGAAGGCGCCCGCTCGCACTGAAGGCGACCGCTCTCGGTGAAGGCGCCCGCTCGCGGCCAAGGTGCCGGCCGGTACCCGTGCCCGCGTCAGCGGGGCGTGCTGCGGCCCACCACGTTGCCCGCGCGGTCGATGCAGAGGACGTCGACCACCACGGGGGCGCCGCGCAGCACTTCGAGGGCCTGGTCCCGGGCGGCGGCGGCCACGAGGTCGCCCAGCGGGACGCCGGCCGCCGTGCACATCTGGAGGGCGGCGAGCCCGGTGTTGGCGGCCGCCACCTCCGTGGCCAGCGTCTCGTCGGCGCCGCCGCTGCGGGCCAGTCCGGCCAGGAAGCTCTTGTCCACCTGGGAGCGCGCGGAGTGCAGGTCCAGGTGGCCGGCCGCCAGCTTGGACAGCTTGGCGAAGCCGCCGCAGATCGTGAGCCGCTCGACCGGGTGCCGGCGGACGTACTTCAGGACCGCGCCCGCGAAGTCGCCCATGTCCAGCAGGGCGTCCTCGGGCAGCCCGTACTCGGCCACCACCGTCTTCTCCGACGTGGAGCCGGTGCAGCCGGCCACGTGCGTGCGCCCGGCCGCCCTGGCCACGTCCACGCCGCGCCGGATGGAGTCGATCCACGCCGAGCACGAGTACGGCACGACGATGCCGGTCGTCCCGAGGATGGACAGGCCGCCCAGGATGCCCAGCCGCGGGTTCCACGTGGAGCGGGCGATCTCCTCACCGTTGTCCACGGACACCGTGATCTCCACGTCGCCGCTGCCGCCGTGCCGGGCCGCGACCTCGGCGACGTGGTCGCGCATCATCTGCCGCGGCACGGGGTTCACCGCCGGCTCGCCGACGTCGAGGGGCAGGCCGGGCCGGGTGACCGTGCCCACGCCGGGGCCCGCCCTGAACACCACGCCGGAGCCGGGCGGCAGAGCGCGTACGGTCGCGCGGATCAGCGCGTGGTGCGTCACGTCCGGGTCGTCGCCCGCGTCCTTCACCACCCCGGCCATCGCCACCCGGCCGCCCTCCGACAGCTCCTCCACCGCGAGCGCGAAGGCCGGGGTCTGGCCCTTGGGCAGGGTGATCGTCACCGGGTCCGGGAAGTTGCCGGTCAGCAGGGCCGTGTACGCGGCCGTGGTGGCCGCCGTGGCGCAGGCACCGGTCGTCCAGCCGGGCCGCAGACCGGTGTGCTTGAGTTGGGCGCTGCGCCCGCCACTCGCCTCACTCATGGAAGGATCCGATGCACGCCGCGACGCACGTACTGATCCTCGGCGGGACGACGGAGGCCCGTCGTCTCGCCGCAGCGCTGGCCGACGGCCCGCAGGCCGGCGGCGTACGCGTGACGACCTCGCTCGCGGGCCGCGTCGCGCGCCCCGTGCTGCCGCCGGGCGAGGTACGCATCGGCGGCTTCGGGGGTGCGCAGGGGCTCGCCCAGTGGCTGCGTGCGCACCAGGTGGACGTGCTCATCGACGCCACCCATCCTTTCGCCGGAACGATCAGTTTCAACGCGGCCACGGCCGCTGGCATGGCCCATGTTCCCCTGCTGGCGCTGCGCCGGCCCGGCTGGGTCCCCGGCGCGGGCGACGACTGGCACCCGGCCGGATCTCTCCAGGAGGCCGCCGCGCTGCTCCCGGGGCTGGGCCGGCGGGTCTTCCTCACCACCGGGCGGATGGGCCTGGCGGCCTTCGCGGACCTGTCGGACCTGTGGTTCCTCGTGCGGTCCGTGGACGCCCCCGAAGGGCCGTGCCCGCCGCACATGGAGGTGCTGCTCGACCGCGGCCCGTTCACCCTGGAGGGCGAGCGGGCGCTGCTGCGCGACCACCGGATCGACGTCGTGGTCACGAAGGACAGCGGGGGAGCGGCCACCGCGCCCAAGCTCACGGCAGCGCGCGAGGCCGGCGTCCCGGTGGTCGTCGTCCGCCGCCCGGCGGCCCCGGCCGGCGTCCCCGTCGTGGACGGCCCAGCTCAGGCGGTCCGCTGGCTCGCGGACCACGTGGGCGGAGTCTTCGCCGAGGCGTGACCTGTGGTGCGGCGAGCGCCGCACTACAGAGGGCGAGCGCCGCACCACAAGGAGCCGCCCAGCCGTTCAGTCGCCCCGCCGCACCGGAGAAGCGCCGCGTCGGCCGCACCACGTAGAGAGCCGTCGCGCCGCCCCACAAGAAGTGCCGCGTTCCCTCGCGCCCCGAAGCGCAGCGGGCTCAGTCCTCCGGGTACCGCCGGGGCGTCCACACGATCTGCTCGCCCGAGCCGCGCCGCACGGTCTGCGTCTGCGACGAGCCGACGATCAGCAGCGTGCGCATGTCGACCTCGGCCGGGTCGAGGTCGGCCAGCCGTACGACGCGGACACTCTCCTCGGGGCCGCCGATGTCGCGGCCCAGCACCACCGGAGTGTCCGGGGCGCGGTGTTCGAGGAGCAGCTCGCGGGCCTTGCCGACCTGCCAGGTACGGCTGCGGGAGCCGGGGTTGTAGAGCGCCAGCACCAGGTCGGCGGCGGCCGCGGCGCGCAGCCGCTCGGCGATGACCTCCCACGGCTTGAGCCGGTCGGAGAGCGAGATCGTCGCGTAGTCGTGGCCCAGCGGGGCGCCCGCGCGGGCGGCCGCCGCGTTCGCCGCGGTCACCCCCGGCAGCACCCGTACGGGCACGTCCGCGTACGCCTCCTGCGCCGCCACCTCCAGCACGGCGGTGGCCATGGCGAACACCCCGGGGTCACCGCCGGAGACGACGGCCACCCGCCGCCCCCGCCGCGCCAGGTCCAGCGCGAACTCCGCGCGCTCGGACTCGACCTTGTTGTCCGAGCCGTGCCGCTGCTGGCCGGCGCGTACCGGCACCCGGTCCAGGTACGTCGTGTAGCCCACCAGGTCGGTGGCGTTGTCGAGGGCGCCGCGCGACTCGGGCGTCAGCCAGGGAGCGCCGGCGGGGCCGGTGCCCACGACCGTCACCTCGCCGGTCTCCGGAGCCGCCGGCCCGGAGTCCACGCGGGACGGCAGCACGGCCACCGAGAAGTACGGCACCGACTCCGGGTCCACGTCGGCCAGCGGGGCCGTGCGCTCGCCCTCCATGTAGGCGCGCTCCACGTACCGGGCGTCCGCCAGCCGGCCCGTGCGCTCCAGGGCGCGGCGCACCGTCGGGAAGGTGCGGCCGAGCTTCATCACCACTGCCGAATCGGCGGCGGCCAGCCGGGCCGTCAGCTCGTCCTCGGGCAGCGTGCCGGGCACGATCGTCAGCGTTTCCTCGGCCTCGACCAGCGGCGTGCCGAGCCGTGCGGCCGACGCGCTGACCGAGGTGATGCCGGGGACGACCTCGGTGGGGTAGCGGTGCGCGAGCCGCTTGTGCATGTGCTGGTAGGAGCCGTAGAAGAGCGGGTCGCCCTCGGCGAGTACGGCGACCGTGCGGCCCGCGTCGAGGTGCGCGGCCAGCCGGGCCGCTGCCTCCTCGTAGAAGTCGTTCAGCGCGCCCCGGTAGCCGCCGGGGTGGTCCGTCGTCTCGACCGTGACCGGGTAGCGCAGCAGCTCCTCGGTCTGGCCCGGCCGCAGGTGCGGCTCGGCGATGGCCCGCGCGCGTGACCGGCCGTGCCGGGCGCTGTGGTACGCCACCACGTCCGCCTCGCGGATGACCTCGACGGCCCGCAGGGTCAGCAGGGACGGGTCGCCGGGGCCCAGCCCGACCCCGTACAGCCGTCCGGTGGTCCCGGTCTGCTCGGCGGCCCCGGTGCCCTCGGTGGCGCCGCTCTCCGTGGGGGTGCTCATTCCGCGGTGCTCGCAATCGCGTTGACGGCGGCCGCGGCCATCGCGCTGCCGCCGCGACGGCCCCGCACCACCAGGTAGTCCAGGCCCAGCGCGTTCGCCGCCAGGGCGTCCTTCGACTCGGCCGCGCCGATGAAGCCCACCGGTATGCCGAGCACGGCGGCGGGGCGCGGCGCGCCCTCCGCGACCATCTCCAGCAGCCGGAACAGGGCGGTCGGCGCGTTGCCCACGGCCACCACCGAGCCCTCCAGCAGGCCCCGGTCGCGCCACAGTTCCAGCGCGGCGGCGCTGCGGGTGGTCCCCAGCTTCTCGGCCAGCTCGGGCACGCCCGGCTCCGACAGGGTGCAGACCACGTCGTTGCCGGCGGGCAGCCGCTTGCGGGTGACGCCGCTGGCGACCATCTGCGCGTCGCACAGGACCGGCGCGCCCGCCTGCAGCGCGGCCCGTGCGCGGCCGATGACGTCCGGGCTGAAGGCGAGGTCGCGGACCAGGTCGGTCATGCCGCAGGCGTGGATCATCCGGACCGCGACCCGGGAGACGTCGTCGGGCAGCGCCGCGAGGTCCGCCTCCGCCCGGATGGTGGCAAAGGACTGGCGGTAGATCTCCGCGCCGTCCTTCTCGTAGTCGAACACTGTGCTCTCGCTCATCTCGTCGCTGTGGTCGCTGTGGTGGTGCGCGCTGCCGCCACGGCGACGGCAAGGTCCGCTGGCTCCGACACGTCCGCCGATGCGTTCACGTGTGAAGAGGCGTTCATGTCCGGAGCGCCGTCCAAGACAGTACGCACGCCCGGGCCGCGCGGCGATACCCGGTACCCGTCCCCGGTGGCGACCACGTCGACCCAGTCGCCCTGGGGGTGGCCGCAGCGCCGCTCGCAGCCCGACCAGTACACCGGCAGCCCGCCGCCGGTGCCGAGCGCGGCGGCGGCGTCCGCCCGTACGTCCGCCAGCGACTTGGCGCAGCCGGGCCGGCCGATGCACGCGCCCACCCCGGCCCACGGCGAGTCCGGGCCGGTGACCAGCCCGGCCGCTTCGAGTGCGCGCAGCCGGGCGGCGGCCCGGTGCGGGGGGAGGCCGGGGACGATCACGCCGCGCCAGGGGGTGAGCCGTATCTCGCCGGCACCGTCCGTGCGGGCCGTGTCGGTCAGCAGCCGCCACTGCGCGGCGGTCAGCGTCCCCAAGGGGGCGAGGACGGACAGCGCACGAAGGCCGTCGGGGCCGTCGACGGTCCCCGGGGCGGGCGGCGCCGCACCCGTAGGCGCGTCGGCGGCCCCTGTGGGCACGTGCGCCGCGCCCTCGGGGAGCGAGGCGTCCGCCGTATACGTGCACGCGATGCCCGCCGCATTCAGGCGCAGCGCCGTCTCGCGCACCAATGGGCCCGCACCGTCCGGCAGATCGCCCACCCGCCAGGCGCGGGACCGGCTCTCCGCCGCGGCGTCCAGGAAGACCTCGGCCGCCACCAGCGCGGCCTCGGGGGCGTCGGCGCCGCGCACCCGGAGGGCGCCGCCCGCCGCACCGATGCGGAGCAGCGCCTCCGCGCCGGCAGAGGCGATCAATGTCACATCCGGGCCGAGCGCCGCCACGTCCCCGCGCCCGTCGTCCAGCGCGAACAGGAAGCGCCCGGAGAGCTCGGCCGCCGCCTCGCTCGCGCAGAGCAGGCCGTCCAGGGCCCGCAGCCAGGGGCGTACGTCCGCGTGCCCGGCGGCGTCCAGGCCGGACAGTGGGGAGGCGACGATGTTCCGTACCCGTTCGTGGCGGTACGAGGGCAGCAGGCCGGCCGCGTCGAGCAGGCCCGCGAGGGCCGCGCCGCAGTCCCCGGCCAGACCGCGCAGTTGCACATTCCCGCGCGAGGTGAGGTGCAGCGCACTGTCTCCGAGGCGGACCGCCGCATCGGCCAGCGCTTCCGCCTGAGCGGCGGTCAGTACCCCACCGGGCACCCGGACGCGGGCCAGTGCGCCGTCGTCCGCCATGTGCAGCCGCAACGTACCCGGGCAGGCGTCGAGGCGAACCGGTATGGGGGGTTCGTCCCGAGGTGG
The DNA here is from genome assembly GCF_002920575.1 of Streptomyces sp. Ru73. Classification (GTDB taxonomy): domain Bacteria; phylum Actinomycetota; class Actinomycetes; order Streptomycetales; family Streptomycetaceae; genus Streptomyces. The sequence continues at coordinate 1,674 of NZ_PQSQ01000149.1, read as the reverse complement.
AGGGTTGGTCGCCGTGGGCATGGCGGCGAGCATACCGATCCCGTCCCGGCCGTCCGCCGCGCGCGGGGCAGGTGGCCCTTACTATGCTCACGGCGGGCCAACCGGCCCGTCATCATCGCCGGCGACGGCGACAGGGGAGGAAGCCCGGTGCGAATCCGGCGCGGTCCCGCCACTGTGAGCCCGGCCCCAGCGGCCGGGTGAGTCAGGAACTCCCCTTCCCCGCTCCCGGGCCACCCGGGCAGGGGAGATCCATTCCGACACCGCCCGGGGCGCGGACCCCGAGGAAGGCCCGACGCCGCATGCTGCCCACGCCCGGGGAGAACGCCCCCCAGTCCGGCGAGACCGAGTCCGGCGAGACCGCCGACCGCCGCATCCTGCTCCTGTCGACCTCCGACACCGACCTGCTCAGCGCCCGCGCGGCCGGCGGTCCGGTCGGCTACCGCTTCGCCAACCCGTCCCGGCTGGACCTGGCGGAGCTGCCCGCGCTGCTCGACGGCTGCGCCCTGGTCGTCGTACGCCTCCTCGGCGGCATCCGCGCCTGGCAGGAGGGCCTGGACCAGCTGCTCGCCGACGGCCGCCCGGTCGTCGTGCTCACCGGCGAACAGGCCCCCGACGCGCAGCTGATGGCGGCCTCCACCGTGCCGGTCGGCATCGCCGCCGAGGCGCACGCCTACCTCGCGCACGGCGGTCCGGCCAACCTGGAGCAGCTGGCCCGCTTCCTCTCCGACACCGTGCTGCTCACCGGCCACGGCTTCGAGCCGCCCGCCGCCGCGCCCTCCTGGGGCCCGCTGGAGCGCACCGCCCGCGAGGTCACCGCGCCCGACGGCGTCGTCCCGACGGTCGCGGTGCTCTACTACCGCGCCCACCACATGAGCGGCAACACCGCCTTCGTGGACGCACTGTGCGGCGCCATCGAGGACGCCGGCGGCCGCCCGATGCCGCTGTACGTCGCCTCGCTGCGCGCGCCCGAGCCGGAGCTGATCGACGAGCTGCGCGCCGCCGACGTGATCATCACCACCGTGCTGGCCGCCGGCGGCACCAAGCCCGCCACCGCCTCGGCCGGCGGCGACGACGAGTCCTGGGACGCGGGCGCCCTCACCGGCCTGGACGTGCCGGTCCTGCAGGCGCTCTGCCTCACCGGCTCGCGCGCCGACTGGGAGGAGAACGACGAGGGCGTCTCGCCGCTGGACGCGGCCAGCCAGATCGCCGTGCCCGAGTTCGACGGCCGCCTGATCACCGTCCCGTTCTCCTTCAAGGAGATCGACGAGGACGGCCTCCCGGCGTACGTCGCCGACCCCGAGCGCGCCGCACGCGTCGCGGGCACCGCCGTGCGCCACGCCCGGCTGCGCCACGTCGCGCCCGCCGACAAGCGGGTCGCGCTCGTGCTCTCCGCGTACCCGACCAAGCACTCCCGCATCGGCAACGCGGTCGGCCTGGACACCCCCGCCTCCGCCGTCGAGCTGCTGCGCCGGCTCCGCGCGGAGGGGTACGACTTCGGACCCGAGGAGGAGATCCCGGGCCTGGTCTCCGGCGACGGCGACGAGCTGATCCGCGCGCTCATCGAGGCCGGCGGCCACGACCAGGACTGGCTCACCGAGGAGCAGCTGGCCCGCAACCCCGTCCGCATCCCGGCCGCCGACTACAAGCGCTGGTACGCCACCCTCCCCGCCGAGC
>NZ_PQSQ01000148.1 GCF_002920575.1 Streptomyces sp. Ru73 | reverse complement strand
CATCCCCGGGGCACCCGCCAACCGCGGCCTGCTCGACGTGGTCGCCGCGCTGCGCTGGGTACGGGAGAACATCGCCGCCTTCGGCGGTGACCCGCACAACGTCACCCTCTTCGGCCAGTCGGCCGGGGCGACCATCGTCGGCGGCGTCCTCGCCGCCCCCGAAGCCACGGGGCTCTTCCGCCGGGCGATCGTCCAAAGCGGCAGCGGCCTGGGGGCGTTCACCACCGAACAGGCCGCCCGCGTCACCACGGCAGCCGCCGCGGCCCTGGGCGTCGAGCCCCATGCCGGCGCCTTCGCGGACATCTCCGACGAGCGCCTGGTCGCGGCCGCCTCCCGGCTCGCGGGCATCGACCTGCACACCGACGCGCACCGCGACCCGCTGATCGGACTCAGCCCCTTCAGCCTCGTCCTCGACACCCAGCCCGCCGAATCCGTCGCCGCCGGTCTGAGCGCCGGCATCGACCTGCTCATCGGGACCAACACCGAGGAGGGCAACCTCTACCTGGTCCCCGTGGGCAAGTACGCCACCTCGACCGCCGGGGACGTCGACGACGCGGCGGCGCGCTCGCACCCGACGCCGGCGCGGCTCGTCGAGACGTACCGGGAGGCCCGCCCCGAGGCGTCCTTCGGCGAGCTGCGGTCCGCCGTCATGGGCGACGCGCTGTTCGGCGCAGGCAGCTGGGCCCTGGCCGACGCACACGCCGCCCATCCCGAGTCCGCCACCTTCGCCTACGAGTTCGCCTGGCGCTCCCACGCCCTCGACGGACAGCTCGGCGCCACCCACGCGGTCGAGCTGCCCTTCGTCTTCGATCTCGCGCACCTCCCCCAGCTGCACGGCCCCGCCGCCCTGCTCGGCCCCGAGAAGCCCCCCGCGGAACTCGCCGCCCGCATGCACGAGACCTGGGTCCGGTTCGCCAGGACCGGCAACCCCGGCTGGGACCCGTACGACACCGAGCGCAGGTCCACCATGCGCATCGACGCCGAGTGGACCCAGGTCGACGACCCTCGCAGCCAGGAACGACAGGTCTGGGGCTGACCCCTCGTAGGTGTTTTGCCTGCCTGCCCCTTCAAGGAACACCATGGGAACACCATGACCAGAACCGTCACCACCACGGAGAACGCCCCCGCCCTGACAGCACCGCTGCCCCAGGGCATGCGCAAGGCACCCCGTCCTGCAGGTCTCCGGGCGGCTCCCGCTCGACCGGGACACGGGCGAGGTCATCGGCACCACGGTCGCCGAGCAGACCGCACAGACGTGCGCAACGTCACCGCCGTGCTCAAGGCGGGCAGCGCGGGCCTGGGACGTCGTGATGCTCCGCGTGTACCTCACCGACCCCGCTCACCTGGCCGAGATGAACCGCGAGTTGAGCGTGTGGGCGGGCGGGCAGGGTAGCACCTACCGGCGCTGGCCATCCGGTCGCTGGCGAACGCGTCCTCGCGTCCTCAGGGGCCACGCCGGCCAGGCCCCCGGCGACCAGTAGTTGGTCTGGAGCGGGCGAGCGCCGCGGGCGCGGGCGGTCAGCCCCGCAGGGCGCCACTGGCACTCGCGCGACGGGCCCGACGAGCAGTGGGCGGGCCGCGCGAAGATTGTTTTACACCCGGTTTCGTCCCGGCGGGACGGGTATCTACGAGAACATGCTTCGATCCGGCCCATCGCCCGACGCTCCTCAGTGCGTGCACTGGCGGGGCGGGCCCGCCACGGCGGACACGCCACCTCTGGTCTGTGGGCGAGGCGGCCTGCTGCCCGCGCGGCAGGCCGTCATCCTGGCGGGCGGAACGGGCAGTCGGCTCCTGCCGCTGACCCGTGAGCGGCCCAAGGCAATGGTGGAGGTCCATGGGGTGCCGATCCTGCAGCATCAGCTCGACTGGCTCGCTGGCTGCGGAATCGAACGTGTCGTGGTGTCCGCGGGACATCTGGCCGAGGTGATCGTCTCGTACCTCGACTCCCGTCCGTCGCCGCCACTGACCGCGACGGTGGTCGAGAAACGGCCGCTGGGGCGCGGCGGTGGGCTGCGCAGGGCCGCGCGGGCCCTGCCGTATCCGGGCGAGCCATGGTTCGCCCTCTATGGGGATATCTGGACGTGCTTCTGCCTGTGCGGGATGCGTGCCCATCATCTGCGCGGTGGTGTCGCAGCGACCGTGGCGCTCGCTGGTCCCGGCCTGCCCGGCAGCGCGGTGGCCTACGACGAGCTGGGCCGGGTGACGGACCTCGCCCCGGCCACACCGGGGCCGGACCGGGTGAACGCCGGTGTGTACCTGTTCGCCTGGTGTGTGGCCTCTCTCCTCCCTGAGGAGGGAGACCACGCCGACAGCACACTGCCCCGTCTGGTCGGCGCCCGTCAGCTGGCGGGTTACCCGATCGACGCGCCCTGGCAAGCGGTGAACACCCCGGCGGACGTGATCAGGCTGGAAGGTGATCTCGCCGACCGACGGGCTCCCGTCAGGCTGCGGCTGAGTGACCGTCAAGGCAGCCCATGGGCAGGTGAACGCTGAGGAGGGGGCGGTATGGGTGTGTCGCCGATCGGGGTGGGGAGCACTGCGTTCACTCATGGTGAGCCCGGCCGAGCGCGGGCGGCGGCTTGCGAACTGGAGGAGCTCGGCCACGGCACGTTGTGGCTGGGCTGTGTGCCCGGCGGTAACCTGAGCGGGCACCTGCACAGCAGCCTCACCCTCCTCACGGCGACCCGGCACGCGATCCTCGCCCCCTCGGCAACCCGGCACGCGATCGTCGCCTCCTCCCGCGTTTCCCTTTGGCGCCTTCCGCCCGGCCGGCTCGCTGCCGCCCACCACGGGCTTGCCGCTCCGTATCGCCGACGGACGCTGGTGGGCCTTGCCGTCGGTCACGCGGAGATCGCCGCGGCCTGCCAGCGCCCCTACGCGGCGATGGCCGCCCACCTCGACGCGCTGGACGCGTCCGCCGGTCCCCTGCCGAAAGCCGCGCGGTTCCTGGGCGCGCATCGGCCCCCGATGACCCAGCACGCCGCCGACCGGGCCGCTGGGGTGCAGCCCTACCTCGTCCCGCCGTCCCACACCGCCCGGGCACGCGCTGCGCCGGGGGCCGACCCGCTCCCCGCGCCGGTGCAGACGTCCGTGGTGGACACCGCCCCGGTCACGGCCCGTGCCACGGCGCGGCGGGCGATCGCTCCCTGCCTCACGAAGCCCAACGACGTGCGGACCTGGCTGGCGAGCGAGTTCACCCGGACTTGGCCGGCGAGCGGGTTCACCCGGAACGATCTCGCCGACGGCGGAAGTGATCGCTTCGTCGACTCCCTGGTGGTGCGGGGATCGGCCGACGTTGTCGCGCGGTGTGTCCTGGCCCGCCTGGAGGCGGGAGCGGACCACATCGCCCTCTTAGATCGTCACCGGCAACCCGCATACCTTTCCCCTCCCCGCACGGCGCGCCGTGGCCGAGCGCCTGACCCGGCTCGCTCAGCACTGCAACCGCACCTGGGGGCCTCGGGCTGTCCCCTGGCCACTGACCGAGGTCCCGGCCGACCCGTGCCCTTGCCTTGCGGCACAAGCCGGATGCCGGTGGAGTACTCACCGACGGCGACGCTTGCGGAGCGGTGGCTCGCGCCTGGCCCTGCCTGGCCTCACACGTCGGTCGACAAGACTCCGTGAGCACACGCCCATCCCCCTCCCCCACCAACCCGTCTGCGAGGTGGCCCAGTTGGCTACGAAGGAAGACCTTGCCTGTCAAGAGATCTTCGACCGGTACCAGTTCAGCGGAGCGGGCGCCAGTATGCTGCCCCAGCTTCTCGAAGCCCTCGGTTCCCCGGAACGCAGCCTGCGTGGCATGACCGTCGTCGGCACCAACGGCAAGGGTTCGACGTGCGCGTTCGCCGTCTCGGCGTTGGCCGCGACCGGGCTGCGGATCGGAAGTATGCCCAGCCCGCACCTTCAGCGGGTCACCGAACGCATCCGCATCAACGGAGTGCCCATCTCTCCCACCGCATGTCATCGCGCCTTCGCGAAGGTCGACGACACTCTCAGAAGGACGGGCCTCGCGGTCAATGCAGGAGCCGTGCACGCAGCCGCAGCCGCGGTTCATTTCGCCCGCTCGGATGTGGACTTGGCCGTCATGGAGGCGAACATCGGGGGCCAGCGCGCCGCGGTCAACTGCTTCTCTCCAGGCGTAAAGGTCATTACGGGTGTGGGGCTGGACCACGAGCATCTGCTGGGAAACACCCTGGGCGAGATCGCACGGAACAAGGCAGGCATTGTGCGAGACGGCGACCATGTCGTGCTCGGCGAGTTGCCGGAGGAGGCGGCCAAGGCCATGGACGACGTCCTCAGCAACCATACGGAGCTGACCGTCTGGCGCATCCACCAGGAAGTCCGCTACCGGCCCCGGACGGCCCGCGACGGCCGCACCGTGCTGGACGTCGTCACCCCACATGCCGTCCACCGCGAATTGCCCTGCCCGCTCCGCGGAGAACACCAGCATCACAATCTGGCGCTTGCCGTCGCCGGCATCGACGCGCTGGTCGAACAAGGAGTGCTCCGTGGCATCTCGGAGGAGGCTCTGCGCGCCGGACTTGCCGCGACCCGCTGGCCCGGCCGCCTGGAACTGCTGGCACCGGCCCGCCTCGGCTCCTGGACCGGCCGCGTGCTGCTCGACATTGCCTCCAACCACCAGGGCGCAGCCACCGTGGCCCCGGAAATCCTGCGCGAATCCCGCGCCGCTGAGCGCACCGCCCTCGTCTTCGGGACCCTCCGGTACAAGAATGTGGCGACCATGCTTGAGCCGCTGCCCCCTGACTGGCCGGTAGTACTGACCCGGGTCGGGCACCCCAACGAAGCAGCCCCGGACGAGATGCGCACCGCCTTGGCGACGCGCCGAGAACTGTACGTACGGCAGGAGACCGCCGACGCCGTCCGCCACGCCTGCGAACTCGTCGGGACCGGCGGCCTCGTCACGGTTCTCGGAACGCCCCTCCTTATTGGCCGTGTCCGTGAACTGTTCCAGCTCCCGCCCGGTTGACCAACGTGCTGGACGAGGCCGGGGAGCTTCACGACCAGGTCACCCGGTCACAGGAGGGCAAGGCCGCGCACCGGGCCCTCCCCCGGATTCATGGACACCATCAATCTGACGGGGGAGGCGCCGACGCCCGTAGGCGATCCGGACTGGGTCGCCAACCGCACCCGGACGGACGTGGGAGGCACCGCGTGAGCACCGAGCAGCATGACGCCGACGCGTACGGCCAGAAGCAGGCTGGGGGCGGCTGTGGCGGGCGCTCGGCCTGGGGTGGTCTGCCGTTGCAGCGTCGGCCGACGCGGTGTTCGCGAGAACCTGGCTTCTGTCGCTGGGCAGGTACGTTGGGCCGTCAGCCGGCCCGCGCGTGCTCTCGCCCGCATTCCCGCCCTCGCTGCGGCCTCCTATTCCGGTGACCCGTTCGCCCTGATGCGCGCCTGTACGACTTTCGGTGGGCTCTGGCGTGTCGGGAGGGAGGAGGAAGGGGAGCGGCAGAGGATCGCTTCAAGATCCAGTACCTGGTTGAGGGAGTAGCTGATGGCGGAGGCGAAGAAGACGAGTCCGACGAGGAAGAAGACGCCGGCGGCGGCGAAGGCGCCAGCCAGGAAGCCGGCGGCGGGCGGGTCCGGCGGCGCGGGTTCCGGACCGTCCCTCCCGGACGTCCCGGGCGTGCCGGGTGGCCCGACGGCGGGTGACCCGAACCCTCCGGCCCCCTCGGTCGACCTGGGGGCGGAATTGTCCCTGCCGTTCGAGCAGATCATCGGCGGGCCGCTCCAGGGGGCCATCCGGTCCAGCGCGATGGCCGCGAACGAGACCGCGCGGTTCATCAACAGCGTCGGATTCGACCAAGAAAAGCACGCCAGGATGGTGGACTTCACCTACACCTCGGAGCCCACGGAAAAGGCTAGGGCCGACGGAAAGAAGGTAGTAACGAATGTGTCGGTGCCTCTTCTCGCGGTGGTGCCGGTCCCCTACCTGCAGCTCTCCAAAGTGACCCTCGACTTCAATGTGAAGATCGACTCGGTCTCGAAGCAGGAGAAGAAACAGGACGTCGGAGGCGAGGCATCGGCGAGTGGCGGTTTCTGGGGCATCTCGGCTTCAGTCAAGGCCAGCTACAGCTCAAGCAGTTCGAGTAGCGACACCGTCAGTCGGAGTGCGTCGATGTCGGTCCATGTGGAGGCCCAGCAGGGACCGATGCCGGGCGGCATGGAGAAGATCCTGACGATGCTGACCGACAATGCCGTCACCGCCACCGTCCAGGAAAAGAAGGGTAGCTGACGGAACCCGAAATCGAATCCTCATCCGTTCGTCTCCGGACATTCGGGGGCGGCGCTGCATCCGTCTCGGCCCCAGTAGCGCCCCAACCGCAGATGAGGGTTCGTCTGCCATGCCCGGCCCGCTCCTCACATTCCCCCGTTCGGATGGCTCACGATTTCCAGGGGAGACGATGGTCATCGCCACCGCCACAATGAGGGATGCGAGCCGGAAATTATCCAACCTAGGACACATAATGAGCGAGTTGACGATGCGTGGGCTTTTGCAGAGTCTGCAGCAGGCCGTGGCCGACGCCGACCAGGCGGTGCGCGCGGCCCAGGAGCCGGACAGCGACTGTGTGGGAATCCAGCCGCAGATGGCCATTGACGACGTTTCCTTCACCGTCTCCTTCGTAGCCGATCAGGTCGCTCCGTCTGCTCCCGCTTCCGGCCAGATCGCGGAAGGCGTCCGTATCTCTGTCGACCAGCAGACCCTCGCCGATGCCAAGCACGTGCACGAGGTCAGGTTCACCGTTAGCAACCGGCCTGTGGAGCGGCTCGAGGTCAACGGCCGCTATCACATCGTCCCCGCAGGAGCTGCGGGGGACCAGCGATGAGTGACGACGACGTCCCGGTCAGCGCGTTGCTCGGCGCGGCGTACGAGGCTGTGGTCCATGGGCAGGGACTGGCCGCGCGCGAAGCGATCGAACTGGTCAAGGACCTCGGATTCGAGAAGAACGGCACCGCAAAGCCGTTCCGCTTCGCCTACCAGCACACCGAGGCCACGGAAGACGGCCCGCAGGTGCGCACCGTGCACGCCACCTTGCCGCTGCTGTCGCTGATCAACCCGCCATCCATCAGCATCGACACCGCCAAGATCAATATGAGCCTGCACCTGATCAGCCAGGACATCGAAACCGGGCCGGCCGATGCCCCCGCGCCGGCGGCGGAGAAGACCACGCCCAAGCTGAAGGGGCGGATTGTCCACCAGAGGGACAAGAACGCCGTCATGACCATCGAATCCACCCTCAAGCAGCGCGATCTGCTGGGCAGCAGCCGGCTGTCCCAGTTGCTGGACGCGGCGGTCAGCGACCGTGACAGCATCTGGTACCAGGTCCTGGACCGGGCAGAGTCATTCCGCGCGGCCGCCATCGCGTTGATCGACACCGTCGCCCAGGATGGCTCCCACGGGAGAGGCGTGGGGGTTCGGGAGTGGCTGCAGCAGCTGTGGGAGTTGAAGGAGGCCGTCACGGACGCAGTGAGTGCCTTCCGCGACGGGCTGCCGGAGAAGATTCCCCCGCTCCACCAAAGGTGGAACACCCAGTGCCAGAAGCTGGCCTGGATCGACCGGCACACCGAGCCGGAGACCATGGCAGGGCTGCGGCGGGTGTTCATCGCGGCCGCCAGGGACGTGTGGAATGCGCTCCTGCCGGGCGTGCCGGTCGCCGGATTCGGACCGCCCACCGTGGAACAGCTGCGCGACCGGTTCGTGGCCGCCCGTACTGCACTCGCTGCCGCTGTGCCGAGCCTGACAGATCTGCTTGGGAAGCTGGAGCAACTCGAAGGGGCCGTCGCGCAAGGCTGCATCGCCCGCCAGTACAAACAGCCGGAAGCCGTCGCCGGAACTCTGGATCGCTACAACACGACCGCGGCGGAGATCCGGATGATGTGGACCCCGTCCGCACCATGGTCCGACTCGCAGGCCAAGCAGAACGATCTGGCCGCAGCTGCCGAGGCGGTGTGGGACGCGCTGGCACCCCGCACGGTACCGGTCGACTTCCGCGTCGCCAACGAACTGGAGGCGGAATGCAATCTCCAGCTTTACTGGCTTCATGATAAGTCGAGGAAAATCGCCCGGGACATCCTGCGCGGTGCCGTCGGATACGCCCAATCAGCACTTCCTCTCATCAGGCCCGCTTGGGAGGCTGGACAGCCCGCCACAGAGCAACAGATGCAGAAAATCAGTCAACTACTCGAAGACTTCAACGCGGAAATCGTCAGGGTCCGCCCGAAAACGAGAGTTTCCACTGGATTCAGTGGGAGCGTTTTGCACCCCCTCGCTCGGACATGGGACAGGCACGCCGACAAATTCTGGGGACATCTCATCGACACCGGAAGCCACCCGGTGGCCCACCTCGACATGAGCAAATGACCTCCGCGGACGACGCCGACACGGGTCGGGCGCCCGCGCTGCGCGCGGAAGGGGAGGAGGGCCCTGCACAGTCCGCGTCCCTGGCCGCGCTGCTCGCCCAGGCATGCCGTGCGGTGCTGGACGGACAAGTCAGCGCGGTGGGCGCCGCACTGGCGAGCGCGGCCCGGACCCTGCTCACGGCCGGCGACGACGGCCATCCACAGCCCGTCGTCCAGATGGCGGCTGCCGCTGGCACGGTGCGCAACGCCCGGCACATCGCCCTCGCCGACCTCCACGGATGGCCCCTCTACAGCGTAGAGTCCGCCCGTATCACCCTGCACCTGGCCATTCCTGCACCACCCGGGGCCGACGGCGTCCTGCACCTCGCGATCCCGACGACGGCCGCCACCAAGACCATGACCGCCACCATCCGGCTGAGCACCCGTCCGGGCCCTCGGCCCCTCGCCGAAGATCTCGCTGCGGCCGCGCTCGTCCCCGCCCCGCCCAGCGTCGACAGCGACAGGTTCTCCGCCCCGGCCCGTCAGGCCGTCGCTGCCTGGAGACATCTGCCCAGCCTGTACCGCTGCGCCGAACGGCTGTTGGCCGAGACGCCCGGCCACCCGGCCACCACCGCGGCGGTCCAGGCCTCAGAAGACCTCGCCGCAGCCGTATGCACGTGGTGCGCCGGCGGGCCACCGGTCGATCCACGCCTCGTCGCACGCGCCCCGCATCCTGAGAACCTGGACTTGGAAGCTCCACCCGCCCTGGTCGCGCTCGCCGCCACGGTGTCGGAACTCCACCGTTCCCTCGGCACACCGGACCGCGTCTGACCCGTCAGGCAGGCAGCCAGGTCCACACCAGCAGCTGGTGTGGACCTCGCTGGTCTCACAGGGCGTTGCCCTGCTGGACCAGCTGCTTCAGGCCCGCAGGGTTGGCTCCGACCATCTCGCCGATCTTGCTCCTTCCTTGACCAGCGTGAAGGTCGGCATGGCCTCGATGCCGACTTCTTCGGCGATGTCCTGGTGGTCGTCGACATCCACCTTGTATTGATCCGGAACGGCTTTGGTCCTGGGTCGTTGGTGGGGTTTGAGTGCCAACGCTTGCTGTAGGTATGCGGCGGTGCGAGGGGCCGGCGGCTGTGCTGGTCCAGGATGTCGCACCGGATGCTCAGCAACGCCATGCCCGAGGTGCCCAGGGGCCCGGAGGTGCGCCGGTCCACGACTTCCACGTCCCCCTCCGCGCCGTGCCAGACCTGCGGCCATTCGGTGGTCGTCGGTCCGGTGCCGACGGGCAGGGGTGACGTGGCTGCGCAGACCTGCGGGGACGTTGCGGCCGAGTCCGGCGGTCAGGCTCGGCTCGGACAGGTCGACCGCGACGACCTTCCGTACGCCTTCCGTACGCCTTCCGCGAGGAGCGGCGCGGCGTGGCGCAGGGTTCCGGCACACGGCAGGTACACCAAGTCCGGCAACGGCGCGCCGTACACCCGTGCGGCCGCCCGGGCCCCGGCATGGCTCAGCTCAGTGTCGAAGTGGATCTCACCGGCGAGCCGCAGCATCGGCTCGCTGTGGTAGTGAGTGCGGACCATCTCGGCCAGCTCCACCTCGATCGCCGTGGAGGATCCGAGGCGGCGGACGGAGAGGGAAGCAGGCACGGACTCCACGACGGCATACCCCCTGCGGCGGCTGAAGAGACCGCCGGATACCTGCCCGAGCCACAGCGGCGGAACACGGCCCTTTCCAGCCGTGTCCGTCTCCCGCAAGGTGCGGTCCGACTACGCCGGACGATGTCCGGTTCCGCTGTCCGTGCGGAGGTGGGGATGTGGGTGGAGGTTGAGGTAGAGGCCGGCGGCGGCTTGGGCACTCGTGGTGGGCAGGGGGAGAAGGTCGCTGGTTCCATGGCCCGCGAGTCCTTGCGGGAACCGGCCGTTGACGGGTTGGCGCACGGCGTTCAGGAAGGTGCCGACGACGTCGTCAGTCTGGGTGTCGTGGAGGTCTTCCGCGCCGGTGATGATGTTGAGGAAGCTTTCGTGCAGGCGTAGGGGTTCTTGGTCGCGGCGGCTGAGCTGCTGGGCGGTGCGGAAGTAGTGGTCGCGGCCGTCGTGGATGCGGTAGAAGGCGCTGACCAGGATGAGGAGCCGTTCGTAGGCGTGCTGGTAGGCGGTCTGGTAGAAGGCGCGGGCGGCGGTTTCGTCGACATCGCCGCGCAGGACGCTGTTGATGGAGGCGGCGGCGAGCAGGCCGCTGTACATGGCCAGGTGCACGCCCGTGGACAGCAGGGGGTCGAGGAAGCATGCGGCGTCTCCGGCAAGAAACCAGCCCGGGCCGGTGAAGGAGTCGCTGACGTAGGAGTAGTCGCTCTCGGTCTTCAGCGGCGCGGTCTGGCGAGCGTTGGTGAGCATGCCGGCCAGGCGCGGGCAGCGGGCGATGGCGTCCTCGTAGACGGTCTGGAGCGAGCCGTCCGCTGTTTGCCTGGCGTGGGCGAGGGAGCGTTTGTCGGTGACCAGGCCGACGCTCAAGGTGCCGTCGTGCAAGGGGATGGCCCACAGCCATCCGTGGTCGGGCAGGGAGAACACTCCGATCGCGCCGCTGGGCGCGGTGGCCAGAGGTGCGGCGCCGTGCCAGTAGCTCCAGGTGGCCACGTTGCGGAAGACGTCGTGGACGCGTCTGGTGCGCAGCTGCCGGGCGGCGAGGAGGCCTGCGCGACCGGAGGCGTCGACGAGGTGGCCGAAGCGGATGCACCCTTCCGTGCCGTTCTGGCCGGTCCAGGTCGCTTCCACGGCTCGCTGGCCCTGGCCGTTGCCGCTGCCGCCTTCGAACGTAATTCGTCCCGCGCGGACCTCTTGTCGCACGTCGGCTCCCTGTGTGCAGGCGTGCTCCAGCAGCAGCTGATCGAACTGGGAACGGATGACCTGGAAGCTGTAGGCCGCCGGTCGGTGCGGTTGGTCGAAGTCCAGGGACCACTCCTGGCCGCCCCAGCCGTAGAACGCTCCGGTCTTGCGGACGAAACCGTGCGCCTCGATCACCTCGCGGGCGCCGAGCACGTCCAGCACGGGCAGCAGGGACGGGAGCAGGGACTCTCCGATGTGGTAGCGCGGGAACCGTTCCCGTTCCAGCACCCGCACCTGGTGGCCCTGGCGGGCCAGGAGGGTCGCGGCGGTCGCGCCCGCCGGGCCGCCTCCGACCACCAGGACGTCGGTCTCTTCGCGCATGCCGGGCTCCCTCAACCGTCGACGAACACCGTTTCCCCACCCCAGCGGAGCACTGTCTGACACAGTGCCATCACTATGAGCAGTGAACCTCACGGCGAGTCAGCCCCGACAGACACCCTCACGCCAGTCCGCCCCCTGGGATCAGGCCACGCTCAGGTCCCGCTGACCGTGGGCATCGAGGAAGAGCTCCTCGTGATCGATCCGGCCACACGCACACTCAGTCCCCAGGGGCCCCAGGTGGTGGGCGAGGCGGCCGGCGAACTCGGTGACCGGGCAAGCACCGAGCTGACCCGCTACCAGGTCGAGCTGCGCACCGACCCGCACACCTGTCTGAAGGCAGCTGCCGGCCAGATCCGTTCCACGAGAGCGGCGGCCGCCCGCGCCGCTGCCCGCCTCGGCCTGCGCATCGCCTCCACCGGCACCCCTGTACTCGGCCAGACGGTCCCTGTCCCGATCACTCCAGGCGCCCGCTATGCCCATAGCGCGGCCCACTTCCGCGCCCTGGACGACGAGCAGACCGCGTGCGCCTGCCACATCCACGTCGGCCTGCCCGACCCCCGCGACGCCGTACACGTCAGCAACCACCTGCGCCCCTGGCTGCCGACCCTGACCGCCCTGAGCGCGAATTCCCCGTTCCAGGACGGCCGGGACACCGGCTACGCAAGCTGGCGCACCACGACCTGGGGGCGCTGGCCCGTCGCCGGCCCGCCCCCCTACTTCGAATCCCCCGCCCACTTCGATGACCTCGTCGACACCCTCATCGAGACCGAAACGCTCATCGACCGCGGCGGCCTGTACTGGGACATCCGCCCCTCCCACCACCTGCCCACCATCGAAATCCGCGTCGCCGACGCCGCCCTGAGCCCCGATGACACCCTGCTGCTCGCCGCCACCGTCCGCGCCCTCACCGCCACCGCCCTCACCGCCGTCCACGCCAAAGAACCAGCCCCACGCCCGGCACCGGAAATCCTGCGCGCAGCCTGCTGGCGCGCGGCCCGCGACGGACTGGCCGGCCACGGCATCGCCCCGCTCACCGGACGCCTGGTAGCCCAGACCACGCTGGTCGAGCACCTGCTGCACACCATCACGCCGGCACTGC
>NZ_PQSQ01000147.1 GCF_002920575.1 Streptomyces sp. Ru73 | reverse complement strand
GCGCCGGACCTGGAGTTCGTGAACGGCGGCGGGACGGGCAGCGTGCAGCACACCGCTGCGGAGGCTGCGGTCACGGAGGTGGCGGCCGGGTCGGGACTGTACGTGCCGCGGCTGTTCGACAACTTCCGTTCGTTCAGCGGGCGGCCCGCCGCGCTGTTCGCGCAGCCAGTGGTGCGCAGGCCGGGGCCCGGTGCGGTGACGGTGCTGGGCGGCGGCTATCCGGCGTCGGGCGCTGCGGGCGCCGACCGGCTGCCGGAGCCGTATCTTCCGGCAGGTCTGGCGTACGACCCGCAGGAGGGGGCCGGCGAGGTGCAGACGCCGCTGCTGGGCGCGGCGGCCGACCGGCTGCGGGTGGGCGACAAGGTGTGGTTCCGGCACGCGAAGGCCGGTGAGCTGTGCGAGCGGTTCGACGCGCTGCGGCTGGTGGACGGGGACCGGGTGGTGGCGACCGTGCCGACGTACCGGGGCGAGGGGCAGACGTTCCTGTAGGCGGGGTACGGGGCGGCGCCGGGCCGCCCCGTACGGCTCACGCGGTGGGCTTGATCCCTTCGAGGATCTTGTCCATGTCGGCGAGCGGCGGGGCCTGGCCGCCGACGTCGAAGTTGAAGCGGACGACGACCATCGAGCCGGAGCCGCCGGGCGAGGGGAAGGCGACGGACTGCGCGATGCCGTCGGCGCCCTTCTTGTTGGTGACCTTCCAGCGCACCAGGTAGCCCTGCTGGCCCGCGACGGTCACCTTCTCCGACTTCAGTTCCTCGTGGTTCTCGATGCCGCCGTAGTGGTCCTTCTCGTCGTACTGGCCCTTGCCGTAGGTCTCCTCGACGTTCTTCTCGATGTCGGCCTTGGCGATGCCCTTGGCGGTGGTCTCGGCAAAGCCGGCGGCGGTCTCGGAGAGCACCTTGCCGCGCATGCACTGCTCGGTGGCGTCGCCCTTGCACTCGTACGGGCCGATGTACATGTCGGTGTCCCGGCCGAAGTCGTCCTTGTGCCAGCCGTCGAGGACCGGGATGGCGATGCTGTTCAGGCCGTCGACGAGGGTCTTCTCGTCGTCGGTGGGCACCGGGCCGGGCGCCGCCGAGCCGGTGCTGGGCTCGGGCGAGGGGCTGTCGCTCGCACTCGCCGTCGCGGTCGGCGCGGGTTTGGGGTCGTCGTGCGGCGCGTCACCGCCGCCGAGCGTGACGGCGAGGCCGACGCCGACGGCGGCCACGACGACCACGGCGCCCACGATCGCCGCGATCACCGGGCCGCGCTTCCTGCCGCCGTCCTGGCCGGGGCCGCCCGGCTGTGCGGGGCCGAAGCCGCCCGGTGCGGCCTGCGGGTATCCGTAACCGCCTTGCTGTTGCGGGTACCCGTAGGCCCCCGGCGCCTGCTGCTGCGGGTATCCGTACCCTTCGGGCGTCCCTTGCTGCGGAGAGCCGTACGCCGCCGGTGCGGCCTGTGCCGGGCGGGTCTGTCCGGTCCACGCCGAGCCGTCCCACCAGCGTTCGGGGGCCGGTCCGTTGCCTGTGTGTCCCGGGTCTGGGTACCAGCCCGGCGGTGTCGTCATGCTCACGCCGGACACTTTATGGCGCGGAATCAGCCGCCGTACACACTGTCCCGCTGGTCGGGCACCACGCTGCCGTCGGCGCGGCGGACCGGGCCGAAGCCGCCCCCGGGCTTGATGTACGCGGCGGTGGCGCAGGGGTACGTGCCGGACTTGCGCGGCAGCGGCTCGATGAACATGGGGTTGACCACCCAGCGGCCGTCGGCGTTGTCGTAGGCGCGGCACATCGCCTCGTTCTTGTTGCGGTTCAGCACGAGGTGCGCGCCGGTGGCGTCGCCGACGAAGGTGACGTCGGTGTCCGCGTCGCCGCCGCCCAGCGCGATGCGGTGGGTGAAGTCCTGCTGCTGCCAGGCCTTGGCGCCCTTGATGCCGAAGATGTCCTGGTTGACCCAGCAGCGCTTGCCGTCGACGTACGGGATGGCCTCGCCCTTGTTGGTGCCGACGCCGCCGCAGCCCTCGTTCTCGTAGGTGATGCGGCCCTGCTTGTCGAGGACGCTGCGGATGGCGATGGTGTGCTTCTTGTCGATGCCGATGCCGGCCGACCAGACCTCGGTGACGGGCTCGGACCCGGCGGAGACGATGTAGACGTCGAAGCCGGCGCGCTGGAGGGTGCGGACCAGGTCGCGCTGCTGGTCGTAGTAGCGCACGTAGCGGGGCACGGTGTGGCTGCCGACCTTGTCCTCGCTGCCGATCGGCGCCGCGAGGGCGCGCTTGCGCGCGGCGGCGGCGTAGGAGCGCAGCTCGGGGACGGTGTGGCCGGCGAACAGCTGCGGGATCCAGGCGTACTGCGGGACCGTGCGGCGGTGGTTCCAGGTGCCGGCGAACGCCTCGGCGCCGCCCGCGGTCTTCGCCTCGTCACGGATGGCGAAGATCTCGTCGGCGCAGGCGGTGTTGGTGGAGGTCTTCAGGGGCGCGCCGACGGGCACGTCGGTGCCGCACGCCTTGGTGAGGGCGCGGTCCGCCTCGGGGGTCAGCCACTTGCTGGTGTCGCGCCAGTGGGCCGGGCGGAGGAGCTTGTCGTGCTGCAGGGACCAGACGAGCGTCGCGTCGGTGACGTCGTTCTTGGTGATGGTGTTGTCCCAGTCGAAGGCGGCGACCGGGCGCTGCCCGTGGCCGTGCGCCAGTTCGGGGTGGGAGCACACGCCGCGTTCGTCGATGGTGCGCTGGAGCTTGTCGCGGTTGGTGCCGTACCACTTCAGGCTCTTCGACAGCTGCGGGCAGCTCGCCCGTCCGGTGGCGGGGGCCGCCGGCGTCGCGGTGGCGGGCACGGCGGCGGCCAGGGTGGCGGTGACGGCCAGGGCCAGGGCAGGCGCGAGGGTGGGCCGGATGCGCATACGTCCTCCTTGACGGTGCGGGCCGGGGCGGGCCCGTCCGGGCCGGCGGCGCGGGGCCGCCGGCCCGGTCATGATCGGGAAACCATACCCGTGGCTCTTACACGGTGCTTACACCGGCGTGACGTACGCCCCGGCGATTCCCCCGTCCACCAGGAATTCGGCCGCGTTGACGAAGGAGGAGTCGTCGCTGGCGAGGAAGGCGACCGCGGCGGCCATCTCCTCGGGCTCGGCGAACCGGCCCACCGGCACGTGCACCAGCCGGCGCGCGGCGCGCTCCGGGTCCTTGGCGAACAGCTCCTTCAGCAGCGGGGTGTTGACGGGCCCGGGGCAGAGCGCGTTCACCCGGATGCCCTCGCGGGCGAACTGCACGCCCAGCTCGCGGGACATCGACAGCACGCCGCCCTTGGAGGCGGTGTAGCTGATCTGGGAGGTGGCGGCGCCCATGACGGCGACGAAGGAGGCGGTGTTGATGATGGAGCCCTTGCCCTGGCGCCGCATGTACGGGAGGGCGTACTTGCAGCACAGGTAGACGGAGGTGAGGTTGACCTCCTGTACCCGCTTCCAGGCGTCCAGCCCGGTGGTGAGGATGGAGTCGTCCTCGGGCGGCGAGATGCCGGCGTTGTTGAAGGCCACGTCGACCGAGCCGTAGGTGTCGTACGCGGTCTTGAACAGCGCCTCGACCTGGCCCTCGTCGGTGACGTCGACCTGGACGAAGAGGCCGCCGACCTCGGCGGCCGCGGCCTTGCCGGCGGTCTCGTCGATGTCGGCGCAGACGACGTTGGCGCCCTCGGAGGCGAGGCGGCGGGCCGTGGCCAGGCCGATGCCGCTGCCGGCTCCGGTGATCACGGCGGTCCGGCCGACGAGCCGGCGGCACACGGGGGTCTCAGCGGTCTGGTCGGTCACGTCACTGCTCCTCGGTGCTGATGAAGACGTTCTTGGTCTCGGTGAAGGCGGCCAGCGCGCCGGGGCCCAGCTCCCGGCCGAGCCCGGACTGCTTGTAGCCGCCGAAGGGGGTCCAGTAGCGGACGCTGCTGTGCGAGTTGACGGAGAGGTTGCCGGCGGCGACGGCGCCGGAGACGCGCAGCGCGCGGCCGACGTCGCGGGTCCAGATCGAGCCGGAGAGGCCGTAGTCGGTGGCGTTGGCGAGCCGTACGGCCTCGGCCTCGTCCTCGAAGGGCAGCACGACGGCGACCGGGCCGAAGATCTCCTCGGTGGCCGCGCGGTCCTCCGGGCGGCCCTCCAGGACGGTCGCCGGGTACCAGAAGCCCTTGCCCTCGGGGGCCTCGCCGCGGATGGCGACGGGGGCGCCGTCGGGGACGTAGGACCGTACGCGGTCGCGCTGGGCCGCGGAGATCAGCGGGCCCATGCCGGTGGCGGGGTCGGCCGGGTCGCCGACGGTGACGGCCTTGACCGCGGGCTCCAGCAGCTCCAGGAAGCGGTCGTACACGGAAGCCTGGACGAGGATGCGGCTGCGGGCGCAGCAGTCCTGTCCGGTGTTGTCGAGGAAGGAGCCGGGGGCCGCGGCGGCGGCCTTCTCGACGTCGGCGTCGGCGAAGACGATGTTGGGGCTCTTGCCGCCGAGTTCGAGGGTCACCCGCTTCACCCCGTCGGCGCACTTGGCCATGATCTGTTTGCCGACGCCGGTGGAGCCGGTGAAGACGACCTTGGCGACGCCGGGGTGCTCGACGAGCGCGTTGCCCGCGACGGGCCCGGCGCCGGGCAGGACCTGGAAGAGCCCTTCGGGCAGGCCGGCCGCGAGGCCCAGTTCGGCGAGGCGGAGGGCGGTGAGCGGGGTGGTCTCGGCGGGCTTGAGGAGGACGGCGTTGCCCGCGGCGAGGGCCGGTGCGGTGCCCCAGGCGGCGATGGGCATCGGGAAGTTCCACGGCGCGATGACGGCGACGACGCCGAGCGGTTCGTGGAGCGTGAGGTTCAGGCCGCCGGCCACCGGGATCTGGGCGCCGGTCAGCCGCTCGATGCCGCCGGCGGCGTACTCGAGCAGGTCGCGGGCGTTGCCGGCCTCCCAGCGGGCGTTGCCGACCGGGTGGCCCGCCTCGCGCACCTCCAGCTGGGCGAGTTCTTCGAGGTGGGTGTCGACGGCGGCGGCGAAGCGGCGCAGCAGCCGGGCGCGGTCGCCGGGGGCGAGCGCCGCCCACTGCGCCTGGGCCTTCGCGGCCCGTGCCACGGCGGCGTCGACCTGATCGGGAGTGGTGGCCGGGACGGTCGCGATGACCTCTTCGGTGGCCGGGTTCAGGATCCGGTGCTCGGCGGGCCCTGTCCCGGCGGATGTCTCGTACGCGGAAGGCAAGTGACGGGTCCTTACGTGCGTTACCTGCGTGGTGGCGTTACATGCGTTCGAAGGAGCGGTACCGCTCCCAGTCGGTCACGGCGGAGTCGTAGGCGTCCAGCTCGACACGGGCCATGTGGAGGTAGTGCGCGACGACCTCGTCGCCGAAGGCGGCGCGCGCGATGGGGCTCCGCTCCCACAGGTCGGCGGCCTCGCGGAGGGTGGTGGGGACGTGCTCCGCGTCGCCCGCGTAGGCGTTGCCGGTACAGGCATCCGGCAGCTCCAGCTTGTGCTCGATGCCGTACAGCCCGGCCGCGACCATGCCGGCCACCGCGAGGTAGGGGTTCACGTCGCCGCCGGGGAGGCGGTTCTCCAGGCGGTGGGCGTGGCCGTGGCCGATGACGCGGAGGGCGCAGGTGCGGTTGTCCGGGCCCCAGGCGACGGCGGTGGGCGCGAAGGAGCCGGGCCGGAAGCGCTTGTAGGAGTTGATGTTCGGCGCGTAGAGCAGCGTGAAGTCGCGCATCGCGGCGATCTGTCCGGCGAGGAAGTGCCGCATCAGCGGGGACATGCCGTACTCGCCGTCCGGGTCGGCCAGCACGGGGGCGCCGTCCTCGTCGCGCAGCGAGAGGTGGATGTGGCAGGAGTTGCCCTCGCGCTCGTCGTACTTGGCCATGAAGGTGAGCGCCATGCCCTCCTGGGCCGCGATCTCCTTGGCGCCCGTCTTGTAGACGGCGTGCTGGTCGCAGGTGGTGAGGGCCTCGTCGTAGCGGAAGGCGATCTCGTGCTGGCCGAGGTTGCACTCGCCCTTGGCGGACTCCACGGTCATCCCGGCGGCGCCCATCTCGTTGCGGATGCGGCGGAGCAGGGGCTCGACGCGGCTGGTGCCGAGCACGGAGTAGTCGACGTTGTAGAGGTTGGCCGGGTGCATGTCGCGGTAGCCGCGCCGCCACGCGTCCTCGTACGTGTCCCGGAAGACCATGAACTCCAGCTCGGTGCCGGCGTACGCGCGCCAGCCGTGCTCGGCGAGGCGGTCGAGCTGGCGGCGGAGGATCTGCCGCGGGGAGGCGGCGACGGGGCTGCCGTCGTGCCAGGCGAGGTCGGCGGTGAGCAGCGCGGTGCCGGGGCTCCAGGGCGTGCGGCGGAGCGTGGCGGTGTCGCCGTGCATGCAGAAGTCGCCGTAGCCGCGCTCCCAGGAGGACATCGCGTAGCCGTCGACGGTGTTGAGGTCGACGTCCACGGCGAGCAGGTAGTTGCAGCCCTCCGAGCCGTGGGCCAGGACGTCGTCGAGGAAGAAGCGGGCGGCGAACCGCTTGCCCTGGAGCCTGCCTTGCATGTCGGTGAAGGCGAGGACGACAGTGTCGATCTCTCCGGCGTCGACGAGCCTTCTCAGCTCCTCGACCGAGAGCGGGGGCGTGCGGTCTGCCACGGTGGTGCCTCCTGTCGCTGCGTCCGGAGGTCATAAGGTAGGCACACGAACCATTGGTTGGGAAGGGGTTGCGGTGGACGGAGCGGCGGACCGGCTGGCGCCGGTGCTGCGCCCGGTGCGGGCGGGCAACGGCTTCGAGGAGGCACTGGAGCAGATACTCCAGATCGTGCGGCTGGGCCTGGTCCCGCAGGGCGGCCGGCTGCCCGCCGAGCGCGAGCTGGCCGAGCGGCTGCAGATCAGCCGGGTCACCCTGCGCGAGGTGCTGAAGGTGCTGCAGGACGAGGGCCTGGTGGTGAGCAGACGCGGGCGGTACGGCGGCACGTTCGTACGGGAGCGCGCGGAGACGCCCGGCGAGGACGAGCTGCGCCGCCGCATCGAGAAGACCGATGTGGAGGACGTGCTGCGGTTCCGCGAGGTGCTGGAGGTGGGCGCCGCCGGGCTGTGCGCGGGGTACGGGCTCGCCGGCGAGCAGGCCGAGCGGCTGCGCGCCGCGCTGGCCGCCACCCACGACGCGCCGCTCGCCGACTACCGGCGGCGGGACACGCTGCTGCACCTGACGCTGGCGGAGCTGTCCGGCTCGGCCACGCTCGCCGCGCAGTACGCGGCCGTCCGGGCGACCGTGAACGAGCTGCTGGACTGCATCCCGCTGCTGGTGCGGAACCTGGAGCATTCCCAGGCCCAGCACACGGCGCTGGTGGAGGCCGTGCTGGAGGGTGACGCGGACGGGGCGCGCGAGGTGATGCGGGAGCACTGCTGCGGTACGGCGGCGCTGCTGCGCGGCTTCCTCACGGCACCGCCCGCGCCGTAGCCGTTCCGGGCGCGCCGGCGCTCCGCCCGCGGCACCGTAACCGTTCTTTTACGGCACGGGTCTTGCCCCGGACGCGTCCGCCCCACAAAGGTGTACGGCTGAACCTTTACCCCCCGAGGCAGGAGCGGCTCATGGCCGACAGCACGGAACCGCGCACCGCACCGCCCTCTCCCCCGGCGCCGGGGACCGCCGCGCCCGAGGACGCCTACCTGGAGAAGCGCGCGCTGCGCCGGGGCAGCGCCGGACCGCTGCTGCTGACCGGCCTGGGCGTGGCGTACGTCGTCTCCGGCGACTTCTCCGGCTGGAACAACGGCCTCGCGCAGGGCGGCTTCGGCGGCCTGGCGGTGGCGGCCCTGCTGATGGGCCTGATGTACACCTGCCTGGTCTTCGCGCTGGCGGAGCTGGCGTCCGTCCTGCCCACCGCGGGCGGCGGCTACGGCTTCGCGCGCCGGGCGCTGGGCACCTGGGGCGGCTTCCTCACCGGCACCGCCATCCTCATCGAGTACATCCTCGCGCCCGCCGCCATCTCGATCTTCATCGGTGACTACGTCGAGTCGCTCGGCCTCTTCGGGCTGACCTCCGGCTGGCCGGTCTACCTCGCCTGCTTCGTGCTCTTCATCGGCATCCACCTGTGGGGCGTCGGCGAGGCGCTCCGCTTCAGCCTGGTGGTCACGGCCGTCGCGGTCGCGGCGCTGGTCGTCTTCGCGCTCGCGGCCGCCACCGACTTCCACGTGAGCGGCCTGAACGACATCCCGGCCGACAAGGACGCCTTCGGCGCGTCCTCCTGGCTGCCGTTCGGGCTGCTCGGCATCTGGGCCGCTTTCCCCTTCGGCATGTGGTTCTTCCTCGGCGTGGAGGGCGTGCCGCTCGCCGCCGAGGAGACCAGGGACCCCGCCCGTACGCTGCCCCGCGCGATGGCCGCCGCGATCGGCGTCCTGCTGCTGCTCGCGCTGGTCACCTTCCTCACCGCGACCGGGGCGCGCGGCGCCGCCGCGATCCAGTCCGTCGGCGACCCGCTGGTCCAGGCGCTGCAGCCGCACGGCAAGCCCACCGTCGCCTCACGCATCGTCAACTACGCCGGACTGGCGGGCCTGGTCGCGTCGTTCTTCTCCCTCATCTACGCCGGGTCCCGGCAGCTCTTCGCCCTCTCCCGGGCCGGCTACCTGCCCCGCTTCCTCTCCCTGACCAGCCGCCGCAAGGCGCCCTACCTCGGCCTCCTGGTCCCCGGCGCGCTGGGCTTCGCGCTCGCCGCGGCCACCGGCGACGGCGCCCGGATGCTCAACGTGGCGGTCTTCGGCGCCACCATCTCGTACGCCCTGATGGCCCTCTCGCACCTCGTGCTGCGCCGCCGCGAGCCGGGGCTGCCGCGCCCGTACCGCACCCCCGGCGGCGTCCTGACCTCCTCCGTCGCCTTCGTGCTGGCCTGTTCCGCGCTGGTGGCGACGTTCCTGGTGGACAAGGAGGCGGCCTTCATCGCGCTCGGCGTGTACGCCGTCGCGCTGGCCTACTTCGCGCTCTACTCACGGCACCGGCTGGTGGCCGCGGCGCCGGAGGAGGAGTTCGCCGCACTGGCGGCGGCGGAGGCCGAACTCGAAAAATGAGCCTGTCCGGCGATCGAGGACGACGTCACGTCGAGCGACCACGACGGACAGCACCGCTTCCCGACCCGAGGAGACACCCCGTGTCCATTCCGCCGCTCATCGGCGTCAGCACGTACCTGGAGGCCGAGGCCCGCTGGGGCGTGTGGACGCTGCCCGCCGCGCTGCTGCCGGCCGGCTATCACCGCCTCGTCCAGCACTCCGGCGGCCTCGCAGCCCTGCTGCCGCCGCACGAGCCGGACCTCGACCGGGACGAGGCGCGGGAAGCGGCCGCGGCCGTCGTCGCGCGGCTGGACGGCGTGGTGATCGCGGGCGGCCCGGACGTACGGCCGGCACGGTACGGCGCGGAGACCGACCCGCGCACCGGTCCCGCGGCGCTCGCCCGCGACGCCTGGGAACTCGCGCTCATCAACGCGGCGCTGGACTCCGGCACTCCCCTGCTGGGCATCTGCCGCGGCATGCAGCTGCTGAACGTCGCGCTGGGCGGCACGCTCCACCAGCACCTGGACGGGCACGGCGGCCCGCCCGGCGTCTTCGCCCGCCACGAGATCAAGCCGGTGCCGGACACCCTGCTCGCGGCCGCGCTGCCCGAGCCGGTGTCCGTACCGACCTACCACCACCAGTCCGTCGACCGGCTCGGCCGGGGGCTGCTGGCCTCCGCGTACGCCGAGGACGGCACGGTGGAGGCGGTGGAGGCACCGGAAGCGGACGCCTTCGCGCTGGGCGTGCAGTGGCACCCGGAGGCGGGCGACGACCTCCGCGTGATGCGCGCCCTGGTGGCGGCAGCGAACCGCTGACACGCCGTCAACGACGCGCACGCACAAGGGCCTTCACAGCCCGATGTCGTCCGCGACACCCACCAGGAGCACCCGCGCGCCCGGTTCCAGGGCGCGCCAGCGGTGCGTGACGCCGCCCGTGCAGTAGAGGGTGTCGCCGCGGCGCAGTTCGTACCGCTCGCCCTCGGCCTCGGCCTCCACGGCGCCCTCGACGACGTACAGCAGCTCGTCGTTGGGGTGCCGGAACTCCCGGCCCCAGTCGTGGGCCCCGGTGAACTCCAGCGCGTGCAGCTGCTGCTGTCCGCGGACCAGCGGGCGCACCGTGCCCGCCCCGCCGTCCGCCAGCGCGGCCGCGTCCGCGCGCACCACGTCGACGGTCCGGCGGTCCTCGGCCGCGCCGAGCAGCTGGACCGCCGTGGTCTCCAGCGCGTCGGCGATCCGCTGGAGCGAGCGCATGCTGGGGCGGGCCCGGTCGTTCTCGACCTGGCTGAGGAAGGGCTTGGACAGGCCGGTGCGGCCGGCCAGCTCGGCGAGGGTGAGGTCCAGCGCGCGGCGGCGCCGCCGCACCGCCCGGCCGACCCGCGGCGCCTCCTGATCTTCACCCATCCTGCACTCCTTCTCCGCCTTATCGCCACGTTCACAGCGTTGTCACAAAGGGCCTCTAGCATCGAACCTGTTTGACGTCATCAAACAAAGTTTGACGCAGGGAGAGCCCGCCATGACCGCTGTCGATCAAAACACACGCCGCCGCCGCGGCACCGGCCTGCTCGCGCTCGACGAGGAGGCCGCGTACCCCGGCTACACGCTCTACGCACCGCTCACCGGCACCGGCGAGGTCTACCTCGTCGACCTGCGCGGCGAGGTCGTGCACCAGTGGAACCTGCCGTACCGGCCCGGCCGGCACGCCCGCATCCTCCCGAACGGCAACCTGGCCTACAACGGCGTACTGCCGGACCAGGAAGCGCTGTTCCCGATGTGGCACAAGTACCGCGGCGGTGTGCTGCAGGAGATCACCCCCGACGGCACCGTCGTCCGCGAGCACATCGACCCGCTCCAGCACCACGACGCGCACCACTACGGCGACGGACGCATCCTCTACACCGCGCTGGAGCCGCTGACCGGGGACGCGGCGGCGGCGGTGCGCGGCGGGGTGGCCGGCTCCGAGCCGGTCACCGCCGACGGGCCGGTCGTCTGGGCCGACACCATCAAGGAGGTCGACGCGGACGGCACGGAGCTGTGGTCCTGGCGCGTCGCCGACCACCTCGACCGCGACGAATTCCCCCTCCACCCCGACTACTCGCGCGAGCACTACCCCCTCATCAACGCCGTGCTCCCGCTCGCCGACGGCAACGTCCTCGCCAGCCTGCGCAGCGTCTCCGCCGTCATCGTCATCAGCCGGGAGACCGGCGAGATCCTGTGGCGCACCGAGCCCGGCGTCGTCTCCCAGCAGCACAACCCCACCGAGCTCGCCAACGGCAACATCCTGATCTTCGACAACGGCGTCTTCCGGCCCGGCTGGGACGTGCCGTTCTCCCGTGTCATCGAGGTCGACCGCACCTCGGGGAAGATCGTCTGGGAGTACCACGACCCGGCGCGCGAGGCGTTCTTCGCGCCCTTCATGGGCAGCGCCCAGCGCCTCCCCAACGGCAACACCCTGATCTGCGACTCCCCCGCCGGCCGCATCTTCGAGGTGACCGCCGACGGCTACCTCTGCTGGGAGTACGTCGTGCCGCACTTCGGCGGCTACCGCGAGCCCGAGGTCGGCCGGATCTTCCCGGCCCAGCACAACGCCCTGTTCCGCGCCTACCGGTACGGGGCCGAGGAACTGCCCTGGCTGCCGGTCCGGGGATGAGCCGTGGCCGCCCCCGCCGGCACCACCCGCGCCGAGGCCGCCGTACACCCGGTGGATGAGCGGCTCCCGCTGCTCCGCCTCCTCCCGCTGGCCGCGCAGCACGTCCTCGCGATGCTCGCGGCCCCGGTCTCCACGGCGTTCCTGATCGCCACCGGGCTGCGGCTGTCCCCCGCCCGCACGGCCGCGCTGCTCAGCGCGACGCTCGTGCTGTGCGGCGCGGGGGCACTGCTCCAGTCCTTCGGCGTGCTGCGGATCGGCGCCCGGCTGCCGTTCATGATGCTGCCGGGCGGCGCGGCCGTGGCGATCTTCCTGCAGACCGCGGCCGCGCACGGCCCCGCCACGGCCTCCGGCTCCGTCCTGATCGCCGCCGCCTTCCTGCTCGCCGTCCTGCCCCTCTACCGCCGCATCGTGCGCTTCTTCCCGCCGGTCGTGCTCGGCACCACCGTGCTGCTGATCGGCGTGAACATGGTGAACGTGACGGCGCCGATGATCCGGCACGACACCTGGCTCGCGCTGGTCACCATGGGCGGCACCGCGCTGTGCTACCTGGTGCTGCGCGGCGTGTGGCGGCAGATGTCGGTCCTGGCCGGCATCGCCGCCGGCACGGCCGCCGCGCTCCTCACCGGTACGGGCACGCACGCCGTACCGGCCGCCGGCCCGGTCCTCGCCCTCCCCCACCCCTTCCCGTACGGCGTCCCGCACTTCGACCTGCTCGCCGCCGTGCCCCTCGTCGTCTTCACCCTCGCCTCGCTCGCCGAGGCCACCGGGCAGACGGTCCTCAACAGCGAGGCGGTGGGCCGCGCTCCGGATCCGGCGCGCGACGTGCCGCGCACGGTACGCGCCGACGCGCTCACCTCCCTCGCCGCCGGGCTGCTGGGCACCTCCATCATGGTGACCAGCGCCGAGAACATCGGCATCGTCCAACTCACCCGCGTCCGCAGCCGCTTCGTCACCGCGGGGGCCGGGCTGCTGCTCGTCGTGACCGGCCTGCTCGCACCGGTCTCCCGGCTGCTGGCCGCGCTCCCGACCCCGGTCGTGGGCGGCGCCGGGCTGATCATCTACGCCGTGATCGCCGCGATGGGCATCGGCATGCTCCGCCGCGCCGACACCTTCGAGGGCCCGGTCACCACCATCGTCGCCCTCACCCTCCTCGCGGGCCTCCTCCCCGTCCTGGCCCCCGAGCTCTACACCCCGC
>NZ_PQSQ01000146.1 GCF_002920575.1 Streptomyces sp. Ru73 | reverse complement strand
GGCCTCCGCACCGTCCTCCGTACGATCGGGAACCCACCAGCCATGACGCAGCACGAGGCGCACGACACGGTCGCGGACCCGGCACCCGCCGGCACCGGGGCCACGGCCGCAGGCCCGGACGACCGTACGACCGTCGTCGTCATCACCCACAACCGCCGCGAAGAACTCCTGCGCACCCTGCGCGCGTTGCGCGAGCTGCCGGAGCGCCCGCCGGTGATCGTCACGGACAACGGGTCCACCGACGGCACGGCCGAGGCGGTGGAGCGGGAGTTCCCCGAGGTGCGGCTGCTGCGCCCGGGCCGCAACCTCGGTGCCGTCGGCCGCAACCTCGCCGTCCACTTCGCGCGCACGCCCTACGTGGCGTTCTGCGACGACGACACCTGGTGGGACCCCGGCGCGCTGCGGCACGCCGCCGACGTCCTCGACGCCCGGCCGCGGCTGGCCACCGTCACCGCGCGGATCGTCGTGGAGCCGGAGGGGACCGAGGACCCGGTGGTCGCCGAGCTGCGCGACTCCCCGCTGGACGGGCCGGACTGGCTGCCGGGGCCCGCGCTCGGCTCGTTCCTCGCCGCCGCGACCGTGCTCCGCACCGAAGCGTTCCGGGAGGCCGGCGGCTTCCACCCCGGACTGTGGCTGGGCGGCGAGGAGGAGCTGCTGGCCACCGACCTGATGGAGCGCGGCTGGTGGCTCGCGTACGACGAGGCGCTGACCATCCACCACCACGCCTCCACCGTCCGGGACAGCACGGAGCGGCGGGTGCTGGGGCTGCGGAACACCCTGTGGTTCACCTGGCTGCGGCGGCCCGCGGGGTCGGCGCTGCGGCGTACGGCGCACCTGGCGCGCACGGTGCCGCACGATCTGGCGTCGGTGCGCGCGTTCGGCCGTGCGTGTGCCGGGCTGCCGTGGGTACTGCGACAGCGGGCCGCCGTCTCCGCCGGCACCGAGGCCCGGATCGTGGCCCTGGAGGAGGCGCGGCGGGGGTCCAGCGCCCGCCAGTACGTGGGCTGAGCAGGCCCGCCGGCGCGTTCGGCGGAGCCGGACACGCATGATCCGCAGTCGGCGTGGAACCCTGAACAAAGCGATAAAGCGCCTAAAACGCCCAGCTGATTTCCGAGGATTCGTAAGGACGTGAGCACCATGCAGGTGGCATTCCTGGTGGCCCCCGAAGGCGTCGAGCAGGTCGAGCTGACCGAGCCCTGGCAGGCCGTGAAGGACGCCGGGCACGAGCCGCGGCTGGTCTCCACCAAGTCCGGCCAGATCCAGGCGTTCAACCATCTGGACAAGGCCGACACCTTCGACGTCGACACCACCGTCGCCGACGCGCGGGTGGAGGACTACGGCGGCCTCGTGCTGCCCGGCGGCGTCGCCAACCCCGACTTCCTGCGCATGGACAGCAAGGCCGTGGCCTTCGCCAAGGGCTTCTTCGACGCGGGCAAGCCGGTCGCCGCGATCTGCCACGCGCCGTGGACGCTGGTCGAGGCCGACGTGGTGCGCGGCCGCACCCTGACCTCCTGGCCCAGCCTGCAGACCGACATCCGCAACGCGGGCGGTGTCTGGGTCGACGAGCAGGTCAAGGTGTGCACCGGCGGCTCGAACACGCTGATCACCAGCCGCAAGCCGGACGACCTGAGCGCCTTCAACGGCGCCCTCGTCAAGGAATTCACCGCGCAGGACCACCGGTCCTGACGCCCCACCACTCCTGACCCACAGCTCTCCGCGAGCGGGAGGCAGCGATGCGCGCCCTCACCTGGCACGGGAAGCGGGACGTACGGATCGACACCGTCCCCGACCCGAAGATCCAGGACCCGACCGATGTCCTGGTGAAGGTCACCTCCACCGGCATCTGCGGTTCCGACCTGCATCTGTACGAAGTCCTCGGCCCCTTCCTGGACCCCGGCGACATCCTCGGCCACGAGCCCATGGGCATCGTGGAGGAGGTGGGCCCCGAGGTCACGACGCTGACGGCCGGGGACCGGGTCGTGGTGCCCTTCAACGTCTCCTGCGGCACCTGCTGGATGTGCTCCCAGGGCCTGCACTCGCAGTGCGAGACCACCCAGGTCCGCGACCGCGGCAAGGGCGCCGCGCTCTTCGGGTACACCAAGCTCTACGGCCAGGTGCCCGGCGGCCAGGCGGAGTACCTGCGCGTGCCGTTCGGCGACCACCTGCCGGTCAAGGTGCCGCACGGGCCCCCGGACGACCGCTTCGTCTACCTCTCCGACGTGCTGCCCACCGCCTGGCAGGCGGTCGAGTACGCGGACATCCCGCCCGGCGGCTCCGTCACCGTCCTCGGCCTCGGCCCCATCGGCGACATGGCCGCGCGCATCGCCCTGCACCGCGGCGCCTCGAAGGTCATCGGCGTCGACCTGGTGCCCGAGCGCCTGGACCGGGCCCGCGACCGCGGCGTGCACACCCTGGACCTCAACGAGTACGGGAAGCACACCGCCGACGAGATCCGCCGGCTCACCGACGGCCGCGGCACCGATGCCGTCATCGAGGCCGTCGGCATGGAGGCGCACGGCACGCCGGGCGCCAAGTTCGCCCAGCAGGCCGTGGGGCTGCTGCCCAGCCCGCTGGCCCAGAAGATCACCGAACGTGCCGGGGTGGACCCGCTCGCGGCCCTGAACCTCGGGATCGACGCGGTACGCCGCGGCGGCACGCTCTCCATCTCGGGCGTCTACGGCGGCAACGTCGACCCCTTGCCGCTGCTGACCATGTTCGACAAGCAGATCCAGGTCCGCATGGGCCAGGCGAACGTACGCCGCTGGGTGGACGACATCCTGCCGCTGCTGGACGACTCGGACGTCCTCGGCGTCGAGGACTTCGCCACCCACCGGCTCCCCCTGGAGGAAGGCCCCAAGGCGTACGCCACCTTCCAGACCAAGGGGGACGGCATGGTCAAGACGCTGCTGCAGCCCTGAGCCGACGAAGCGTCACCGTTGCGGCGCTGTGCTGACGGAGCGTCACCGCGCGACGGACCGCGGCGGGCCCGCCGGACTCCGGCCGGTCCGCCGCGGTACGTCGTACGGCCGTGCCTCTCAGACCGGCAGGCCGAAGTCCGCCGCCCAGCGCACGATGTCACCGGCCGACGCGTTGCCGCCGCACAGCACCAGCCCGATCCTGGCCTCGTCCCCGACCCGCTCGATCACCTGCCGGGCCGCCGGGAGCAGACAGCCGGCGGCCGGCTCGGCCCAGACCTTCGCGTGCTCCGCGAGGTCGAGCACGCCCCGCACGGCCTCCCGGTCCGGCACCACCAGCACCTCGTGCACCAGCGCCGCCGTGTGGTCGTACGTGAGCTGCGAGACGGCCGGTGCGCTCAGCGTGGAGACGATCGAGGACAGCTCGACCGGCACCGGACCGCCGGCCTGCAGCGCCTCGGACATGGCCTGCGCGCCCGCCGTCTCCACGCCCCAGACCCGCACGCCGGGCCGGAGCGCGTGCAGCGCCGCTGCGACGCCCGCGATCAGCCCGCCGCCCCCGATGCTGACCAGCACGTCGGTCAGTTCGCCCGCGTCCTCGGCGAACTCCTTGCCGACGGTGCCCTGCGCGGCCACCACCACCGGGTCGTCGAAGGGGTGCACCAGCGTCAGGCCGTCCGCCTCCAGCTCCGACACCAGCTTGAACGCGCCGTCCATGTCGTCGGTCAGCTGCACCGACGCACCGGCCGCCGTCGCGATGTCCACGGCCCTGGCGGGCGCCGACCGCGGCATCACCACGGTCGCCTTGCACCCCAGCACCCCGGCCATCACCGCGAGCCCGATGCCGTGGTTGCCGCCGCTGACCGCCACCACGCCCGCCGCGCGCTCCGCCTCGCTCAGCGAGAGCAGCTTGGCCGTCGCGCCGCGCGCCTTGAAGGAACCGGTCCGCTGCAACAGCTCCAGCTTGGCGGTGACGGGCGCGCCGAGCAGCGCCGTCAGCCCCGGACTGGACACCGTCGGGGTCCGTACGATGTGCTCGCCGATCCGCCCGGCCGCTGCCTCGATGTCCGCGATGCCGATCACGGCACCCTCCCTCTCGCTCGCCGTCGTCTCCGCCGCCACCTGCGCTTCTTCCGCCGCGGGCGGCCCTGTTGACCCTACAACCGGGCGTGCGCCGACGGACCGGCTCAGGCCACCGTGCCGGCGCGCGCGGCACCGTCCCCGCCGCCGAAGTAGGCGCTCGGCGTCGTGCCGAGGGCGCGGTGGAACATCGCGGTGAAGGCGCTGGGCGTGGCGTACCCGACGGCGCCCGCGACCGCGGTGACCGGCGTGCCCCTGGCGAGCAGGGTGACCGCGTGCACGAGCCGGGCCTGCTGCACCCACCGGGCCAGGCCCATGCCGGTCGCGGCCGAGAACCTGCGGTGCAGGCTGCGGGTGCTCAGGTGCGCGTGGGCCGCGGCCTCCGCCGCCGTCCACCGGTCGCCGGGACGCCGCTGGATCGCCGCGCAGAGCCCGGCGAGTTGCTCGTCCTCCGGAGCGGGGAGGTGCAGTGCGGGGACGGGGTGCGGGGTGAGTTCGAGCAGCAGCAGGTCCATCAGCTTCCCGTCGCGCCCGGCACGGTCGTACAGCACGGGCAGCCGGGTCGCCTCGTCGATCAGCTCCCGCAGCAGCGGCGAGACCGAGACGACGGTGGGCGCGCCGGGCAGCCCGGCGGCGGCCCCGCGCGCGATGTAGAGCGTGCGCATGGCGACGGCCCCGGCGCACGTCATCGCGTGGGTGAGGCCGGGCGGCAGCCAGACGCCCCGGGTGGCGGGCACCACCCAGGCACCGTGGTCCGTGGTGACGGTGATGGCGCCGGACGTGCCGTAGATCAGCTGCGCGCGGACGTGGCGGTGCGGCGGGATGTGATGCCCGTCCGGCAGATCGCGTGCCATCGCGGCCAGCGGCCTCGGGACGTGCTGGTAGTCGTCGCGGTCCTCGCTCTTGCCGTACATGGCGCACTCTCGACAGGTGATGGCGTGACCACGAAAGTATGCCACCGCACGTGCGGCCTAGCGTCGCCTCATGTGAACGCACCGCAGACCATCCCCGGCACCCGCGCGCAAGGCCGGACCCCGACCTTCCTGCTGGCCGCCACCAGCGCCGTGACGGCCGCCAACATCTACCTGAGCCAGCCCCTGCTGGACTCCGTCGCCGCTTCCCTGGGCGTGACCGCCGACGCCGTCGGGGCCGTGCCCACCGCCACCCAGCTCGGATACGCGGCCGGCATCCTGCTGATCGTCCCGGCGGGCGACAGCCGTGACCGGCGCCGGCTGATCCTCGGCCTGGGCGCCGCCTCGACGCTCGCGCTCGCCGGCTGCGCGCTCGCCCCCTCGGTGTGGTGGCTGACCGTGGCCGGCTTCGCGCTCGGCCTGCTCTCCCCGGTACCGCAACTGGTCACCCCGCTCGCCGTCGCGCTGTCCGGCACGTCCGGCGGCGCGGGCCGCGGACGGGTCGTCGGCACCGTCCAGGGCGGCCTGCTGATCGGCGTCCTCGCCTCCCGCGCCTACTCCGGCGCCCTCGCCGACCTGGCCGGCTGGCGTGCCGTGTACCTCTGCTCGGCCGTGCTGACTCTGGCGCTCACCGCCGTACTCCGCCGCGCCCTGCCCACCGCCCCGGCGGCGGCCGCCACGTCCTACCGCGCGGCGCTCGCCTCGCTCCCGCGGCTGCTCCGGCACCCGCTGGTGTGGCGGGTGGTGGTCTCCGGTGCGCTGGTCGGCGTGGCGTTCGGCGCCTTCTGGACGACGCTGACGTTCCTGCTGGCGCGTCAGTACCACATCGGGCCCACGGGGGCCGGGCTGTTCGGGCTGGTGGCCGCGGTCAGCGCGCTCGCCTCGCCGTATGCCGGGCGGGCGGCGGAGCGCCTCGGCCGGCGCGGCGCGCTGGCCCTCCTGACCGCCCTGGTCGTCGTCGGCTGGCTGGTCCTGCTGCCGGGCGGCACGGCCCTCGGCCCGCTGGTCCTCGGCGTGATCGTGCTCGACGTCGGCGTCTGGGGCGGCCAGGCCGTCTGCCAGACCGTCCTGTTCGCGCTCGACCCCGCCGCGCACAGCCGGCTGAACACCCTCTACTTCACCCTCCGCTTCCTCGGCATCGCGCTCGGCTCCCTCGCCGGGACGCTGGCCTGGACGGCCGGCGGCTGGCCCGCCGTGGTCGCCACCGGTACCGCCACCGCAGCGGCGGGCCTGCTCATCGGCGTCATACCGACCGGTACGCAACCTTTCCGGCCGCTGGGCGGTCATTGAGGCACGCACCGTCACCCGGGAGTCGCCATGAGCGGAAGCCGCCTGATCGTCAGCCTCATCGGCGCGGTCCTCGCCCTGTGGGGCCTCGTCGTCTACGGACAGAGCCAGTACCCGGCCGGCGCTGACGCGCCCCCGGCCGCCACCGCGGGCGACGACCGCTACCCCGCCTTCGCCGCGGTCGGCGCGGACGGCGGCGGGGCGGCCGCCGCCGATCCCGAGCTCACCCGGCAGGGCAGGACGCTCGGGCTCGGCATCCTCGCGGGCGGCGTGCTGATCGCCGCGGTGCCGTGGCTGGGCCGCCGCCGCACCGGCTGAGCGGCGGCCCCGGCGTCACCAGGCCGACCGCAGCGGCCACACCGTCAGCCGCTCGACCCGCACCCCGCCCTCCTCGGCGAAGACGCCCAGGCCCGTGGCGTCCGGGCCCGGGAAGATCTGGTCGGTCAGACAGACCGAGCCGTCCCCGGCGTACACCTCCACCGACGAGCGGTCCACCAGCACCCGCAGCCTCAGCACACCGCCGTCGAGCGGCAGCGGCGCACGGTGGACGGCCGGGAACTCCGCGGCGAAGCCGACGTCACCGGAGGCCGTGCGGTCCACGTACACCTCGCCGCCCGCGGTGTCGTAGCCGATCCGGGTGCGCTGCCCGCCGCCGGTCCGCACCTCCAGACCGCAGCGCCCCGCGCCGTCCGGCCGCAGCTCCGCCTCCACCTCGTACGTCAGCGCCGCGTCCCGCAGCAGCCGCGCCCGGCCGGCCGGAATCCGGCGGCCCGCGATGCGCAGGGCCGGGCGGCGGCGCAGCGTGGCCAGTTCGGCGACCGGCTGCTGCACGAGGACGGCGCCGCCGTCCGCGGCGCGCAGGCCCAGCTCCCGGGGGAAGCCCATCGCGCTGCGCCACGGGTCGGTGGGGATCTTCTCGCCGTACAGCCAGTTGTTCATCCAGGCGACCAGGACGCGGCGGCCGTCGGGCGCGTCGTTGTAGGTGACGCCCGCGTACGCGTCGGCGCCGTGGTCCAGCCAGCGCGGCGCGTCCTGCGGATCGGCGGTGAAGGCGGTGCCGTCGAAGTCGCCGGTGAAGTACTGCCCGGCCGAACCGCCCGCCGGGCCGCCGGGGTTGAGATTGACGATCAGTACCCACCTGTGGCGCCCCGGCTCGCCGGCCACGGGCAGTTCGAAGAGGTCGGGGCACTCCCACACGCCGCCGGTCGCCCCGGCGGGCCCGAAGTCGCTCAGGTGCGTCCAGGTCTTCAGGTCGGGGGAGGCGTAGAAGCGGATGCGGTGCTCGGCGGAGAGCGCGACGGCCATCACCCAGCGCGCCGTCGGCGCGTGCCAGAACACCTTGGGGTCACGGAAGTTGTCCGAGCCGATGTCCAGGACGGGGTTGCCCGCGTACCGCTTCCAGGTCTCGCCGTCGTCCGTGCTGTACGCGAGCGACTGCCGCTGCCGGCCCGTAGCCTTGACCATGCTGGTGTAAATGGCGACCAGCGGGGGAGCGGCGGCGGTGCCCAGGCCGCTGGTGTTGTCCCGGTCGAAGACCGCGCTGCCGGAGAAGACCATCTCCTCGTCGTCCTGCGGGATGGCGACCGGCCGCTCCTCCCAGTGCACGAGGTCGGGGCTGGTGGCGTGGCCCCAGGACATGTTGCCCCAGGTGTTCCCTGCCGGGTTGTACTGGAAGAAGAGGTGGTACGTGCCGTTGTGGTGGAGCAGCCCGTTGGGGTCGTTCATCCAGTTCCGGGCGGGGGAGAAGTGCACCTGGGGGCGGTACGGCTCGTCGTAGGCGGCGGTCGTGGCCGCCGCGGCCGGTACGGCGGACCGGGCGGTCAGCGCGCCGGTGCCGGCGAGGGCGAGCGCGGCCGTCAGGACGGTGCGCCGGGCGAGATGGCGGTGCGGGGTGTCGGGCATGGAGGTGCCTCCGGAAGGGCGACGCGGCCAACGGGCCTGCGTACGGCGCTGGCAGATGCGGGTGGTCCCGCGCGGCCTCGGCTCCCGACGAACCGGACGGCTGGGGTGACACATGGGGGCGGCCGCCGCCGACTGGCGGCCGCGGCAGACTGTAGAAGGCCGGGTCAGCGGTTGTCCAGGGGTGCGCGGCTCAGCGTGCGGTGGCGGCGGGGCAGCCGCACGACGTGCGGTGCACCAGCGTCGGCTCCAGCAGCACGGTGCGCTTCGCGCCGTCCGGGTCCGCGAGCCGGTCGATCAGCATGCGCACGGACCGGGCGCCGATCTCCTCGACCGGCTGCGCGATGGCGGTCAGCTGCGGCTGCAGCAGGTCGGCCCACTCGAAGTCGTCGAAGACGCTCAGGGCGATGTCCTCCGGCGCCTTGAGGCCCAGCCGGGACAGTGCGCGCAGCACGCCGAGCGTCATGTGGTTGTTGCCCACCACCAGCGCGGTCGGCGCGTCCTTGCCCCGCAGCAGCTTCTCGGTGGCCTGCTCGGCCACGTACGCCTGGCTGTGCCCGGCGGCGATCAGCTCCTTGGCCGGGTCCAGGCCCTGCCGCCGCATGCCGCGCTGCCAGCCGCGCAGCCGCTCCGAACTGGTACGGATGCCGCGCCGCCCGGCCACCATGCCGATCCGGGTGTGGCCGAGGTCGGCGAGGTGGTCGACCAGCCGGGCCGTGGACTCCACGTTCGCGGTGCCGATCTGGTCGAAGGCGGAGGAGGCGCAGCGGTCGATCAGGACGGTGGGCAGGCCGGTGTCCTTGAGGTACCGCAGTGCCGCGCCGCGGGCGCCGGCCGCGGTGGCCAGCAGCAGCCCGTCGACGCGGCGCTGGTGGAGGTTCTGCACCACCCGCAGCTCCTCGGCGGGGTCGTCGTGGGTGTCGGCTATCAGCAGGGTGTAGCCGGCGGCGCGGGCGGTGGCGTCGATCGAGGACACCATGTCGGCGAAGTGGAAGTTGGTGACGGCGGAGACCGCGAGGCCGAGGGTCTTGGTGCTGGAGGTCACCAGGGAGCGGGCGATGGTGTTCGGGATGTAGCCGGTCTCCTGCATGGCGGCGTGCACCTGGTCCCGGGTCTCCTCCTTCACGAACCGGGTCCCGTTGATCACGTGGGACACGGTCGAGACCGAGACCCCGGCCCGACGTGCCACGTCGGCCATGGTCGCCATGCGTGCCTCCTCAGCGGTCTTCCTGTCCCCGCGATCGTACGTGAGGCCGCCAACGGGAAAAGCGCTTGCGCAAACGCTTGCGCGAAATCGTTCGACAGGTCACGATGCCGTACCGGGCGGTCCCTTCCCGACCGGACACCCCGGCACCCAGCGTCGCGTGCCGAGGGTCCGCGACCGCCCCTTCCGGCTGCCGTGCGACGCGGCACCGGCTCCCGCCGCCGTCCTGCCGACGGGCGGCGGCGGGAGCACCGCCGCCCCGTCCCGCCGGACGACCGGGACGGGGCACGGCGGGGCGCACCGGTACCAGCTGACCTCACGTCAGCACACCTGAAGGAGAGCTGCCTTGGCCCGCACCGACACCGTCCTCCCGCCCGAGCCGGGCGCCCCGCCGCGCTCCCGCGGCCGCGCCGCGGTCCTCGGCGCTTCCGCCGTCGCCGCGCTCGGCGGCTTCCTCTTCGGCTACGACACCGGGATCATCTCCTCGGCCCTGCTGCACATCGCCCCTGAGTTCCACCTCAGCGACGGCATGCAGCAGGTCACCGTGGCGTCCCTGCTGCTCGGCGCGATCGTCGGCGTGCTGGTCAGCGGCGCGGTCACCGACGTGGTGGGCCGCCGCCGCACCCTGCTCGCCGCGGCCGCCGTCTTCACCGCGGGCGCGGCCGGCTGCGCCGCGGCACCGGACGACACCGTGCTGATCGCCGCGCGCTTCGTCCTCGGCCTCGCCATCGGCACCGCCTCGCTCGCCGTGCCCGCCTACATTGCCGAGATCGCGCCCAAGGAGAGCCGCGGCAAGCTGGTCTCGCTCAACCAGCTGATGATCACCGTTGGCATCTTCGTCTCCTACCTCGTCGGCTACGCCTTCGACGACGTGGCCCAGGGCTGGCGCTGGATGCTCGGCCTCGGCGCCGTACCCTCGCTGCTCATGCTCGTCGGCGTGCTGCGGCTCGCCGAGAGCCCGCGCTGGCTGCTCACCCACGGCCGCCCCGACGAGGCGCGCGCGGTCCTGCGCCGTACCCGTACGGCCGAGGAGGCCGAACGCGAGGTGCGCGAGATCGAGACGCTGGCGGCCCAGGAGTCGAAGATCGGCTACCGGGACCTGCTGCGCCCCGCCATGCGCCCGGCCGTGCTGCTCGGCGTGGTCGTCGCCGCCACCAACCAGCTCGTCGGCGTCAACGCGGTCATCTACTACGCGCCCACCATGCTCCAGCAGGCCGGCTTCGCCAGCTCCGCCGCGATCCTCTCCTCGCTCGGCATCGGCCTGGTCAACATGGTCCTCACCGGCGTCGCACTGCTCCTGGTCGACAAGGTCGGCCGCCGTCCGCTGCTGCTCGGCGGCACCACCGTCGTCGTGCTCGCGCTCGTCCTGCTCGGCGCGCTCTACCTCGTGGGCGGCGGACAGCCCGCCAGCGGCGGCCTGCTGGTCGCCGGACTCTGCCTGTACATCGGCGCCTTCGCGCCCAGCCTCGGCCTGGCGATCTGGCTCATCAACAGCGAGATCTTCCCCACCGCTGTGCGCGGCAAGGCGTCCTCCTTCGGCAACGTCACGCACTGGGGCCTGGACTTCGCCATCTCCCTCACCGTGCTGACCACCATCAACGCGCTCACCCCCACCGGCCTCTTCTGGATCTACGCCGTCCTCGGCCTGCTCGGCGTCGGCTACCTGTACCGCAAGCTGCCGGAGACCAAGGGCCGCAGCCTGGAGGACATCTCCGCGTCCCTGCGCGGCGACCGGGCCCCGGCCGGGAGCTGACCGGACCGGCCGCGGGGCCATTCCGTACGACCGGCGGGGACGGCGATCCGGCCGTCCCCGCCGGTGTTCCCGCCGCTCACGGCCGCCGGAGCATCTCCCCGCGCACGGCCGCCACATGGCACCGGGCGCCCCTGGAGCGGTCGGCCGGCCACAAACGCCGCGCGCGGCGAACACGTGGGTCGTTGACCCTTCCCACCCCTCTCCCACAAGGTGAGTAGGAGCGTGTGGTTGATTCCGCCAGAATCGGGGCACAGGCCGCACCATCCATCCGCACCGCTTCTACGCCGTGGGAGAGAGCTGTCGTATGAGCCACCTTTCCGAGCATCTGCGCCAGGCCACACCCGTCGTCGCCGAGCGCGGCGAGGGCGTCCACCTCTTCGGTACGGACGGCCGCCGCTATCTGGACTTCACCGCCGGCATCGGCGTCACCAGCACCGGCCACTGCCACCCGCGCGTGGTCGCCGCCGCACAGGAACAGGTGGCCACCCTGATCCACGGCCAGTACACGACCGTCATGCACCAGCCGCTGCAGAAGCTGGTCGCACGGCTCGGCGACGTACTGCCCGAGGGGCTGGACAGCCTCTTCTTCGCCAACTCCGGCAGTGAGGCCGTCGAGGCCGCGATGCGGCTCGCCCGCATGGCCACCGGCCGGCCCAACATCGTCGTCTGTCAGGGCGGCTTCCACGGCCGCACGGTCGCCGCCGCGTCCCTCACCACCTCCGGCACGAAGGTCCGTACGGGCTTCGGCCCGCTGATGAGCGGCGTCCACGTCACGCCCTTCCCGAACAGCTACTACTACGCCTCCCGTTACGGCTGGGACGAGGAGGCCACCACCCGCTTCGCGCTGCGCGAGCTCGACCACCTGCTGCAGACCGTCACCGCGCCCGACGAGACCGCGGCGATCATGGTGGAGCCGGTGCTCGGCGAAGGCGGCTACACCCCCGCCAACCGCGCCTACCTCCAGGGCCTGCGGGAGCGCGCCGACCGGCACGGCATCCTGCTGATCCTGGACGAGGTGCAGACCGGCGTCGGCCGCACCGGACGCTTCTGGGGCCACGAGCACTTCGGCGTACGCCCCGACATCATCATCACCGCCAAGGGCCTGGCCAGCGG
Organism: Streptomyces sp. Ru73; assembly: GCF_002920575.1. Taxonomy (GTDB): domain Bacteria; phylum Actinomycetota; class Actinomycetes; order Streptomycetales; family Streptomycetaceae; genus Streptomyces. The sequence continues at coordinate 1,074 of NZ_PQSQ01000146.1, read as the reverse complement.
CTTCCCGCTGTCCGGCATCGCCGCCTCCGACGAGATCATGTCCAAGGCCCGCCCCGGCTCGCAGGGCGGCACGTACGGCGGCAACGCGGTGGCCTGCGCCGCGGCCCTCGCCACCCTCGACGTCGTCGAGGACGAGGGACTCGTCGGCAACGCCGCCACGATGGGCGCCCGGCTCCGCTCAGGGCTGGAGGACGTCGCGGCCAAGACCCCCGCCATCGGCGACGTACGCGGTCTCGGCCTGATGCTGGCCAGCGAGTTCGTCACCGACGACGGGGAGCCGGACGGCAAGACCGCTTCGCGCGTCCAGCAGGCCGCCGTCGACGAGGGCCTGCTGCTCCTCACGTGCGGCCCGTGGGGCAACGTGGTCCGGATGATCCCGCCGCTGATCGTGACCGAGCAGCAGATCGACGAGGGGCTGCGGGCCTGGTCCGCCGCCGTCCAGGCGGGCTGCGCCGACCGCTGACGCGCCGCCCAGCGCGCCCGGCCGGTCCCCGCCTTGGCAGGGGACCGGCCGGCCGCACCCCGACCGCTCCGCGTACCGAACCGCCGGGAGGCACCGATCATGACCACGACCACCAGCACCCAGCCGTCCGGGGCCGCGGACGCGCCGCGCTCCGGCATCGGCGTCATCGACGCGGCGCCGAAGCAGCTGTTCCTCGACGGCCGGTGGCAGGACGCGGCCGGCGGCCGCACGCTGCCCGTGGACGACCCGGCCACCGGCCGCGAACTGTGCCAGGTCGCCGACGCCTCGCCCGAGGACGGCCGGCGTGCTCTGGACGCCGCGGTCGCCGCGCAGCCGGACTGGGCGGCCACCGCGCCGCGCGCCCGCAGTGAGATCCTGCGCCGCGCCTACGAGCTGATCATCGAGCGCAAGGAGGACCTCGCCCTCCTGATGACCCTGGAGATGGGCAAGCCGCTGGCCGAGGCGCGCGGCGAGGTCGGCTACGCAGCCGAGTTCTTCCGCTGGTTCTCCGAGGAGGCCGTCCGCATCGACGGCGGCATGTCGCGCACCCCCGACGGCGCCAACCGGGTCCTGGTCATGCGCCAGCCCGTCGGCCCCTGCATGCTGATCAC
>NZ_PQSQ01000145.1 GCF_002920575.1 Streptomyces sp. Ru73 | reverse complement strand
GTACGCCGCCGGGGCCCGGTCGGCCGAGGCGTACGCCACCGACGCACGGGCCGCCGGGCGGCCCGCGCCCGACCGGTACGCGGCAGCGCACGACGCGCAGCAGGCACCGCGCCCCGAGGAGCGGTACGGCGCGCCGCACGGCCACCCGTACGGCGCACAGCCCGGCCGGCACGGCCGGCCGTACGACGCCGCCGCGCGGCCGGCCGCGGCCGAGGACCCGTACGGCACGGGCACGGGAAGCGCGCACGGCCACCCCGCCGACAGCGGCGACCTGCCCGGCTCCTCCGGCGCCGCTCCCCTGGACAGCGCCGCGTCCGGGCGGCGCGGCACGCCCGTCCGGGGCACCTCCGCCGCGTCCCTCGGGCTCGGCGGCGGACACGGCGGTCACGGCGCTGCGGAGCACGAGGGCCGTGCGTCCGGCGCGGCGCACGCCCCCGACGCGCGTTCCGCCGCCACCCACGGCGGCCGGGAGCGGCTGGTGGACCCGTCGGCGCCGGCCGGTGCGCAGCCCGCCACCGGGGAGCCGGCCGGTGCAGGGCCCGACGCCGCCTCCCGCAGACCGACCCGCCGGGGCGGCTGGGGCGCATGGGCGCGCCGGCTGGCCGGCGGACGCGGGGGCACGGCCGCCGCCACCGAGGAGGAGGCCGAGGAGCAGGCCGCCGCGTACGGCACCGAGGTGCACGTGCCCGTCGAGACCGCTCCCGGTGCCGCCGCCGAGCCCGGCCGGGGACCGGCCGGGCACGAGCGCTGGCCGGACGCGGCCACGGTCCTGCTGACCGCCCTCGGGCCCGGCCCGCGGCTGTGGGAGCGCGACGCCGGCCATCCCGACGCGCTGACCGTCCGGCTCGGCACCGCCGACCGCGAGGGGGGCCGCAGCGCCGTGCCGGTCACGGTCGCACTGCGCTCGGCCGGCGCGCTGGGCCTGGCCGGGCCGCGTCCCCGGCTCGCCGGGCTGGCCCGTGCCGCGGTGGCCCAGCTCGCCGCGCTGCACGCGCCGGGCACCCTGGAGATCGTGCTGCTCAGCGCGGACCGCGCGCGCAGCACCGCGCAGCGCCTGGAGGAGTGGTCCTGGCTGGGCTGGCTGCCGCACGTCCGCCCCGCGCACGGCCAGGACTGCCGGCTGCTGCTGGCGTACGACAAGGAGCAGGCGGCGGCGCGCGCGGCCGAGCTGGTCCGGCGGATGGACGACGGCCCGCTGGGGCCCGGCTGGGCGAGTGCCGAGCGGTCCGCCGTGGCGGCGGCCGCGGCCCGGCACCCCGGCCCGTACACCCTCGTGATCGCCGACGGCGACCCCGGCACGTCCGGGCTGCGGGAGACCGTGGCGCGGCTGGCGTCGGGCGGCCCCGCGGTCGGCATCCACGTGCTCGCGCTGGCCGAGACGCCCTCGGCCTCCCCCCTGTATCCGCTGGCCGAGACGTACGAGGCGGCGCGTGCCGCGTCCCCGGCCTTCGGGGAGTGCGGCGCGGTCGCGGTGCTCAGCGGCGACGTGGCCACGGCGCTGCGTGTCGTGCAGCCCGGTGCCCCGCTGGCCCCGGCGGCGCCGGGTGCCGCGGTGACCGGCAGCATCGCGGTGAACGGCGTGCCGCAGAGTGCTTCGGGTCCGTACGGCGCGGGGACGAACGGCACGGTCGCCACGGTGGACGCGGTCTCCGGTCCGTGGGCCGAGCGGTTCGCGCGCGCCCTGGCGCCGCTGCGCGAGGCCGACACCGTGCGCACGTCCCGCAGCCGCAGTGCCGTGCCACTGCCCGACAGTGCGCGGCTGCTGGACGAGCTGGGGCTGGCCCGGGCCACGCCCGCTTCCCTGATGGCCCGCTGGGCGGCCGCGGCGGACAGCGAGGAGCCCTCGGCAGCGGCGGTGCTGGGCGCCGGTCCGCACGGCCCGGTGCACGCCGACCCGGCCGCCGACGGCTGTCACTTCCTGCTGGAGGGCGGCCCCGGCACGGGCAAGACCGAGCTGCTGCGGTCGATCGCCGCCTCGCTGGCCGCCGCCGACCGCCCGGACCGGCTCTCGCTGGTGCTGGTCGACGGCGCCGGGACCGAGCGCGGGGACGGCCTGCGGCTCTGTACGGACCTGCCGCACGTCACGGCGCACCTGGCGGCCTCGGACCCGGTGCGGATGCGGGAGTTCGCGCAGGCGTTGTCCTCGGAGCTGAAGCGGCGCGCGGAAATACTGGGCGGCACGGGGTTCGCCGAGTGGCGCGCGAAGTACGTGGCGGCGCCGCGGGTGGTCGGCCCGCGCCGGTCCGCCGAGGGCCGTACGGCGACGGGCGGCGGTTCCGCAGCGCCCGCCCCGGCCGCCGGGTACGAGAGCGCGGCCGACCGGTCCGGGCTGCTCGACACGCCGGCCACCAGCACGCTGCGGCTGCGCCCCCGGACGCAGGGCGCGGCGGAGGAGGGGCGCCCCGCGGCCGACGGACTCGCCGCCGTGCCGCCGATGACCCGGCTGTTCGTGCTGGTCGACGACTTCGACGCACTGGTCGCGCCGGCCCTGGGCAGTACGGGACGGCCCGCTGCCGGTTCGGTGGTGCGGGCGCTGGAGGCGGTGGCCAGGGACGGCGCCGCGCTCGGCGTGCATCTGATCGCCGCGACCGGCCATCCGGACCGTACGGCGGCCACCGCGACCGCCGAGCGGGCCGGGCTCCGTGCGGAGCTGGGCGGCGAGAGCGACCCGGCAGAGCCGCTGCCGGTCGGGCGCGGCCGGCTGTTCCGCGCGGCCGACGGGTCCGCCACGCCCTTCCAGGCGGGCCGGGTGACGGGCCGGATACCCCGGACGTCCACGCTGCGGCCGACCGTCGTGCCCCTCGAGTGGCAGCGGATGGGCGATCCGCCGGCCCGCCGGCCGCTGCGCGAGCTGGGCAACGGCCCGACCGATCTGGCCCTGCTGGCGAGCGCCCTGCAGAAGGCGGCCAAGTCGGTGACGTGACGCCATGTGCAACCGTGCAACGAAACGGTCGCCGTACGGAAAAGCCGGGTTACCCGCGGTGGTAACGGCCCGGTCACGACGGGGCGTTGCAGTCGAACGCACTATTGCTCGGGCCTCCCGCCGCCGGTAGGACTGTCGCACGGCGAACGGGAGGGGCGACGGATGCGTCACGCAACGCTTCGTACGGCAACGGCACTTGTCGCGGTGGGCGCGCTGGCACTGACCGGCTGCGGGGGCGACGGCGGCGGCAACAGCGAGCGCGAGGACGGCAGCAATGCCGCGCCCACCGTCCGGCTGCCGAAGCTGAACGGCCGGACGCTCCAGGTGACGGCCGTATGGACCGGCCCCGAGCGGGAGAACTTCACCAAGGTCCTGGACGAGTTCGAGAAGCGCACCGGCGCCAAGGTGGAGTTCGTGCCGAGCGGCGACGACATGGCCGGCTTCATCGGCTCCAAGGTCGCCGGCGGCGGCGCGCCGGACGTCGCGATGCTCCAGCAGGTCGGCGTGCTCCAGGAGTTCGCCAAGAAGGGCTGGGTGAAGCCGCTCGGCCCGGCAGCGAAGAAGGAGCTGACGAAGAACTTCTCCAAGGGCTGGCAGGACCTGGGGAGTTACGGCGGCAAGACGTACGGCGTGTACTTCAAGGCCAGCAACAAGTCGCTGGTCTGGTACAACACCAAGGCGTTCGAGAACGCGGGGGTCTCCGAGCCCAAGGACTGGAAGGGCTTCCTGAAGACCGCGCGCACGCTCGCGGACTCCGGCGTGGAGCCGGTCTCGGTGGGCGGCGCCGACGGCTGGACGCTCACCGACTGGTTCGAGAACGTCTACCTCTCGCAGGCAGGCCCCGAGAAGTACGACCAGCTGGCGAAGCACGAGATCAAGTGGACCGATCCTTCGGTGAAGCAGGCACTCACCACGCTCGGCTCGCTGTTCGGCGCGAAGGGCCTGCTCGCGGGCGGCAACGGGGGCGCGCTGCAGACGGCGTTCCCGCAGTCGGTGACGCAGACGTTCAAGGACCGGCCCGAGGCCGCGATGGTCTCCTCGGCCGACTTCGCCGCGGCCAACATCGGCCAGACCAAGGCGAAGGTCGGCACGGACGCCAAGGTCTTCCCGTTCCCGGCGGTCGGCACGGACTCCCCGGTGGTGACCGGCGGGGACGTGGCGGTGGCGCTGAAGGACAACAAGGCGTCGCAGGCGCTGCTGACCTTCCTGGCCTCCCCGGACGCGGCCCGGATCTGGGCGGCGCAGGGCGGCTTCGTCTCCGCCAACAAGAAGCTGGACCCCTCGGCGTACCCGAACGCGGTGTTCCGCAAGATCGGCAAGGCGCTGGTCGCGGCCGGTGACGACTTCCGCTTCGACATGTCCGACCAGGCCCCGGCCTCCTTCGGCGGCAAGCCGGGCCAGGGCGAGTGGAAGGCCCTGCAGGACTTCCTGAAGAACCCGAAGGACGTGGCGGGCACCCAGGCGCAGCTGGAGAAGGACGCCGCCAAGTCGTTCGGGAACTGACGCCATGGTCTCTCCAGGCGCCACGGCCGCCGTGCAGGCGTCCCGCGGCGGCGCGAAGAAGCCCGGCAGAAGCGTGACGGGGACGCGCCCGTGGATCGCGGCCGCCTTCCTCCTCCCCGCGCTGCTGCTGCTCGGCGCGCTGGTGGTCTATCCGATCGGCTACTCGGTCTGGCGCAGCCTCTTCGACACGTCGGGCAACGGCTTCGTCGGGCTGGGCAATTACGCCGAGATGTTCTCCGACGACCGCATCCGCACGGCGCTGAAGAACAACGTCATCTGGGTGGTGGTCGCGCCGACCGTGTCCACCACGCTCGGCCTGATCTTCGCCGTGCTGACCGAGCGGGTCCGCTGGGGCACCGCGTTCAAGCTGGTCGTCTTCATGCCGATGGCGATCTCCATGCTGGCCGCCGGCATCATCTTCCGGCTGGTGTACGAGCAGGACCCGGAGCGCGGGGTCGCCAACGCGGTGTGGGTGGGCGTGCACGACACCTTCGCCGCGCCCGCGCCGTACCCGGGTGCCAATCCCCGGCCCGACGCCGACCTGCGGCCTTCGGGCGGCGGCTCGTTCACCACGAAGACGGCGGTCGGGACCGGCAGCGCCGTGGGCCTGCCGCTGGTGGCCGTGCAGCCGGACGACGTGCAGGACGCCCAGCGGGCGAAGCCGGCGACGCCGCGTCCCGGGCAGATCACCGGCACCGCCTGGCTGGACTTCACGCGCGGGGGCGGCGGCACCCCGGGGAAGATCGACAAGCACGAGAAGGCGCTGGCCGGCCTGAAGGTCGAGGCGGTCAGGGACGGCAAGGTGGTGGCGTCGGCGACCACGGCGGCGGACGGCACGTACACGCTGCCCGCCTCCGCCGAGGGGGCGCACCTGCGGCTGCCGGCCGCGAACTTCGCCGAGGCGTACAACGGCATCGACTGGCTCGGGCCGGCCCTGGTGACGCCCTCGATCATCGGCAGTTACGTGTGGATGTGGGCGGGCTTCGCGATGGTGCTGATCGCGGCGGGCCTGGCGAGCGTGCCGCGGGAGCTGCTGGAGGCGGCCCGGGTGGACGGCGCGAACGAGTGGCAGGTCTTCCGCCGGGTGACGGTGCCGCTGCTGGCGCCGGTCCTGGTGGTCGTCCTCGTCACGCTGATGATCAACGTACTGAAGATCTTCGACCTGGTGTACATCATCGCGCCGGGCGCCAGCCAGGACGAGGCGAACGTGCTCGCCCTCCAGCTGTACCAGTCGGCCTTCGGTCCGAACGCGGAGCTGGGCATCGGGTCCGCCATCGCGGTGTTCCTGCTGCTCCTCGTCTCACCGGTGCTGATCGTCAATATCCGGCGCCTGCGGAAGGAGCGGCAGCGATGACGGCGGTGGCCGAGGGCGCGGTGCGCGCCCGGCAGTCCCTGGCCGCGCGGATCGCGGCCCGTACCGGCGGCGGCGCGCTGCGGGTCTTCCTGGTCCTGGTCGGGCTGTTCTGGCTGATGCCGACGGTCGGGCTGCTGATCTCCTCGCTGCGCTCCCCCGCCGACGTCGCGGAGAGCGGCTGGTGGGAGGTGTTCGCCAAGCCGGCCCAGCTGACCTGGACGGGGTACGGCAATCTGCTGGGCAACGCCAAGATCATGGACTCGCTGGTGACCACCGCGCTGATCACCGTGCCGGCGACGGTGCTGGTGGTGGTCATCGGGGCGCTGGCGGGCTACGCGTTCGCCTGGATGGACTTCCCCGGCCGGGACACCTGGTTCATGGTCGTGGTGGGTCTGCTGGTGGTTCCGGTGCAGGTCGCGCTGATCCCGGTGGCGAAGCTGTTCGGCGCGATCGGGCTCTTCGAGACGACGGCCGGGGTGGTGCTGTTCCACACGGCCTTCGGCCTGCCCTTCGCGGTGTTCCTGCTGCGGAACTTCTTCGCCGAGATCCCGCGCGAGCTGCTGGAGGCGGCGCGGCTGGACGGCGCGAGCGAACTGCGGCTGTTCACGCGGGTGGTCATGCCGCTGGGCGGCCCGGCCATCGCGTCGCTGGGCATCTTCCAGTTCCTGTGGGTGTGGAACGACCTGCTGATCGCGCTGATCTTCGCGGACAGCGGCCACCCGCCGATCACCGTGGCGCTCCAGCAGGAGGTCCGCCAGTTCGGCAACAACATCGACGTACTGGCGCCGGGCGCCTTCATCTCGATGGTCATACCGCTGGTGGTCTTCTTCGCCTTCCAGCGGCAGTTCGTGTCCGGCGTGACGGCGGGCGCGGTGAAGTAGAGCCTGGGACGGGCCGGTCCGCGGGGCGCCCTCACTCGTACGGGTGCGTCTCGTCTGCCACCCGGGCGCAACCGGCCCCCGCGCACGCATGCCCGCGCGGTGGCGCCGGGAACGATCGCTGACCGACAACGCAGCCGGCCGCCGATCTCATGGAAGTGCCCTTGCCCCGCTTCAGCGTCATCGTGCCCGCCTACCAGGTCCAGGCGTACCTGCCGGAATGCCTGGAGTCCGTCCTCGGCCAGGACTGGACGGACTTAGAGCTGATCGCGGTGGACGACGGCTCCCCGGACGGCTGCGGGGAGATCATCCGCGAGGCCGCCCGCCGCGACGGCCGGGTACGGCCCGTGCACCTGCCGGCCAACACCGGCCTCGGCCCGGCCCGCAACGCCGGGATCGCCCGCGCCCGCGGCGACTACCTGCTCTTCCTGGACGGGGACGACACCCTCACGCCCGGTGCGCTGAGCGCCGTCGCCGCCCGGCTGGCCGCGACCGGTGACCCGGACGTACTGGTACACGACTACGCCCGCACCACCTGGTCCGGCACCGCGGCCCGCAACCAGTACGCCCACCTGCTCGCCCGGCGCGGCCCGGAGGTCTTCCGGCTCGCCGACCGGCCCGAGCTGCTGCGGCTGCTGATGGTCGTGTGGAACAAGGCCTACCGCCGCGACTTCGTCCGGCGGCAGGGGCTCACCTTCCCGCCGGGCTACTACGAGGACACGCCCTGGACGTTCCCGGCGCTGGCCACCGCGGAGTCGATCGCGGTCCTGGACCGGGTCTGCGTGCACTACCGGCAGCGCCGCAGGGGCAGCATCCTGCGCACCACGGGGCGCGGCCACTTCGACGTCTTCGACCAGTACGACCGGGTGTTCGCCTTCCTCGACGCGCGGCCCGAACTGGCCCGGTGGCGGCCGCTGATGGCCCGCCGGATGACCGACCACCTCACGGCCGTCTACACCGCGCCGGGGCGGCTGCCGCGGGACGCCCGCGCCGAGTTCTTCCGGCGGGCCGCCGCGCACTGCCGCCGGTACCGCTGTGACGGGCCGGCCGGGGACGCGCCGCGGCGCCTCGGCGTGCGGGTCCGGCACGGGCTGGTACGGCTGGGCTGGCACCGTGCCTTCCGGCTGCTGGCGGGAGCGCAGCGGCTCCGCCGGGCCACCGCGCGGCAGGGCGGCCGGCTGCTGCGGCAGGGGCGGCAGGCCGCGCTCGGGCTGCACTACCGGGTCCAGCGGCGGCTGCCGGTCAGGCCCGACCACGCGGTGTTCGCCGCGCACTGGCACCGTGAGTACGCCGCCGACCCCGCCGCCATCGAGGCCAAGCTGCGCGAGCTGCGGCCGGGGATGCGCACGGCGTGGGTGGCGGCGCCGGGGTACGGGGACACCGTGCCGCCGGGCGTGCGCCGGCTGCGGCCCGGGACCGCCGCGTACTGGACCGCGCTGGCCCGCTCGAAGTACCTGGTCAACAACGTCGACTTCGACCCGCGGCTGGTCAAGCGGCCCGGCCAGGTCCTGGTGCAGACGCACCGCGGCACCCCGCTCAAGCACATGGGCCTGGACCTCCAGGAGCGGCCCGCAGCGGCCCGGGACACCGACTTCGCGCGGCTGCTGCGCGGCGTGGACCGCTGGGACTACAGCCTCTCCGCCAACCGCCACGCCACGCTGACCTGGGAGCGGGTCTACCCGGCCGGCTACACCACGCTGGAGTACGGGCGGCCGCGTACCGACCGCTTCCAGCACGCCACCGCGCAGGACGTGCTGCGCATCCGGGCCGAGCTGGGCATCCCGCCCGACGCCACGGCTCTCCTGTACGCGCCGACCCACCGCGACTACCGGCGGTCCCGGCGGCCCGCGCTGGACCCGCGGCGGCTGCTGCGGGAGCTCGGGCCGGGCTTCGTGGTGCTGATGCGGCCGCACTTCGCCACCCTGGCGGGCCCGCCGTACGCCGCCGACGTGCCGCAGGAGCCGCCCGGGGACGGAGTGATCGACGTGAGCGGCCACCCGTGCGTGGAGGACCTCTGCCTGGCGTCGGACGCGCTGATCACCGACTACTCCTCGCTCATGTGCGACTACGTGAACCTCGACCGCCCCGTGGTGCTGCTGGCCGACGACTGGGAGGCGTACCGGGCGGCCCGCGGCATCTACGTCGACCTGTTCCGGCACCCGCCGGGACCGGTGGCACGCAGCGAGGACGAGCTCATCGAGATCTTCGCGAGTCCCGCATGGCGCGGACCCCGTTCGGCCGCTCTGCGGGCCACTTTCCGTTCACTTTTCTGCCCCTACGATGACGGCCACGCCGCGGAACGCGTGGTACGCCGTGTGTTTCTCGGGGACGAGGGCGCGCCCCCCACCGTGCCCCTCGACGAGCGACGGCCCGCGCCGCCTCCCGAGCGGGCCCGCCGTCTCGCGGTGCCGCACCCGGCACCCGGTCCCACAACAGCACACGCGTCGCATGTCGCCATGGAAATCCCCGACCGTCTGGAGACGGACCGCACATGACTGCCCTCACCGCAGACCAGAGTGCCGAACAGCTCCCGCGACCCACCCGCCTGGCCGATGTCAAGGGCTGGTTCTTCACCGCCGACCAGCTCATGTTCGACTGGTTCCTGGCCCGCCAGGAACGCCGCAAGGAACCGGGGGACCTGCTGGAGCTCGGCGCGTACATGGGGAAGAGCGCCATCTTCATGGGTGCCCGGCTGCGGGCCGGCGACCGCTTCACGGTCTGCGACCTGTTCGACTCCCCCGCCGAGGACTCCTCGAACTCCAAGGAGATGGCGAAGTCCTACGCGACGCTCACCCGCCGCGCCTTCGAGGCCAACTACCTCGCCTTCCACGACGAGCTGCCGCACATCGTGCAGGGCCTCTCGTCGGTGATCCGCGCGCACGTCGCGGACGACAGCTGCCGCTTCGCGCACATCGACGCCTCGCACCTGTACGAGCACGTGCACGGCGACATCCTGGCCGTGCGGCAGCTGCTGCGCCCGCACGGCGTGGTCGTGCTGGACGACTACCGCGCCGAGCACTGTCCCGGCGTGGCCGCCGCCACCTGGGAGGCGGTGACGACCGGCGGGCTGAAGCCGCTGTGCATCACCGGCACCAAGTTCTACGGCACGTGGGGCGACCCCGAGCCGGTCCGCGGCGAGCTGCTGGAGTGGCTCGCCGGGCGGCACGATCTGTGGCACGAGGTGCAGCAGGTGGCCGGACAGCCGTTGATCCGGCTCTCCGTGAAGGGCGCCAAGGAGCCGGCGCACCCGGTGTCGCGGCACGGGGTGCGGCATGCGCCGCTTGCCGGGAGCCCGGGTGCTGCGGGCCGCGGGGGCCGGCAGGGGCGGAGCGCGCTGCGGCGGGTCGCCGTGAACGTGCTGCCGCCGGTCGTCACCAAGGCGGTCGTCGCGGCACGTAACCGGGGGCGCTAGCCGCCGTACGGTCCGGCCTCGTCGCCCGGCTGCCGCGCCGGTTGCTCGCGCAGTTCCCCGCGCCCCTGGTGGGGCGCGGTGTCTCACGCCTGTGTGCAGGGTTCGGCCTCCCCGCCGCGTTCGGCCTCGTGCGGGGGCGGGGCGACGGTGCGCTCGGCGGCCGGCACGACGGGCAGCAGGCCGTCCTCGCCGAGGAGGACGCGGCGGACGACGCGCTCGGCCGCCAGTCCGTCGTCGTACGGGCAGAACCGCTCCCGGAAGGCGGCCCGCAGCTCGGCGGCGCGGCCGTCCGCCCAGCGCCCGGAGTGGAAGAGACCGGCGATCTCCTGTTCGTCGCGTGCCACGTGGCCCGGGGTGTCGCCGGGCTCGCCGGAGAGCAGGTCGAAGTAGACGCCGCGGGCGTGCCGGTACGCCTCCCAGTCGGAGGAGTGCACGACGATCGGCCGGTCGAGGTTGGCGTAGTCGAACATCAGTGAGGAGAAGTCGCAGAGCAGCGCGTCGGAGGCGAGCGCCAGCTCCTCCACGGACGGGTACTGGGAGACGTCGCGGATGCGGCCGGCCTCCTCCAGCGCGGCGAGCCGGGAGTCGGCGCCGTAGAAGTAGTGCGTGCGGACCAGCAGCTGGTGGCCCTCGCCGAGCGCGTCGGCGAGCCGTTCCAGGTCCAGCGGCGGCCGGAAGCCGCGCTCGTAGTCGCGGTGGGTGGGCGCGTAGAGGACCGCGGTGGTGCCCGGCGCGATGCCCAGTTCTGCGCGGATGCGGCGGACGTCCTCGGCGGTGGCGGTGAAGAAGACGTCGTTGCGGGGGTATCCGGTGGGCAGCGTCTCGTAGTCGCTGGGGTAGACGCGCTGCCAGACCTCCGTGGAGTGCGGGTTGGCGGAGAGGCAGTAGTCCCACTGGTCGGCGTGGTCCAGCAGGCGCAGAAAGCTCATCCCGCCGGCCGCCGCCGGGTGCCGGCGCAGGTCCATGCCCATCTTCTTCAGCGGGGTGCCGTGGTGGGTCTGGAGGTAGACCTGCTCGGGCCGCTTGTGCACGGTGCCGGGGAAGTTGGCGTTGTTGACCAGGTACTTGGCGCGGGCCATCACCTCCCAGTAGCGGCGCGAGTTCACCAGGACCGCTTCGACGCCCGGCGGCACCTCGTCGCGGTGCTTGCGGTCCACCAGCCACACGCCCCGCAGGTGGGGTGCCAGCTCGCGGGCCCTGGCGTGGATGGCGGCGGGGTTGCAGAACACTCCGCGGTTCCAGTACGCGGCGTAGACCACCAGGTTCTCGTCCACCGGGCGGCGCAGCTGGAGGGCGTAGTAGCGGCGGTAGACGGTGCGTGCCGTGCGGTGCCGGCGGGCCCGCAGCTTCTTGGCGGTGCGCTGCCGCAGCGTCCCGGCGCGGCGCATGGAGCGGTAGACGGCGTAGGAGTTCAGGTGGGGCGGCAGCTCGGCGCCGGCCGGGCGGTGCCGGCGCAGGACGCCGGCCAGTTCGCGGAAGAAGTCGGGCCGGTCAGCGGGGCGCACCCGGCCGTCGTCCTCCATGATTCGCAGCAGCCGCTCCACGGCGTGGTCGAACAGGACGCCGCGGGCCGTCTCGATGCCGCCGCCCAGCCCGGTGCCGGTCAGCGTGTGGAACAGCGCGTCGTACCGGTCGATGACCGCGAAGTGGTGGCGCCCTGGCAGCGTGGAGGCGCTGCCCCTGCGGCGCTTGCGCCAGGTCACGCAGACCCGGTCCAGGCAGGCGATCCGGGCCGCCGCCAGCAGCGTCTCGAAGACCACGGGCACCTCGTCGTACGGCCCGTCGGCGAACGCGAAGCCGTGTGCCTCCCACAGGTCGCGGCGGACCGCGCGGTTCCAGGCGGCCGGCAGCACGGTCAGGCACCCGGGCACGTCCTCGGCGGTGAAGACGGTGTCGGCGTGCGCCTCGAGGAACTCCCGGTCGGCGCTGCCGTGCAGCTGCTCCCAGACGTTGAGCCGGTCGTGGTCGAAGAGCAGCACGTCGGGCTCGCCGGCGGCGCGCAGCCGGGCGTCCACGGCGGCCAGCGCGCCGGGGGTGAGGAAGTCGTCGCCGTCGAGGAAGAGCAGGTACTCGCCGGTGGCGCGGCGGGCCCCGGCGTTGCGGGCCGGGCCGACGCCGCCGGGGCGCTCCAGGTGCACCGGGACCACCCGCGGGTCGGCGGCCGCGCAGGCGTCGATGATCGCCCCGTCGCCGCCGTCGGAGCAGTCGTCGACGGCGATCAGCTCCACCTCCTCGAAGGACTGCGTGAGCACGGAGTCCAGGCAGTGGCGCAGGAAGCCCTGCACGCCGCGGGCGGGGACGATGACGCTGAAGCGGGGCATGGCCATCCAGGGGTCGGTGACGCAGGGGGCACGGATCAGCGTAGTCAGATGATTACGCTCCGTCCCGTCCTCGGACCGCGGCCGGTCACTCGAACAGCGCAGGAAATGTGACGGGTGGCTACGCACGGGGTTGGACTGGTGTCCCGTGCGTCCCCTGGAAAAGGTCTGGTCTGCTCCATGGATCCCCGGCTCACCGTCGTCATCCCGATCTACAACGTCGAGCAGTACCTCCCCGAATGTCTGCGGTCCGTCGCGTCCCAGACGCTGCGGGAGCTGGACGTGGTGATGGTGGACGACGGCTCCACCGACGCGGGGCCCGCGCTGGCCCGCGAGTTCGCCGCCCAGGACCCGCGCTTCCGGCTGGTGACACAGGAGAACGGGGGCCTGGGCCACGCCCGCAACACCGGGGCCCGGCACGCCGATCCGCGCACCGCCTACCTCACCTTCATGGACAGTGACGACGTGCTGCCGCCGCGCGCGTACGAGGGCCTGGTCGGGCTGCTGGAGCGGTCCGGGTCGGACTTCGCGACCGGCAACGTCTGGCGGCTCACCACCGAGGGCCGCAGCCAGGCGTGGCAGCACAAGTCCATGACCCGTACGGTCCTGGGCACCCACATCAGCCGCGACCTGAGCCTGCTGGCGGACCGGGTGGCCTGGAACAAGGTCTTCCGGCGCACCTTCTGGGACCGGCACGGGCTGGCCTTCCCCGAGGGCGTGCTGTACGAGGACACCCCGCTCACCATCCCGGCGCACTTCCTCGCCGAGGCCGTCGACGTCCTCCACGAGCACGTCTACTACTGGCGCATCCGCGAGGGCTCGATCACCCGCCGCCGCACCGACGTCAAGGGCGTGCGCGACCGGATCGCCGCCGTCGACGGCGTCAGCCGGTTCCTCGCCGATC
>NZ_PQSQ01000144.1 GCF_002920575.1 Streptomyces sp. Ru73 | reverse complement strand
GCCTCCACGGCGGGCCCACAGGCCCGTTCCCCGTGCCGGGGCGTCGGGCAGACGGGTGTCGGGTTGAGCCTGACCCGTTCCCGAGAGGGGCGCGTGTCGGTCGCCCCTGGCTTGCTGCCCAGGAACATTGGGCGCCGGGCATTGGTCGAGGCTGCCCTGGTTTCCCGGGGGCGCCGGACCGTCGGCCGAGCTTGGCTTTGCCCCCGGCGGGGCATCGGCCGGACATGGCCTTGTCCCCGGCGGTGCCGGTCACCAGGGCGCGGCGCCGTCAGGCCACGTCACCCCGGGCGCGGCGCTGTCAGACCACGCGCACCGTCGATCGTGCTCGACGTGAACCGTGCTCGATGTCGGACGCGCCGCCCCAGATGACGTCGGCCGTACCCGCCCGCGACGCGTCGCCCCGGCCGGCGTCGGCCGTACCCGCCTGCTCGGAGCGGGGCAGGGCCCGAGCCCCCGTGCCGGAAGGGTGCTCAGCCGGGCCCGCCGGTCTCGTATCGGCCCGGCCCGGCATGACGGCTGCCTTGCGCGAGTCCGGCGTCAGCCGTCTTCTCCTGGGCTCGGAGAGCGTCGGCGCGGCTCCGGCGCATGTCGCTGTTGCCTTTGTGTGCTGCTCAGCTCCCTTCGGGCGCCGGCCCCGAAACAGGCGCCGGCGCCAGCCGCGTATCACCCCGGTAGCCCGTAGCCCGCCGCTCGTGGCTCCTCCCCCCCGCCTCCCCACCCCACCCCGCGGCTCCCTCACGTCCCCCGTTCTCGGCTCGCACTCCCTCGGCCGTGCAGCCGGGTGCGGGACCAGGCTGCTGTTGCTGCCAGGGCGAGGCTTGTGGCTACTGGGGCCAAGCCTGTGTCCGGTGCGGTGCTGGTTGCTGTGGGGGAGAGGTTCGGGAGGCGGGCATTTGTCGCACCCGCCTCGTGCGGGGGTGGTTCGGGGATGGGGAAGACCGGGAGCAGGCGGGGTGGAGCGTTCGCCAGCAGGGACGGGGGGAGGAGGGAGAGCGGGTCCAGGTAGGTGCGGCCGCGGCGCAGGCCCCAGTGGAGACACGGGGAGTCGCAGTGGTAGGGGCCGGGCTGCAGCACCGCGACCGGTTGGCCCGCTTTGACGTGCTCGCCCTTGCGGACCGTGGGGCGCACCGGCTCGTACGTCGTACGCAGCGGGGGCCGGCCCGTGCCGGACAGCTCGATGGACAGTACGCCGCGGCCGGCGACCTTGCCCGCGAACGAGACGCGGCCGGGAGCGGCGGCGCGTACGGTCGCGCCGGGGCGGGCGGCGAGGTCCACGCCCCGGTGACCGGCCGCCCAAGGGGTGGGTGGAGGCAACCAGGGGCGCGTGATGACCGGGCGCACGCCTCTGCCTCCCGGTACTGGCCAGGCGCGGTTCGCGGTGGTCCCTCTGAGCACGTCGCCGTCCGTTGACCGCGTCCGAGGTGCGTCGGCGCCGCCGGTCGCGGAAGGTGGCGGCGGATGGCCGCGCGGGGCAGACGGGCCATCGGCTCTGGCCGCCGACGCCGACGCCGACGCCGACGACGCCAGCGCCGATGCCGCCACAGACGGCGGCGGGAGAACGGCCGGGCCGATCAGAAAGACGCAGCCGATGACGGAGCCGATGACGCAGGCGGTGACCCCAAGGCCAAGACGGGCCGAGGAGAGCGAGGGAGCGGGAGCAAGAGCGGGGGAGGGCGTGAGCGTGACTGAGGGCGAGGGCGAGAGCGAGGACGAAGGCGTGGGCGAGGGCGTGGCCGCGGGCGAGGGCCCGGGCGAAGGACGCAGTGCATGGCGTGATGAGTGCATGCGCTGACAGTGACGGACGCGGGCGGTGTCGCGGGGATCTTGATTCCCTGCTGTGGACGACGGCGCGGGGTGTGGACAACGCCGCCACCCTTGCGAGTGGTAAGGACTCGCGCCCGGCCGCCACGGGCACCCGCACCCCTGCCCCCAAGCCGCCCCCCTGCCCACCCGCACTTCGTCCCCACCCCGCCTCCGACCCCACCCCGCCTCCACTCCCCACCCCCACCCCCTGCACCGGCATGTCGCTAGCTGGTTCGGCGGTCCCGTACACTTCTTGTGGCGATCCGGGTGACCGGGTCGACTTCGCACGCCCCGCCACCGGCGCGTCACTCCTCGTGCTTCACACGAAGCGCGGCGGAGCAGCAACGCAGACGATGGCCGCGTCCCTCGGTCCTGAACAGGTGTCCCGGTAATGCCGGAGCCCCCGTGCAGGCAGGCGCGCAGGGGCGTCAGGCACAGCGGCCGCCCGGCCGCGGTGGAACCGAGAAACACAAGGAGAACGGCCATGGCCGTCGTCACGATGCGGGAGCTGCTGGAGAGCGGCGTCCACTTCGGGCACCAGACCCGCCGCTGGAACCCGAAGATGAAGCGCTTCATCTTCACCGAGCGCAACGGCATCTACATCATCGACCTGCTCCAGTCGCTGTCGTACATCGACCGCGCCTACGAGTTCGTCAAGGAGACCGTCGCCCACGGCGGCTCCGTCATGTTCGTCGGCACCAAGAAGCAGGCCCAGGAGGCCATCGCCGAGCAGGCCACCCGCGTGGGCATGCCCTACGTGAACCAGCGCTGGCTCGGCGGCATGCTGACCAACTTCTCGACCGTCTACAAGCGTCTGCAGCGCCTCAAGGAGCTCGAGCAGATCGACTTCGACGACGTCGCGGCCTCCGGTCTCACCAAGAAGGAGCTTCTCGTGCTCTCGCGCGAGAAGGCCAAGCTGGAGAAGACCCTCGGCGGTATCCGCGAGATGCAGAAGGTGCCCAGCGCCGTCTGGATCGTGGACACCAAGAAGGAGCACATCGCGGTCGGCGAGGCCCGGAAGCTCAACATCCCGGTCGTCGCCATCCTCGACACGAACTGTGACCCCGACGAGGTCGACTACAAGATCCCGGGCAACGACGACGCGATCCGCTCCGTCACCCTGCTCACCCGCGTGATCGCCGACGCCGTCGCCGAGGGCCTCATCGCCCGCTCCGGCGGTGCCGAGGCCAAGGGCGAGAAGGCCGCGGGCGAGCCGCTCGCCGAGTGGGAGCGTGACCTGCTCGAGGGCGAGAAGAAGGCCGAGGAGCCCAAGGCCGACGAGGCCAAGGCCGAGGAGAAGCCGGCCGAGGCCGCCGCCGAGGCCGAGCAGCCGGCCGCCGAGCAGGCCTGACACCTCAGCATCGGATGATGACGGCGGGGGCCGGTGCCACAAGCGCCGCCCCCGCCGTCCACCCGTAGATCTTTCGACTTTCGAGAAGAGATTCACAGATCATGGCGAACTACACCGCCGCTGACGTCAAGAAGCTCCGTGAGCTCACCGGCGCCGGCATGATGGACTGCAAGAAGGCGCTGGACGAGTCGGACGGCAACGTCGACAAGGCCGTCGAGGCGCTGCGCATCAAGGGCCAGAAGGGCGTCGCCAAGCGCGAGGGCCGCTCCGCCGAGAACGGCGCCGTCGTCTCCCTGATCGCCGACGACAACACCTCCGGTGTCCTCGTCGAGCTGAAGTGCGAGACGGACTTCGTCGCCAAGGGTGACAAGTTCCAGGCCGTCGCCAAGCAGATCGCCGAGCACGTCGCCGCCACCAAGCCGGCCGACATCCAGGCCCTGCTCGCCTCCGAGATCGAGGCCGGCAAGACCGTCCAGGCGTTCGTCGACGAGGCCAACGCGAACCTCGGCGAGAAGATCGTCCTGGACCGCTTCGCGCAGTTCTCCGACGGCTACGTGACGGCGTACATGCACCGCACCATGCCCGACCTGCCGCCGCAGATCGGCGTCCTCGTCGAGTTCGACAAGGAGAACGCCGAGGTCGCCAAGGGCATCGCGCAGCACATCGCCGCCTTCGCGCCGAAGTACCTGTCCCGCGAGGACGTGCCGGCCGACGTCGTCGAGGCCGAGCGCCGCGTCGCCGAGGAGACCACCCGTGCGGAGGGCAAGCCCGAGGCTGCCCTGCCGAAGATCGTCGAGGGTCGCCTCAACGGCTTCTTCAAGGACGCGACGCTGCTGGGCCAGCCGTACGCGCTCGACAACAAGAAGTCCGTCGAGAAGGTCCTCCAGGAGGCCGGTGTCACCCTGAAGCGCTTCTCGCGCATCAAGGTCGGCATCTGAGTCGAGCCGACGTCCTGCCGCCGGGCCACGTCCTTCCGGGACGAGGCCTGTCGCAGGGCAGCGAATGACCCGCGGCCCCGCTAGGGTCGTACGCAGTCGGCCGCTCATCGGCCGACCGCAGATGTGACGAGGAGGCCATTGCCGTGCAGGGATCTGACCAGACCCCCGGCAATGGCCTTCTTCGTATGTGCACGAGGAGAGCGCAATGAATCACGGTGCCGACGGCGCGGACAAAGCCCACAAAATGGGGAAGGGCCGCTTCCTTCTGAAGCTTTCGGGGGAGGCGTTCGCCGGCGGCGGGGGCCTGGGGGTCGACCCGGACGTCGTGCACGCCATCGCCCGTGAGATCGCGGCCGTGGTCCGTGAGGGGTACGAGATCGCCGTCGTGATCGGCGGCGGCAACTTCTTCCGCGGCGCCGAGCTGCAGCAGCGCGGCATGGACCGGGCCCGCTCCGACTACATGGGCATGCTCGGCACGGTCATGAACTGCCTGGCCCTCCAGGACTTCCTGGAGAAGGAGGGCATCGACTGCCGCGTGCAGACCGCCATCACCATGGGCCAGGTCGCCGAGCCGTACATCCCGCTGCGCGCCATCCGCCACCTGGAGAAGGACCGCGTGGTCATCTTCGGTGCGGGCATGGGCATGCCGTACTTCTCCACCGACACCACCGCGGCGCAGCGCGCCCTGGAGATCGACGCCCAGGCCATGCTCATGGGCAAGAACGGGGTCGACGGCGTCTACGACTCCGACCCCAAGAAGAACCCCGACGCGGTGAAGTTCGACGCGCTCGAGTACGGCGAGGTCATCACCCGCGACCTCAAGGTCGCCGATGCCACCGCCATCACGCTGTGCCGGGACAACAAGCTTCCGATCCTCGTCTTCGAACTGCTCGCCGAGGGCAATATCGCGCGCGCCGTGAAGGGTGAGAAGATCGGCACGCTCGTCAGCGATCAGGGCACCAGGGCCTGACGGCCCGCACCGCCGCGATCCGTACGGGCAGCACATGCCCGTCCGTACGTGCCGTACGGGCGGCACACCCGTACGCGCGGCAACTCCCGGCCGGGGGAAGACCCCGGCACGGGGATGGACAACCGCCTGCCGGTCGGACACCGTGCAGGAGAAGACGCGCGCAGGGGCGAGGCTCTGCTTCTTACGATTAAGACCAGGAGCAAGTGGTGATCGAAGAGATCCTCCTCGAGGCCGAGGAGAAGATGGAGAAGGCCGTCGTGGTCGCCAAGGAGGACTTCGCCGCGATCCGCACCGGGCGTGCGCACCCGGCGATGTTCAACAAGATCGTGGCGGACTACTACGGCGCCATGACGCCGATCAACCAGCTGGCGTCGTTCTCGGTGCCCGAGCCGCGGATGGCCGTGGTGACCCCGTTCGACAAGAGCGCGCTGCGCAACATCGAGCAGGCCATCCGCGACTCCGACCTCGGCGTCAACCCGAGCAACGACGGCAACATCATCCGGGTGACGTTCCCCGAGCTCACCGAGGAGCGCCGCCGGGAGTTCATCAAGGTCGCCAAGGGCAAGGGCGAGGACGCGAAGATCTCCATCCGCAGCGTCCGCCGCAAGGCCAAGGAGACCCTGGACAAGCTCGTCAAGGACAAGGAGACCGGCGAGGACGAGGTCCGCCGGGCCGAGAAGGAGCTCGACGACACCACCGCGAAGTACGTCGCGCAGGTGGACGAGCTGCTCAAGCACAAGGAATCCGAGCTGCTCGAGGTCTGATGAACGAGTCATCCTGGGGGGCCCGCCCCTCGCCCTCGGCAGGCGGGACCCCACCCGGCGCCGGTCCGTGGCCACCTGGCTCCGTACCGGCCGCCCCGTCGGCGGGTCCCGCGCACGAGTGGGCCGCGGCAGCGCAGACTCGGCCCATGCCCACCGTGCCCGACGCAGGCGGAGACCAGGACGACCACCGGGACGAACGGGGGGCCGCTCGGCTGAGTGGCCCCCTCTTCCACGATGACCAGCCCCAGGAACCCATGCCCACATCGCCGCCGGCCCCGGACGACAGCCCCTCCCCGGAGAAGCCGGCGAAGAAGAGCGCGGGCCGCAATCTGCGGGCCGCGATAGGGGTGGGCGTCGGCCTCGGCGCCGTCATCGTGCTCTCGCTGTTCGTCTACAAGCCGGTCTTCGTGGGCGTCATCGCGGTCGCCGTCGTGGTCGGGCTGTGGGAGCTGACCTCCCGGCTCGCGGAGCGCAAGGACATCCGCGTGCCCCTCGTGCCGCTCGCGGTCGGCGGAACGGCCATGGTCGTCGCCGGTTACGTACGCGGGGCCGAGGGCGCCTGGGTAGCGATGGCGCTCACCGCGCTCGCGGTCCTGGTCTGGCGGATGACCGACGCCCCCGACCACTACCTGAGGGACGTCACGGCGGGCGTCTTCGCCGCGTTCTACGTGCCGTTCCTGGCCACCTTCGTGGCCCTGATGCTCGCGGCGGACGCGGACGGGCCGTGGCGGGTCCTCACCTTCCTGCTGCTCACGGTCGTCAGCGACACCGGCGCGTACGCCGTCGGCTGGCGCTTCGGCAAGAAGAAGCTCGCCCCCCGCATCAGCCCCGGCAAGACCCGCGAGGGCCTGGTCGGCGCGGTGACCTTCGCGATGGCGGCGGGCGCGCTCTGCATGCAGTTCCTGATCGAGGACGGCGTGTGGTGGCAGGGCCTGCTCCTGGGTCTCGCCGTCGCCGCCAGCGCCACCCTCGGCGACCTCGGCGAATCCATGATCAAGCGGGACCTCGGCATCAAGGACATGGGCACCCTGCTCCCCGGCCACGGCGGCATCATGGACCGCCTGGACTCCCTCCTCCCGACGGCCCCGGTGGTCTGGCTCCTCCTGGTCGTCTTCGTGGGGACGGGCTGACCGGGCCGTACGCAGACGACAAGCCCCCTGTCCGACGGCACGCCGCCGGCAGGGGGCTTTCGCGTGCACCGGCCGGCGTGCGGCCGGTGCCACGTCACGGTGCCTGTACGTTCGGCAGGCAATCACGGGCGCCCAGGTCCACCAGCCGCCGGTTGATGCTCCTGCCCTTTTCGTTGTATGTGTTCGCCAGCTGTGAGAAGGCGTTCACCGTTTCCTGTGGGTACTGGGTGTTCACATGCCGCAGCAATTCGGCGCCCTGGTAGATCATGCGGTCGGATTCCCGCATGTCCCGTACGACCGCTTCTGTTTCGTCGGCCCGCGAACTGGGCGGGTGGATATTGCTCAGATTTCCCGCCGCTTTGTTCTGCAGCCCGGCCATGCGGTAATAGAGGTTGCCCGTGATGAAGAACTGCTGCGGTGTGGCGGTTCCCTGCTGCAGGGAGGAGAGCGTCATCGACAGGGCGTCGTTGGCGGCCCGCGCGGCGTCCTCCGAGTCGCCCGACGTCTCCGCGCACACGGCGTTCGCTTCCTTGGCCCAGTCCTGAAGGGTGAACGCGGGCTTCGGCCACACCTGAATCAGCCCGATGACGACGCCGGCGACGGCTGCGGCGACCCCGAGTATTTCCCAGAGGTGTTTGCGCCGGGTGGCGCCGTCGTCGTGGGTGGCTGTCTCTTCTTCTTGCGATCCGTCGACCATGTTGGTTTCCCCCAAAACCAATCCGGCGAATGCGTGTGCGCGCTCGGGAATTCTCCGCGCGGCGGCAGTCGCCTCCGCTGCAAGTGAAGCACCGGCGGAATCGCGGCGGAATGCCCGCCGCCCGACCACGAACCCCGACCGGCAGGCACGGCCGCCGCGGCCCGGAAGGGTGACGGCCCCCACCCCGGCCGTCACCCGGGGTGGTCCTGTTGATCTGCGACACTGGAGGGACCATGCCTGCACCTGGAGAACTTACTTTTGTCGCGCCGCGGGGGGCCAAGAAGCCGCCGCGGCATCTTGCCGATCTCTCGCCCGCCGAGCGCAAGGAGGCCGTGG
Source organism: Streptomyces sp. Ru73 (assembly GCF_002920575.1). Lineage (GTDB taxonomy): Bacteria > Actinomycetota > Actinomycetes > Streptomycetales > Streptomycetaceae > Streptomyces. Next base: position 5,352 of record NZ_PQSQ01000144.1, on the reverse strand, counting down.
CGGCGATCGGGGAGAAGCCGTTCCGTGCCAAGCAGCTGTCGCAGCACTACTTCGCGCGGTACGCGCACGACCCGGAGCAGTGGACGGACATCCCGGCCGCGGCGCGGGAGAAGCTGGCGGCCGAGATGCTGCCGGAGCTGATGAGCGTGGTGCGGCACATCTCGTGCGACGACGACCAGACTCGCAAGACGCTGTGGAAGCTCTTCGACGGGACGCTCGTCGAGTCGGTGCTGATGCGCTACCCGGACCGGGTGACCATGTGCATCTCCTCGCAGGCCGGGTGCGGGATGAACTGCCCGTTCTGCGCGACGGGGCAGGCGGGGCTGGACCGGAACCTCTCGACGGCCGAGATCGTTCATCAGATCGTCGACGGAATGCGGGCGCTGCGGGACGGCGAGATCCCGGGCGGGCCGGCGCGGCTGTCGAACATCGTTTTCATGGGCATGGGTGAGCCGCTCGCCAACTACAACCGGGTCACGGGCGCGATCCGGCGGCTGACGGACCCCGAGCCGGACGGGCTGGGGCTGTCGCAGCGCGGGATCACCGTGTCCACGGTGGGGCTGGTGCCGGCGATGCTGCGCTTCGCCGACGAGGGCTTCAAGTGCCGGCTGGCCGTCTCGCTGCACGCGCCGGACGACGAGCTGCGGGACACGCTCGTACCGGTCAACACGCGCTGGAAGGTGCGTGAGGTGCTGGACGCGGCGTGGACGTACGCGGAGAAGTCCGGGCGGCGGATCTCCATCGAGTACGCGCTGATCCGGGACATCAACGACCAGGCGTGGCGCGGGGACCTGCTCGGCCGGCTGCTCAAGGGGAAGCGGGTGCATGTGAACCTGATTCCGCTGAACCCCACGCCCGGCTCGAAGTGGACCGCCTCGCGGCCCGAGGACGAGAAGGCGTTCGTGGAGGCGATCGCGGCGCACGGCGTGCCGGTGACCGTCCGGGACACCCGTGGTCAGGAGATCGACGGGGCCTGCGGGCAGCTCGCCGCCTCGGAGCGCTGACCGCACGCAGCCCCGGAAGGCCACGGGTCCACGGGACCACGGGCCACGGGGGCGGCCCCGCGGCCTCGGCCGGGGGCCCGCTGCCCCTCCGGGCGCTCCGGCTGCCCCCGCCTCCGGCTGCCCGTCCGCACGCCCTCGGAAGGGGTCCGGCGCGCTGGTACCGTGGCGTCGAACGTTTTTACATCACCTATAACGACACCATCCGACAGGGGAGCGCCACAGCGCTGAGAGTGCGGGCAGTGAAGCCGATGCCGCTGCCGCAGACCCTTGAACCTCGCCCGGGTCATTCCGGGTAGGAAGTTCGGTCTCCTCATGCTGTTGCGCCCCGCCCGCGGCACCGGTCCTCCGGACGCCGCGGGCGGGGCCGCGTCTCTTCCTGGCCAGCCAGGAGGAATGTAACCAGTGAGCACCATCAGGAAGGCCGCGGTGGCGGCCGTCGCCGTCGCGGTGGGCGGCACCGCGCTGGCCGGCTGCGGTACGTCCGGCGACAGCCGGGCGGACGGCGGCAAGACGGTCAGACTCGTCTCCCACGACTCCTTCGCCGTCTCGAAGTCCGTGCTGAAGGAGTTCGAGCGGACCAGCGGCTACAAGGTGCAGATGGTCAAGGGCGGGGACGCCGGGAAGGCCGTCAACCAGGCGGTGCTGACCAAGGACAACCCGCAGGGCGACGTCTTCTTCGGCATCGACAACACCCTGCTCTCGCGCGGCCTGGACGAGGACCTCTTCACGCCGTACAAGGCCAAGGGGCTGTCAGCGGTGCCGGAGAAGCTGCAGCTGGACAAGGGGAAGCACCGCGTCACGCCCGTCGACTACGGCGACATCTGCGTCAACTACGACAAGGCGTACTTCAAGAAGCACGGGATCGCGCCGCCCAAGACCTTCGCCGACCTCGTGAAGCCGCGCTACAAGGGGCTGCTGGTCACCGAGAACTCCGCCACGTCCTCGCCCGGGCTGGCCTTCCAGCTCGGCACCATCGCGCAGTACGGCACGTCCGGCTGGCAGGACTACTGGAAGAAGCTCAAGGCCAACGGCGTCGAGGTCGTCGACGGCTGGGAGCAGGCGTACTACGAGCGGTTCTCCGGCGCCGGCGGCGGCAAGGGCGACAAGCCGCTGGTCGTCTCCTACGCCTCCAGCCCGCCCGCCGAGGTGATGGACAAGAAGCCCGCGCCGAAGGAGGCGCCCACCGGCGTCGCCACCGGCACCTGCTTCCGGCAGACCGAATTCGCCGGGCTGCTGAAGGGCGCGGCGAACGAGAAGGGCGGCAAGGCGCTGCTGGACTTCCTGATCAGCAAGAAGTTCCAGGAGGACATGCCGCTGCAGATGTTCGTGAACCCGGTGGTGGAGGGCGCCCGGGTGCCCGAGCTGTTCACCAAGTACGGGCAGCGGATCGACGACCCGAAGACGGTGGCGCCCGCGGAGATCAGCAAGAACCGCGAACAGTGGATCAAGCAGTGGTCCTCGCTCGTCCTGAAGTGACGGCCGGGCGGGGCCGGAACGGGGCGTGGCGCCGGGGCACGGCGCCACGCCTCGCGCTGATGGCCCTGCCGTTCGCCTTCTTCGTCCTCTTCTTCGCCTACCCCGTCGCCACCATCGTCGGGCGGGGGCTGCGGGACGGCGGCGGCTGGCAGTTCGGGCGCGCCGCCGAGGTGCTCGCCGATCCCGACCTGCTGCGCGTGCTGTGGTTCACGGTCTGGCAGGCGGCGGCGTCCACGGCGCTCACGCTGCTGATCGCGCTCCCCGGCGCGTACGTCTTCGCGCGCTTCGACTTCCCCGGCAAGAGGCTGCTGCGGGCGGTCGTCACCGTGCCGTTCGTGCTGCCCACCGTCGTCGTCGGCTCCGCCTTCCTGGCCCTCGTCGGCCGCGGCGGACTCCTGGACGACCTGTGGGGCGTACGGCTGGACACCTCGGTCTGGGCGATCCTGCTGGCGCACGTCTTCTTCAATTACGCGGTGGTCGTCCGCACCGTCGGCGGGCTCTGGGGCGCGCTGGACCCGCGCCAGGAGGAGGCCGCGCGGGTGCTCGGTGCCGGGCGGTTCGCGGCCTGGCGGCGGGTCACGCTGCCGGCGCTCGCGCCCGCCGTTGCCGCCGCCGCGCTGATGGTCTTCCTCTTCACCTTCACCTCCTTCGGCATCGTGCAGATCCTCGGCGGGCCGCGCTTCGCCACCCTCGAAGTGGAGATCTACCGGCAGACCGCCGACTTCCTGGACCTGCCGACGGCGGCCGTGCTCACCCTCCTCCAGTTCGCCGCCGTCCTCGCGCTGCTGGCGCTGCACGCCTGGACGGTCCGGCGCCGGGAGAGCGCGCTGAAGCTGGTCGACGCGGCGCGCACGGCGCGCAGGCCGCGCGGAGCAGGGCAGTGGGCGCTGCTGGCGAGCACCCTCGCGGTGATCGCCGTACTGCTGGTACTGCCGCTGGCCGTCCTGGTCGAGCGGTCCTTCGCCGGGCCCGACGGCCACGGCCTGGTCTTCTACCGGGCGCTGGGGGCCGAGGCCGGTGCCGACTCCACGTTCACCGTGCCGCCGCTGACCGCCCTGTGGAACTCCCTGGCGTACGCGCTGGCAGCGACCGCGATCGCCGTCGTCATCGGCGGCCTCGCCGCGGCGGCACTGGCCCGGCGCGGCGGCGGGCGGCTCGTCCGCGGCTTCGACGCGCTCCTCATGCTGCCGCTCGGCGTCTCCGCCGTGACCGTCGGCTTCGGCTTCCTGATCAGCCTCGACGAGCCGCCGCTGGACCTCCGCGCCTCGTGGTGGCTGGTGCCGCTGGCGCAGGCGCTGGTCGGCGTGCCGTTCGTCGTACGGACCATGCTGCCGGTGCTGCGCGCGGTGGACGGACGGCTGCGGGAAGCCGCGGCCGTGCTGGGCGCCGCGCCCTGGCAGGTGTGGCGCGAGATCGATCTGCCGCTGGTGCGGCGGGCGCTGCTGATCGCGGCCGGGTTCGCGTTCGCCGTCTCGCTCGGCGAGTTCGGCGCGACGGTGTTCATCGCGCGCCCGGACCAGCCCACGCTGCCGGTGGCCGTGGCGCGGCTGCTGGGTCGCGCGGGCGAGCTCAACTACGGGCAGGCGATGGCCCTGTCGACGATTCTGATGGTGGTGTGCGCGGGGGCGCTGCTGGCGCTGGAGCGGGTACGCACCGACCGGACGGGAGAGTTCTGATGAACGGGACACCGGCCGACACGGCAGCCGGACCGTCCGCGGCGGAGGACGCCGCCGCGCCGTTGCTGCGGCTCGGCGGCCTCACCGTGCGCTTCGGCGCCCACACGGCGCTGGACGCGGTGGACCTGGACGTCGCCGAGCACGAGACCGTCTGCGTCCTGGGCCCCAGCGGCAGCGGCAAGTCGACCCTGCTGCGGGTGGTCGCCGGGCTGCAGCAGGCCGACGCCGGAGAGGTCGTACTGGACGGCCGGAACCTGCGTACCGTGCCGACGCACCGCCGCGGCGTCGGGCTGATGTTCCAGGACCACCAGCTCTTCCCGCAGCGCGACGTGGCGGGCAACGTCGCCTTCGGGCTGCGGATGCGCGGCACCGCGCGGGCCGAGCGGGACCGCAAGGTCGCCGAACTGCTCGACCTGGTCGGCCTGCCCGGCGCCGGGCGCCGCGCCGTCGGCTCCCTCTCCGGCGGCGAGCAGCAGCGCGTCGCGCTGGCCAGGGCGCTGGCGCCCGGCCCGCGGCTGCTCATGCTGGACGAGCCGCTCGGCCAGCTCGACCGCGGCCTGCGCGAACGCCTCGTCGTCGAACTGCGGCGGCTCTTCGGGGAGCTGGGCACGACCGTGCTGGCGGTGACGCACGACCAGGGCGAGGCGTTCGCGCTGGCCGACCGGGTCGTGATCATGCGGGACGGCCGGATCGCGCAGACCGGTACGCCGCTGGAGGTCTGGCAGCGCCCCGCCGACGAGTTCGTCGCCCGCTTCCTCGGCTTCGACAACGTCGTACCGGCCACGGTCACCGGCGAGGCCGCCGACACGCCCTGGGGCAAGGTGCCGGTCCCGGACGGCACGGCCGAGGGCGCCTGCCGCCTGCTCGTGCGCCCGGCCGGCGTCCGGCTGGTGCCGGCCCGCGAGGGTCTGCCCTGCACGGTCGCGGCGCGCACCTTCCGCGGCACGCACGTCGCGCTGCGGCTGCGCCCGGAGAGCGGGCCCGAACTGGACGCCGCCTGCGCGCTCGCGGCAGCGCCGGAGGTGGGCGACCGGGTGGGCGCGGCCTTCACGGCGGACGACGTGGTGGTACTGCCGGCGGCGGGCTGAGCGGTACGGACGGGAGCCGCGGCCGGTTCGCCCCCGCCGGACCGGCGCACCGGTGATCAGGCCCCAGCGGCGCCACCTCGCAGCGGCGATCCGCCGCCCCGCCGGACC
>NZ_PQSQ01000143.1 GCF_002920575.1 Streptomyces sp. Ru73 | reverse complement strand
GGGATTCCGGTACCGGGGCGCGGGTCGGCGGGCCGGCCCGCCAGGGCGGCGGCCGCGGCCACGAGTGGTGAGGACGGCGGTGCGCCGGCCGGGCTGCCCCGGCCGCTGCCCGCCTGGGCGACGCCGCCGGCCGGCAGCGGGCTGGCCTTGGAGGCGCACGGGGTGTCCTTCGCGTACGGCGAGCATGCGACGCCGGTGGTGCAGGGGCTGGAGCTGACCCTGCCGGTCGGCGGGCACCTGGCCGTCGTCGGGCCGAGCGGCATCGGCAAGTCCACCCTCGCGGCGCTGCTCGCGGGGGTGCTGGTCCCCGACCGGGGAGAGATCCGGCTGGGCGGGAACGGCGCGGGGTCCAGGCGCGTTCTCGTGCCCCAGCAGGCCTATGTGTTCACCGGGACGCTCAAGGAGAACCTGCTGTACCTCTGCCCGCGCCCGGAAGCGGTGCCGGACAGCGCGCTGCGGGCCTCGGCCGTGGCCGTGGGCGCCGCCGAACTGGTACAGCGGCTGGGCGGGTTCGGCGCGCGGGTCACGCCCGGCACGCTCTCGGCCGGCGAGCGCCAGCTGATCGCCCTGGCCCGGGCCCATCTCGCGCCCGCGCCGCTCGCCATCCTGGACGAGGCCGCGTGCCATCTGGACGCGGCCACGGAGGCCCGGGCCGAACGGGCCTTCGCCGCCCGGCCGGGCGGCTCACTGATCGTCGTCGCGCACCGCATCAGTTCGGCGCTCCGCGCCGACCGCGTCCTGGTGATGGACGGTACGTACGCGCTGTGCGGGCGCCACCGCGACCTGCTGCGGCGGTCGGCGCTCTACCGGGACCTCGTGGGGGAGTGGACGGATCAGGCACGGCCCGCCCTCTCCCGCTGAGCGGCGCGGGGCCGGGCCGCCGTCCCGTGCGCGGGGCGCGGCCGGGCCCGTCGCCCGGTACGCCCCTCACAGCCAGCCCTCGCCCTGGGAGATGCGGATGGCGTCGACCCGGTTGCGGGCGCCGGTCTTCCGGGTGATCGCCGACATGTAGTTGCGCACCGTCCCGTTGGACAGGTGCAGCGTGCCGGCGATCTCGGCGACCGAGGCGCCCTCGGCGGCGAGCGTGAGCACGCTCAGCTCCCGCTGGGTGAGGGGCATTTCGGCGGCCTGCAGAAAGCCGAAGCCGAGCGAGCCGTCGATGAAACGCCGGCCGGCCGCGACCTGCCGGATGCCCGCGGCCAGCTGCCGGGGCGAACCCTCCTTGTCCACGAAGCCGAGCGCGTCGGCCTCGAACGCGCGGCGCAGCGGTCCCGGCCGGCCCGCCGAGCCCAGTACCAGCAGCGCGGGCCCGCGGCGCGGCGCTGCCGTCCCCTCCCGGCCGCCGCCCGGAGCGCACTCCGCACCGCACGGCGCGGCGTCCGCCGTACCGTGCGCCGCGTGTTCCCGGCATCTGGTGGCCTGCTGGGGGATGTGCGCGACGCGGCCGGGCGTGCCGCGGCCGGCGGCCGGGTGGCCGCCGTGCGGGTCCGCCACCGTGTGCGTGCCGGCCGCCGGGGCGCCCCGGCCGGTGCCGCCGTGCGCGGTCACCGTGGTGCGCGCCCCGGCCGCCGTTCTGGCCCCGCGGGCGTTCCGGCGGGCGTCGGCGTTCCGATACGCGCCGTCACCCCGGCCGGGCTCCCCTCTCGCCGGCTTACCTTCGGCATGTGCCGCAGGCGATGCCCCGCTGTCCGATAGCTTTCGCAACGTGTTCAGTCCGATCGGCGCGACGGAGTCCACATCGACCACGCAGACGTCCGGTTGCCACGTGCGCACCCGGCTCTCCGCGCCGTCCGGCGTGGACACCGCCACCTCTATGTCGTTTTCCCTGCTGAGCACCTCGGCCAACGCCCATCGGAACAGGCAGACGTCGTGCACCAGCAGCACCCGGATCACTGCAGTCCCCCTCCAGACCCCCGTGTACCGGCATATTTGTCAACCACCCCGAATTCATACCTGTAATGGGCGTGGGATGGGGCCGCAGATCAGGCCAAGAGGGGGCAAGGGGGCGCACGGGGGCACGGCAGGATGCATGTATGCACTCCGTGAGGGGGGCAACCCCGTGGCGCGAGAGGGTGCTTACCGGGAGGGAAAGGGCTATTCCGGGCGCTGTGGCGAGGTCAGTTCGATCAGACGGCACACCGTCTCAATGTCGATCTTCACTTGCGCAATCGAAGCCCGGCCCGACAGCCAGGTGATGAGGGCCGAGTGCCAGGTGTGCTCGATCACTCGCACGGCCGACAGCTGCTCGGGCGTGGCGGCCGAATCCAGCCCCATGGCGTCCAGGATGATCGCCGTCGTGAGCCGGGAGACGGTGTCCACCTCGGGACTCACCGACCGGTCGGCGAAGGTGAGTGCGCGCACCATGGCGTCCGCGAGGTGCGGCTCGCGCTGCATCGCACGGAAGGCCCGCATCAGCGTCTGGGCCACCCGCGCGCCGGGGTCACTCTCCGTCGGTGGCCGTTTGCGCAACGTCGCGTGCATGTGCTGCAACTGGTCCTGCATCGTCGCCACCAGCAGGTGCACCTTGGAGGGGAAGTAGCGGTACAGCGTCCCCAGGGCGACGTGCGACAGCTCCGCGACCTCGCGCATCTGTACGGCGTCGAAGCCGCCCCGCCCGGCCAGCTGGGCGCTGGCCTGCAGGATGCGGCGGCGGCGCGCTTCCTGGCGCTCGGTCAGCGCGTGACTGGCGGGAAGCGCCGGCCGGGGTTCGGAAGTCATGTGTCCCATTCCGTGGCGGTCCGTCCGTGCTGCGGGGTGCGTCGAGCTGCTGATCGGCTCAGCATGGCACCGGGTGGGTCGTGGCGCGAATCACCTGGTGCGGCTCTTTTCGCCGGTTCCCCGGCCGGTAGATTCGAACGAGGTGAACTCGTCGGTAACCGATCGGTTCTGTAACTTGTTCTAGATTAGCGCCAGCGGTTACGCTCCGGCGAAAGTCCAGTGAGAGAGGGGCCGAGAGTGTCCGCTGAGGCCGTCCAGGCAGCCGCCGCTCGCCCCGCCGAGGCCACCGGCGACCGCCCCCTGCGGATCGCCCTGCTCACGTACAAAGGGAATCCCTTCTGCGGCGGCCAGGGCGTCTACGTACGCCACCTCTCCCGCGAACTGGCCGGGCTCGGCCATTCGGTGGAGGTCATCGGCGCCCAGCCCTACCCCGTCCTCGACGCCGGTGTCCCGCTGACCGAGCTGCCCAGCCTGGACCTCTACCGGCAGCCCGACCCCTTCCGCACCCCCAAGCGCGACGAGTACCGGGACTGGATCGACGCCCTCGAGGTGGGCACGATGTGGACCGGCGGCTTCCCGGAGCCGCTCACCTTCTCCCTGCGCGCCCGCCGCCACCTCACCGCGCGACGCGGCGACTTCGACGTCATCCACGACAACCAGACCCTCGGCTACGGCCTGCTCGGCGACCTCGGCGCGCCGCTGGTCACCACGATCCACCACCCGATCACCGTCGACCGGCAGCTGGACCTGGACGCGGCCGACGGCTGGCGGCGCCGCGCCTCGGTCCGCCGCTGGTACGGCTTCACCCGCATGCAGAAGCGGGTGGCGCGCCGGCTGCCGTCGGTCCTCACCGTCTCCGGCTCCTCGGCCCAGGAGATCACCGACCACCTGGGCGTCCGTCAGGACCGCATCCACGTCGTGCACATCGGCGCCGACACCGACCTCTTCTCGCCCGACCCCTCGGTCCCCGAGGTGCCGGGGCGCATCGTCACCACCTCCAGCGCCGACGTACCGCTCAAGGGCCTGATCCACCTGGTCGAGGCGCTCGCCAAGGTCCGTACGGAGAACCCCGGGGCGCACCTGGTCGTGGTCGGCAAGCGCGCCGACGACGGCCCGGTCGCCGCCGCCATCGAGCGGTTCGGGCTCGGCGGCGCCATCGAGTTCGTCAAGGGCATCAGCGACGCCGAGCTGGTCGACCTGGTCCGCAGCGCCCAAGTGGCCTGCGTGCCCTCCCTCTACGAAGGCTTCTCGCTGCCCGCCGCCGAGGCCATGGCCACCGGCACGCCGCTGCTGGCCACCACCGGCGGCGCGATCCCCGAGGTCGCCGGGCCCGACGGCGAGACCTGCCTCGCCGTGCCGCCGGGCGACGCCGACGCGCTCGCCGCGGGCCTGCACCGGCTGCTGGGCGACGCGGACCTGCGCCGCCGGCTCGGCGCGGCGGGCCGCGCCCGCGTCCTGTCCCGCTTCACCTGGCGGCAGGCGGCCATCGGCACCGCCGAGCGCTACCGCGAGGCCATCGCCCGGCAGGCGGACGCCCGGCCGCGGCCCGCCGGCAGCACCGCCGTCCCGGCCGCCGAGCCCGCCGCACACGCCTAGACCAGCGCCATCCCGCCCGCCGTGACCGCCGTGACCCGCCAGACCGTCCCCGCCGTCCCCGTGCGGCCGGGACACCCCCAGGACGAAAGCTGAGAGGCCGTGCTGACCGTCGACTTTTCCCGATTCCCGCTCGCACCGGGCGACCGCGTGCTCGACCTGGGGTGCGGCGCGGGCCGGCACGCCTTCGAGTGCTACCGGCGCGGCGCGCAGGTCGTCGCCCTGGACCAGAACGCCGAGGAGATCCGCGAGGTCGCCAAGTGGTTCGCGGCGATGGAGGAGGCCGGCGAGGCCCCGGCCGGCGCCACCGCGACCGCCATGGAGGGCGACGCGCTCGCGCTGCCCTTCCCCGACGACTCCTTCGACGTCGTGATCATCTCCGAGGTCATGGAGCACATCCCCGACGACAAGGGCGTGCTCGCCGAGATGGTGCGGGTCCTCAAGCCCGGCGGCCGGATCGCGGTGACCGTGCCGCGCTACGGCCCCGAGAAGGTCTGCTGGGCGCTCAGCGACGCGTACCACGAGGTCGAGGGCGGCCACATCCGCATCTACAAGGCCGACGAACTCCTCGGCAAGATGCGCGAGGCGGGCCTGCGCCCGTACGGCACCCACCACGCGCACGCGCTGCACTCGCCCTACTGGTGGCTGAAGTGCGCGTTCGGCGTGGACAACGACAAGGCGCTGCCGGTCAAGGCGTACCACAAGCTCCTGGTCTGGGACATCATGAAGAAGCCGCTGGCCACGCGGCTCGCCGAGAACGCGCTGAACCCGCTCATCGGCAAGAGCTTCGTCGCGTACGCCACCAAGCCGCACGAGCCGAAGGCCGCCGCCGCGCCGCACGACGAGCCCGCGCGAGCCGCCCTGTGACGAGCCCCGGGCGCACCGAACGACTCGTCCTGCCCGGAGTGCTCACCGCTGAGCAGGCCGCCCGCACCGTCGCCGGCATCCTCGCGACGCAGCGCGCGGACGGCGCCATCCCCTGGTTCCGGGGCCACCACCTCGACCCCTGGGACCACACCGAGGCCGCGATGGCGCTGGACGCGGCCGGTGAGCACGAGCGCGCGGAGGCGGCGTACCTGTGGCTCGCCGAGCACCAGCTCCCCGACGGCTCCTGGTACGCCGCGTACGCCGACGGGGACGCGGCCGAGCCCACCGACCGCGGCCGCGAGACCAACTTCGTCGCGTACCTCGCCGTCGGCGTCTGGCACCACTACCTCTCGACCGGCGACGACACCTTCCTCGACCGCATGTGGCCCGCCGTCTACGCCGCGATCGAGTTCGTGCTCGCGCTCCAGCAGCCCGGCGGCGAGATCGGCTGGAAGCGCGAGGACGACGGCACGCCCGTCACCGACGCGCTGCTGACCGGCTCCTCCTCCGTCTACCAGGCGCTGCGCTGCGCCCTCGCGCTGGCGGAGCAGCGCGGCGAACCGCAGCCGGACTGGGAGCTGGCGGCCGGCCGGCTGGGCCACGCCATCCGCCACCACCCCGAGCGCTTCCTCGACAAGTCCCGCTACTCGATGGACTGGTACTACCCGGTGCTCGGCGGCGCGCTGCGCGGCCAGGCCGCCAAGGAGCGCATCGAGGCGCAGTGGGACGACTTCGTCGTGCCGGGCCTCGGCGTCCGCTGTGTCCTGCCCAACCCCTGGGTCACCGGCGGCGAGAGTGCCGAACTCGCCCTGGCGCTCTGGGCGATGGGCGAGTCCGACCGGGCCGTGGAGATCCTCCGCTGGATCCAGCACCTGCGTGCCGAGGACGGCATGTACTGGACCGGCTACGTCTTCGACGACGACGCGATCTGGCCGCGCGAGCTGACCTCGTGGACGGCGGGCTCCCTGCTCCTCGCGGTCGCCGCGCTCGGCGGTGACGAGCCGACCACCGCCGTCTTCGGCGGCGAACGCCTCCCGACGGGCCTGGACCCGGACTGCTGCCGGTGAGCCCACGCCGGAGCGTGTTCCCCGCGCCCGGAGCGTGATCCCCGCCCCGCAAAATCCGGGGCGGGGGCCCGGGAAGCCGCACTAGTGTGCGGCTATGACACGTCTTGGGCACGAGAGGTACTGCGAAGAGATTCTGGTGCAGACCGGGCTGTTCCGGGAGGCACTGCGGGGGGCGGACCTGAAGGCGACGGTGCCCACCTGCCCGGAGTGGACGATCGGGGAGCTGACCCGGCACCTCGGCGGAGCGCTCCGCTGGATGGGGACGACCGTGCGGACCCGGGCACAGAGCATGGTGCCCGACGAGGACGTACCGGACTTCAAGGGGCCGGGGGACGGGGAACCGGCCGCGCTGGACGCCTGGCTGGGCGAGGGCGCGGAGCTGGCGGCCGCGGCGCTGCGGGAGGCCGGGCCGGACGTCCGGGTGTGGACCTGGATGGCGGAGCAGAAGACGGGGTTCTGGGCGCGCCGCGCCGTGCACGAGACCGCGATCCACCGGGCGGACGCGGCGATCGCGGTGGGCACCGAGTACCGGCTCGCCCCCGACGTCGCGGTGGACACCCTGGAGGAGTGGCTGGAGATCGGCACCGCGCCGCAGGCCCTGGAGCTCAGGCCGGAGCTGCGGCGGCTGCTGGGCCCGGGCCGCACCCTCTGCCTGCACGCCACGGACACCGGCGGCCCGGCCGGCACGCGCTGGATCATCGACATGACCGGCGACCGGATCGCCTGGCGGCACGGCGGCGCCGGGGATCAGGCCGCCGTCACGGCCGGCGGACCGCTCACCGACGTCCTGCTGGTCTTCTACCGGCGGCTGTCGCCGGACACCCCGACGGTCACCGTCCGGGGCGACCGCGACCTGTTCGACGAGTGGCTCGGGCTGGTGTCCTGGTGACGGACGCCGCCCCGGCGCGCTAGGCGTTGAGCTCGGCGAGTACGCGCAGAGTGTGCGGGTCCGGGGCCGTGACCAGGAGGTCGGTGACCGGGCCCGCGCGCCAGGCGGCCAGCCGTTCGGCGATGCGGGCGCACGGGCCGACGAGGGAGATCTCGTCGGCGAAGGCGTCGGGGACGGCCAGCACGGCCTCCTCCTTGCGGCCCTGGAGGAAGAGGTCCTGGACGCGCCGGGCCGCCTCCTCGTACCCCATCCGCGCCATCAGGTCCGCGTGGAAGTTCTTCGTCGCGTGCCCCATGCCGCCGATGTAGAAGCCCAGCATCGCCTTGACCGGCAGCAGCCCCTCGGCCACGTCGTCGCAGACCGCGGCGCGGGCCATCGGCGCGATGCGGAAGCCGGCCGGCGCCCCGGCGAGCGCGGCGCGGTGGATGCCGGCCCGCTCCGGCGACCAGTACAGCGGCAGCCAGCCGTCCGCGATACGGGCGGTCTGGGCGATGTTCTTCGGCCCCTCGGCGGCGAGGAGGACGGGCAGGCCGGCGCGGAGCGGATGGGTGATCGGCTTGAGCGGCTTGCCGAGACCGGTGCCGTCCGGGCCGCGGTACGGGTGGGCGTGGAACCGGCCGTCCAGCGTCACGGGCCCCTCGCGGCGCAGCACTTGGCGCACCACGTCGACGTACTCGCGGGTCGCGGTCAGCGGGCTCTTGGGGAACGGCCGCCCGTACCAGCCCTCCACGACCTGCGGCCCGGACAGCCCCAGCCCCAGCAGCACCCGGCCGCCGCTGAGGTGGTCCAGGGTGAGCGCGTGCATCGCGGTGGCGGTGGGGGTGCGCGCCGCCATCTGCGCGATGCCGGTGCCCAGCTTGATCGTTGAGGTGTGCGCCGCGATCCAGGTGAGCGCGGTGAACGCGTCCGAGCCCCAGGACTCGGCCGTCCACACGGAGTCGTACCCCAACGCCTCGGCGGCACGGGCCAGTTCGAGGTGGCGGGGATCGGGCCCGCGCCCCCAGTAACCGAGCGCCAGCCCGAGCCGCATGTCGCCTCCTCCTGACGCGCCGTCAGTTCAGTGCGCCGACTGTACGGCCCGCACCCGGCGAAGGCAATGGCCCCGCGGGGAGGGCGCGGACACGGCGACGGCCCCCCGCCCACGGGAAGGGGGCGAGGGGCCGTCGGTCCGGCGACCGGCGCGCGGGGTCAGCCGCGCTGGATGCCGGTGGTGTCCTGCAGGACGCCGCGGCGGCCGTCCTGGGTCTGCGCGATCAGCGCCTGGCCGCGCTGCTCGACCGCGAGGTACCAGGTGCCGGGGGCCAGTTCGGCGACCGGCGTCGGGCTGCCGTCCTCGCCGTACAGCGGGCGGGCGACCGGAACCGCGAACCAGAACGGCGCGAACTCGGCGGCGGGGGCCCCGGCCTGCTGGTCGGTCGCGGCCGGCGCGGGCTGCCCGGCCTGGCCGCCCTGCGTGTGCTGCGGCTGGCCGCCGTACGAGGGCTGGCCGCCCTGCTGCGGACCGCCGGGGTAGCCGTAGCCCTGGCCCGGCACCTGCTGCGCGCCCGGGTAGCCGTACCCGGCGTTGACGCCGGTGTTGTACGGGGACGGCGAGGCCGCGGGGGCCGTGATGAGCTGGGCCTGCAGTGCGGGGACGAGCGGCGCGGCGACGGCCGCTGCGGCGAGGAGCAGGGCTGCGATGAGGCCGATGATGATGCCGGGGCCCGCGCTGCCGACGCTGATGATCGTCCAGAACGCCGTCCACGCGGCGAAGATGGTGAGCGCGACGCCGAACTGGCCCAGGTCCAGCCCGGCGACCTTGCGCGGCTGCGGCAGCGCGCGGCTCACGATGATCAGTGCGGCACCGATCACACCCGCCAGGTAGAGGCTCATGACGACGGAGAGCGAGTCCCAGGCGTTCGAGCTCTCGACGGAGGCGCAGTACTTGGCCGGCAGACCGGAGCAGTCCGGGCTGCCGGTGAAATCGAGGAACGAGGCGATGAACAGCAACACCGCTGCTCCGATCACCACGCCGTCGCCTCGTGTGAGGGATCGGATGTTCACGTAAGGAGTCCTTTGCCGTTTTTCGTCATGGGTCGTGCTGTCGCCGATTGCGCACGGTGCGAGGCGCGGGGGTGGCCCCCATCGTAAGGGGGAACCTACCGCCCCATCCGCTGGGTCGTCTCGTCCCCATATGACTGCGCCGCCGGGCCCCGGCCGCCCCGGTGGGAGCGGCCGGCCGGGCGCCGGGCGGCGGCGGTCAGCCGCGCAGGAAGCCCGTGATGCCCTCGGCGATGCCGGCCGCGGCCTTCTGGCGCCAGGCGGGGTCGGTGAGGTGCGCCGCGTCCTTCGCGTCGCGCATGTTGCCGCACTCCAGGAACACCTTCGGCACCCGGGAGAGGTTGAGTCCGCCCAGGTCGGTGCGGGTGTCCAACCCCTTGCCGGTGCCGATGTAGTTGGCCGGCGCGCTGCCGGTCGCGGCGACGAAGCGGCCCACGAGGTGGTCGGCGAGGTCGCGCGACGGGCCGGTGATCTTCCGGGTGTCCGCGCCGCCGCTGTGCACCACGCCGGGGCGGATCACGTGGAAGCCGCGGTTGCCGGCCGCGGCGCCGTCCGCGTGGATCGAGAGCGCGGCGTCCGCGTGCGCCGTGTTGCCGATCTCGGCGCGCTCGTCGACGCACGGGCCGTACGGGCGGTCGCCGTCCTGGGTGAAGACGACCTTCGCGCCTTCCTTCTGCAGCAGCGTACGGGCGCGGCGCGCCACGTCGAGGGTGAAGGACGCCTCGGCGTAGCCGTCGTTCGTGGAGGTGCCGGTGGTGTCGCACTCCTTGCGGGCGTTGCCCACGTCGACCTGGCGGGCGATCTCCTTGGCGTGATCACGGTTGGCCGGATTGTGGCCGGGATCGATCACCACGACCTTGCCCTTGAGCGGGCCGCCGCCGGCCGCGGGAGCGCGCTCCGCGCCCGCGTCACCTTCGTGGTCCGTGCCGCCGTCGCCCGGCCGGGCCGTGGCGGTGTGCTCGCCGGCCGCTGCGGGCCGGTCGGGGCCCGGCCTGCCCTCGGACGCCGTGCCGGAGCCGCCGGCGCCGGTACCGCAGCCGGCGCAGCAGAGAGCTGCCACCGCGGCGGGCACGAGGAGGAGCGTGCGCACGGAGCGGCGGGTGGTGGGGGGAGTACTGCCGTTCGACACAGCGCGATCGTAACGTCCGATGGCCGGAAGGCGGCGTTCCTGCCGGGGCGCGTCCGGCACCGGCCCGGCAGGCCCCGCGCGCGTCCCCCGTCTGCCGCGCGGCCGTCCCTCAGATGCCCTCGCCCGTCCGGCGCAGGACGCGCAGCGAGCGGTGCGCCGAGACCTCGGTGAAGGCGCCGGTCTCCAGTGCGCGCAGGTAGATGCGGTACGGGGCCTGCCCCGTCCACTCGTCCACCGGGTCGGGGAACACGTCGTGGATCACCAGCAGGCCGCCCGGCGCGACGTGCGGCGCCCAGCCCTCGTAGTCCGCCGTGGCGTGCTCGTCGGTGTGGCCGCCGTCGATGAAGACCAGGCCGGCCGGTGCCCGCCACAGTGCGGCGGCCTGCGGGGAGCGCCCGACCAGCGCCAGTACGTGCTCCTCCAGCCCCGCCGCGTACAGCGTCCGGCGGAAGGCGGGCAGCGTGTCCATCCGGCCGACCTCGGGGTCGACGACCTCCGGGTCGTGGTAGTCCCAGCCCGGCTGCTGCTCCTCGCTGCCGCGGTGGTGGTCCACGGTGACCGCCATCACCCCGGCGGCGCGTGCCGCGTCGGCCAGCAGCAGGGTGGAGCGCCCGCAGTACGTGCCGATCTCGATCAGCGGCAGCCCGAGCGCGCCCGCCGTGGCGGCCGCCGCGTACAGCGCCAGCCCCTCGTCGACGGGCATGAAGCCCTTCGCCGCCTCGAACGCGGCGAGCGTCTCCGGCCGGGGAGCGGCGGTCATGGGACACCTCCTGGTGACGGCACCGGACCCTGTTACCGGCGCGTACGACCAGCTCATCGTGGACTACGCCACTCCCCGGCGCACGCGCGGGGGTCGGTGCGGGAGGCCGCTACTGACCTGACTGAGTGTCAGGTGTGGCCTTCCGCCCGACTGGAACCTGTTCTACTGTGCCCGCCATGGGCATCGGAATCACGCGAGACCACCGTGAACTGGCCCGAGCGGTACGCGGGTGGGCGGGCCGCGCCGTGCCGCCCGAGGACCGGCGGAAGCTGCTCGACGCGCCGCCGGGACGGGCCGGACGGCCCGCCTGGTGGGACCAGGCGGCGGCACAGGGGCTGCTCGGGCCGCAGCTGCCCCGGGAGTACGGCGGGGGCGGCGGGGAGCTGCTGGACCTCGCGGTCGTCCTGGAGGAGACCGGCCGGGCCGCACTGCCCGGCCCGTACCTGCCCTGTGTGCTCGCCGCCGAGCTGCTGCGGCGCGGCGCCCGGAGCGAGGCGGTACGCGGACTCGTGCGCGCACTGGCGGCGGGGGAGCGCATCGGCGCCGTGGCCCTGACGCCCGGCGGGCTGACCGCGGCCGAAACGGCGGACGGCTATGTCCTGGACGGCACGGCGCCTGCGGTGCTCGGCGGCGGGGAAGCGGACCTGCTCGTCCTCGGCGCCGCGACGGCGGCCGGAACGGTCTGGCTCGCGGTGGACGCCGCGGCCCTGACGGTCCGGGTGCCCGCCGGCGCCGACCCCACCCGCCCGGCCGCCGAGGTCACCGCCGCCGCGGTTCACGTCCCCGGCGACCGGCTGCTCGCGCTCGACGCGGACCTCGTACGGGACCTGGCCGGGACGCTCTCCGCCGCCGAGGCGTGCGGCACCGCCGCCTGGGCGCTGGACACCGCGGCGGAGCACGCCAAGGTCCGCGAGCAGTTCGGGCGGCCCATCGGCCAGTTCCAGGCGGTCAAGCACCTGTGCGCGGAGATGCTCGTACGGCTCGAACAGGCCAGGGCGCTCGCCTGGGACGCCGCCCGGGCCGTGGACGAGGCGCCGGAGGTGCGCGGCCTGGTGTCTGCACTCGCCACCGCGACCGCCCTGGAAGCCGCGTTCGGCTGCGCCAAGGACTGCATCCAGATACTCGGCGGCATCGGCTTCACCTGGGAGCACGACGCGCACCTGTACCTGCGCCGGGCGACCGTCGCCCGGCAGCTGCTGGGCGGCCCGGCCGGGCACCGGGAGCGCGCGGCCCGGTACGGCGCGGCCGGCGCCCGGCGCGCGCTGCGGATGGAGCTGCCGGCCGCGGCGGACGGCTATCGCGCCGCGGCCCGCGAGGCGATCGCCGCCGCCGTGGGCCTCGATCCGGCCGCGGCCCGTAAGGTGCTCGCGCCCACCGGGTACGCCGCGCCGCACCTCCCCGAGCCGTACGGCCTCGGTGCCGGCCCGCTGCGGCAGCTCGCCGTGCAGGAGGAACTGCGGGCGGCCGGGGTGCGGATCAGCGATCTGGGCATCGCGACATGGGTGGTGCCGTCGCTGCTCACCTACGGCACGCCGGAGCAGCAGGAACGCCATCTGCTGCCCACGCTCCGCGGCGAGCAGCTGTGGTGCCAGCTCTTCTCCGAGCCGGAGGCCGGCTCGGACCTGGCGTCGCTGCGGACCCGCGCGGAGCGGACGGCGGACGGCTGCTGGCGGATCAACGGCCAGAAGGTGTGGACGTCGGCGGCGCAGTGGGCGCGGTACGGCATCCTGCTGGCCCGTACCGACCCGGACGCGCCCAAGCACAAGGGCCTCACCTACTTCCTCGTCGACATGGAGACACCCGGCATCGACGTCCGGCCGCTGACGGAGATCACCGGCGACGCGCTCTTCAACGAGGTGTACTTCGACGACGTGCTGCTCCCCGCCGACGCCGTGGTCGGCGAGGTCGGGGACGGCTGGCGGGTCGCCCGGCACACGCTCGGCAACGAACGCGTGCACATGGCCGACCAGATGACCTTCGACACCGGCCTCGAAGCACTGATCGAACGGGCGGGCGCGGCCGAGGCGGACGGCGCGCTGCGCGCCCGCGTCGGCGAGCTGGCGGCCGAGGCACACGCGCTCGGCTGCATCGGGCTGCGCACCACCCTCCAGCAGGTCGACGGGCTGGAACCGGGCGCCGGGGCCAGCGTCCGCAAGCTCGTCCAGACCCGCCACCAGCAAGCAGTCGCCGAGCTGGCCCTCGAACTCCTCGGCCCGGCGGGCGCGGTGCGCGAGGGCGCGGGGGAGCGTGCGCTGCACGGCTTCCTGATGTCCCGCTGCCTCACCATCGCGGGCGGCACCACGCAGATACAGCTCAACGTCGTCGCGGAGCGGCTGCTCGGACTGCCCCGGGACCCCGAGCCGCGCCCGATCATCTGAGGAGCACTGGCTATGAAGGCGTACATCGTCGGCGTCGGGATGACGAAGTTCGAGAAGCCCGAGACGCGCGACCGGCAGTACTGGGACATGGCGAGGGAAGCGGGCGGCGCGGCGCTCGCGGACGCGGGCATCGCGTACGACCAGGTGGAACAGGTCCCGGTCGGCTACTGCCACCAGGCGTCCAC
>NZ_PQSQ01000142.1 GCF_002920575.1 Streptomyces sp. Ru73 | reverse complement strand
GTCCGCCTCGGGGGCTGCCGGTTCCCCTTCACGGTGCGCCGATGCCGCGACCGTGGTCGGTCGCTTGCGTAGCGGAGCGCGCCGGTTCCCTTCGGCGCGCGCCGAGCCGCCGCCGTGGCCGGCGGTTGCGAGTCGGGGTGCACCCATTCGGCACCGGGGCCGGTCGGTTGCGACTCGGGGCGCGCCGATTCGGTACCCGGGCCGGTCGGCCCCCCCTGGTGGTACGACCGGTTCCGAGCCCGGTAGCGGTTGGAAGGAGCCCTCGTCCACCACGCGGGCCAGTACCTCCCGGGCCGAGAGCCGAGTGGTGGGGGCGCCACCGCCGGGGGTCCCAGGGGCGCCGCGGCCGGGGGCCCCGGCCGCGGACGTCGAACCGGCAGGCGGGGCACCGGCGGACGCTGCCCGAGAAGGCGCCGCGTCCGCCGACGGTGCCCCCGGCCTCGCTGACGGTGCGCCCGGCCCCGCCGGCGGTGCCCCCGGCCTCGCTGACGGTGCGCCCGGCCCCGCCGACGGCCGCGAGCCCCGGCCCGCGGCGTCGGCGTCCGAGTCGCTTCCCGGGACCTCCATGGCGTCACGCATGGGATCACGCATGGAGGCCCCGCTTGAGGATCTTGCCCATGTCGTTGCGGGGGAGGGCGTCGAGGAAGTGGACGACGCGGGGGCGCTTGTGGGGCGCGAGCTGGGCGGCGACGTGGTCGATGAGTTCCTGGGCCGTCGGGGCCGCGCCGCCGTTCTCGCCGGCCGCGGGGACGATCCAGGCCACGATGCGCTCGCCGAGGTCATCGTCCGGCTCGCCGGTCACCGCGGCCTCCGCGACGCCGGGGTGTTCCAGCAGCGAGTTCTCGATCTCGCCCGCGCCGATCTTGTAACCGCCGCTCTTGATCAGGTCGGTGGCCTTGCGCCCGACGATCCGGTACCGCCCGGCCGCGTCCCGCGTGGCCATGTCGCCCGTACGGAACCACCCGCCGTCGAACGCCTCGGCCGTCGCGTCCGGCCGGTTCAGGTACTCCACGAAGAGGTTCGGGCCGCGGACCTGGATCTCCCCGACCGTCTCGCCGTCGCTCTCCTCGATGACCGCGCCGGACTCGTCCACCAGCCGCGCGTGGACACCGGGCAGCGGCACGCCGACCGTCCCCGGCGCGCCGGTGTCGTCGGCGCGCACCGCGGTGTTCATCAGCGTCTCGGTCATGCCGTACCGCTCGACGACCCGTGCGCCGGTCGCCGCCGTGATCTTCTGGTGGTCCGTCAGCGGCAGCGCGGCCGAGCCGGAGACCAGCAGGCGCGCCCCGCCGAGCGCCTTGGCCAGCGCCGGGTTGTCGCCCGCCTCGGCGGCCAGCCGGTGGTACATCGTCGGCACGCCGAAGAGCATCGTGCCGGCGCCGGCCAGCTCGCGTGCCACGCCCTCGGTGGAGAAGCGGCCGAGGTGGTGCACGGTGCCGCCGCGGCGCAGCGGGCCGAGGATGCCGAGGATCAGACCGTGTACGTGGAACAGCGGCAGGCCGTGCACGAGGACGTCGTCGGCGGTCCACTGCCAGGCGTCCTCCAGCGCGTCGAGCGTGGAGGCGATGGCGCGCCGGGGGATGACGACGCCCTTGGGGCGGCCCGTCGTGCCGGAGGTGTAGACGATCACGGCGGGGGCCTCGGCACCCGGCTCCGGCGGCAGCTCGAACGCCGCGGTGGCGGCGCCGGCCGAGTCCTCGGCAGCGGCGGCACCCGTGGCGGTACCGGCAACAGGCGTAGCAGTCCCGGCGGTACCGGCGGCACCCCCAGCGCCCTCGGCCGTTCCGGCGGCGCCCCGCGCGCCTTCCGCCGTCGCGCCCGCATCGGTCCCCTCGTACGGGTCGACGTCGATGCGGGGGAGCGCCGCGAGGGGGCCGGGGAGTTCGGTGTCCGGCTCGGCGAGGACGAGGGTGGGCGTGCTGTCGGACACGATGTGCGTCAGCTCGCTCTCGCCGATCTTGGGGTTGACCGGTACGGCCGGCACCCCGGCGAGCAGCGCGGCGACCACCGCGACCGACGTCTCCAGCGTGGGCGTCGCCCAGACCGCCACCCGCCGCTCGGCGCTGATCCGCGCCGCGAGCGTGCCGGCGGACGCGGCGAGCTGCCCGTAGGTCAGCGCGCGGTCCTGGAAACGCAGTGCGGTACGGGAGGACGCCGTACGCAGCGCCGGGAAAAGCTCGTTCACCGAAACTCCTTCGTTCTCTTGCTGTACGGGTATCCGTTCCTGGATACCCGAGGCCCCAGGTCCTTGCGGAACCCGGGGACGAGTGGATCCCTGGCGGAACCCGTGGCGAGGGGAACCCTCAGCCGAAGCCCGGCACCACCAGGGCCAGCCAGACCAGCGCCGGTACGGCCACCACCACGAGGCCTCCGTACACCATCAACTGCCGGAAGAAACCGTCGCGGTCCACATTCTTGGCGTTCGCCAGGACCAGCGCGCCGTTCGTCGAGAACGGGCTCACGTCCACGACGGTGGCGGACACCGCGAGCGCCGCGACCATGCCCACCGCGCCGATCGTCCCCTGTGCCAGGAACGGTACGGCCAGCGGTATCAGCGCCCCGATGATGCCGACGGACGAGGCGAACGCGGAGACCAGCGCACCGATGTAGCACAGCAGCAGCGCGGCCACCAGGGGTATGCCGATGCCGCCGACGGCGTGGCCGGCCCAGGTGATGGTGCCCATCTCGTCGAGGACGCCGACGTACGTGAGGACGCCGCAGATCAGCAGCACGGTGGGCCACGTGATCTCCGAGACGGCGGCCTTGCTGTCCTGCGGCCATACGGCGCTGAGGGCGACGGCGAGGGTGATCGCGGTCAGGCCGGCGTCCAGGTCGAGCACGAGGACCGCCACGACCAGTGCCAGGAGGGCGAGGAGGGTGGCGATACGGGCCGGGGTGAGCGCGAAGCCCTCGGCGCTGCTCGTTGTCGCTTCGGTGCGGACGTCACTCCGTGTCCGTGCATCACCGGCCCGGGTACCACCGGTCCGGGCCGCCGCGGGCGCCGTGGCCGGGGTGCCCCTCAGCCCGGTTGCCTTGCCTCCGCGGCCACCCGTGGCCCCTGCTGCCGCATCGTCCTTGCCGCCACCCGTAGCCGTTCCGACGGCCTCGTCACCGCCGCCGTCCGAGAGGGGTGCGGCGGACGTCAGGGCGGTGCCACTCGTTGGGGTGCCGGCGGCCGCCTGGGCGTCGCCACCCGTCAGCGTGGCGGTCCCCGTGCGGTCGGTACCACCCGCGGGCGTGGTGCTCTCCGTACGGCCGCAGCCACCCGTCCGGGGGAGCCGCAGCCCGCCGAGGGCGACGAAGAGTGCCACCGCGATGACGAGGTTGACGACCAGGCTGGCGGCGAAGAGGGCGAGCGGGCTGCCGGGGAGGTGCTCGCGGGCCACGATGCCGTTGACCGTCGAGCCGTAGATGCTGATCGGCGAGAAACCGCCGGCCTGCGCGCCGTGCACCACCAGCGCGCCCATCAGCAGCGGGTTGATGCCGTACTGCGCCGCGAAGCCGAGCGCGAGCGGGGCGACGATCGCCACCGCCGCCGGGCTGACCGCGCCGATCGCGGTGAGCACGCCGGTGACCGCGAACATCACCCACGGGATCAGTGCGACCCGGCCGCCGACCAGCCGTACCGAGGCGTGCACCAGCCAGTCGGTGGTGCCGTTGGCGCGGGCGATGGCGAAGAGGTACGTCACGCCGACCAGGACCACGAACAGATCGCCGGGGAAGCCCGCGAAGATCTCTTCGGCGTCCATCCCGGCGGCCAGCGTGCCCACGCCGAAGGCGGCGGCGAACGCCAGCGCGCCCATGTTGATCGACCGGGTGGTGGCCAGTACGAAGACCACGGCGAGCACGAGGATCGAGACCACTTCGGGCGACATCTGCGGCTCCGTTCGCGGACGGCGAGGGCAGCGGGGGAGGGGAGCTGCCGGGGAAGGGGGAGGCGGAAAAGGGGAGGGAAGGGACGGGACGGGACGGTGAGCAGGGCGCCAGGTGGCGCACCGGGCCCCGGAGGCACGCTGTGGTGCACTGGCCCAGTGGACAATTGGCTGAGCCACTTTTATGGCCACCGGTGACATGCGTCAATACTCTTGGCACAGGAGCAACATGGAGGGGGCGACCGGATGTCCGAGGCACTGCGGCCGATGACCAGGCCACGGCTCTACGAGCAGGTGGTCGAGAGGCTGCGCCAGTACGCCGCCGAAAGCGGACTGGGCGCGGGCGACCGGCTGCCCCCGGAGCGCGAACTGGCGCAGCGGCTCGGCGTCAGCCGCGCGTCGGTGAAGCAGGCCATCGTCGTGCTGGAGGTGCAGGGCCTGGTCGAGGTGCGGCACGGCGGCGGCACCTATCTGGTGCGCGACACCCTGGACGCCGCCGAGCCGGTCGAGCGGCTGGTCGAGCGGCGCCGCCGGCTGCCGGACGTGCTGGAGGCGCGCGAGGCGATGGAGACCAAGCTCGCCGAACTGGCCGCCCGCCGCCGCACCGACGCCGACCTCGACGCGCTCGACGCCGCCCTCGCGCACATGGCGGCCGAGGTCGCGGACGGCGGCCCCGGGGTGGAGGGCGACCGCCGCTTCCACGCCGCGGTCACGGCCGCGGCACACAGTGCGCTGCTCGCCGAGTTCATGCGTTCCATCGCCGAGCAGATCGGGGAGAGCCGTAATGAATCGCTGCGGCAGCCCGGCCGGCCCAAGCGCTCGCTCGCCCAGCACCGCCGCATCCTGGAGGCGATCCGGGACGGCAACCCGAGGTCGGCGGCGACGGCCATGCGCCGGCACCTCCGTACGGTCGCCGAGGTACGGCTGCTGACCTGGACGCCGGACGACGAGGACGGGGAAGGCAGGCCGGGCCCGGACGGCAGGGACGGCCCGGACGGCAGGGACGGGGTGACACCCGGCAACGCTCCGGTCGGCTAGGAGGGGAGGGCCGACGAGGCGTCAGCAGAGCGAGGTGGGGGAGCCGGGGCGCGGCTCGGGCGAGGCGCCGTCCTCTCCCCCCGGCTCACCCCGGCATCTTGCGGAAGTCCCAGGACGCCACCGCCTCCGGGGTGAGCCGCAGCCACGCGTGCCGGCCGTCGTGCGGCATGGCGTCCAGCCCGAAGTACTTGGCCGCGAAGAGGCGTTCGGGCGCGTCCAGTTCAGGGCAGGGCTCGCCGTGGCGTGGTGCCTCGCCGACGAACGCCATGCTGCCGGACAGTTCGGCGCCGCGCAGTTCGCCGTAGTCGTGGCCGTCGTCGACCACGACCGCCACCCGTGGGTCCTTCACCAGCTGCGCCCAGCGCTTGCTGCGGGTGAGCGAGTACAGCCACAACGACGTGCCGTCCCACACGAACCACAGCGCGCCGACGTGCGGTGCGCCGTCCGGGCCGACCGTGGCGATCCGGCAGGTCCGCTGCCGGGCCAGGAAGGCGTCCAGTTCCTCCGGGCTCATCATGATCCGGCGTCCCCTGCGCTGCTCCGCCACGCCCGCCATCCGCGCCACCTCCGGTGTGCCGTACGTCTCGTGACCCTGGCCACCTGACCGGGTGTCAGGAATCATGGAGCCTCGGCCCGCCGAACGCAATGGACACCCGGGCCCCGGCCCACTGAACGCAATGGACACAGGAGGCTCGGCCCCGACCGCACGGCCCACGCTCAGCCACCCGGCCCCACCGCCCCCCAAGACCCAGGAGGCACCCCCATGGCCACGGACGTACAGGGAACCCAGGCCGCCCACCTCGTCGAGCAGCTCGATCCCGCGACCACCGCACTGCTCACCGTCGAGTGCCAGAACGGCGTCGTCGGCACCGACAGCGCGCTGCCCGAACTGGCCGAGGCGGCCCGTACCTCCGGCGTGCTCGCGCAGGTCGCGCGGCTGACCGCCGCCGCGCACGAGGCCGGCGTGCAGGTCCTGCACGCGGTCGCGGAGCGCAGGCCCGACGGCCGCGGCGCCAACCACAACGCGCGGCTGTTCCGCGCCGCGGGGCAGTTGCCCGTGCAGCAGCTCGCCGGGTCGGACGCGGTGCGGATCGCCGACCCGGTGCCGGTGTCCGAGGACGACCTCGTCGTGCGCCGTCTGCACGGGCTGTCCCCGATCGCCGGTACGGAGGTGGACGCGCTGCTGCGCAACCTCGGCGTGCACCAGCTCGTCATCGTCGGCGTCTCGGCGAACGTGGCGATACCGAACGCGGTCTTCGACGCGGTGAACCTCGGCTACACGGCGGTGGTGCCGGCCGACGCCATCGCCGGGGTGCCGGCCGAGTACACCCCGGCGATGGTGCGCAACACGCTCGCCCTGGTCGCCACCGTCACCTCCACGGACGCGGTGCTCACCTGCTGGAAGCGGTCGTTCCCGGAGCGCTGAGACGCTGAGCGACGACGCGGCGTGCCGAGGGAGGACGCGGCGCGTTGAGGGGGGCCGCGGCGGGCTGAGCGGGGATGCGGCGCGGCGTACGCGGCCCCCGCCCTCGGGGTCCGTTCGCCGGGCCCGCGCGATCAGGTCAGTTTGATCTTGCCGCCGCTGACCTTCAGGGGGACCGGCGACAGGCCCCTGGTCGCCGGGCCGTGGCGCACGCTGCCGTCCGCGATGGCGTACTTGCTGCCGTGGCAGGGGCAGTTGATCGTGCCGCCGCTGACCTCGCCCACCAGGCAGCCCGCGTGCGTGCAGACCGCCGAGAACGCCTTGAAATCGCCCTTGGCGGGCTGGGTCACCACGACCTTCCGGTCCTTGAAGACCTTGCCGCCGCCGGCCGGGATGTCCGACGTCTTGGCGAGCGCCCCGCCGCCCTTCGTGGCCCCGCCGCTCTCGGAGGGCGCCGACGAAGCGCCGGAGGAGCTGCCGGACGGCGAGGAGCCCTCCGCCGAGGGGGAGCCCGATGAGGCGGACGAGGCGGACGATCCGTAGCCGCCGCCCCCGCCGTCGTTTCCGCACGCCGCGAGCGCCGCGGTCAGGCCGGCGGCGCCGGCGGCCGCGATGACCGTGCGCCGGGCGCTGGCGGCACGTTCGGGTGATGGTGAACTCATGGTGCCTCCACAGGCCCCGGTCCCGGTGGGGAGCCGGGACGGGTAGGGGACCGGTACTGCGCACCGGCCCCGCGCGGGTGTCCCTTCGCCTTGTGAAGGTTCCATACGGATGCGGTGCCTCCGGTGTTCAGCGGCTCCGCCGAAAAGGTGATCGTGGCGGCGCCGGCCCCTCCCGGCCCTGCCTCGCGGGCGGCCGGCGTCCGGCTACGCCGCCCCCTCCGCGACGGCCACCGGCACCCGGCAGCCCCCGTCGGCCAGTGCGTCCAAGTGGTGGAGGGCGGTGCGCGGGAGCGCGTCCGGGTCGGCCAGCAGGTGCAGGTACGCGTGCGCGGCCAGCAGCGTCCGGCCGTTCGGCGACGGCCCCTCGCACTCGTACGCCGCCTGCTCCAGCAGCAGCGTCGCCATCACGGTGCGGGTCAGCTCGTCCGCGTACCGGCCGATGCGCATCTCCTGCTCGTCCGCGGGGCCCGCCAGCAGCCGGTCACCGCGGGCAGCCAGCTCCTCCCAGCGCGCGGCCAGCCGCTTCCCGGCGGGCAGGGGCAGGGCGCCGGCCCGGCCCCCGTACGTCGCCGCGAGGGTGCGGTGCGCGGCCTGGCGGCGCAGGCAGCGCAGCACGTCCAGCGCGATGACGTTGGACGAGCCCTCCCAGATCGAGCCGAGGTGGGCGTCGCGCAGCAGCCGGGGGTTCACCCAGTCCTCGATGTAGCCGTTGCCGCCGCGGATCTCCATCGCCTCGCCGGTGACGGTACGGGCGCGCTTGCAGACCGTGTACTTGGCGAGCGGCGTGAGGACCCGTACGAGTCCGGCCGCCGTCGCGTCGCCCGCGTCGGCGTCGTCCAGCCGGGCAGCCGCCTCCAGGACCAGGCCGAGCGCGGCCTCCGCGTCCAGGATCATCGGCAGCAGTGTGACGCGCATCAGGGGCTGGTCGAACAGCGGAGTGCCGAAGACCTCCCGCTGCCGGGTGTGGGCGACCGATTCACGGACCGCGCGGCGCATCAGGGCGGTGGCGCGCATGGCGTTGGAGAGCCGGGAGACGTTCAGCATCTCGGCCATCTGCCGGAATCCGCTGGTGAGTTCGCCGACCGGGGTCGCGTACGCGCCGTCGAGGGTGACCTCGCCGCTGGCGATCGAGCGGGAACCCAGCTTGTCCTTGAGGCGGTCGATGCGTACGGCGTTGCGGGTGCCGTCCGGGCGCAGCCGCGGTACGAGGAACATGCCCAGGCCGCGGGTGCCCTCGCCCTGGCCCGGCACGCGCGCGAGGGTGAGGATCACGTCAGCGCCCGGGTTGGACGCGAACCACTTCTTCCCGGTGAGGGTCCAGTGCGCGCCCCCGTCGGCGGGGGTCGCGACGGTCTCGGTACGTCCCACGTCCGTGCCGCCCTGCTTCTCGGTCATGAACATCGCGCCGGTCGCGCGGACCGCCGGGTCGGTGGAGGCGAGCGCGGCGATCTCGGCGGCGTACCGGTCGGGGTCGAAGAGGCGCAGGACGCGGGCCGCCGAGTCGGTCATGGACAGCGGGCAGGCCATGCCGAACTCGGACTGCACGTAGAGGTAGGACAGCGCGTACTTGACGGTGTGCGGGGCGCGGTCCGGGCGGCCGTGCACACCGGGCCGGTGGGACATCGCGGCGAGGCCGAAGCGCTCGAACGCGATCTCCGCCAGCCGGTCGTGGGCGGGGTGGTACTCGATCTCGTCGACGCGCTCGCCGTCGGGCGCGTAGGAGCGCAGCCTGGGCGGATTCGCGTCGGCGAGCGCCGCCTGCCGGTCCATCTCCCCGGCCGCCAGCGCCCCCAGCTCCGTGAGCAGGGGCTCGATGCGGGCACGGTCGTCGGCGGACAGCACCCGGTCCAGCAGCGGGCGCAGCGCAGGGTCCTGGTCGGCGAAGTTCATACGGGTCTCCGGTGCCTTGATGCCTTGAAGTGGTCCGCGCGGCATGTCGAGACGCGCACACCTTCGCAGGCTGCCGAGAGCACTGTCCAAGACGCATTCGGCACCCGATTGAGACGCGAGCGAGGAAAATCACCCGCCACCAGCGAGGACGACCGGCCGCCCGACGACCGGGGCCTGAGACCAGGGGCCTGCTTCCTCGAACGGCGCCCGTCCCGCCGACGTGCGGGCGCTCACGCAGGCATCCGAGCGGATGCTCAGGCGGGGGGCTCCGGCTGCGGCCCCGTCGCGCGGGCACGCAGTTCCTCGTTGATCCGCTGGGCTTCTTCGAGCTGGTCTTCGAGGATGATGATGCGGCAGGCCGCTTCGATCTGGGTGCCGGCGTCGACGAGCTCACGGGCGCGGGCCGCGATGCGCAGCTGGTAGCGGGAGTAGCGGCGGTGGCCGCCCTCCGAGCGCAGCGGCGTGATCAGGCGGTGTTCGCCGAGGGTGCGGAGGAAGGCGGGCGTCGTGCCGAGCATTTCGGCGGCGCGGCCCATGGTGTAGGCAGGGTAATCGTCGTCGTCGAACTTGTCGGCGACGTGGGTACTGCGAGGGGGCATAGACCTCTTCTTTCGGGGACACGTGTGAGGGCCGGCGTGCCGCGGCGACGCCCCGGCCCGGAGCGTTCGGTACCGTGCACCGGCCGTCTCGGCCGTGCCTTCGGTCTCCGCCTGTCTGCCCGGGAGGGCGGCGGATGCGGGGCGCGGTGCGGGGCTCGCGGATTCCGGTTCGGAAGCCACCCTCCGCGCTGCGGCCTGCGGCATCCGCGCTGAGGTCTTCTTCCTGATCTTCTGGGGTATGCCAGGGACGCTACACCTGGCACCCCGCCACGTCTACTTTCCGCAGGACAGGTTTTCTGCATGCCGCGGCACCTTTCTGGACGCCGCTGCACCGGCTTCGGGCCGTCATGGACGGCTCGGCCCGCCCGCGCCGTGTCCCGCCACGCAGTGAGGGCCCGACCGGCGTGCCGGTCGGGCCCTCAGTGTTCCGCTGTCGCGGTCTCAGTCGGTCAGGGGGTTCCCGAGCATCTCGGAGGCCCGCTGGAACGGGTCGGCGGTGTGCGCGGAGGTCTCCGCCGGGATCTGGCCGCCGCAGGTGAAACCGAGCCGGGTCATGGCCCGGACGACTTCCGCGGCACTGAAATCACGGCGGTCCTGCCCGGTGATGACCGCGCCCACCTGCTTGGCGGGGTAGGTGCGACGGCCGATGGTCACGCACTCACCGGTTGCCGGTTCGGGCGTGATGCCCTTCATCGACTCCAGCACGCCGTGCTTGGTGAGGTCGAAGGGGAAGCGGGCGATGATGCAGCGCATGGGTGCCTCACAGGGAAGAGGAAACGGACCGGACGGGGAGCGGCGGTTCAGTGCGGAACACGGGTGTCGAGGAGGTCACGCAGGCGTACCCGGTCCGGGCACGCGGTAGCGGTGTCCTCGTGTACGGCGGTGAGCTGGGCCCGCGTGACCAGGCCGGTGCCCCGGTCGTCCGCGTCGCAGACGAGCAGCTGCCCCGTGCGGGCGGCGGCCATGACGGACAGGGCCACCTCGACGGTCATGTCGTCGCAGACCTGCGGCCCGGCCGCCGCCACGGCGTCAGCCATGGTGCCGGGCGCGGTGCCGGCCATGGGGACGGTACCGGCCGTGCCGGGCTGTACCTGTACGGGTGTCACAACCTGTAGGGGCGTCAAAAAGGCTCCTGCCGTGTGGTGAGCGTGCTGCTCGGGAGGGATTCAGGCCGCCGCGCCGGTGGCGGGGGGAGCCCCGCGCCCGCGGCGGGCCGCCGATGCGGGGCGGCGCCGGCCACGGGAGCGGGCGCCGGCGGCGCGCTCGGGCCGTGCGGCCGCCGGTGCGGCGATGACCACCGGGATGCCGGAGGGCGTACGGGCGCCGGTGATGCGGCTCAGCGCCTCTTCACCGGAGCGGACCCGGGTGGTCTGCGGGGTGACGCCGGCGGCCGCCATGAGACGGGTCGTGCTGCGGCGCTGCTTCGGGATGACCAGCGTGACCACGCTCCCGGACTCGCCGGCGCGTGCGGTGCGCCCGCCGCGGTGCAGGTAGTCCTTGTGGTCGGTCGGCGGGTCGACGTTGACGACGAGGTCGAGGCTGTCGACGTGGATGCCGCGCGCCGCGACGTTCGTGGCGACGAGCACGGTGACGTGACCGGCCTTGAACTGCTCCAGCGTGCGGGTGCGCTGGGACTGGCTCTTTCCCGCGTGCAGGGAAGCGGCGCGTACACCGTTGTTCAGCAGGTGCCTGGTGAGGCGGTCGGCGGCGTGCCGGGTGTCCAGGAACATGAGCACACGGCCGTCGCGGGCCGCGATCTCCGTGGTGACGGCGTGCTTGTCGGCGTCGTCGACGTGCAGCACGTGGTGCTCCATCGTGGTGACCGCACCGGCGGACGGGTCGACGGAGTGGACCACCGGGTCGTCCAGGTACCGGCGGACCAGGAGGTCGACGTTGCGGTCCAGCGTCGCGGAGAACAGCATCCGCTGACCGCCGGGCCGCACCTGGTCGAGCAGCGCGGTGACCTGCGGCATGAAGCCCATGTCGGCCATCTGGTCGGCCTCGTCCAGCACCGTGATGGCCACCTGGTCCAGCCGGCAGTCACCCCGCTCGATGAGGTCCTTGAGCCGTCCGGGCGTCGCGACGACGACGTCGGCGCCGCTCTGCAGCGCGCGGGCCTGCCTGCCGATCGGCAGGCCCCCGACGACCGTGGCCAGCCGCAGCCGCACCGAGCGGGCGTACGGGGTCAGCGCGGTCGTCACCTGCTGAGCCAGCTCACGCGTGGGCACGAGGACCAGTCCCAGCGGCCGGTGGGGCTCGGCGCGCCGGCCGGCCGTGCGGGCCAGCAGGGCCAGTCCGAACGCGAGGGTCTTGCCGGAGCCGGTGCGCCCGCGGCCCAGTACGTCGCGTCCCGCCAGGGAGTTCGGCAGCGTCGCGCCCTGGATCGGGAACGGTGCGGTGACCCCTTCCGAGGCGAGGGCGGCCAGCAGCTGCTCGGGCATGTCGAGCTCGGCGAATTCCTGCACGGCGGGCAGCGCGGGGACGACCGTCTCGGGAAGGGCGAACTCACCCTGGGGCGCGAGGGGCCGGCGGCGGGGACCGCCGGAGCGGCCCGTCCCGCCGGAACGCGCCGGGGCCGATGAAACGGAGCGGCCGCCGCCCCTCCTGAAATCGGCGCCGCCGTTACGGTTGCGGGAGGAGCGGTTGTTCGTACGTGTGCGGTTCATGAGGAACCTTCCTCGATACGGCGCACCTCAAGAAATCTCGCGGCAATGGAGCGGCGTGAAGAAATGCAGAAATGAGCCGAGTGGAACGCGAAAGCGAAACTGTCCGGGGAAAGCCTGAGCGGGCGTCGTCCCGGTGGCGCACTCCGAATGTGACCGCAGTGCGGGAAAAAGACCTACAGCTGAGGCCCGCACCCCGAAGGTGCGGGCCTCAGCTGCACTTACGCGTCAGCGTCAGACGGTCACGATGTTCTCGGCCGTCGGGCCCTTCTGGCCCTGCGCGATGTCGAAGGTCACCTTCTGGCCCTCGTGCAGCTCGCGGAAGCCCTGGGCGGCGATGTTCGAGTAGTGGGCGAACACGTCAGCGCCGCCGTCCTCCTGCTCGATGAAGCCGAAACCCTTTTCGGCGTTGAACCACTTCACGGTACCAGCGGCCATGTCAATCTCCTTCGGGGCAGTGAACCGGTATCCGCACTGCGCGGACACCATGTCGCCGCGATGATCACCCCGACCGGAAATGACCGGAAGCGTAAAACGCGCTCCGTCGCGCAGAAGCCGACGGAAGGGCGCTTGAACATTGGGAACCACAACTGCAACTGACAACAACAGTAGCACGCCGGCAGCGCCGCGGTCCGCCCGTTGAATGCACTCCGCTTGTTACGGTAAAAACCCTGCGCGCACAGCCGGGAAAATTCTCCTCCGGCGAGCACAGATATTGATTACCGGAAGCCCTATGTTCGAGAAACGTACCGCGGGAGCGCTCGATCGGCCGCCGCCCCTACGGTACGTACTCGCCCGGCGTCGGCAGCACCCGTTCCGCGGTCTTCAGAACGTTGCGCAGGGCCGCCGACTCGTCGGCCGCGCGCCAGGCGAGGGCGACCGGCAGCGGTGCCGGGCCGCCGGCCAGCGGGCGGAAGACCACGTGGTCCAGCCGGATGTGGCGCGCCGACTCGACCACCAGCGCGACACCCACCCCGGCAGCGACGAGGCCGAGGAGGTCGTAGGTGTCCGGGGCCTCCTGGGAGATGCGCGGCGCGAAGCCCGCCACGTGGCAGGCGCGCACCGCCGCCTCCCGCACCGCCGAGCCGCGCGCCGCCGGATACGTCACGAAGCGCTCCTGCGCCAGCTCGGCCACGCCGACCGCTTCCCGCCCGGCCAGCGGGTGGGAGTCCGGCAGCGCCACCGTCAGCCGCTCCAGGCGGACCACGCGGGACAGGACGCCGCGGCGCACGGGGAGCGCGACGAAGCCCAGGTCCAGCGTGCCGTCCGTGATCCGGTCGAGCGCCTCGCCGGAGTAGACCTGGCCCTGCAGGGACAGCTCGATGCCGGGGAATTCGGCGGCGACCGCACGGGCCAGCGGGGGCAGTGCCGCGCAGCCGCCGGCGCCCGCGTACCCGACCGTGACCCGGCCCGCCTCGCCGAGGCTGACCGCCTGCACCGTACGGCGCGCGGCCGACGCGTCGGCGAGGAGGCTGCGCGCCGGTCCCAGCAGGGCCTGGCCCGCGGCGGTCAGCCGCACCGAGCGCGTGGTGCGGTCGAAGAGGGTGGCGCCCAAGTCCCGCTCCAGCATGCGGATCTGCTGGCTGAGCGGGGACTGGGCGATGTGCAGGCGTTCCGCGGCGCGGCCGAAGTGCAGTTCCTCAGCGACGGCCACGAACCCTGTGAGATGGCGCAGTTCCACGCGCGGCACCTTCTCAGGGTGCGCGACCGCCGCTCAAGCGGGGGACGCGGCGGCCGTACCGGGCGGCCGGATTCCGGCGGCGTTCCGGCCAGCTCCGGTGCGCATCGGGCGGGTACGGCCGCCTCAGGCGCACACCGGGACGGACGGCCGTCTCAGGCGGTACGGGCCCCCGCCGCCCGCCCCGTGCCACCCCCGAGGGCGTCCAGGAGGAAGTCGAGCTGGAAGCGGAGGAGGTTCTCGTTCACCCGGTCGTCGGC
>NZ_PQSQ01000141.1 GCF_002920575.1 Streptomyces sp. Ru73 | reverse complement strand
TCGATGATGCACTCGTGCGCGACCAGGCCGCCGGGGCCGGTGTAGAGCACGGGGTAGTGCGGCTCGAGGCGCTTGGCGATGTAGTTGGCGGAGAGCACCGCGACCTGGGTGGCGCGCTTCAGGCCCTCGCCGCCCATGAGCCGGACGTACGCCCAGGAGATCGGCAGGATGCCGGCCGAGCCCCAGGGCGCGGCGGAGATCGGGCCGACGCCGGTCTCGGGGCCTGCGGTGGGCTGGAGCGGGTGGTTGGGGAGGTACGGCGCGAGGTGCGCGCGCACGCCGACCGGGCCGACGCCGGGGCCGCCGCCGCCGTGTGGGATGCAGAAGGTCTTGTGCAGGTTCAGGTGCGAGACGTCGCCGCCGAACTTGCCCGGTTCGGCGACGCCGACCAGCGCGTTGAGGTTGGCGCCGTCCACGTAGACCTGGCCGCCGGCGTCGTGCACGGCCGCGCAGATCTGGGTGATGTGCTCCTCGAACACGCCGTGGGTGGACGGGTAGGTGACCATCAGGACGGCCAGCTCGTCGCGGTACTGCTCGATCTTGGCGTGCAGGTCGTCGGCGTCGACCTCGCCGTTCTCGCCGGTCTTGACGACGACGACCTTCATGCCGGCCATCACGGCGCTGGCCGCGTTGGTGCCGTGCGCGGAGGACGGGATGAGGCAGACGGTGCGCTGCTCGTCGCCGTTGGCGCGGTGGTACGCGCGGACGGCGAGCAGGCCCGCGAGTTCGCCCTGGGAGCCGGCGTTGGGCTGGAGGGAGACCTTGTCGTAGCCGGTGACGACGGCGAGGCGCTCCTCCAGTTCCTGGATGAGGGTGAGGTAGCCCTGGGCCTGGTCGACCGGCGCGAAGGGGTGCAGCTGGCCGAACTGCGGCCAGGTCACCGGCTCCATCTCGGTGGTGGCGTTCAGCTTCATCGTGCAGGAGCCGAGCGGGATCATGCCGCGGTCCAGCGCGTAGTCGCGGTCGGCGAGGGTGCGCAGGTAGCGCAGCATCGCGGTCTCGGAGCGGTGCTGGTGGAAGACCGGGTGGGCGAGGTAGTCGTCGGTGCGCAGCAGGGACTCGGGCAGCGCGTCGGCGGCGGCCGCGTCGAGCTGCTCGATGTCGCCCTGGACGCCGAAGGCGCCGAGTACGGCGGTGAGCTGGGCGCGCCCGGTGGTCTCGTCGCAGGCGATGCCGACCAGGTCGGCGTCGACCTGGCGGAGGTTGACGCCGGCCTCGCGCGCCGCGGCGACGATCTCGGCGGCGCGGCCGGGGACGCGCGCGGTGAGGGTGTCGAAGTACGTACCGTGCAGCACCTCGATGCCGCCGGTGCGCAGGCCCTCGGCGAGGATCGTGGCGTAGCGGTGGGTGCGGCGGGCGATCGCGGCCAGGCCCTCGGGGCCGTGGTAGACGGCGTACATGCCGGCCATGACGGCGAGGAGGACCTGCGCGGTGCAGATGTTGCTGGTGGCCTTCTCGCGGCGGATGTGCTGCTCGCGGGTCTGGAGGGCCAGGCGGTAGGCCTTGTTGCCGTCGGCGTCGACGGAGACGCCGACCAGGCGGCCGGGGAGGCTGCGGGCGAACTTCTCGCGGACGGCCATGTAGCCGGCGTGCGGGCCGCCGAAGCCCATCGGGACGCCGAAGCGCTGGGTGGTGCCGATGGCGATGTCGGCGCCCAGTTCTCCGGGCGAGGTGAGGAGGGTCAGGGCCAGCAGGTCGGCGGCGATGGTCACGATCGCGCCAAGTTCGTGAGCCTGTTCGATGAGGGCGCGGGGGTCGCGGACCGCTCCGGAGGCGCCGGGGTACTGCAGCAGCACGCCGAAGACGCCACGCTCGGCGATCTCCGCGGGGATGCCGTCGCTCAGGTCGGCGACGACGACCTCGACGCCGGTGGGCTCGGCGCGGGTCTCTATGACGGCGATGGTCTGCGGGAGGCAGTCGGCGTCGACGAGGAAGACGCCCTTCTTGACCTTGCCGACGCGGCGGGCGAGCGCCATGGCCTCGGCCGCTGCGGTGCCCTCGTCCAGCAGGGAGGCGCCGGAGGTGGGCAGGCCGGTGAGGTCGGCGACCATGGTCTGGAAGTTGAGCAGCGCCTCCAGGCGGCCCTGCGAGATCTCCGGCTGGTACGGGGTGTACGCGGTGTACCAGGCCGGGTTCTCCATGACGTTGCGCAGGATCACCGGCGGGGTGAACGTGCCGTAGTAGCCCAGGCCGATCATGGAGGAGAGCACGCGGTTGCGGTCCGCGAGGCCCCGCAGCTCGTCCAGGACGTCCGCTTCGCTGCGGCCCTGGGGCAGGTCCAGCGCCTCCGTGCTCTTGATCACGTCGGGGACGGCGGCCGCGGTGAGCTCATCCAGCGAGCCGAAGCCGATATGGGCCAGCATCTTGGCCTGGGACGCCTGGTCGGGGCCGATGTGGCGCTGCTCGAAGGGGGTGCCGCGTTCCAGCTCGGTCAGGGAGATGCGGTGGGTGGTCATCTGCGGGGGCCTCCTGGTCTCTGGGACCTACGAGGGGCACCACGGCGCGGGTGCCCGGACGGCCTCCCCCTCTGTCATCTCAACCTGAGAGCTTCACCGGAACGTACGCAACGCCCGGTTTTCACCGTCGGTGAGGAGGGGCTCCGGTACTGCGCTGGTCCGTGGCCCACCCTGCTTTCCAGAGTGATCTCGTCCGCGCGGTACGGGTGCCTGAGAGATTCCGGGGAGGAGTTGCTCCTTCGGCGCCTCCGGCCCGGGGGACGGAGAGCTCTCCCGCACGGGGTCATCGATCGCTGACCAGCCTACCAGCGTGGCCAGTGGGCACTCTTCGAGTGGCCAGGGTGGCAATTGTGCCGTTTCGTAGGTCCCACAGGGCAGTTCCGGCAGGTAGGAGGAACCGTGCAGACCGACATCGATCCCCGCAGTCTGATCGGCCGCAAGGCGTTCGACCGGCACGGCACCAAGATCGGCACCATTGACGAGGTGTACCTGGACGACGCGACCGGCGAGCCGGAGTGGGCGGCGATCCGTACGGGTCTCTTCAGCCGGGACGCGTTCGTGCCGCTGGAGCCCAGCAAGCTGGTCGACGACGTGCTGCACGTTCCGTACGAGCGCAGGCTGATCAAGGACGCGCCGGACTTCGGGGTGGGCCGGCACCTCTCCCCCGAGCAGGAACTCCAGCTCTACCACCACTACCGGCTGGATATCTCCGCGACCGACGCGGCGCCCGCCGGCTCCGCCGACCGGGACTTCGGGCGGATAGCGGGCTCACCGGAGGACTGAACGGCGGCCGGGACCCCGCCGCCGGGCATGGCCTGACCATCGGGCACGGCCTGGCCCTCGGGCGCGGCCCGGCCCTCGGATATCGGCGGTAGTGCTGCGCCGTCGCCGTCCGCCGCAGCCGGCCCGTCCGGCACACCTGGCGTGCCCTCCGCGGCCCTCGCCGCGTCCGGTCCGCCGCCCACGAGGGGCAGCGGCTCCCCCGGGGAGAGCGCCGGATCGTCCACCGGGAAGGTCCGGACCCGGCCGGGCTCGGACCACGGCTGCTCGAATCGCACGGTGACCCGCCCCAGACCGCTTCCCTGGACCCATCCAGGGCCGTACTCGGCATGGACGACGTCCAGGCCCGGCACCCACCTCCGGGGGCGCTCAGGGGCCTCCTCAGGCGCTTCTGTCCCACCGCTCCCGTGCGCACCGGCAGCCGCACCGGCCTCCTCGGCGAGCCTGGCCGCCTCCTCGGCCGCCCGCTCCGTCGCCGCCTGCGCGAAAAGGTCCTCCTGCGTGAAGTCGGCGAGGCCGCTCACGCCCACCCCGAGCAGCCGCACCCCGCCCGTCGTGTCGATCTGCTCCAGCAGCCGCCCGGCCGCCTCCCGCACCACCGCGGGGTCGTCCGTCGGCCCACGCTGGGTCTCGGACCTGGTCAGGGTGGAGAAGTCGTAGTTGCGCACCTTCAGCACGACCGTACGGCCGGACCGCCCGGCCGCCCGCAGCCGCTGCACGCACCGGTCCGCCAGCCGCATCACCTCGGCGCGCACCCGTGTGCGGTCGGTGAGGTCCACCTCGAAGGTGTCCTCGACGGAGATCGACTTGGCGTCCCGCTCCGCGACCACCGGGCGGTCGTCCTGCCCGAGCGCCATGGCGTACAGCCCCGTGCCGTGCGCCCGGCCCAGCAGCCGTACCAGCTCCGCCTCGCCGGCCTCCGCGGTCTCGGCGACCGTGTGGATGCCCGCCTTGCGCAGCGCCTCGGCCGTGGCCGGGCCGACGCCGGGCAGCGTCCGCACGCTCATCGGCGCGAGCAGCTCCCGCTCGGTGCCCGGCTCGATCAGCACCAGGCCGTCCGGCTTGGCCTGCTCGGACGCGATCTTCGCCAGCATCTTGGCGCCCGCGAGGCCCACCGAGCCGGTCAGGCCCGTGACCGCGAGGATGTCGCGGCGCAGCTGCTCCCCCACCGCGCGGGCCGAGCGCGCGTCGTCGGCGACCCCGCCGGCCTCCAGGTCGACGAACGCCTCGTCCAGGCTCAGCGGCTCGACCAGGGGCGACAGCTCGTGGAGCAGGGCCATGACCTTGTCGCTGATCTCGCGGTACACGTGGAAGCGGGGGGCGAGATACGCGGCGTTCGGGCAGAGGCGGCGGGCCTGGGCGGTGGGCATGGCCGAGCGGACGCCGAAGACGCGGGCCTCGTACGACGCGGTGGAGACGACGCCGCGCCCGCCGATGCCGCCCACCACCACGGGCTTCCCGCGCAGGCTGGGCTTGGCCGCCTGCTCGGCGGCCGCGAAGAACGCATCCATGTCCAGATGCAGGATCGTCGGCGCACGTCTCACGTCACTGATGGTGCCGTACGCCACTGACAATCGGCCGCCCGGCGGGCCGGTGAGCCGCCGGTGGGCCGAGGAAGGGCCCCGGCCGGCCTGCGGAAATGATCGCGGGAGGGCGCTGCGGGCCCGTTGTCCGCCGGGCCCGGGCCGTCAGACCGCGCGGTTGCGGCGGCGCGCCAGTTCGTCGTGGGGGTTGTGGCCGACGAGGGTCTCGCCGGTGTCCACGCGCTCTCCGTGCAGCTGCGCGAGCCCGGCCTCCACGTCCCGCCAGACCACGCCGACGGCGATGCCGAAGACGCCCTGGCCGCCCTGGAGCAGGTCGACGACCTCGTCGGGCGAGGTGCACTCGTACACGGTCGCGCCGTCGCTCATCAGCGTCATCTGCGCCAGGTCGGACAGCTCGCGCGAGGCGAGGTGCTGCACGGCCGTGCGGATGTTCTGGAGCGAGACGCCGGTGTCCAGCAGCCGCTTCACGATCTTCAGGACGACGACGTCCCGGAAGCTGTAGAGCCGCTGGGTGCCCGACCCGTAGGCGGGCCGCACGCTGGGCTCGACCAGGCCGGTGCGCGCCCAGTAGTCCAGCTGTCGATAGGTGATGCCCGCGGCGGCACACGCCGTCGGCCCCCGGTACCCGATGGTCTCCGTACTCGGGCCTACCGGCTTTCCTGCGGCCTGTGCCGGGGCACGGTTTATCGGGGCACGGTTCGCTGCGCCACTGTGAAGCGGCAATGCCCCTCCCGCCGCCGTACCGTCGCCGGTGATTGCCACGCCGACCTCCGTCCTCCACGTCCCGGACGGGACCTGCCTCATCGACGGTATGCAGTCACTCGGGGTGCGTCAACGATCGCCGCGCTCGCCACGCCGAGTGATAATCACCCTACGAGTGGTTTCACGTGACTTTATGCGGGGCATGTGTGGTGGGTTGTGCGCCGGGCGTGCTCTGGTGCGCCCCGCACGCCACCTTCCGGCGGCGAGTCCGCACCTGCCTACTGGCTGTTGGTCCCGAAATCCTCGGGCGAGATCTGGTCGAGGAACTCGCGGAACTTCTCCACCTCGTCCTCCTGCTCGTCCGGGATCGCGATGCCGGCATCGTCCAGCACCCCGTCGGTCCCGTAGATCGGCGTACCCGTGCGCAGCGCCAGCGCTATGGCGTCGGACGGGCGGGCGCTGACCTCCACACCGCTGGCGAAGACCAGCTCGGCGTAGAAGACACCTTCCCGCAGGTCCGTGATGCGCACCTGGGACAGCTCCTGGCCCACCGCCTCCAGCACGTCCTTGAAGAGGTCGTGCGTCAGCGGCCTGGCAGGGGCCATGCCCTGCTGGGCGAAGGCGATGGCGGTCGCCTCGCCGGGCCCGATCCAAATGGGCAGGTAGCGGTCGCCTCCCACCTCGCGCAACAGCACGATCGGTTGGTTGGAAGGCATTTCCACCCGGACACCCACGACGTCGAGCTCGTTCACACAGCAACCCTAGGACGTGCCCGGCCGGTTTGGATAGTCGGGCACCCCCTCGGCGGGGGTGGCCGACTGCCCAAGGTCACGGCAGCCGGACGTGGAGGGCGGCCTGGACCAGGGCCGCATGAAGTCGTACGGAGAGGGTGGCCAGCTCCCTGGCCGTGGCCTCCGCATGGGCCCTGGTCTGCGGATTGCGGTGCCGCTTCAACGGCGCCACGACCTGCTCGATCAGGCCCGCCTCGCGCTCGGCGGCGGCCTTCACCGCCCGCAGATGGCGCGCTTCCAGGCCGAAACGGCCCAGCTCGGCGACGAGCTTGGCAACCGTGACGGCT
This sequence comes from Streptomyces sp. Ru73, assembly GCF_002920575.1. GTDB lineage: Bacteria > Actinomycetota > Actinomycetes > Streptomycetales > Streptomycetaceae > Streptomyces. The sequence goes on along the minus strand of NZ_PQSQ01000141.1, from coordinate 7,838 downwards.
TCGATGTCGTACCCGCCGTCGGACGCCGGAGCGAGCAGTCCGTACGCCTCCCAGTCCGCGAGCTCGGACTCGTCCACCTCAGTGGCGGCCAGCAGCTCGTCGCGGCCGATCCGGGCGGCCGTCGGATGCTCACCGGACGGCTCCTGCACGCCGTCCAGCAGCTCCCTGGGCGCCGTGGCGGGCGCCGGCAGCTGCACGTCCTCACCGCGCGCCACGGCGTCCAGGTGCTCACGGATGACCTTCAGCGGCAGGTAGTGGTCGCGCTGCATGCGCAGCACGCCCGCCAGCCGCTCCACGTCCTCCGTGCTGAACTTGCGGTACCCGGACGGCGTACGCTGCGGCTCGACCAGCCCCTCGGACTCCAGGAAACGGATCTTGGAGATCGTGACCTCGGGGAATTCGTCGCGCAGCAGGTTGAGCACCGTACCGATGCTCACCAGCTCGCCGCCCGCGGCGGCGGTGCCGGAGGACCCGGCACCGCCCGACGGTGTGTGGTGCATGTGCCTTCCCTGGCGGGTCAGATGCCGACCGCCCGCTGGCTCGCGTAGAAGACCAGCCGGAACTTGCCGATCTGCACCTCGTCGCCGTTGGCGAGCGGCACGGAGTCGATCCGCTCACGGTTGACGTAGGTGCCGTTCAGGCTGCCGACGTCGGTGACGGTGAAGCCGCCGTCCTGGCCGCGGCGGAACTCCACGTGGCTGCGGGAGACCGTCACGTCGTCCAGGAAGATGTCACTCTGCGGATGGCGGCCCGCCGTGGTCAGGTCGCTGTCCAGCAGGAAGCGGCTGCCGGAGTTGGGGCCCCGGCGGACGACGAGGAGCGCGGAGCCGAGCGGCAGCGCGTCCACGGCGGCCTGGGCCTCGGGGGACAGCGAAGGCATCGGGGTCTGCCCCGTCGTCTCCGCGTCGTACGCCTCGATCCCCGAGATGGAGATGGTCGAGGTCGTCTCGGAGGGACGCTCGGCCTGCCCCCCGGCGCGCAGCGGCGCGCCGCAGTTGGAGCAGAACCGGCTCGCCTCGGCATTGCGGTGCCCGCACCTCGTACAAACCGGCAAGGCGGACCCTCCACCCATAGCGGCTGATGGTTCCTGGAAACCTATGGGCGCGGACGCGGCAGGGTCAACAGAACCCGGCCGCTGACCACCGGAAGTGCCACCGGCCGGGCCGGCCACCTCGTCACGGAAGAGCGGACGCTCCTCATTGGCCGCCGGCTCACCTGACTGCCGCGGCGCTGCGTGCCGCGCGGAGGCATTGCCGCCGTCCTTGCGGTCACTCTTGCCGAACAGCTTTGCAAAAAAACTCACGGGCGATTCCCCTTGAACGAAACAGACCCGCCCGTGGGGCAGGACGAACCCTCGATGCACACACCGGCCGATCCGGACATCCATTCAACGTCCGAGGCCTTCACACAGTTTCCACCACGCACCACTTGTGCGGTGCGCCGACCCCCGGCTACCTCATGCCCCGTCGCACGCCTCGCCATACGTTCCCGCCTCACTGCGACGACGACCGCGCGTAGTCGGGCCGCTCCGCCTTGCGCAAGGCATCCACGACGATCTTGTCCTGACGGGTCACAGACACCGTGGCCTGCTCCTTCTCCAATGTCTGCACGACTCCGCCCGGGATGTTCAGGGCCGGCTCCAGGTCCTCGGGCTTGCCGATGACCTTGAAGCGGAAGGGCTGCACGACCCGCTTCCCGTCGATCTCCACACCGCCCCGCACGTCCGAGACGTAGGTGTTCGCCACGACACGGACGTCGTTGACCTGAATGGCCTCCGCGCCGGCCGCGCGCAGCTCCTGGATCGTGTCCAGGAGCTTGTCCGCCTCGACGGAGCGGGACGGGTCGTTGATCGTGAGCGAGATGCCGGGCCCCTCGGCCGCCACCGTACCGGCCAGCACCCCGAGCTGCTGTTCTTTTTCCACCGTCTGCTTACGGGCCTCCTCGGCCTGGTCCGAGCTGTTCTCCAGCTCGGTCTTCTGGCCTTCCAACCGCCGTTGCTCGTCCTCCAGGCGCTGCGAGCGGTCGTCGAGCTCGTCAAGGATGCGCACCAGGTCCTCCTGGCGCGCTCCGCGCAGCGCACTGCTGTCACTGGTGGAACGTACCTGAATCGCGAGCCCCAGCCCGAGAATGAACAGCAGTACGGCGGCAATCAATTGAGCCCGATTCAGCCGCGGCGGCCACAGGCCGGCTTTCAGCCGCTCCCGGCCGGTGAGCTGGGGCGCGCCGTCCGACTCCGAAGGCGCACCGGAGGTCTGCCCTCCCGTGGGAGGCGGTCCGGGCGGTACGGAGCCGTGGTGCCCCGCCTTGGGGGCGGCGTGGTGGGCGGGACGATGGCCTTCGGGGCCTGCGGACGCGCCGCCGGGATGACCGCTCTGCGGTCCCTGGGGGCCGCCGCCGGCACCCTGCCGCTCGGGCGGCATGGGCAGCCGCCCCGAGGGCCCAGGACGGCCGCCGGGGCCCTGCGGACGGCCCGGTACGGGTCCGCGTGCCGGGCCCTGGGAACGACCGCGTACGGGGCCGTGAGGGCCGTACGGGGCGCCCTGGCCGGGACCTTGCGGACGTCCCTGGGGAGCCGGGCGGCCCTGCCCGGGCGCGGGGCGCAGCGGACGCCCCTGAGGCGGTCCCTGCAGGGGTCCCTGAAGACGGCCGGGTCCGGGACGCTGCGGGCCGCCCTCACCGGCGCCGCGCGTCGTGCCCCTCGTGGGCGGGGCGGGCCGGTCCTCGACCTCCTCAGGTGCTGCCTCCCGGGACGTACCAGTGGCTTCGGCCGCCTCGGACGAGGCGGGCTTCCCGGGCGCCTTGGGCGTTTCGCGGCGCTCCGGGACATCGCGGCGCTCCGCGCCCTCGTGGTCCGCGGCCGGCTCACCGTCTCCGCTCGCCGCGGGACGTTTCTGCGCGCCGGCCGCACCCTCACGCTCGGCGGGCCGCTCGTCTTCCTGCGCTGCGGGCGCCGCTTCTTCGTGCCCGGACGACTCGTCGCCCTCCGGGGACACACTGCCCTCGGGGGCGGTGTCCTTCTCGGGAGGCGTCGCGCCCTTCGGGGACGCGCCGCCTTCCGGTGCGGTCCCCTGGTCCGAAGACGCGCCGCGCTCCGGAGTCTCGTCGTGCTCGTCGGATGCCATCGGCCTCACGCCCTGAACACGTGCCGGCGAATCGCGGCGGCGTTGGAGAAGATGCGGATACCGAGCACCACGACGACACCCGTGGAGAGTTGGGCACCCACGCCCAGTTTGTCCCCGAGGAAGACGATGAGTGCGGCGACGACCACGTTGGACAGGAAGGAGACGACGAAGACCTTGTCGTCGAAGATGCCGTCCAGCATCGCCCTCAGACCGCCGAACACGGCGTCCAGCGCCGCGACGACAGCGATCGGCAGGTAGGGCTCGACCACCGTCGGCACCACGGGACGGACCACAAGTCCGACCACGACTCCCACGATGAGGCCCAGTACGGCGATCACGATGTGCCCTTCCCTGTGTCGGTGCCACCCGGCTGCTCGGCACCGGTCTTCGGCTGTGCGGTACGTACGATCAAGCTCGGCGCGGGCGGCAGCGTGAGCTCGCCCTCGGTGGAAATCCTGGTGCGGACGCCGTAGTTCTGCTGCAGCACGTGCAGGTACTGCCCATCGGCACTGTCCTGGAAGGCGGTGCTGAGGCGCTGCCCGTCGCCCACCGCCAGCACCGTATACGGAGGTGCCAGCGGTTTGTTGTCGACCAGTATGGCGTCTCCGGCCGCCCTGATCGCCGAGAGGGACGTGAGCCGCTGCCCGTTGACGGAGATGGCTTCCGCGCCGGACTGCCACAGCCCGTTGACGACCCGCTGCATGTCCCGGTCGCGCACCCGCCCGGTGTCGGAGAAGCCGGAGCTCTCCCGGGGGCCGCCACCGCCGGCCTCCGCCTCCTTGGCGTCGTCCACGACCAGCTTCACGCCCGGCCCCGTGACCTGCGTGGAGCCGGACAGCAACGCCAGCAGGTCGGCCCGCTCACCGTCGCTCTTCTTGAGCGCCTTGCGCTGAATGGCGCCGACGTCGTCCCGGAGGGAGTCGACGTGCTGCTGGAGCTGGTCCGCCTTGTCGGTGCCCCGGTCGATCCGGGCGATGAGCTCCTCGCGCTCCTTCGCCATGGTGGGGGCCGCTATCCGCGCCTGGGCAGCGCCCACCGTGACGACGAGGGCGGCCAGCACCAGCCCGGCCGCCAGGCCCAACTTGGCCCGCAGCGTGCGCGGCAGGCCACCGTCCTCCGCCGCCTTGCGGGCCGCCGCCTCGGCGTACCCGTCGTCGAGGCTGTGCTCCATGACATTGGTCAGCAGCGACATGGAGGCATCGGGGCGCGGAGCGTTTCCGGGGCTGCTCCGTTCGGGGTGCTGCTGCGACATGCCGCACATCGTCGCACGTCGGGGGCGCAGTCTCCCAATGGCCCCACCGGCGCGCCGAATCGGGACGCGCCGGTGGGGCACGAGGTCAGCGGCCCGCGCTGTCCACGACGGACGACCACTCGTCCAGGAGCTGCTGCGCGGAGGCCTCGTCCGGACCCTCCGCCCACAGGTGGGTGACCGCCTCGGCCGGGTCGGGCAGCACCAGTACCCACCGACCGTCGGCCTCGACGACCCGCACGCCGTCGGTGGTGTCCACCGAGCGGTCGCCGGCCGCCTCGACCACGTGCCGCATGACGAGACCCTTGACCGCCCACGGGGTCGCCAGGTCGCGCTTCTGCACGTGGGCGCGCGGGATACGCGCGTCAATCTGGCTCAGCGTGAGCTGCGTACGGGCCACCAGGCCGATGAGCCGCACGAAGGCCGCCGAACCATCGAACACGCTGGCGAACTCGGGCACGATGAAACCACCACGGCCGTCGCCGCCGAAGATGGTGTCGTCACCCCTGCCGACCCGCGTCAGGTCGTCGGGCGAGGTGGTCGTCCACTCCACCTGCGTGCCGTGGTACGCCGCCACCTGCTCGGCGATCCGGGTCGTGGTCACCGGCAGGGCCACCCGCCCGCTGCGCCGCTCGGCCGCCACCAGGTCCAGCATGACCAGCAGGGCACGGTCGTCCTCGATGATCCGCCCCCGCTCGTCGACGAGCGACAGCCGCTCACCGACGGGGTCGAAGCGCACACCGAAGGCCGCACGCGCCGACGCCACGATCTCGCCCAGCCGCACGAGGCCGGAACGCCGGGCGTCCTCGGTCTCCGTGGGCCGCGACTCGTCGAGACCCGGGTTGATCGTCAGCGAGTCCACGCCGAGCCGGCCGAGCAGGCTGGGCAGCACCAGGCCCGCGCTGCCGTTCGACGCGTCGACGACGACCTTCAGGCCGGCCTCCGCGATACCCGTGGTGTCCACGGACCGCAGCAGCGAGCCGGTGTACGAGTCGAAGACGCTGGACGGGAAGTGCAGGTCTCCGATCTCGCCGGGGAAGGCGCGTCGGTACTCCTGGCGCGCGTACACGCGGTCGAGCTTGCGCTGCCCGGCCTGCGAGAGGTCCGCGCCCCGCTCGTCGAAGAACATGATGTCCACGGAGTCCGGCACACCCGGCGTCGTACGGATCATGATGCCGCCGGCGCTGCCCCTGGCCGTCTGCTGACGGGCCACCGGCAGCGGCACGTTCTCGAGGTCGCGTACGTCGATGGCGCTCGCCTGCAGCGCGGAAATCACCGCGCGCTTCAATGCCCGGGCACCGCGGGAATGGTCACGGGCCGTGGTGACCGAAGCGCCCTTCTTCAGGGTCGTCGCATACGCCCCGGCGAGCCGCACCGCCAGCTCGGGCGTGATCTCCACGTTCAGGATTCCGGAAACACCGCGGGCGCCGAAGAGATGCGCCTGACCGCGGGATTCCCAGATCACCGACGTGTTGACGAATGCGCCCGCCTCGATCGTCTTGAACGGATAGACGCGGACGTTGCCCTGGACGATCGATTCCTCACCGATGAGGCACTCGTCGCCGATGACGGCGCCGTCCTCGATACGGGCGGCCCGCATCACGTCGGTGTTCTTTCCGATGACGCAGCCGCGGAGGTTGCACTGCTCCCCGATGTACACGTTGTCGTGCACCACGGCCTTGTGCAGGAACGCACCGCTCTTCACGACCACATTCGAGCCGACGACGGTGTGCTCGCGCAGCTCGACACCGGCCTCGACCTTCGCGTAGTCGCCGATGTAGAGCGGGCCGCGCAATACGGCGTCCGGGTGAACCTCCGCGCCCTCCGCCACCCAGACACCCGGCGACATCTCGAAGCCGTCGATATCGACATCGACTTTTCCTTCGAGGATGTCGGCCTGCGCCTTCACATAGCTCTCGTGCGTGCCGACGTCCTCCCAGTAGCCCTCGGCGACATAGCCGTAGATGGGCTTGCCTTCCTTCATGAGCTGCGGGAAGACATCGCCGGACCAGTCCACCGGAACATCCGGTTCCACGTAGTCGAAGACCTCGGGCTCCATCACGTAGATGCCCGTGTTCACGGTGTCGGAGAAAACCTGTCCCCAGGTCGGCTTCTCCAGGAACCGCTCGACCTTTCCGTCCTCATCGACAATCGTGATGCCAAATTCAAGCGGGTTGGGAACCCTCGTCAGGCAGACGGTGACGAGCGCGCCCTTCTCCTTGTGGAAACGGATCAGGTCGGTCAGGTCGAAGTCGGTGAGCGCGTCACCCGAGATCACCAGGAAGGCATCGTCCTTGAGCGCCTCCTCGGCGTTCTTGACGCTGCCGGCGGTGCCGAGCGGCTTTTCCTCATTGGCGTACGTGAGCTCCATGCCGAGCTCTTCGCCATCACCGAAATAGTTGCGCACCAGTGAGGCCAGGAATTGAACCGTCACTACGGTCTCACTGAGGCCATGCCGTTTCAACAGCCGCAGCACGTGCTCCATGATCGGCCTGTTCGCCACCGGAAGCAGCGGCTTGGGCATGCTCGAAGTCATGGGCCGAAGGCGCGTGCCTTCGCCGCCCGCCATCACAACGGCCTTCATATCGGAAGCGTCCTCCTCGAAGAGACGACGATCTAGCCGACTTCACCCGTCCAGATAGCCCACTTACGTGAGTCGGGCACCCGGCCGCCACGCCTGCCGGTTAAGGAGAGCTCAGTCAGCCGCAGTGTCCGCCTTGATGATGCGGCGGACCTGCACCACATAGAGGATTCCTGCCCACCAGTAGAGCGTTGTACCCCATCCGGCGAACGCCCATCCGAAAATAGCAGCGAGTGTATGCAGCCAGCCACTTCCGTCACTGAGAAGCAGCAACGGGAACGCATACATCAGGTTGAACGTGGCCGCCTTGCCCAGGAAGTTCACCTGCGGCGGCCCGTACCGATGCCGGCTGAGCCATCCCACGGCCACCAGCAGCATCAGCTCGCGGGCGAGCAACGCGATGGTCAGCCAGAGCGGAAGGATCTCCCGCCAGGTCAGCCCCACCAGGGTGGACAGTATGTAGAGCCGGTCGGCCGCCGGGTCGAGAATGCGGCCCAGGCTGCTGATCTGATTCCAGCGACGGGCGAGCTTACCGTCGAGATAGTCGCTGACACCGCTCAGGGCCAGGACCAGCAGGGCCCAGCCGTCGGCCTTCGGACCGCCGAATTCCGGCCACAGGATGAGCCACAGGAACACGGGTACGCCAACCAGGCGAGCCATGCTCAGAATGTTGGGGATGGTGAGGACGCGATCGGTCTGGATCCGCGTCTCCTGAACCTCCACCCGTGGGCCTCCTGTGGGAAACGTAGCGATGATGCCCCATGACTTTACCTGCCCGGTTCGTCCCCCCGTACCGCGGGCCCCGTATCGGCCACCGGCGGGCAGGCCGGCACCGCCGGGCGGTGACCGGAAACGAACGAGACGCAATGCCGGCCCGAACGACAGG
>NZ_PQSQ01000140.1 GCF_002920575.1 Streptomyces sp. Ru73 | reverse complement strand
CGGCGATGCCGCGCGCGAGTCCGCTCGTGGCGGCGGGGCGCAGCGGTACGCCGTCGAGGGTGAGGGCGATCTCGGTGTCGTCGGGTGCGGGCAGGTCGGTCTCGATCCAGGGGCCGAGCGGGGTGAAGCCCGGCCTGCCCTTGGCCGAGGTCCACAGCGGGTCGCTGCGCTGCAGGTCGCGGGCGGTGATGTCGTTGGCGACGGTCCAGCCGAAGACGGTGCGCAGGACGGTGTCGGGGGTGTGTCCGGCGGGCGATCCGGCGAGGACGACGGCGAGTTCGGCCTCGGCGTCGACACGGCCGATGCCGTCGGGGAGGTGCACCGGCTCGTCGGGGCCGATGACGGTGCGGGCGGGCTTGAGGAACGCCTGCGGGGGCAGGGCGCGGTCGGCGGGTCCGGTGTTGTGGGCCATGCCGACGACGGTGCGGGGCAGCACGGGGGCGAGCAGCCGTACCTCGGCGAGCGGGAGGCGCCGGCCGAGCCGTACGGGTGCCCGGCCGGCGGCACCGTCCGCCGCTCCCCCGGCCGCCGGGGGCTCGGCGAAGGGGTCGGCGATCAGGTCGGCGGTGCCGCCGTCGAGTACGGCGTGTGCGGTGCCGCCGGCGTGGGCGATTCGGGCGATGCGCATGCTGCGGTCAGGCGTCCTTCGTGGTGGGGGCGGGCGCGGCCGGAACGGCGTCGGCCGCGGCCCGGGGTGCCCGTACCGCGAACATCAGCAGCGCGGCGAGGACCAAGCAGCCGGCCATGGTGAGGAACGAGGCGGCGGTGGAGCCGGTGACGTCGTTGAGGGTGCCGATGAGATAACTGCCGGCGAATCCGCCGAGCGCGCCGAAGGCGTTGATGAGGCCGACGGCGGCGGCGCTGAGCTTCTGCGGCAGCAGTTCGGGGATGGTGGCGAAGTACGGGCCGTACGGCGCGTACATGCCGGCGGCGGCGACGCAGAGCAGCGGGTAGGAGAGCCAGAAGGCGTCGCCGAGGAGGTAGGAGCCGTAGAACCCGGCGGCGCCGAGCAGCAGCCAGGGCCAGACGTACCGGCCGCGGGCCCCGGCCCGGTCCGAGGCGCGGCTGTTCCAGAGCATCGCGGCGCAGGCGAAGAGGTAGGGCAGTGCGGAGATCAGGCCGGTGAGACCGATGCCCTCGTCGCTGCCGGCGCGGACGATGGAGGGCAGCCAGAAGACGAATCCGTAGACGCCGAGGCTCCACAGGAAGTACTGGAGGGAGAGCAGTACGACGTTGCGGGAGCGGAGCGCGGCGAGGTAGCTGCCGCCGCCGGGAGGCAGTCGGCGCTGTTCGGCGGCGAGGGCGCCTTCGAGCGCGGTGCGTTCCTCGGGGGTGAGCCACTGGGCGTCGCGCGGGTGGTCGTCGATGCACTTGTGGAAGACGAACGCCCAGATCAGGGCGGGCACGCCCTGGGCGATGAACATGCCGTGCCAGCCGACCCATTCGACGAGGTAGCCGGAGACGACGGTGAGCCAGAGGACGGTGGCGGGGTTGCCGAGGATGAGCCAGGTGTTGGCGCGGCCGCGTTCACGGGAGGTGAACCAGTGGGTGATGTGGATGACCATCGCGGGCAGTACGGCGGCCTCGGAGACGCCGAGCAGGAACCGCACCACCATCAGCACGTGCACGTTGGGGATGAGGCCCTGGGCGGTGGCGAGGACGCCCCACAGCAGCAGGCACCACACGATGAGCTTCTTGACGCTGCGCCGCTCGGCGTAGATCGCGCCGGGGATCTGGAAGGCGAAGTAGCCGAGGAAGAACAGCGAGCCGAGCAGGGCGGAGACCGAGCCGGTGATGTGCAGGTCGTCGGCCATGCCGCCGGCCGCTGCCACGGAGAAGTTCGAGCGTTCCAGGTAGGCGAAGCTGTAGGTCACGAAGACCACGGGCATCAGCCGGGTCCAGCGTCGGCGGCTGAGGACGGCGGCGGACGCGGGGGCTGCGGCCGGGGGCGGGGTCGACATCCAGGAGGCCTTTCTCCCGAGACGGCAGGGGCATTGGGGTCACGAGGTTTTGCCACGATGCGGCAAGAGATGCCGCAAGCTGAAAAGAGAATGACGGGCGCATTTCCGCCTGTCAACGGATTGTTTCCGCGAGGAAGAAAACCTTGCCGCCATGCGGGAAACGGTGTGCGAAACTGGCGGCATGTCCGCCAGTGACCACTCCCCCGCGCCGCCGTCCGACATGGTCGGCAAGGCCCTGCACGTCCTCACCCTCCTCGGCGAGCAGCCGGGCGGCTGCACCCTCTCCGAGCTGTCCCGCGCCTCCGGCTTCCCGACCAGCACGTGCTACCGGCTGCTGAAGTCCCTCACCCGGGACGGCTTCGTGGCGTTCGACGCCCGCTCGAAGCACTACACACTGGGCCTGCGGGTGTACCAGCTCGGCCAGCGGGTCTCGCACGCACACGGCTTCGCCGGCGTCGCGCTCCCCGTGATGCGCCGGCTCGCCGACACCTGCCGGGAGGCCGTCCTGATGTCGGTACTGGACGGCGACAAGCAGCTCTACATCCACCACGTCGAGGGACCGCAGCAGGTCAGCGTGCGCGGCGAGCCCGGCAAGCACGGCCCGGTGCACTGCACGTCGATGGGGAAGGTACTGATCGCGTACGCGCCGCCGGAGGTACGCGAAGCGCTCGTGGAGAACGTCGAACTCACCGCGCTCGGACCCAACGCGATCACCGACCGCGCGGCGTTCCGGGCCGAGATCGAGGCGGTGCGCGCCCAGGGGCACGCCGTCGCCGACGAGGAGCACGAGCCCGGCATCCGCGCGCTCGGCGTCCCCATCACCGGCCCGGACGGCATCGCCCACGCCGCGCTCTCGGTCGCGGCCCCCGCCTTCCGTATGCCCCTCGACGAACTCCTCGCCCTGCGCCCGGCACTGACGAGCGCGGCCCAGGAACTCGCCGTGCTGCTCCCGACCCGGGCGCTCTGAGGCATCTCCGCCCGGCGGCGACTAAAGCGCATTAGTAGCTGCCGGGGTCTGGCCTTCCGTATTCCTCCCTCGCCAGAATTGCCCGCGGCCCGGCCCGCATTCGCCCGGAAAAAGGGAGAGACCGATGCACATGACCAGACGTGGCGTGCTCCTCGCGTCCCTGGCGCTGTCCATGACCGCGGCGGCACCGGCGTGGGCGGCACCGTCCGCCGCACCGGGCCGGCGGCTCGCCCTCTACTACCAGACGCAGTACACCAACGGGACGTACGTCTCCCCGCTCGGCCTCACCGAGCACGGCACGGGCGCAACGCACGTACTGGTGGCGGCAGTTCACCTCAACGACGTGAACGGTCCGTACGCGCCGGTGCACCTCAACGACGACCCGCCGGAGGCGGCGAAGTTCGACGCCATGTGGCGGGACCTGAAGACCATGCAAGGGCAGGGCGTGCGTGTCCTCGCCATGCTGGGCGGCGCGGCACCGGGCAGCTTCCGGCGGCTGGACACCGAATTCGGCACGTACTATCCGCTGTTGCGGGATTTCCTGCGCCGGTACGCGCTGGACGGCGTGGACCTCGATGTCGAGGAGGACATGTCGCTCGCCGGGATCGTGCGGGTCATCGACGCGCTCCGGGCCGATTTCGGGCCGGACTTCCTCATCACGCTCGCCCCGGTCGCGAGCGCGCTGGCGGGCGGCGGGAACCTCTCCGGCTTCGACTACGAGCAGCTGTACCGGCACCGCGGCGGCGACATCGCGTGGTTCAACGCCCAGTTCTACAACGGCTGGGGCAGCCTGGCCTCGACCCGCGACTACGACGCGGTCGTCAGGCGCGGCCTGATCCCGGCAGCAAAGGTGGTCGCCGGCGCGCTGACCTCCCCGGACAACGGCAACGGCCATGTCGGCCTGGCCACCCTCAAGAAGACGGTGGGCGCGCTGCGCACGAAGTACAGCGGTTTCGGCGGAGTGGCGGGCTGGGAGTACTTCAACTCCCAGCCGGGCGGCACGGACGCGCCGTGGCAATGGGCCGCCGAGGTCTCCACCGCGCTGTTCCGCTGAACTCCGGCGGCCCGTGAAGCATGGAGCTCGCCGGCCTCGGCGGCGAAGTGATCAAGGTCGAGAGTCCCGGCACCGGTGATCCGACCCGGGCCAGCGGGCCGTTCGACCTCGGTGTGAGAAGCCGGGCGGATGGCAACGGCGCAGGTGGGGAAGGTCGCTGCTGTGGCCGCCGGACGGGCGGGCGCTCTCCGACCAGAGGCGAGGATCATGCGAGCAGTGGTGTTCGAGCAGTACGGCGAACCGGCCGGGATACGGGACGTGCCCGATCCGGCGCCGGCGCCGCACGGCGTGGTGGTACGGGTCGAGGCCACCGGGCTGTGCCGCAGCGACTGGCACGGCTGGATGGGCCACGATCCGGACATCACACTGCCGCACGTGCCGGGCCACGAACTCGCCGGAGTGGTGGCGGAAGTCGGGGCGCAGGTCGAGGGCTGGCGCCCCGGTGACCGGGTGACCGTGCCCTTCGTCTGCGCCTGCGGGAGCTGTCCTTCCTGCGCCGCGGGCGACCAGCAGGTGTGCGAGCGGCAGACCCAGCCCGGGTTCACGCACTGGGGATCGTTCGCCGAGTACGTGGCGCTGGAGCACGCCGACGTGAACCTGGTCGCGGTGCCGGAGGAGCTGTCCTTCGTCACCGCCGCCTCGCTCGGCTGCCGCTTCGCGACCGCGTTCCGGGCCGTCACCGCGCAGGGGCGGGTGTCGCCGGGCGAGTGGGTCGCGGTGCACGGGTGCGGTGGCGTGGGCCTGTCCGCCGTGATGATCGCGGCGGCGGCCGGGGCCCGGGTCGTCGCGGTCGACCGCTCACCGGCGGCGCTGGACCTGGCCAGGAAGTTCGGCGCCGTGGCGTGCGTGGACGCCGCGCGGACCACGGACACGGCCGAGGCGGTGCGCGAGCTGACGGGCGGCGGCGTCCATCTCTCACTCGACGCGCTCGGCGCTGCCACGACCTGTGCTGCTTCGGTCGGCGGCCTGCGGCGGCGCGGCCGCCATGTGCAGGTCGGCCTGCTGCCCCGGCCCGTGCCGGTGCCGATGGACCGGGTGATCGCGCTGGAGCTGGAGGTCCTGGGCAGCCACGGCATGGCGGCCCACGCCTATCCGCCGATGCTGGAGTCGGTACGGGCCGGCGTCCTGCGCCCCGACCTGCTGACGACGGCGACGATCCCGCTGGCCGCTGCGCCCGCGGCCCTGGCGGCGATGGACGAGGCGCCCGGCGCCGGGGTGACGGTCGTCCTCCCCGGCGCCTGACACTCCTCCACAGGGCTTTTCGAGCCCCACCGGCGGGCCGTCGGTGGCGGGCGTGCGCTGCGCGGGGACCCTGATGCCAGTGGCCGCGGTACGCGGCGGGGCCGGCCGGGCCATCGCCGGGCGCTCGACGAAGCGGTACAGCGGCCAGGTGGCGAGCGCGCTGAGCACCAGCATCAGGGCCGCGTAGCCGAGGGCCGCCGGAACACCGAAGGACGTGCCGGGGCCGGTCACGTACTGCCGTACGTACATGATCACCACGAAGTGGCTGATGTAGCAGGCGTACGTGCGCCGGCCCAGCGCGACGAGCCACGGCCGCTCCAGCCAGCACGGCCCGGCCCGCAGACTGCGCACGGCCAGCGCGGCGGTCAGCAGGCCGGCGGGCCCGGCGGACAGCGGCCCGAAGACGAAGACCGGCGGGAGCGCGAGGCCGGCCGCGACGGTGAGGAACAGCGCCGGCACCGCGTACCGCAGCCGGGGCGGCCGCCAGCCCTCGGCGACCAGCCGGGCCGCCAGCATGCCCAGCACGAACTCGGGGAGGCGCGAGACGGGGAAGACGTGGGCGGCCCAGAACTGGAGTGTGGACACCGGCACTTGCGGGTCGGACGGCGGCCCGGTGAGCAGCAGCGAGACGCTGGGGACGCCGACCGTGACGGCGGTGGTCGCCAGTGCCCACACCGGCAGCCGCGCGGGCCGGATGCGGCGCACCGCCCGGAGCAGCAGCGGGAAGAGCAGGTAGAACAGCGCCTCGCAGGCGAGGGACCAGGTCACCGGATGGGCCGCCAGGATGAGGGCGCCGTCGGGCAGCCACACATGGACCAGGAAGAGGTTCGCCACGACCGCGGCCGGGTGCCACGGCCCGTGCCCGCCGCCCAGCTCTGCCCGCACTCCGTGGAGGGCCACCAGGACGGCGGCCGCCGTGCAGGTGAGGACGTGGTTCGGCAGCACCCTGGCGGCGCGGCGCCGCCAGAAGCCGCGTGCGGTGTCGCCCGGTGCGGCGGTCCAGGTGAGAACGAAGCCGCTGAGCACGAAGAACAGCGTCACGGCGTTGGCCGCCGGCGGAACCAGCGCGTCGAGGCCGCGCTGCAGCGGGGCCTCGCCGAATATCCGGGAAACGGCCAGCACGTGCGCCAGGACGACGGTGCCGCAGGCGAAGAACCGGACGCCGGTCAGGGACGGCAGGGTGGACAGGTGGTGGCGTCCCGGGGAGTGAGCCACGATGGGGCCTTCCGTAGCGGAGGACGCGAACCTACGGCAGACCTTCACGGCCCGTGACCGCACCTCACCGATTCCTCCGTACGAGTGATTCCCCTCGTACGCCCGGCCGTTGTGGGAACGCGCGCCCGAACACCGGGCTCGCTGAACGCCGTTCACCCGCGGGCGAGCAGCCGGTCCGCCTCCTCCGTGCGCCGGTAGCGGACGCGGTTGCCGTCGCGTACGCGGATCAGCAGGCCGGCCCGGTGCAGCCGGGTCAGGTGGTAGGACACCGTGGACGGGCTCAAGTGGTGCAGTGCGGCGAGCCCGGTGGTGGTGCACGGCCGGTCCAGGCTGCGCAGCAGCATCAGCCGGGTGTGGCCCAGTACGTCGCCCAGCCGCGCGTCCGGGCGCGGCTCCGGCACGTCCGGGCTCCGGTCCCGCGCCTCGTCGGCCCGCAGCGCGGGGTAGATGAGACAGACGCAGTACCGGTCACCGGGGTCGAGCGCCACGAAGCAGCGGCTGGCCAGGGTGGAGGGCACGAGCGTGATCTGCTGGTCGTGCACCGCGTCCAGCTCGGTGTCGTTGGCGATGCACAGGGTGCCGTCCTGATAGCTCACCGACGGGTGCAGGGTGGCCAGGGCGTGCGCGAGGCCGTGCCGCGCGACGTCACCGGCCCGGTGCAGGATGTCCGCCTCGGCCTGCTCCCGGATCGCGGACCAGTGCGGTGCCAGGCACACCCGGAAGAAGGCGTCGAAGTCGGCGAGGAGGGCCCGGACGAGGCCCTCGTCCCCCGACACCGCCGCGTCCCGGATGGCCTGCAGGACACGGGCACGCGGCGACCGGGCCTCCGGCTGCGGCATCCGCGCGTACCAGGCTTCGACCCCGTCGGGCAGGCCGGGCGCCGGGGCGGAAGCGGACGCCGTACGGGGCTCCGGCGCCGAGCCGGGCTCGGGCGCCGGGGCAGACTGGGGCGTCGCACCACCGCGGCCAGTGCCAGTGCCTGCGGCGCCGAGCGGACCGCCCACCGCCGCGGCGTACGAGCCGTCCGTACTGTCCGAGCCACCGGCACCCTCCGGGCCGCCCGCGCCGTCCGCGGCGCGCGAGCCGCCGGGGCCGTGCGCTACGTCCGGCAGCGTGTCGTTGCCGTCCTTCAACAACCCGGCCAGGAGCGGGAGTTCACCCCACACGCGGGAGTCGCGGGCGGCGCGCGCCCAGGGCGGCTCGCCCGGGACGGGACGCGGGACGAACCATTTGTGCTGCAGCGCCACCACCGTCTCCATCATGGGCGACACCGCGAAGCGCGTGGTCTCCAGAGCATGTCTGCTCAGCCGCAACCGGAACATCGGCACACCCCCGTGAACCCGTGCGCTTCCCCTGGCGCACCGGACATTCCAATCTCCTCGAATGACCTTACGCCCCTGCTCCGACACCCGTTGAATCGGAGGCACAGCGAGGGATCTTCCTCGCCCGACGGGAGGAACCACACCGATGAAGCGCAAGCTCGCACTGGCCACCGGCGCCCTGTCGCTGAGCGTCACGGCCCTGGTCGGCTTCGGCCCCACCGCCCAGGCCGACAACGGCGCGTGCCCGGCGAACAGCTTCTGCCTGTTCCAGCACGACAACTACGAGGGCGGCCGGGCCGTGTTCACGAAGACCACCCGGCACCTGGGCGACCACAAGTTCAGCAACGGCGTGAAGGTCGGTGACAACGCCAGCTCGATGATCAACAACATGGGCAAGGCCGTCGCGCTGTACGAGCACGGGGACTGCACGGGCAAGCACTACAACGCCGCCAAGGAGAGCAGCGACCGCGACTTCAGCAACAACGGCTTCGACAACATCGCCAGCTGCCTCGTCGTGAGCTGACCCTCCGCACCCGGCAGCGGCCGGGAACGGCGCCGGGGCCCCAGGGGGAACGAGGTCCCGGCGCCGTCGCGTTCCGTGACCTCGCCCGCGGCGCCGCCGTGTCCGTCACCTCGCCTGCCGCGCCGTCGTGTCCGTCACCGCGGTCCCCGCGGCCGCGCGGCCGCCGGCGGCCCGGGTGCCGGAGTCGCCGTCCGCCCGCCGGTCCTGCCCGGCACTTCCGTGCCGCCCGTGTCCAGGAACCGGCTCAGCGGCAGGGTCGCCGCGCCCACCGTCACCGCGTCCGGGCCGAGGCGGCCGAGCGCGATGGTGGCGCGGGCCGCCGGATAGCGCAGGGCGTAGGCCGCGGTGGCCTCGCGGACGGCGGGCAGCAGCCGGGTGCCGAGGAGCAGGCCCGCCCAGCCGGCCAGGACGATGCGTTCGGGGTTGAAGAGGTTGACCAGGTCGGCGATGCCGGCACCCAGGTACTCGGCGGTCTCGTCCAGTACTGCGGCGGCGGCCGGGTCGTCGGCGGCGAGCAGCGCGGCCAGCGCGGTCTCCTCGTCGGTGCCGGGCGCGGCCGGTCCGCCCGCCTCGCGCCACCGTTCCAGGACCGCCTCGGCGCCGACGTACGCCTCCAGGCAGCCGCGGGCGCCGCACCGGCAGCGGCGGCCGCGCAGCTGCAGGGTGGTGTGGCCCCACTCCCCCGCGCCGTGCGCCGCGCCGCCGTACGCACTGCCGTCGGTGATCACACTGGCGCCGACACCGGAGCCGATGAGGGCGATGACGGCGTCGCGCGCGCCGCGCCCGGCGCCGAACCACATCTCCGCCTGGCCGAGCGTCCTGGCGCCGTTGGACACGAACAGGGGTATTTCTTCCCCCAGTTGGGCGGTCTCGCGGAGCAGGGATTCCAGCGGGACGGCGTCCCAGCCGATGGTCTGGCCGTGGACGACGGCGCCGCCGCGTGCCGGGTCGTCGGCGACGATGCCGGGTACGCCGACGCCGATGCCGAGGAGCGGGCCGTGCGGCGCCTCCGTGCCGAGCACCTCGGTCAGGCCGTCGGCTATGAGACGGACGACGTGGCTGACATGGTGACCGTCGTCCTTCAAGGGGTGTTCGCTGCGGGCCAGTTCGGTCATCGACAGGTCGAAGAGTTCAACACGTATTCGGGTCTCGCCGACGTCCACCCCGACCAGTGACCCGGCGCCCGGCGCGACCCGCAGCAGGATGCGCGGGCGGCCCCCGTCGGAGTCGACCGAACCGGCCTCCTCCAGCAGCCCGTCCGCGAGCAGTTCCCCGGTGACGTTGCTGACCGAAGCGGAGCTCAGACCGGTGTGCGC
The DNA here is from genome assembly GCF_002920575.1 of Streptomyces sp. Ru73. Lineage (GTDB taxonomy): Bacteria > Actinomycetota > Actinomycetes > Streptomycetales > Streptomycetaceae > Streptomyces. The sequence continues at coordinate 4,943 of NZ_PQSQ01000140.1, read as the reverse complement.
GGCGAGTTCCTGGCGGCTCAGCGGCCCCTCGAAGTACAGCCGGCGCAGCAGTCCTGCGCGGTTGCCGCGGCGCAGATCACGGACCGTCCTGCGGTGGCGTTCGGGCATGTGGCTCCTTCCTCCTCCGGCAACTTACCGGTGCCGGGTGTCTTGACGACCCCTTCTTCCACTACTTAACTCACGCCTTAAGTTAATACGGAGCCGCGTTCAGAGCTTTGATGCTCGCCTCCCGGAGGGGCCACCACGACCATGCGTAGAACCCGTATGGCGGCAGTCGCCGCGCTCACCACCGCACTGACCGCCGCCCTGGCCACGGGCTGCGGCGGCGGTACCGCCCTCGGCGGCGGTGCCAACAACGACAGCCCGAAGGAGCTGACCTACTGGGCGACCAACCAGGGGTCCAGCCTGGAGGCCGACAAGAAGGTGCTCGGCCCGGAGCTGAAGAAGTTCGAACGGCAGACCGGGATCAAGGTGAATCTGGAGGTCATCCCCTGGTCCACGGTGCTCGACCGGATCCTCGCCGCGGCCTCCTCCGGGCAGGGCCCGGACGTGCTCAACCTCGGCAACACCTGGTCCTCGTCACTCCAGAAGAGCAACGCGCTGCTGCCGTTCGACGCGAAGAACCTCCGGAAGGTCGGCGGCAAGGAGCGGTTCGCGCCCGCCCCGATGGCCGCGACCGGCGCGTCCGGCAAGGACCCGGCGGCGGTGCCGCTGTACTCGCTGACGTACGCGCTGTACTACAACAAGAAGATGTTCAAGGAGGCGGGCATCTCCCGGCCGCCCGCCACCTGGGACGAGCTGGTCGCGGACGGCAAGAAGCTCACCAAGGGCGGGAAGTACGGCCTGGCCGTCGAGGGCGGCAACCCGGCGGAGAACGCACACCACGCGTTCGTCTTCGGCAAGCAGCACGGCGCCGACTTCTTCGACGCGGCCGGCAGGCCCACCTTCGACAAGCCCGCGAACGTCGCCGCCGTCAAGCAGTACGTCGACTTCCTCGCCAATGACAAGATCGCCGCGCCCGGCAACGCCGAGTACGCGCAGAACCAGTCCGTACGGGACTTCGCCACCGGCAAGGCCGGGATGCTGCTGTGGCAGGCGGCCCGCACCTCGCTGGCGGCGCACGGGATGAAGCCCGGTGAGTACGGCGTGGCGCCGGTGCCCTTCCAGTCCGGCAAGGCGGACGGCCGGCGGAACGTGAACTCCATGGTGGCCGGCATCAACATCGGTGTCTTCCAGGACACCGACAACGTCGACGGCGCGCTGAAGTTCGTGAAGTTCATGACCTCCACCGAGGAGCAGCGCATCCTCACCACCAAGTACGGCGCCCTCTCCCCCGTGCTCGACGCGCAGAAGAGCAAGCCGCGGGACGCCGACGAGGCCGTGCAGCGCGAGGTGCTCGCCAAGAGCGCGGCGCCGCTGCCGCAGGTGCCCGACGAGTCGCAGTTCGAGACGCTGGTCGGCGGCGCGATGAAGGAGCTGCTGGCCGACGCGGCGGCGGGCAAGAAGGTCACCACCGCCGAGGTGCGGGCGAAGCTGACCGAGGCCCAGCAGCAGATGCAGAAGTGAGACCGCCGTCATGACCACCCCCACAGCACAGCACGAGGCGGCCGGCACGACGGCGCGGGGCACGTCGCTGCCCGGCGCGCCGCCCCCGGACCGGCCGCCGCGCCGCGCCCTCCTCCCCGACCGCATCAGGCGCGGCGGCCTCCCCTACCTCCTGCTGTTCCCCGCCCTCGCGCTCGAACTGCTCATCCACCTCGTGCCGATGGTCATCGGCATCGCGATGAGCTTCAAGCAGCTCACCCACGAGTACATCCGCGACTGGGGCGCGGCGCCCTGGGCCGGCCTGGACAACTTCCGCATGGCCGTCGACCTCGACGCGCCGGCCGGCCGGGCGCTGCTCCACTCCTTCGCGGTCACCTGCGGTTTCACGATCCTGGCGGTCGGCCTGTCCTGGCTGCTCGGCGTGACCGCTTCTATCCTGATGCAGGACCGGTTCCGCGGCCGCGGCCTGCTGCGGGCGCTGTTCCTCACCCCGTATGCGCTGCCCGTCTACGCCGCGGTCATCACCTGGTCCTTCCTCCTCCAGCGGGACAACGGGCTGGTGAACCACGTCCTGCACAACCAGCTCGGGCTGGCGGACCCGGCGCCGTTCTGGCTGGTCGGCGACAACAGCTTCGCCGCGCTGGTGGTGACATCGGTCTGGCGCACCTGGCCGTTCGCTTTCCTGATGCTGACGGCGGCGCTGCAGAACATCCCGCGGGAGTCGTACGAGGCGGCGCAGCTGGACGGCGCGGGGATGTGGCAGCAGATCCGGCACATCACCCTGCCGGCGCTGCGGCCCGTGAACCAGGTGCTGGTGCTGGTCCTCTTCCTGTGGACCTTCAACGACTTCAACGTGCCGTACGTGCTCTTCGGCAAGGCCGCGCCCGAGGCGGCCGACCTGATCTCGATCCACATCTACCAGGCGTCCTTCGAGACCTGGAACTTCGGCTCGGGCTCGGCGATGTCCGTCCTGCTGCTGCTCTTCCTGCTCGTCGTGACGGCCGTCTATCTGCTGGTCACCGGCCGTGGAAGGAGGGGCGAGCATGGCTGACGCCGTCCGGTCGCCCACCGCGCCGCCCCGGTCCTTCGTCTGGACCCGGCGGGTGCTGCTCACCCTGCTGACGCTCTTCACGGCCACTCCGCTGTACGTGATGCTCAGCAGTTCGCTCAAGCCGCTGCAGGACGTGACCGGTGCCTTCCGGTGGTTCCCCAGCAAGGTCACCATCCAGCCGTACCTGGACATCTGGGAGACCGTGCCGCTGGGCCGGTACTTCGTGAACTCGCTGATCGTGGCGGGCGCGGCGACCGCCTGCTCGGTGGTGATCGCGGTGTTCGCCGCGTACGCGGTCAGCCGGTACCGCTTCCGCGGCAAGCGGCTGTTCACCGTGACGGTGCTGTCGACGCAGATGTTCCCCGGCATCCTCTTCCTGCTGCCGCTGTTCCTGATCTTCGTGAACATCGGGAACGCCACCGGCGTCGCGCTCTACGGTTCGCGCGGTGGCCTGATCCTCACCTACATGACCTTCACCCTGCCGCTGTCCATCTGGATGCTGGTGGGCTACTTCGACTCCATCCCGCGCGACCTGGACGAGGCGGCGCAGGTCGACGGCTGCGGGCCGCTCGGCGCCCTCGTACGGGTGGTCGTGCCGGCCGCCGTGCCGGGCATCGTGGCGGTGGCGATCTACTCCTTCATGACCGCCTGGGGCGAGGTGCTGTTCGCCTCGGTCATGACCAACGACGTCACCCGCACGCTCGCGATCGGCCTGCAGGGCTACGCCACCCAGACCGAGGTGTACTGGAACCAGATCATGGCCGCCTCGCTCGTCGTCAGCGTCCCCGTCGTCGCGGGCTTCCTGCTGCTCCAGCGCTACCTCGTCGCCGGACTCACGGCCGGCGCCGTCAAGTGACCACCGCGGAAAGGAAATCCGTGTCCGACGCGTACCTCGACTCCCTCCCCGCCGGCTTCGTGTGGGGAACGGCCACCGCCGCGTACCAGATCGAAGGCGCGGTGGCCGAGGACGGCCGCGCGCCGTCCATCTGGGACACCTTCAGCCACACCCCCGGCAACGTCCACAAGGGCGACACCGGCGACGTGGCCTGCGACCACTACCACCGCTGGCCCGCGGACATCGCGCTGATGAAGCGGCTCGGGGTGGACGCCTACCGCTTCTCGGTGGCCTGGCCACGGGTGGTGCCCGGCGGGGACGGGCCGGTCAACAAGGCGGGCCTGGACTTCTACGACCGGCTCACCGACGCGCTCCTCGAAGCCGGCCTCACGCCCTACCCCACCCTCTACCACTGGGACCTGCCGCAGGCGCTGCAGGACCGCGGCGGCTGGCCGGCCCGGGAGACCGCCGAGCACTTCGCCGCGTACGCCGCGGTCGTCGCCGACCGGCTCGGCGACCGCATCCGGCACTGGGCCACCCTCAACGAGCCGCTGTGCTCGGCCTGGATCGGCCATCTGGAGGGCCGGATGGCGCCGGGGCTCACCGACATCGAGGCCGCCGTCCGCGCCTCCTTCCACCTGCACCTCGGGCACGGCCTCGCGGTGCGGGCGATCCGGGCCGCGGTGCCGGGCGCGCGGGTCGGCATCGTCAACAACCTGACGCACTGTGAGCCGGCGAGCGACAGCGCCGCCGACCACGCCGCGGCGCGCCGCTCCGACGGGCACACCAATCGCTGGTGGATGGATCCGCTGCACGGCCGCGGCTATCCGCAGGACATGGTCGAGCTGTACGGCACCGAGCCGCCGGCCCGCGCCGGCGACCTGGAGACCATCGCCGCGCCGCTGGACTGGCTCGGCCTGAACTACTACTTCCGCAACGTCGTCGCGGACGATCCCGGGGGCCCGCTCCCGTACGCCCGGCAGGTGGCGCTGCCGGACTCGCGGCACACCGGCATGGGCTGGGAGGTGCACGCGGCAGGGCTGACGAGGACGCTGCGACGGATGACCGAGGACTACGGCGCCCGCTGCCTGTACGTCACCGAGAACGGCTCCGCCTACCCCGACACGGTGGGCCCGGACGGCCGGGTGCACGACCCGGAGCGGGTCCGCTACCTGGAGGAGCACCTGGCCGCGTGCGCCGAAGCGGTGGACCAGGGAGTGCCGCTGGCCGGGTACTTCGCCTGGTCGCTGCTGGACAACTTCGAGTGGGCCTACGGCTACGACAAGCGCTTCGGCCTCGTCCACGTCGACTACGCGACGCAGCAGCGGACCGTCAAGGACAGCGGCCGCCGGTACGCCGAACTCGTCCGCGCCCACCGCAACCGGGAGCGCCGCGCCGCGTAACTCCCCTGAGCACCGCCTGTACACAACACGGCCCGCATTTCTGACAGAGGAGCCGCACCAAGGCACACAGGCACCTTCAGCATGCCCAAAAACCCGCACGCAGGACGCG
>NZ_PQSQ01000139.1 GCF_002920575.1 Streptomyces sp. Ru73 | reverse complement strand
ACTGCGGCGCGGTCTGCGCGACCGTCTGCCCCTCTTCGATGCCCAGGTCGTGGATCTTGGCGTAGAGGTGGTTGAGCATGCCGGCGTGCTCGCACATCGCGCCCTTGGGCTCGCCGGTGGAGCCGGAGGTGAAGTAGATGTACGCGAGCTGGTCGGGCGTGACGGCGATGCCGAGGTCGTCCTCGGCGTGCCCCTCCTCGTACGCCGCGTCGATGAAGACCTTCTCGGCGCCGGGCACCGTGGTCAGCGCCTCGTCGAGGGTGCCGGTGCTGCCGGGCTCGGTCAGCACCAGGGCGCACTCGGCGCGGGTGAGGGTGGTGGCGATGCGGTCGGCCGGGAAGTGCGGCTCGATGGGCAGGTAGACGCCGCCGGCCTTGAAGACGGCCAGGACGGCGGCCATCCAGTCCAGGTTGCGTTCGGTGACCACCGCGACGACGCCCTCGCGGCGCAGGCCGCGGGCCAGCAGGGCGCGGCCCAGCCGGTTGGCGCGCGCGTTGAGTTCCCGGTAGGTCCACTGCCTGGCGCCCTGGACGGCCGCGACGGCGTCCGGGTGCCGGCGCACCCGCTGCTCGAAGAGTTCGTGGAAGCGCGCGTCGGGCAGTTCGCGGTGCGGTCCGGCGAGCCCGTCGAGCTGGTACCGGAGTTCGTCGGCGGACAGCAGGCTCTGCCGGGCGTGTTCCGCGTCGGGCCCGGCGGCCAGCAGTGCCAGCGCGCGGCGGTGGTAGCCGGCGATGCGGGTCACGCACTCCTCGTCCAGCGCCTCGGTGCGGAACCGCAGCCGCAGGACCAGTTCCTCACCGCGGGCCTCGGTGCCCAGCCACAGCACGGTGTTCCCGGTGGGCTCGCCGTCGCCGCCGGCCGGGTCCCACACCGTCTCGAACTCCGGCCCCGTGACACCCAGTTCGTGCCGCAGCTCCTCGACCGGGAAGTCGCGGTGCGCCAGTACGGCGGCGGCGACGCGGTCGGTGTCGTGCACCACGGCACGCCAGGTGCCGGCCTCGGCCGTCAGCGGGCAGGGCAGCGGCCGGCCGCCCGGCGCGGCGACCAGGCCGGTCACCACCTCGCGTTCGCCCGCCAGTGCCGCGAGGACCTTGGCGTGCGCGGCCAGCAGCAGGGAGTCGAACGGCACCGCCAGCTCCTCCGCCAGCCGGCGCAATGCCGTCACCACCTCGGCCGGAACGCTCGCCACCTGCTCACCGACGCCGGGCACCGGCTGCCGGGTCCACCTCGGCAGTGCGGTCACGCCGCCTCCCGAAAGCACCCCCCGCCAGAAGTCCCGACCGGTCTCGGCTGCCTTTCCCATGGATCTTCCCCTCCGTTCACCGTTGGCACGGTGGTGCGCTGCGCTCTCCGGCGCGGCGCTGTCGTCGATCTGGTTGTTCCGGCCGGTGTTCCGGCCGATGCAGTGGCCGGCCCTGCTGCCCGGCGCTCGGCACGGGCCGGCAGCGGCGGCCCTGCCGCCCTCTCCGCGTCAGGGGGCCGCGGCCCGGACCTCTCCGGTGTGGTGCGCAGTGGGTCGCCCGGCATGACCGGTCGCTCCTGTGTCAGGTGCTCCGCCGGAGCGCGGGGCGCATCTCGGTGGCGGGGTTGCCTCCCCACCGGGCCCGTTCCGGGACTTCCTCCCCCTTCATGAGGAAGGAGTCGGCGGCGATCACCGCGCCGTCGCCCACGGTCACGCCGTAGTGGACCATCGCGCCGACGCCCAGCGTGGTGCCGGCGCCGATCGTGGTGTGGTCGGACTTGAAGGTGCCGTCCTCCTGCGAGTGGCACTGGATCTTGCTGCCCGTGTTGAGCGTGGCGTCGTCGCCGATCGTGGTGAGCGTCCGTTCCGTGAGGTAGCAGCCGTCGTCGAAGACCCGGCGGCCGAGCCGGACGCCCATGAGCCGCCAGAGCAGGTTCTTGAACGGGGTGCCGTTGAACACCATGAAGTGGGTGTCGGGCACCTTCCACAGGCGCTCGTGCCACCAGAAGTACGGCTCGTAGATGGAGCACAACTGCGGCCGCAGCGGCCGGAACCGCAGGATGACCCGCTCCACCAGGGCGAAGTAGACGCCGGTGAAGCCGATGCTGAGCGCCATGTAGGCGGCGAAGAGCACCTGCTCGACCACGCCGTACAGTTCGATGGCCGCGAGGGCCAGCACGGTGAGCACGAAGACGTGCACCCACCGCAGGAACAGGAAGATGCCCATCGTCGTGAGGTTGTGCCGGTTCTTCGCGGCGAGGCGCCGGCGGAACTCGCGCCCGGTGCGGAAGTGGTCGAAGCGGGTGTCGCGCTCCACCGTGCGGGGGATCTCGAAGCTCGGCGAGCCGAGCAGGCCCACGTTCTCCCGCACCGCGCCGTCGAGCGGCACCATCACCTTGGTCGCGAGGAGGACGTTCTCCCCGGTCCTGCCGCCGGACGGGTAGGCGATGAAGTTGCCGAGGAAGCTGTTGGCGCCGATCTCGGCCCGGGAGACCCGGAAGGAGGTGCTGGAGAAGTCGGCGTTGATGACCGACAGCCCGTCGGCGACCATCGTCCCGCTGCCGACCCTGGCCAGGAACGGGGTCTCGTGCGCCACGCCGGTGCCGAAGTTGGACCCGGTCTGCTCGACACGGGACAGGTCGTACCCGAGGCAGCGCAGGTAGGGGACGATGTAGGAGCTGTCGCCGAAGAGCCACTTGAAGAACTTGACGTTGGTCATCCGCGCGATCGCCCGGTGCACGGAGTAGTGGAAGCCGTACAGCGGATAGACCCGGTCCGGGCGGATCAGCAGGTTCAGCAGGCGCGGCACGGTGAACAGCCAGACCATGCCGAGCAGGGTGAAGCCGAAGAACACCACGACGGAGACGACCAGCGCGTCGGTGTAGAGCTCCACCGAGGTGAGCCCTTCGGTGCCCGGCCCGAACCACCTGCGGAACGCGGGGACTTCGGTCAGCAGCATGTACATCGCGCCGACGGTCAGCGGCAGGTAGACCAGGCACACCTGGACCAGGGTGAGGAGGCCGTAGCCGAAGCGGCGCAGGCTGCCGCAGGCGGTGGGCGCGACGCGTACGTAGTCCAGCTCGGTGCGCTGGGCGGGCGAGCCGTGCCAGTGCTGCCCGGCCGGTACGGCCTCGCCGCTCTGCAGTGCCGAGGCGTGCCCGAGCTGGGCGCCGTCGCCCATCGACGTCTTGATGTCCAGCACGGTCCGCTCGCCGATGAAGACGTCCCGGCCGAGGGTGACGGGGCCGGTCTGGATCCGTCCGGCGTGCGCCCGGTAGCAGAGGAAGAACGCCTCCTTGCGGATGACCGTGCCGGCGCCGATGGTCAGCAGGTCGGTGCAGACGGGCACGGCGTGGGAGAGGATCGTGACGTTCTTCCCGACGCGCGCGCCGAGCGCCCGCAGGTACAGCACGTACAGCGGGTTGCCGATGAAGAGCCGCATCGGGTTCGCGTAGATCAGCGCCTTGACCGTCCAGAACCGCAGGTAGGCCAGGCTCCACACCGGGAACTCCATGGTCCGCCACCGGCCGACGAGGATCCACTTCGCCACTACCGGGAAGAGGCACAGGCCGAGGAATCCGGCGCTGCCGAAGACGACGGCGCGCAGGTAGACACCGAGGAGGCCGGAGCCGCCGGAGACCCAGTTGTAGCCGCGGATCGTGACGAGTCCGGCGAGGTAGGAGTAGCCGAGGAAGATGAGCAGCTGCAGCGCTCCGCAGAGTACGAACCGCGGTGTGCTGCCGACGGGCGCCGGTTCCTCGGTGGCCACGGGCGCCGGCGGTCCGGCGGCCGCGCCCGGGGCGGCGAGCAGGGCCGTCGCCAGGCTGCGGATGGTCGGGTGGCGGTAGACGTCCTTCATGGAGACCGACGGCAGGTCGCCGCGCTTCCTGACCCGGGCACAGAACTGGGCCATGACAAGGGAGTTGGCGCCGAGGTCGTCGAAGAAGTGGCTGTCGGCCGGGACCCGTTCCGTCTTCACCACGCCGGCCAGTACCTCGGCGAGGATTTCCTCGATGTCCGTCGCCGGTGCGGCGACCCTGGTTTCCCCGTTGTTAATAGTTGAAGATTCAACAAGATCCGCTGCCGAAATCTCGGCAGGTTTTCCCACCACGTGAGCTCCTTGTGAAGTCAATGTCGATAGCTGTGCGCGCATTCAGCGCGTTCGGACTGCGCGGTGGGGGGACTGGTGCGACGCCCTCGGCGGCCGCCTCCCGGAGCAGGGGAGGGCAGCGCCGCGAGGCACGAGAAGAAGGAGCTCACGACAGGCACGCGCCGCGCCGCCCGCCCCGAGGGCAGGCCCGGCCGGCGGACCGGTGTGCTCGTGGTGATCGCTCTCGCCGTCGTCCTCGGCGTGGCCCGGGTCCGCTGTGGGGTGACCCGGTTCTTCAGAGCGGTGCGGTGGGGCCGGTGCGTCGTCCGGGCCCTGTGGCGGTGCGTCCGGGCCGGCCGACCGGCCGGCGGGACCGGACCTGAGTGCCGCCCGGTCGACGTATCCGCACGCCTTGAGGTGTCTGCTGCGTGCCGGAGCGGGCCCGCGGACACACCTGCCCGCGGCACCCGTACGCCCGGAGGGCGCGGCGATGCCGGCCGTGCGCCCGGAAGGCGCTGCGGCGCCGGCCCGTCGCGAAACGGGACGGTTCTGCGGCCCGGTCGCCGTGCACGCCCCCGCGGCGCGCACGGCCGGGGCCGGCCGTTCCTGTGCCGAGTGAATCGGGAAAACCCCCCGTTCCCTGTGCGCGCCCGGGCCCCCCGACCCTGACGCTTCCCCCCTACCGACCAGCTTGTCGTAACCCTGCATCGACGTCATGAGCACGGCTCCCCCTCGAGACGCGCATAGGTGGTGACAGCAGGTTAAGCACGCCCCGACCCGGGAACCATCCGGCGGCCGAACTCGGCGAGAAGCGGTTCACCCACAGGTGTTCGTGCAGGCAGCAGGACGAAACAACGGAACCGGGCGGCACCGTGCGCCACGGCCGGGAGGGTGCGTACGCACGCTCCGGGAGCACACACCCGCGCGCACCGCCCCGTGTCAACCCCGGAGTGCGCCCCACCGCCCGCCGCCGGAAGTGCCGGGCGGGACGACAGCGGCTTCACGTTGCTGGTGCCGCCTGTCAGGAAGCGGCGCACGGTGTGTGATTTAGCCGACTCCCACGGCGGGGGAACCGAGCGGGCCGGGGAACAGTCCGTTGTTTCCGCCGGTGTGCGCTCCTCGGGGCAGGAGCGCCCCGTCCCGGGTGTCCCCTTCCGGCCGTCTTCCGTCGCGGTAGCGGCCCGCGCCGCAGCGCGGCGTTTCCGTGGCCATTGCAGGCGTTCTCCGTCGTGAGGGCGGGATGTGCCTCGCGGCGGTGGGCACCGCCGGACGGCACTCGGCGCGATCCCGCCGTACGGACCTCCCTTCCGCGCCGGTCCCCGCGCGTCCCAGGAATGGGTTTTCCCGTGCGCGATGCGCGGCAACCCACTGAACCGGCTGGCCGTGGGCGACGGCGGGCGGGGAAACGGAGCCGGACCGCCAGGCGCGTTCCGTACTCCCCGGCGTACCTGTCCGGCCGTTGTGTCCATGGCCAGGTCTGCGCGGGGCCACCCGATCCGGCCCCGCGCCCACTGACCGGATCGGCCCGGCGGCGCCGCGCACGGGCCCGGGTTCCGCGCGCCCCGCCGCGTACGACCGCTGGTGGCGGCGGGGCCGCGGCGGAACCGGGCGCACCGGATGGTGTCTGGAACGTGTCCCGACGGGGCATGCATCGTTGGCCAGGTACGGGTGGTGGCCCACGGGGGACCGGATTCCGCTCCCGGCGGCCGCCGGTCGTCCACCATCGCTGAGGGCAGGCGGACCGGCTACACGGGAGGGACCTATGACAGCGGACCGGCACGGGCACCGGATGAGTCACACCGGCGCCGATGCCCTCGTCCACTACGAACGGGCCCTGGACCACCTGGTGTTCTTCCGCCCGCAGGTGTCCGAAGCGGCACGCGCGGCGCTCGATGCGGCACCGCGCTCGGTGATGACGCAGGTGCTGGCCGCGTATCTCGGCGTGCTGGGCACCGAGGAGAAGGACGCGGCGGCGGCCCGCGCCTCCTTCCTCCGCTTCCGCTCGGGTCTCGACGAGGACGGCCTCACGCCCCGGGAGCGGATGCACCTCGCCGCCGCCGGCGCCTGGCTCGGCGGGGACATGCACCGCGCCGGCCGGCTGCTCGGCGAGCTCACCGTCGCCCATCCCCGCGATGTGCTGGCGCTCTTCGCCGGGCACCAGCACGACTTCCTCACCGGGGACGCCCAGCGCCTGCGCGACCGCATCGGCGGGGCGCTGGGCGCCTGGGAGCCGGACGACCCGCACCGCGGGCCGCTGCTGGGCATGTACGCCTTCGGCCTGGAGGAGTCGGGCCACTACGAGCGCGCGGAAGAGGTGGGGCGCGAGGCCCTGGCACACCATCCGCGTGATGTGTGGGCCATCCACGGCGTGGTGCACACGTACGAGATGCGGGGCCGCTTCACCGACGGCATCCGCTTCCTCGACGCGCGCACCGACCACTGGTCGGACGGCACCCTGCTCACGGTGCACAACTGGTGGCACTACGCCCTCTACACCCTCGAGCTGGGTGACACGGCACGGGTGCTGGAGATCTACGACCGGGCCCTGCACCACGACGGGTCGGCGGGCGTGGCGATGGAACTGCTCGACGCGGCGGCCCTGTTGTGGCGGCTGTACCTGTCGGGCGAGGACCAGGGCGCGCGGTGGGCGCGGCTCGCCGATGCCTGGGAGCGCCGGGACGACGGCGCGCACTACGCGTTCAACGACGCGCACGCGGTGATGGCGTACGTGGGCGCGGGCCGTACGAAGGCGGCCGAGCGGCTGGTGGCGGACCGGGAGCGCTGGCTGACGGGTGCGTCGCCGGCCGTGGCCAACCGCGCGATGACCGCCGACATCGGCCTGCCGGTGTGCCGGGCGCTGATCGCGTTCGGGCAGCGGGAGTACGGCCGTTGTGTCGACCTGCTGCTGCCGGTCCGGCACCGGCTGCACCGGTTCGGCGGCAGCCATGCGCAGCGGGACGCGGTGCAGCGCACCCTGGTGGAGGCGGCGCTGCGGGCCGGGCGTACGGACCTGGCGCGCACGTTGCTGAGCGAGCGCATCCAGCTGCGCCCGGTCTGCCCGTACAACTGGGCGCAACAGGCGAGGCTGGAGGAGCAGTTGGGAGACCCGGCGCGGGCCGCGGCGGCGCGCGAGAAGGCCGCGGCGCAGGCGGCGTCGTGAGCGGCGTCCGGGGATGACACTTCCGGCCAGCGGCGGGCCGCCGGACGCGGGCGCGCCGCTTCCGGGCAGGGTGGTCGGCGGCCCAGGTCAGTGCGGTGGAGCCGGCCTCCGCCGCACACTGCCGAGGGGACGGCAGGGACGTCCGTGACGCGCGCGCAAAAGCGTGCCGGCGGAATGCGCAATTTTGCGCGGCTCATTAGTGATCCCCGAGTACCCGCCGGATCTCGCCGGTTCCGGACAACCTGCTGAATTCCCGGGGCGGACCGCGCGCGCCACGAAAACGCTTGTCATGCAGCGGCGCCCGCCCCGGCGCCCTGGTGTGCGCCCGGCTCGTCCAGCGGAGGCGCGGCCTGCTCTTTCACCGCGCCGAACTGCGCTTTTCCGCAGGAAATCGGCGCTCTGCGGCCCGGAGCGGAACCCGGCATGCGGAATTCAGGACTCACGGCAATTTCTGCCCTATCAGTAAGGCGGCTTCTGTACTGTCCGTCCCGATGAGTGCAGAGTGCGACACGGCACCCACACCGTCCCGCAGTCGCACGACGACCGTCCGGCAGAGGATGCATACATGCTGATCAGGCAGGGGGGCCTGACGCACCCGGTAGTACCACCCCGTCCGAGTTCGCCGGAACGCGCGGGCCCGTCCCGCGCGTCATCGCTCCGACGGCCGTGACCGCGGTTCGGTTCCCGCGGCACCGAACTCTTTTCCCTACCAATTGTGACGTCGCGTCCAGCACGCACTTCCATCAGGAGGACAGCACCATGGCACGTATTTTCATCGTGGGTTCCGGTGTCGTCGGTACGGCCACCGGTAAGGGCTTTTTACACGCCGGACACGAGGTGACCTTCATCGACATCTCCCGGCAGCGGCTCGAATACCTGCGCTCGCAGGGTCTGGACGCGCGCGACGTGCTCGATCTGCGGAACGAACCGGACGGATTCATTTTCCTCACGCTGCCCACGCCCAACGTCGGTCACCGCTATGACCTGTCCGCGTTCGAGGACGGTACCGCTTCGGTGGGCGCCGCCCTGGCCGAAGCGACCGGCGACCACACCGTCGTCGTCCGGTCGACCGTGCCGCCGGGCACCACCGAGGGCCTCGTCCAGACGCTGCTGGAGAAGCACTCGGGGAAGACCGTCGGCGAGGGCTTCGCGCTGGCCGGCAACCCGGAGTTCCTGCGCGCCGCCACCGCGCTGGAGGACTTCCGGCACCCGTGGATGACGGTGATCGCCTCCCGCAGCCAGCGCACCGTGGAGCGGCTGACCGAGCTGCTGGCGCCGTTCGGCGGGGAGCTGCGTACCTTCTCCAACCCGGCTGCGGCCGAGCTGGTGAAGTGCGCGCACAACATCTTCAACGCGACGAAGATCAGCTTCTGGAACGAGATGTGGCTGGTCGCCCAGACCCTCGGGCTGGACCTCGACCCGATCGCGCAGACCGTAGCGCGCTCGGCCGAGGGTTCCTACAACCCCCTGTACGGCATCCGGGGCGGTGCGCCGTACGGCGGTGTGTGCCTGCCCAAGGACACCCAGGGCTTCCTGGGCCTCGCGGAGTCCCTGAGCCTGGACATGCCGCTGCTCAAGGCCGTGGTGAAGGTCAACGACACACTGATCGAGCGGGCCGACCGCGAAGCGGACGAGCTGGCCGCCGAACTCGCCTGACCCGAGCGGACACCCCCCTCACCCCCACTCCCCCCTTGCCCGGCCTCGGCACACCCGTGAACGAGAACGGAACCATGAGTGCCCTACTGGATACCACGCTCTACGACTTCCGGTACTACCTGGTCTACCTGCCCCTGGGCATCCTGGGCCTGGTGCGCTGGAGCTGCTGGCTGGTGCGCCGCGCGCCGGCGGCCCTGTACCGCCCGGTGCGCAACGACTTCCGGCTGCCGCTGAGCATCGTCGTCCCCGTGTACCAGGAAGACCCCGAGATCTTCGCGCGCGCCATCGAGTCCTGGCTGGCCAACGACGTCGAGGAGGTCGTCCTCGTCATCGACGTCACCGACCACGCGTGCCAGGAGGTCGCGGCCCGCTACCCCGTGACCGTCGTCATCACCGACGTCCCCGGCAAGCGCGACGCGCTGCGGCGCGGCTGGGAGGCGTGCAAGACCGACCTGGTCGCGCTGGTGGACTCCGACACGATCTGGGCGGAGGACGTGGCGGCCGAGGTGTGCAAGCCCTTCGCCGACCCGGCGGTCGGCGGTGTCGGTACGCGGCAGAACGTCTACAACCCGCACGGTTTCCTGCAGCGGGTGAACGACATGTACCTGGACTACCGGTACTTCGACGAGAACGCCGCGCAGACCGCGGTGGGGCGGGCGGTCTCCTGCCTGTCCGGCCGGACGGCGGTCTACCGGCGGGAACTGCTGCTGGAGATATCCGACGACTTCATGCACGAGACGTTCATGGGCGTGCCCTGCATGTCCGGTGACGACAAGCGGCTGACCACGCTGATTCTCGCGCGCGGCCACCGCACGTACATGCAGCGCTCGGCACGGGTGTGGTCGACCTTCCCGGGCACCTGGCGGATCTTCGTCAAGCAGCGGCTGCGCTGGTCCCGCAACACCTGGAGATCAGACCTCAGAGCGCTGTCGTCCCGCTGGATCCGGCGCCACCCGTTCCTGGCCTTCACCATGGCCGACAAGGCGGTGAGCAGCTTCACGCTGCTGGTCGCGCCGTTCTTCATGACGTACGCGATCATCCGGCAGGACTGGTTCTTCGTGGTGTGCCTGGCCGCCTGGTGGTGGATCAGCCGGGCGATGAAGATGCTCCCGCACCTGGTGCGCAAGCCGTCGTCGTTCTTCCTCGTGCCGGGGTTCGTGCTGGTGTCGTTCCTGATGGCCGCCGTGAAGATCTGCGCCCTGCTCACGATCCGCAGGCAGCGCTGGCTGACCCGGCAGGTGTCCGTCGTCAACGGTGTCGCGGTGCGGACCTCGCCGCAGGCCGCCGGTTCGGAGGCAGGAGCATGAAAACCGCACACCGTTACGGGGCGGCCGCGGCCGCCCTCTCGGCCGTCCTGGCCCTCGGCATCCCGGCCGCTTCGCCCGCCGCGGCCGTCGGCGCTCCGGAGGACACGGCCGCCTGGAAGCGCACCGGCCGGCCCGACCGGCTGCTGGTGCTGCGGCCGCGCAGTGTGAGCCTGCTCGACCACGGCGCCCTGGTGCGCCGGCTGTACCCGGGCACGCCGACCGTTTCGCTCGCCTGGCTGGCCGCCAACGCGGGCCAGGAGTGGATTTCCCGGGAGCCCGGCGCGCCCTCCACGGTGCGCGTCCGTACGGCGGTCCTGCTCGCCCCCGGCACCATCCTGCGCATCGACGACCGCACCAAGAAGGTGCTGCTGAGCGCCGGCCGGTCGGCCAGGTCGGGGACGTGGATCAGCGGCAGCCGGGCCTCGCTGGACATCGACAGCACCACGCTGGCCTCGGTCGCGGAGGACGGTTCCAGCCCCGCGCCGGGGAACGCGCCGGGGCGGCCGTACCTGTCGATGGGCGCGGGCGGCCGGATGGACTTCCGCAACACCACGGTCAGCGGCTTCGGCCGGGCCGGCGAGGGCACCCTCGCCGACCAGTCGGGCGTCACCTGGGGCCGGGGCAGCACCGGTTCGGCGACGGGCTCGACGTTCGAGGGGAACCACACCGGGCTGCGGCTGGCCGGCTCCAAGGACGTCCGGCTGAAGGACGTGACGGCGTCCGGGTCGGCGGGGGACGGCATCGTGCTGAAGGGCGACCACGGCACCGAGGCGAGCGGCCTGTCCGCCGAGTCCAACGGCCGTACCGGCATCGCCGTCGGCGGGACCGACGAGCGCACGCTGACCGGCCTGACCACCCGTGACAACGACGGCGCCGGCATCAAGGCCACCCTCCAGCGCGGCCTGCGGCTGAATGCGCCCAACTCCCACTTCGACCAGGGCGGCGGCATCGACCTGACCGGCTGCCGGAAGTGCGTGGTGCACAAGGCCACCGTGGAGAGCTCGTCACGCGCAGCGGTACGCGTCTCCGGCGGCGAGAGCACGGTCACCGTGCGGGACCCCGATCTCACCGGGCACAACGGCAGCGAGCCGGGCATCCTGCTGGGCGAGGGCATCGAGAACGTCACCGTCTCCGGCGGCACGGTCGGCGGCTTCGACCGCGGCATCGGCATCACCGGGTCGCACATCAGCATCGAGCGCACCGCGCTGACCGGCAACCGCACCGGCATCGCCATCGGCGGCAACGCCAGCCACGTCGCGCTGCGCGGCGTCCGGGTGGACGGCGGCGAGACCGGCGTACTGGCCTCCGCCAGCACCGACCACATCACGCTCACCGACGTCCGGGTCAGCGAGGCCAGCCGCAAGGGCCTGGCCTCCAGCTCGCCCGGCCTGCGGGTCACCGGCGGCGCCCTGTCCGGCGGGACGACCGCCGTCGACCTGGGCGCGGCGGCCCGGCTGGAGGACGTGGCGGTCGGCAGTTCGCACCGCGGCATGCACCTGGCGCACGACGTCCGGGCCTCCGGCACCTCCCTCGACGTACTGGCCGAGCGCCAGGGCGTCGTCGCCGACGCCGGCTCCCGGCTGGACCTCACCGACTCGCGCGTCCGGGCCCCGGTCGCGCTCGACGGGGACGGCGAGGTCAAGCGGCACGGCAAGACGGAGATCACCATGCCGCCGTTCCCCTGGCTGGGCTTCGCCGCGCTGGTGGCGCTCGCGCTGGCCGTCGTCCTGCAGACCCTCCATCACGTCCGGCACCGCGGCACCCCACGGCCGAAGGTCGCCGGGCACGTGGAGAACACGGCCTGACGCATCGTCAGGCACAACCGTCCCAGGCCGGCCGCCGCCCCGACGGGTGGCGGCCGGAGAAGGAGATCCCACATGACCGACCGATCCACCGGTGCCGGCTTCCGGCCCGCGAGCCAGGCCGGCGGCGACCCGGCCCCGTCCGGGAGGCGCGCGTTACGCGCACCCGCCAGAGCCCTGCGTGCCGGCACCGTCCTGCTGTCGGCGGGAGCGCTGGTCACCGGCCTGACCAGCGTGTTCGCCCCGCCCGCACAGGCCGCCGCCTGCAGCGGCCAGGTGCGGTACGCATCCAGCACCAACACGCTCTACCTGCAGTCCGGCACAGCCACGCTGCCCGACATCGCCCGGCTGTGCGCCAGCGCACCGCTGTACGAGGTGGACGGCTCGCCCGGCACCTGGCAGCTGGACGCCAACCTCGTCGTCCAGAACGGCGCCACGCTGAACGTGCACGGGCCGGACGCGGGCGGCACGGTGAAGACCCTGCGGCTGAACAGCCCGGACAGCAACAAGCCCACCGAGGTCGCCTCCATCACCGCGCAGTACGGCACCATCGACGTCGACGCCGTGGACATCACCTCCTGGGACATGGCGAAGGGCGGCCCCGACACCGACGCGTCGGCCGGCAGCGGGGAGCGCGGCCGGGCCTTCATCCGGGCCCTGTCCTACCTGGACACCGACGGCACGCCCCGGCAGTCCCGGATGAACTTCTACAACAGCGACGTGGGCTACCTCGGCTACTACGCGGCCGAGAGCTACGGCGTGGCGTACAAGGCACGCGGCTGCGACATCAGCCACCAGGACGTCTGCGACAAGCTCGACGTGCTGGGCGACCAGATCGGCAGCCGCTTCCACCACAACTACATGGGCACCTACACCTTCGGTGCCTACGGGATGACGTTCGACCGCAACGAGTACGACAACAACATCGCGTACGGGCTCGACCCGCACGACGACTCGGACCGGCTGAAGATCACCAACAACCGCGCGCACCACAACGGCAACCACGGGATCATCTGCTCCCAGCGGTGCGACAACCTGGAGATCGTCGGCAACGAGAGCGACCACAACGGCATCCCGCCCTACGTCCCGCCGGGCGACGACGACGCGAGCGACAACCAGGTGCACGGCATCATGCTGCACCGCGGCGTCACCGACAGCGTCGTGCGGAACAACTACGTCCACGACCAGCCCAACGGCGCGGGCATCGCGGTCTTCGACAGCAGCGACGACGTGATCGCCGACAACACGGTCACCCGCGCGAAGTTCGGACTGCGCTACAGCGTGGGGTCCCAGGACATCACCACGTCCGGGAACAAGGTCACCGACAGCGGGCAGTACGCCGTCTTCACGTACCAGGGCTCGGACAAGCCCATGTACACCAACAACACCGGCCGGCCCGCCCGGCTGGAGTTCACCGGCAACACCTTCGACGGCTCCGCGAGCAACGTCTTCAAGCTCAACCAGAGCGACGACCTGAGCTTCCGGAACAACACCTTCACCGGCATCCTGAAGTCCGGTGTGCTCACCCAGTCGACCGCCGGCACGGTCTTCACGAAGAACACCGCGCCGTCCGGCCTGACGTACTCCGTCAAGGGTGACTCCGGCTCACCCGGCTCCATCGCCTTCGTCGACCAGAACCCCGTCAAGGTGCAGCTGGATGCGGCCAGTTCAGCGGCGTTCACCGCAACTGGCCTGAAACCGGGCGCTTCGTACAAACTCGTCGCCGACGGCCGTACTGTGGCCACCGGCAAGGCGGACGCGAAGGGCAGTGTGACCCTGCACGCCAGGCCGACCAGCACCGCGGCGATGACGTACCGCATCACCGCCGCCTGACACCGGCCGCCCCGCCGCCGGCCTCGCGGCGGGGCGGCCCGAGCGCCTGGGCGCAGGAGAGGAGCAACGCCTCATGGACCGGAGGAAGTTCGTCGCCGCCGCGGGAACGGCCACGCTCGCCGTCCTCCTCCCCTCGTGCTCGGGCTCGGACGAGAAGCCACCGCCCCCGCGCCACACCCATGAGCCCTCCTCCCCCGGCTCCGGCCTGGACTGGGACACCGCCGCGGTGGCCCGCTTCTTCGGCTCCCGGCTGCGCCCCCGTGAGGAGGGCTCCTTCGGGCTGGACCGGACCGTGCTGCGCTACCACCCGGTGTACGGGCCCGTGCTGCGGGTGCGTTATCCCGCCCGGTCCGCCAGTCCCACCGTCGCCCGCCGCTACGGCCGTCCGGAAGGCGGCGCGCAGCTCTACCTGCCACTGCGCTCGGGCCCCACCGACTCCCTGCACCTGCGCTACTACCTGCGCTTCCCGAAGGGATTCGACTTCGTCAAGGGCGGCAAGCTGCCCGGCCTGTACGGCGGCACGGTCACCGGCGGCCGGCGCATCCCCGACGGCGAGAACGGCCTCTCCACCCGGTACATGTGGCGGCGCAAGGGCCGCGGCGAGGTGTACGCGTACCTGCCGACCTCGGTGGAGCACGGCACCTCGCTCGGGCGCGGCAAGTGGAAGTGGCCGGTGGGCCGGTGGACCTGCGTGGAGCAGTCCGTGCGGCTGAACACACCGGGCAAGGACAACGGTTCGGTGGAGGTCTTCCTCGACGGCCGCCGGGTGCTGCACGAGGACGAGCTGGAGTTCCGTACGACGAAGAAGCTGCAGATCGAGGGCGTGTTCTTCTCCACCTTCTTCGGCGGTTCCGATCCGAGCTGGGC
>NZ_PQSQ01000138.1 GCF_002920575.1 Streptomyces sp. Ru73 | reverse complement strand
GCCGAGGTCGACGGCCGCGGCCTGCTGGTGTCGCTGTACGACCTGCGGGCGGGGCGCGAGACGCTGGCGCCGGGCAAGGCGGCCAACCTGCTCCAGCTGCACCAGGACTTCCCGACCATGTGGGACGCCTGGGACGTGGACGAGTTCTACCGCAACACGGTGACGGATCTCGTCGAGGCCGACGCGGTGGAGGCGGTGGACGGCGGCACGGCCGGTGCGGTGCGGGTCCGCCGCACGTTCGGCTCCTCCTCTGTGGAGCAGGTGCTGACACTGCCACCGGGCGCGGCGCGGCTGGAGATCGCGACGGAGGTGGACTGGCACGAGACCGAGAAGTTCCTCAAGGCGGCCTTCCCGCTCGACGTGCACGCCGACCGGGTCGCGGCCGAGACCCAGTTCGGGCACCTGTACCGGCCCACGCACACCAACACCAGCTGGGACGCGGCCAAGTTCGAGGCGTGCGCGCACCGGTTCGTGCACGTCGAGGAGCCGGGCTGGGGCGTCGCGGTGGTGACGGACTCGACGTACGGGTACGACGCCTCGCGTGCCGCGCGGGAGACGGGCCGCGGCACCACCACGACCGTACGGCTGTCCCTGCTGCGCGCGCCGCGCTTCCCCGACCCGCGCACCGACCAGGGCACCCACCGCTTCCGCTGCGCGCTGGTGCCGGGCGCCGGGCTCGGTGACGCGGTGCGGGAGGGCTGGGCACTCAACCTGCCGGAACGCCGGGTGGCGGGCGCCGCTGAGGCGGTCGAGCCGCTGGTGTCGGTGGCCGACGAGGCCGTCACCGTGACCGCCGTGAAGCTCGCGGACGACGGCAGCGGTGATGTGGTGGTCCGTCTGCACGAGGCCCGCGGCGGACGCGTCAGCACCAGGCTGACCTGCGGTTTCCCGGTGTCCTCCGTGGTCAGGTGCGATCTGCTGGAGCGCCCGGACGGGGCGGGCGGGCAGGCGTACGAGGACGGTGGGCTCGCCCTCGACCTCCACCCGTTCGAGATCGTCACACTGCGGCTGGGCCGCGGCATCACCGGGGAGGCGTGACATGGGCGGTGACCACCTGGACCGCAGGACCTTCGTCCGGATGCTGGGCGTGGCCGGCGTGGCCGTGGGGCTCGCGGGGCCGCTCGGTCCGCTGGGTGCGCGCCCCGCGGCCGCCGCCTCCGCACGCGGCGCCCATCAGCCCTTCATGCACGGCTACGACGCGGCCGCGCTGAAGTCCTGGCGCCCGGAGACCGACCGGTTCGCGCGCTACTTCCGCTCCCGTGTGCCGCTCGCCCACCGCATCCCCGCGTTCGCGCCCACCCAGGCGGACCCGCGGCTGGCGACCGGCCCGCGGCTGATGAACCTCAGCTACGACTACGACAACTCCTTCTTCACCGCCTACAAGTACGGCGATGTGTTCGCCCGCAGGCTGCTGCGCTTCTGGCAGTACACCGACCTGTACGGTTCCTGGCACGGCATGCCCGTCGACGGCTCGCCCGAGGACGAGCCGGTGCACGGCGTGGTGAACCTGCCGAACCCCGCGTGGACCGACGCCGCGCACCGCAATGGCGTGCGCAGCCTCGGCTGCTGGTTCTGGCCGCGTACCGGCACCTTCGCCGACCTGCTCGAACGCCGCGCCGACGGGTCGTATCCAGTGGCCGACGGACTGCTGGCGATGGCCGATTACTTCGGCTTCGACGGCTACTTCATCAACCAGGAAGCCACCGTCTCCGCGGCCGACGCGCACGAGCTGATGCGGATGCTGACGTATCTGCGGGCCAAGGCGCCGGACGGCTTCCACCTGCAGTGGTACGACACGATCACCACCGAGGGGAAGCTGGACTACCAGAACGCCTTCAACGACACCAACGCCGACTGGGTGCGGCACGGGGACACGCCCGTCAACCACAGCCTCTTCGCCAACTACTGGCTCACCGAGGAGGGCGTGGCCACTTCCCGGCGTACGGCGCTGGAGCGGGGCCTCGACCCGTACGAGACGGTCTTCCACGGCACCGAGACCGAGAAGTACGGCTTCAATCCGCCCTTCGATCCGCGGATCGTCTGCCCCGACGGGCAGCCGGCGCGCACCAGCTGGGCACTGTTCGGCTCGCACTTCCCCTGGGACCGCTACCCGGACCGGGAGGACCCCGACGCGCAGGACGAGGTCTTCGTGCGCGAGCGCCACTACTGGTCGGGGCCGCACGAGGACCCGACCAGGACCGGGCGCACCGAGTACGTGCCGTGGCCGGACGAGGACGACGGCAAGCCGCGCGACGAGCACAACTTCCGCAAGTGGGACGGTGTGGCGCGCTACCTGACCGAGCGGTCGGTGATCGGCGGCTTCCCGTTCGTCACCCGCTTCAACACCGGGCACGGCCGCGCCTTCTTCCTGGCGGGCCGCCGGGCCTCGGAGCGGGAGTGGAACAACATGAGCATCCAGGACGTGCTGCCCACCTGGCAGTTCTGGACCCGGGGCGCGGGCGGCGCCGAACCGCTGCGTGCGGAGTACGACTACGGCACGGCGTACGACGGCGGCTGTTCGCTGCGTTTCTCGGGCCGGCTCGCCCCGGACGGCCCGACGACGGCCCGGCTGTTCAAGACCCGGCTGCGGGTCACGGGCGGGGAGCGGGTCCGGCTGGTGTACGCGACGGGCGACCGGGCGCCGGAGCGGTACGGCCGCGTCGAGCTGGGCCTGATCACCGAGGAGGAGCCGGACACCACCACCTGGCTGCCGGCCGGACGACCGGATCCCCGCCGCCGCTGGACCACGGCGGAGCTGCCGCTGGCCGCGCTCGCCGGGCGCACCGTCGCGGCCGTGGCGGTGCGCTTCGGCACCACGGGCGCCCCGGCCGAGCACACCTTCCGCCTCGGCGAACTGGCCTTCCTGGACGGCCGCCCGGCTCCGGGCCCGGCGGCGCCCGCCGCGTTCACGGTCGACGCCGTGCACCCGGCAGGTGACACCGCCGAGGTGTTCCTCTCCTGGCGGCTGGCCGAGCGCGGCGTCTGGTACTACGACCTGACCCGGGAGCTGCCGGACGGCCGTACCGAGGCGCTGGGGCGGATCTTCGACGACGTGTACTACGTCAAGGCGCTCGCCCGTGCCGGGGCGGAGCGCGTGACGGCCCTGCGGCTGACGGCGGTGGCGCCGGACGGCACGCGGGGCGGCACGGCGGTGGCCCGGGTCCGCTGGCCCGGCTGACCGCCCGAGGCACCGCGGCGTACGGGTACGGGGCTCACTCCCCGTACACGTACGGCGTGGTGGTGGTCAGCGCGGCGAAGCCGAGGCGCTGGAGGATGGGGCGGCTCTGGTCGGAGGCGTCGACCTGGAGGTAGGGGTAGCCGCGGGCCGCCGCGATGCGGGCGCGGTGGGCGATCAGTGCGCGGTAGAGGCCGCGGCCGCGCCACTCGGGGAGGGTGCCGCCGCCCCAGAGGGAGGCGAAGGGCGCGTCGGGCGGCAGCTCGATCCGGGCGGCGCTGACCGGGGTGTCACCGGCCATGGCGACCACCGCTGCGACCGTGTCGGGGGCCGTGGCGAGCCGGTCGAGGAGCTGGGTGCGGAAGCGGGCGCGGCCGGGCCCGAAGACCTGCTCGTGGACGGCCACCATGAGGTCCACGCCGGCCGGGTCCGTGACCGGCTCCAGCCGGATGCCGGCCGGGAGGCGGGCGGTGGTGGGCAGGGTGCCGGTCCCGGCGACCATCAGGGTCTCCTCGGCCTCGGGGACGAAGCCGGCCGCGGTCAGCCGGGCGGCGAGGCAGGCCGGGCGGTCGTGGGCGTGCAGCTTCCACTCGAAGGCGCGGCCGAGCGTGGTGAAGTGCGCGATCTGGGCGGCGATCGCGGCGTCGGCAGCGCCGGGCGGGAGATCGGCCCAGAGGATGCCGTTCCAGCCGTCTTCCGTGCCGGCGGTCTGCCGGACGACGCCGGGCAGCCGCTCGATCCGGGCGCCGGGGCCGTCGGGCCCGGCGTCCTGCCGCATGCGCCGGTCGTACTCCGCGAGCACCGCTTCGTGATTCATCCGCTCACTTCAGCAAGGGTCGTGCTCTCGGGCAACCGGATTTGCGCCCGTACGGAGGTGGCTGAGCCGTCGTGACCGGGTAGGGAGTCCGGAGCCCGCTCCCGTACACGCGGCCGGGAGGCGGCCGGCTCGCCGATACGCACCACCCCGGTTGCAGGTTTAGGTTTGCCTAACCTAACGTAACGACGCGTGGTGACGACCGAACCATCAGCAACCGAAGCCCCGTTGGCCGGCGCGCACCGCCGTCCCCGCACCACTCCGGACCAGAAGGGGCCCCTGTCATGCGGATGCACCTGCTCGCACTGAACCCCACCGACTCGGTCAGCGACGGTTTCCTGCCCGCCGCCGCCCGCCTCGGCCTAGACGTCACCGTCCTGACCGACCGGCCGGCGGCCCACCGCGCGAGACACCCGGACACCGAGGTCGTCGAGTGCGACGTGCAGGACGTCCGCGCGGTCATCGGCCGGATCGCGGCGGACGGCCCCGGCGACGCGGTGTTCACCAACAGCGACCACCTTCAGACCCAAGCGGCGCTGGCCGCCGCGTACTTCGGGCTGCCCGGCAAGGACTGGCGGGCCGCGCTGCGCGCCAAGAACAAGGCGGAGATGCGCCGCCACCTCGCCGCCGCCGGCCTCGACACCGTCCGGTCGGCGCAGCTCGGCCCCGACGAGGAGCCGGACGCGCTGGCCGCCGCCGGGCTGCCCTACCCGTGCGTCCTCAAGCCCCGCGAGGGCGTGGCCAGCGAGGACGTCGTCCTGGCCGAGGGCCCCGGCGAACTGGTCGAGCGGGCCGAGGAGATCCGGGCCCGGCGCCCGGGAGCGGCGCTGGTCGCCGAGGAGTACCTGCCGGGCGAGCTGTACACGATGGAGACCCTGGGGGACGGCCGGACCCTGCACGTCCTCGGCGGCTTCCACACCACGGTCTCCCCTCCCCCGGCCTTCATCGAAGAGCGGCACGCCTACGTCGCCGCCCATCCGGAACCGGTCACGGCCCAGGTGCTGGCCCAACTGGACGCGCTGGGCGTCGGGTTCGGGGCCTGCCACACCGAGTTCGTGGTGCACGAGGGCCGCGCCCGGCTCATCGAGGTCAACTACCGCGTCATCGGCGACCAGTGCGACCTGCTGCTGGACCGGTTACTGGACATACCGCTGTTCGCGCACATCCTCCGCACCCACCTGGGCGAGCCGCTCCCCGCCGACCTGGGCGCCCGGACGGACGGCGCGGCGCGGGTGCGGTACGCCCTCGCCGACCGCGCCGGCACCCTCACCGCAGCGCCCGCAGCGCAGGACCGTACGGTCGACGGCGTCCGCCTGACATACCGTCCGCTGCGCGAGGTCGGCACCACGCACCCGCACTACCGCACCAACCGCGACTTCCTCGGCGTGGCCCGGGCCACGGGGCGCGACCAGCGGACCGTGGACCGCGTGGTCGAGGAGTTCTTCGCCGCCGAGCGGTGGGAGATCACCCGGTGACCGCCGCGACCGCGGAACCGGGCACGGACGCCGGGCCGGCGGAGCGCGAGCTGCTGGTGCGCGTGCTGAGCGCGCTGCTGCGGGAGGACGTGGTGGGCCTGCGGACCCGCGGCACACTGCTGCGACGCCCGGACGGACCGTGGCTGCGACTGCCCGCCGCGGACTGCGGGGCGCTGCTGCTGCCACTGGCCCCCGACGGCTACCAGGCCGAGTACGCCGCCCGGCTGCCGCTGCTGGTCCGCGAGTCCGACGGCGCCCGGCTGACCGGCCTGGACGCGGTGCCGGCCGCGCTGCGGGCGCTGGCCGACCCGCGCGACCACGAGGGGTTCGACGCGTTCGCGGCGGAGTGCCGGCAGGCCCTGGCGACACTGCGGCTGCACGAGGCCACGCGGGACGAGCTGTACGCCACGCTGACGCACCGTCACGGGCCCGATCCGGCCCGCTGGACGGGCCTGGTGGCGGGCCTCGCGTACGACGCGCTCGCCGCCCGTCTCGACCACCCGGTGTACCCGGTCTCGCGCGGGCGTTCCGGGCTGGACGAGGACCAGTTGCGGGCGTACGCACCCGAGTTCCACCCCCGTTTCGCACTGCGCTGGGTGCTGCTGCCGCGTACCGCCCTCACCCTGTCCGACGGCGCCGCCTCGGGCGGCCTGCCCGGCTGCTGGCCGCGCCCCGCCGACCTGGGCCGCCCCGGCCTGGACTCCAGCCATTTCGCGCTGCCCGTGCATCCGCTGACGGCCGGCGGCCCGCTGGAGGCCGCACTGCGGGAGGCGGGTCCGGCCGGGGAGGCGGTACCGGCCGGGCGGCCGTCGCTGGACGTCGCGCCGACGCTGTCGATGCGTACCGTGGCACTGGACGCCGACTCCCGCGTGCACCTCAAACTCCCGCTTCCCACCTCGACGTTGGGGATGCGCAACAAGCGCACCATCAAGCCCGGCACACTCGTCGACGGCGCGGCGGGCCAGCGGCTGCTGGAGACGGTGCTGGCCCGCGAGCCGCGGTTCCGGGAAACGGTGCTCCAGGCCGACGAGACGGTGTACGCACACGCCGGGCACGAACTGCTGGCCGTACTGTGCCGCCGCTGGCCGGCCGGGCTGGAGAACAGCGTCGTCGTCCCGCTGGCCGCGCTGCTCGCCCCGGCGCCGGGCGGCCGGCCGATACTGGACCACCTCGCCGACCGGTTCTACGGCGGCGACCCGCTCGCACTGCTCGACGCCTGCTGGGCCCTGCTGTTCGACTGGCAGACCACGCTCTTCGGCTACGGCATCGCGCTGGAGTCGCACCAGCAGAACATCTCGCTCGTGCTGGACCGCACGGCCGCGGGCGGTACCCGGCTGCGGCTGCTGTTCAAGGACAACGACTCCCCGCGGATCAACACCGTACGGCTGCGGGAGCGGCTGGGCGCGGCAGCGCCGGACCCGGCGGACTTCACCGACCGGCGGATCTTCGGCACGGACGACGGCCCGGTGGCGGATCTCTTCGCGGCCATCACGGTGCATCTGTGCGCCGGTTCCTACGCGTTCGGGCTGGCGCGGCGCGGGCGTGCACCACTGGACCGGCTGCTGGGACTGGTCCGTGACCGCCTCACCGAGGCGGTCGGCCGGCTGGGCAGCGCGCCCGGCGAGGCGGGTGCCGTCCTCGGCGCCAGGCTGCTGGAAGCCCCGTACCTGCCGGTCAAGGCCATGGTCAGCGCCGGGACGCTGCTGTCCAAGGAGCGCTCAGGCGCCGCCGACATCAATAAGCACTACACCACGGGTCCCAACTACCTGCTGCCGTCGCGGGCCGCCCGGTGACCGGCCGCGCCGCGAGCCGTGCCGCGTCCGGCCGCCGCGGCCCCCTCGTCCTCCCCCGTCCCACCGCTACTCCGCAGGAGCCCCCGATGCCCCCGCCGCCGCATTCCGCCACCGGACGGGCCGGTGCGCCGGCCACCGGCACCCCGGCCACCGGCACCCCGGCCGCCGCCTCCCCCGCCGGGCTGCCGACCGCCGACGACGCCGTGGCCCACACCCTCCTCAACTGCCTGCTCCGCGAGGTCTCCGGGCCCGAGCACCAGACCGCCGTCGACCGCGGTCACCTGCTGCTCCGGCTGCCCCGCCGCGACGTCCGGCTGCGCGTCGCACTGCGCCGCACGTCACTGATCGGTGCGCACCGCTTCACCGGCCCGGTGGCCGAGCGGGACGGGGACGGCTGGACGGAGATCGGCTGGCGCCGGCTGGCCGAGCATGTGCACGGCGAGCTGACGCTGCGCACCGGGGTGCCCAACGGCGAGTTCCTGGCGCAGGTCGCCGAAGGGCACCGGGCGACCGCAGCGGTTCTGGCCGGCCGTCCGGCACCGGACGACGCGGCGGCCGCCGTCGGCGGGGACTGGCGCGCCGCCTACCTCGCCTCCGAGCAGTCGCTCGTCCTCGGCCACCGCTTCCACCCCACGCCCAAGGCCCGCACCGGCGACCCCGGCTCGTGGCAGCGGTACGCGCCCGAGACCGGTGCCCGCTTCCCGCTGCTGCTGCTCGCCGTCCGCGCTGACCTGGTGGCCGAGGAGACCGCGCACCCGGAGGCCGCGGCCCCGCTGGACGTGCCGGGCGTGCCGGTACCCGAGGGCTACCGGCTGCTGCCCGCGCACCCCTGGCAGTACGAGCTGCTGCGCGACCACCCGGGACTGCGTAGCGCACTGGCGCGGGGCGACGTCCGCCTGCTGGGCACCGGCGACGTGCCGTACGCCGCGACCGCCTCGGTCCGCACCCTCTACACCGACGACGCCTTCCTGAAGTTCAGCCTGAACGTCCGGATCACCAACTGCCTGCGGAAGAACGCCCGTTACGAGCTCTCCGGAGCGGTCGCGCTCACCCGGCTGCTCGCCCCGGCCCTGGACGACCTGGCAGCGCGCTTTCCCGGCTGCGCGGTGCTCCGCGAGCCCGCCTACCGGAGCCTCGCCCTTCCCGGCCCGCACGGCGGCACCGACACCGCACTGCTCGAAGGGTTCGGTGTGATCGTGCGCGAGGGCCTGTCGCGGCGGCTGCTGCCCGGCACCACACCGCTGCTGGCCGCCGCCGTCGCCGACGAGTACCCGGCGGGCCCGGCGCACGTCTCCCGGCTGCCGCCCTGCGCCGGCCCGCAGACCGCGCTGAAGTGGTGGGCCGCCTACCTCGACCTGCTGGTACCGCCCGTGCTTGCCGCCTACTTCGACCACGGCCTGGTCTTCGAGCCGCACCTGCAGAACGTACTGATCTGCGTCGACGGCGCCGGCATGCCCGCACAGGTACTGC
The DNA here is from genome assembly GCF_002920575.1 of Streptomyces sp. Ru73. Lineage (GTDB taxonomy): Bacteria > Actinomycetota > Actinomycetes > Streptomycetales > Streptomycetaceae > Streptomyces. The sequence goes on along the minus strand of NZ_PQSQ01000138.1, from coordinate 6,375 downwards.
TGCGCGACCTGGAGGGCACCAAGCTGCTCCCCGAACGGCACGCCGAAGCCCTCGCCGCGCTGCCCGCCGACGTCGCCGCACCCCTGACGTACGACGCGCGGCGCGGCTGGGACCGGGTCGTGTACTGCCTGCTGGTCAACCACGTCGCCGAACTCCTCGCCGCCCTCGCCGACCTGCACCCGGACATCGAGGCCGGCCTGTGGAACGAGGTACGCCGCGTCCTCCGGCGCCACGCCGACCGGCACGGCTGCCCGCCGCTCCTCGCCGGCCTGCTCGCGGGCGCCCCGCTCCCCGCCAAGGCCAACCTGCTCACCCGCTGGCAGCGCAAGGCCGACCGCGAGGCCGGCTACGTCCGGCTGCCCTCCCCGCTCGCCGCTTCCGTCCTCCACGCCTCCACCGGGAACAGCCGATGACCCAGCCCACCGCCGCCGTCCGCGACCGCGTCCGCACCCTCCGCTCCGAAGACCTCCCCGCGTACTGCTACGACCTCACCGCACTCCGCAACCACGCCGGCCGGATACGCGCCTCCCTCCCCGGCCGGGTCGAGCTGTACTACGCGGCCAAGGCGAATCCGGAGCCGGAGATCCTGGCCGCGCTCCGCCCCTACGTCCACGGTTACGAGGTGTCCTCCGGTGGCGAGCTGACCCACGTCCGCAAGGCCGTGCCCGGCCTGCCACTGGCCTTCGGCGGCCCCGGCAAGACCCCCGCGGAGATCAGCACGGCTCTGTCCGCCGGCGTCGAGCGGTTCCACGTGGAGAGCCCGCACGAACTCCACCTGCTCGCCGCCCTGGCCGAACGGCACGCCCCCGGCCGCCGCGTCGCCGTCCTGCCGCGCTTCAACCTGCCCGGGCCCGGCGACGCCCTCGACGGCAGCGCTCTCGCCATGGGCGGCCGTCCCGCACCCTTCGGCCTGGACCCCGCACAGGCCGACCACACCGTACGGCTGCTCACCGACGGCACCTACCCGCACCTCGAACTCCGCGGCGTGCACGCCCACTTGGCGAGCGGCCTGGACGCGCCTGCCCAGCTCGCCGTGGCCGATTCCGTCGTCGCCTGGGCCACCGCACTGGCCGCACGCCACCGGGTGCCGCTGCCCGAAGTGGTCGTCGGCGGCGGCATGGCCGTCGACTACACCGCACCGGACAGCCGCTTCGACTGGGCGGCCTACGGCGCCGGCCTCGCCCGGATCGTCGCCGGCCACCCCGAACTGACCCTGCGCATCGAGCCGGGCCGCGCGCTCACGGCGTACTGCGGCTGGTACGTCACCGAAGTACTGGACGTGAAGCACAGCCACGGCGAGGAGTTCGCCGTCGTCCGGGGCGGCACCCACCACCTGCGCACCCCCGCCACCAAGGGCCACGACCAGCCCTGCACCGTACTGCGCACCGACACGCCCTGGCCGCACCCCTGGCCGCGCCCGGCGGCCCGCGGCGACCGGGTGACACTGACCGGCCAGCTGTGCACGCCCAAGGACCTGCTCGCACGGAACGTGCCGGCGCCCGGCCTGCGCGCCGGTGACCGGGTGGCCTTCGGCCTGGCCGGCGCCTACGCCTGGAACATCTCGCACCACGACTTCCTGATGCACCCGCGCCCCGGCTTCCACTTCCTCGGCGCGCCCGAAGGAGGCTGAGGCCGCCCGGTCCCGGTGTCCCATCGGACGTGCTCGTAAGGGACCGGGTTCGTGCGGTCGGCGACGTATCCGGTGGACACCGGGGCGCCGCGGGACGACGCTGGACCGACGACATTCGCACCCGTATGTCACGGAGGGGAGCCACCATGTCGCAGGCAGCACCCCACGCAGCGGGCCCCAAACCGCCCCGGGCGCACGGCCCGGACAACGTCTGGGCGGCCAGCGGCACGCTCTTCGCCGGGGTCCTGATGCTGGTCTCCGGGGTCCTCGGCGTCCTGGAGGGCATCGCCGGCATCGCCAACAACCAGGTGTACCTGCTCAGGAACTCCCTGACGGGCACCTACGTCTACGAGTTCGACACGACCGCGTGGGGCTGGATCCACCTGGTGCTCGGCATCATCGTCGCCGCCACCGGCCTCGGCCTGCTCAAGGGCCTCCGCTGGGCCCGCACGGCCGGCATCGTCCTCGCGGGCCTGTACGTGATCGCGCACTTCATGTGGCTGCCGTACCAGCCCATCTGGGCCATCGTCGGCATCGCGCTCGGCGTCTTCGTCATCTGGTCGCTGTGCACGGACCGCACCCGCTACATTCCCTGATGCCGGGGCGCCGGCGGCCGCTCGGGCCGCCGGCGCCCCACCGTTCGCCGCTCAGCGCTGCAGCACCGCCGCCAGCGCCTTGCCGAGTTCCGCACGCGCCTCGTCCGGCGTATCCGGGGCGTGCGCGGTGCGCCAGGCGATGTAGCCGTCGGGCCGTACCAGGAGACAGCCGGACTCCTCGGTCCCCTCGCCCGCGCACAGCCGGTGCCAGGCACCGTAGGCGTCCCGCACGGCCTCCGCACCGATGCGTACGGCGCCGACCGGCACGCCCACGTCCTCGGCGCAGCCTGCTGCCGCTGCCTCCCAGACGATCCCCGAGGCACCGGTGACCAGCGTGAATCCGCCCTTCCCGACCAGGTCGAGGGTGGAGACGCGCCGGCCGTCGGCGGCCGTCAGCCAGACGTGCGGCAGCTTGGCGCCGGGGCGGGTGCCGGGCTGGTGGTACAGCTCCCGGTCGCGCGGCCACTCCTCCGCCGGGCTGCCGTCGTCCAGGACGGCGGCGGAGGCGTAGCGCTGGTTCAGCTCCACGCCGTGCGCGTTGAACTCGTAGTTCTTCAGCTGGATCGCCGCGTCCAGCGCGCGCCGCCGCCGGGCGCCGGCAGCGTCCGGCGCGCGGCAGGCGGCCAGCGCCGCCGCGATGCCTTCGTGGTCGGTGCCGTCACCGATTCCCAGCGCCTGGAAGATCGGGCCGAACTGGTCGCGGCTGAGGTTGGCGCGGTCCACGATCTGCTTGCCCACGGGGGCGCGTTCGGGGGTGTACGTGTCGAGCAGGCCCGCGCCCGCCTGGCCGCGCACCACCATCGCCAGCTTCCAGGCGAGGTTGTAGGCGTCCTGTACGGAGGTGTTGGAGCCGAGGCCGTTGGACGGCGGGTGGCGGTGCACGGCGTCGCCCGCGCAGAAGACCCGGCCGGTGGAGTAGCGGGTGGCGTAGGAGTGGTTGACGGTCCACAGCGAGGTGGAGGTGATCTCGACGTCGGCCGTGTCGTCGCCGATCAGGTCGTGGACGATCCGCCGGGCCTCCGCGCCGTCGATCTCCGGAGGCGCCTCGTCGATGTCGTAACCCCAGGTCAGCAGCCACTCGTTCCAGGGGCGGACCATCCGTACGAGGCCCATGCCGATGCCGCCGGTCCCGGCGCCCGGCCGCATGACCCAGTACAGGACGCTGGGGCGGTGGGCGACGTGTGCGCTCAGGTCGGTGCGGAAGACGATGTTCATGCTGCCGGCCTTGCCCTCCTGCCCCGCGATGGGCAGACCGGCCTGCTCGGCGACCCGGCTGCGCGCCCCGTCCGCACCGACCAGATAGCGGGCGCGGACCGTGAACTCGTCACCCCGCAACCGGTCGTGGAAATACGCGGTGACGCCGTCCGCGTCCTGCTCGAACCGCAGGAACTCGGTGTCGAAGCGGACCTTGGCCCCGCGTGCCGCGGCATTGCTCACCAGGATCGGTTCGAGGTACGTCTGCGGCAGATCGGTCATCGGGCACGGGCTGGCGGCGGTGTACTCGGTGAGCCGGTCGTCGCCGGTGCCCCAGGTGCGGATGCGGCCGATCTCCTCACCGGCCAGCGCGGTGCACAGCACGGTGTCGCCCATCAGGTGCTGCGGGGTGCCCGCTGCGAGCGCCTGGTCCTCGATGCCGAGGTCGCGCAGGACTTCCAGGGTGCGCTGATTGGTGATGTGGGCGCGGGGAGTGTGGGCCGTCCAGCCGTACTTGCTGACGAGGGTGGTGCGTATGCCGTACGTGGCGAGCAGCAGTGCGGCGCTGCCGCCGGCGGGACCGCTGCCGACGACGAGGACGTCGGTGTCGTAGGCAGCGTCGTCGGGGCCGGGGCCCTGGTGGCGGGGGTCGGTCATCGTCTCACCGGTCTCCGGGGGTGGTGTCGGGCGCGAGGCGGAAGGTGTACTCGAGGGAGCGCCACGGGCCGTCGGCCGCGCTCCCGTCGGGTGCCGGTCCGTGGTGCTCGGGGAAGTCGACGACCAGCGCGTCCTTGACGCCGAAGACACAGTCGTCGTCGATGTGGGCGCCGCCGGCGACGAAGAGCTGGGTGACCAGGGTCCGCCGCCCGGGCGCGCTGATCATGAAGTGGACGTGCGGGGCGCGGTACGGGTGGCGGCCGGTGGCGGCGAGCATCCGCCCCACCGGGCCGTCGTCGGGGATCGGGTACTCCGAGGGCAGGATGGACCGGAACCGGATGCGTCCCTCGTCGTCAGCGCGGAACCGGGCACGCAACTGCGGCCCGTCGAGATCGGGCAGCTGAACGTCGTAGTAACCGTCCTCATTGGACTGCCACACGTCCGCCACCGCCCCGGCCAGCGGCTTCCCCTCCAGGTCGGTGATCCGCACGGAGGCGTGCAACGGTGTGCCCGGCAGCCCCTCGGCGAGATCCGCACCGTTGGGCAGCGGCGGCGGGCCCTCGACGTAGAAGGGACCGAGCACGGCGGACGGGGTGCTCTCGGCGGTACGGGAGTTGGTGAGCAGGTCCACCGCGCTGGAGATGCCGAGCGTGTCGGAGAGCAGGATGAACTCCTGCCGGGTCGCGGAACACTGCTGCCCGGTCCTGGTCAGGAAGTCGATCGCGTACCGCCACTCGGCGTCGGTCAGGTCGTTGTCGGCGACGAAGCCGTGCAGCCGCCGGGTGAGGTCGGTGAGCAGCTGCCGTACGCGCGCGTCGGGCGCCCCGGCGAAACTGGCCGTGACCTGGTCGAGGAGGGTACGCAGGGAGTCGGAGAGCGTTGCCTCCCCGCCCGGGCGGGCCGGAGAGCTCGGGGCAGGCTCGGCGGAGGCCGGGCGGCGGCCGGCGAAGGCATCGGCGAGGAGGCGGGCGACACCGTCCCGAGTGACCTCGCGGGGGTTGGGGTACGGCGTGCCGGCGGCCAGTTCGGCGGCCCGCGCCAGGTCGGCCTCGTCCAGGCCGAGCCCGGCGAGGCCGGTCGGCGCGCCGAGGCGGCGGATCAGGTCGTACACGGCGGTGGGCGCGTCGGCGACACCCAGCGCACGGGCGATGCGGCGCATGGCGTCGGGCGCGGCGGGCGCGTTGTAGGCCATGGCGTACGGCAGCACGACGGTGTGCGTGGCGGCGTGCGGCAGGCCGAACGAGCCGCCGAGAGTGTGACACAGCTTGTGGTGCAGCCCCATGCCGACGCTGCCGAGACAGGTCCCGGCCAGCCAGGCGGCCTCCAGCGCCTCGGCCCGCGCCTCCCGGTCGGCCGGGTCCCCGGCGATCCGGGGCAGCGCCCCGGCCAGCAACTCGATGGCCCGCAGCGCCAGTTGGTCCGTGACCGGGTCGGGCTCCGGCGCGTACAGCGCCTCGACCGCGTGCGCCATGGCGTTGATGCCACTGGTCACGGAGACCGGCACCGGCAGCCCGAGGGTCAGGTCGACGTCGTACAGCACCGTGCCCGGCCGGATCTCCGGCGCCGACCGGGTGGTCTTCACACCGTTCTCGGTCTCGCCCAGCACCGGCGTGGCCTCGGACCCCGCGTACGTCGTCGGGACGACGACCTGCGGCAGCCCGGTCCGCACGGACACCGCCTTGGCCAGGCCGACGGTCGAGCCGCCGCCGACGGCGACGAGACAGTCGGCGTCCAGCGCGCGGGCGACGGCCAGCGCTTGCCGGGTGACCTCGACCGGGGTGTGCTCGGCCGCACCGGTGAACTCCCCGGCCGCCGCGGCCCCGAGGACCTCCCGGGCCCGCCGGGCCAGTTCCGCCCGGCCCGGCGTACTGAGGACCAGGGCGCGGGAGGCCCCCAACCGCCCCAGCTCCTCGGGCAGCCGCCCCAGCGTCCCGGCACCGAAGACCACCCGGGCGGGCTGACCGGCGTAGGTGAATGCGCGCATACGACTCGCTCCGACTCTCGCGGTACGTGATCGGCAGGTGGGTGCCGCTCGAGTATCGACCGGGAGGCGGGCGCGGTGCCTGCACGATCCTGTCGTGCTGACTGCACGAAACGCGCGTGGGGCGAGTCGGGGGCGGGGAAGTGAAGGGGCGCCAGCCAGCGTGCTCGGCGCGGTACGCCCGAAGTGGTGAGGGTCAGTGTGCGCGATGCCATCCCGGCCTGGCGAGGCCAGTGCGCGCGGCGCGGCGCACCCGGCCTGGCGCGGGCCGGTGTGCAATGTGCGACGCAGCCCCCGGCGCGGCGCGGTGCACCCGG
>NZ_PQSQ01000137.1 GCF_002920575.1 Streptomyces sp. Ru73 | reverse complement strand
GGCTGGAGCCGAGGTGGCGTACGGTCTTCAGCCGCTGGGGCCTCGCCGCCGGAGAGGGTGCCGGTCTCGCGGTCCATGCTCAGGTAGCCGAGCCCGATGCCGACGAGGCGTTCCAGGGCCGCGACCGCCTGTGCGGCGACCGGCCCGCCCACCGGGTCGTCGACGTCGCGCAGCACGGTGATCAGCTCGTCCGCCTCCAGGGCCGTCATCTCGGCGAGCGTCAGCCCGGCCACCCGGGTCTTGCGGGCCGCCTCGTTGAGCCGCGCGCCGTCGCAGTCCGGGCAGACGTCCTCGGCGACGAAGCGGCGCACGGCCTCCCGCCGGCGCTCGCTCAGCCCCGAGGTGTCGCGGGTGACGTACTGCCGCCGGAAGCCGACGACCAGCCCTTCGTAGGAGTTCTGGTGGCCGGCGCCGCCCCGCCGCACCTTGCGGCCGGTGTCGTCGTACAGCAGCAGCGCCCATTCGTCCGGGGTGTACTCGGCCAGCGGCTTGTCCGGGTCGAACAGGCCCGTCTCGGCGAACAGCTGCCACCAGGCGCTGCCGACCGCGACCATCGGCAGCCGGATCGCCCCTTCGTTCAACGACTTGCTGGTGTCCAGGGCCCGTTCGAGGTCGAGCCGGACCACCTTGCCCAGCCCGTCGCACTCCGGGCACATCCCGGCCGGGTCGTTGAACGAGTACGCGGACGCCTCCCCCGCGCTGGGCGTGCCGCACCGCGAGTACAGCACCCGCAGCACGGCGTGGATGTCGGTCATGGTGCCGACGGTGGAGCGGGCGTTGCCGCCGACGGGGCGCTGGTCCACCACGATCGCCGGGGACAGCCCCTCGATGGCGTCCACGTCGGGGCGTTCGTGCCGGGGCATCCGGTTGCGCAGGTACCAGCCGAAGCTCTCGCCGAGCTGCCGCTGCGACTCCACGGCGATCGTGCCGAAGACCAGCGAGGACTTGCCGGACCCGGAGACGCCGGTGAAGACGGTCAGCCGGCCGCGGGGGATCTCCAGCGTCACGTCCTTGAGGTTGTGCGTACGGGCTCGGGTGATGCGGAGGGTGCTCACGTCGGTCATACCGGGCACGCTAGGAGGGAAGCAGGACAGTTCCTGTCCTGCTTCTCCCGCACCCTGGAAGGCGTGAGCGCCCGTGAGTGACACCCCGGCCCGGCTGCTGAAGCTGCTCTCCCTGCTGCAGACCGGCCGCGAGCACACCGGCCCGGAGCTGGCCGGCCGGCTCGGCGTGTCCGAGCGGACGGTCCGCCGGGACGTGGGCAGGCTGCGCGAGCTGGGCTATCCGGTCGACGCGACGGTCGGGGCCGTCGGCGGCTACCGGCTGGCCGCCGGCACGGCCATGCCGCCGCTGCTGCTGGAGGACGACGAGGCGGTGGCCGTCGCGGTCGGGCTGCACGCTGCGGCGGGCGGCGCGGTGACCGGCGTGGCGGAGACCTCGGTACGCGCCCTGGCCAAGCTGGAGCAGGTGCTGCCCGGCCGGCTGCGCCGCCGGGTCGCCGCGCTCCGGGAGACCACCGACCCGCTGTACGGGCTGCTCACCGGCGGCGGCACCGCGCCCAGCACGGACCCGGAGGTGCTGAGCGCGCTGGCCGCCGCGTGCCATCTCGGGGAGCGGCTGCGGTTCACGTACGCGGGCCGCGGCGACGGTGCGCCCACGCGGCGGCACGTCGAGCCGTACCGCCTGGTCAGCGCCGACCAGCGGTGGTACCTGGTCGGGTACGACCTGGACCGCGCGGACTGGCGGACCTTCCGGGCCGACCGGGTGCGCGAGCCGCTGGCCACGGGTGCGCGGTCGGCGGAGCGTGCGCTGCCCGGGGGCGACGCCGCGTCCTACGTCGCCGAGTCGGTCACCGGGCACCGCGCCCGGCACCGCGCGGTGATCACCCTGCACACCACGGCCGAGGACGCGGCGCGCCGGGTGCCGCCGGGCGGCGGCGTGCTGGAGCCGCTGCCCGGCGGCCGCTGCCGGCTCCTGACCGGCGGTGACGCGCTGGACTGGCTGGCGGTCCGGCTCGCGCTGCTCGGCGTGGCGTTCGAGGTGCACGAGCCGCCCGAACTCCGCGACTACCTGCGGGAGCTGGGAGAGCGGATGGTGGCCGCCGCACGGGACGGCGGCCGCTCCTGACCGCCGGAACGGTTCACCAGATGGCGTCGACCCACTCGGGGTGGTCGATGAACGGGTTCCGGTTGTGCTGGTACTTGTCGAAGATGACCTGGTTGCGGTTCTTCTCGAAGTCGTCCGGCGGGTCCTGCTCGCTCCACGCCTTCAGGACGCTGAGCTTGCCGATGGCGGGCGCCGAGCCGTTGTCGACCTTGTCGTTGGGCTCCAGGTCGGGGAAGCCGTCGTCGCCGTCGTACCGGACCGCCATGTAGAGGATCATGCGCGCGACGTCGCCCTTGACGGCGTCGCGGGGCTCGAAGGAGTCGCCGTCGGTGTAGTTGCCGGGCGCCTCGCCGACCTCGCTGCCGCCGTTGTCGAAGTCCTTGTTGCCGCGGGTGCTGTTGACCGAGACGTCGGCCGGGCGGAGGTGGTGGATGTCGGTGCCGGGCCCGGTGGAGGTGCCGAAGTCGCCGTGCGACTTGGCCCAGACGTGCTCCCGGTTCCACTGGTCGGGGTCGCCGCCGTTGTCGTCCTTGCTCTGCGAACGGCCGGTGTAGAGCAGGATGACGTTGCCGGAGTTCTTGGGGTCCTGGTCGGTGACCTTCAGCGCGTCCCAGACCTGGCTGTAACTGAGCTTGCTGACGCCAGAACTGATGATCTTGTGCAGCGCGGACTTGAGCTCCGGGCCGGTCTTGCCCTCCGCGTCCTTGTAGTACGTGTCGTCGTACGCGGTGGTGGCGTACGCGGCGGCGGTGGCGCCGTGCTGAGGGACGGGCTCGGGGGCCGCGCTGGCCGGTATCTGGACGGCCAGCGCGAGCAGGGCCGTACCGGTGAGTGCCGTGACGATTCTGCGCCGAGCGGTGGTGCGGGATGTGTCCACGAGTGGTGTCCTCTCCCCCATGCGCGTGGCCGGTCCGCCGAAGGGTGGGGGGTGCGGACCGGGGCCGGCCGGTGAATGACCGGCCGGAGGCAGCGTGCCATCACCACAATTCCCACCGCGTGACCATTGCGGTGTGATTATGTGTCAAGAACGTGGAGATCTACAGGCGTAGAGCCGCGGGGCCCGGCGGACCGGGCCACCGCGGGGTCAGGGCGAGATCTCCGCGAGTTGCGGGAACGCCTGCGAGAGCAGCACGCACAGCAGCGAGACCAGCACCGCCGCCACGATCACCCCGAGGCAGCCCAGGACGTCCCGCAGCGTGCTCGCGAGCGGGCCGGGACGGCGCGGGCGCAGCGGGGCGGACGGCAGGCGGTGCGGCGGGTTACCCCTGGACGCGGTCGACATGGGAATCGCCCGAGCCGGTGCCGGTGCTGCTGGGCCGCGGCACGCCGTTGGTCCGCGGCGCGGTGCCGGACGTGCCGTCCATGCCGTACTGGGCGGCCTGGAGTTCGTACATCGCGCGGTAGAGGCCGCCCGGTACGGACATCAGCTCACGGTGGGTGCCGGCGCCGGCCAGCCGGCCGCGGTCCAGTACGTAGATCAGGTCGGCGGTGGCGGTGGCCGCCAGCCGGTGCGTGATCAGCAGGACGGTGGTGCCGTCGTCGGCGAGCGAGCGCAGCGCGCGGAACGCCTCGACCTCGGCCTGCGGGTCGAGTGCCGCGGTCGGCTCGTCGACGATCAGCAGTGGCGCTCCGCGGTACCGGGCGCGGGCGCTGCCCAGCCGCTGCCACTGGCCGCCGGAGAGGTCCGTGCCGCGCTCGAAGCCCTTGACCACCAGGCTGTCCCAGCCGTGCGGCAGCCCCTCGACGAGGCCCGCTGCGCCCGCCTCGGCCGCGGCGCGCTCGATGCGCTCCTGGTCGGCCGGCTGGTCGCTGCGGCCGATGTGGACGTTGGCGCGTGCGGTCATCGGCCACCGCGGGAAGTCCTGCCCGAGCACCGCGACCTGGTCGAACACCGCGTCCCTGTCCGCCTCGCGCAGGTCGACGCCGTTCCAGGTCAGCCGCCCCGTGGTCGGCAGATACAGCCCGGCGACGAGCTTGGCGAGGGTGGTCTTGCCCGAGCCGTTCGCGCCGACCAGCGCGACGACGCGGCCGCGCGGGATGGTGAGGTCGATCCCGCGCAGTGCCGGTTCCGGTGCGCCGGGGTAGGTGAAGCTCACGCCCTCCAGGCGGATTTCGGTGAGCGGCCTGGGGACGGGGACGCCGCCGGCCGGGATGGCCTGGTCCTCGGCGCCCTCGCAGGCGTCCTGGAGGTCCTTGAGGTACATGGCCTCTTCGTAGAGCCGGTTGACCTGCATGACGAGGGCGGTCAGCCCCGCGCCCGCGCTGCGTACCGCGATGACCGCCGTGCCGGCCACCGCCAGCGGCATGCCGCCGCCGGTCAGCAGCAGCCACAGGACGCCGTAGGCGGCGAGCGTGGCGAGGCCGGAGACGGCGGCCGCCGCGGTCTGGGTGGCGGCCTCGGCGGTGGCCAGCCGCTGCTGCTCCTTCTCCATCGTCATCGACATGTCGTCATAGGCGTCGGTCAGCATCCGGCCGGCGCCGTGCACGCGCAGTTCGGGGGCGCAGTGGTGGTCGGTGATCTTCTGGGTGACGACGGATATGGCGCGCCGGTGCTCGATCCAGGCATGCCGCGAGGCGTACTGCCGGCGGGCGGAGAGGACCGCACCCCAGCCCTTGGGCGCGGCGATCAGTACGAGCATCAGGACGAGCAGCGGGTGCAGGAGGGCCAGTACGGCGGCGGAGGCGAGCAGCGCGATCAGCGCGTTGACGACCGTGACCGAGGAGCGGAGCATCATGCGGACGGAGTCGGTGCCGAAGCGCCCGGCGTCCAGCGTGCGGTGGAAGTCCGCGTCCTCCAGGGCCGCCAGCTCCACCCGGACGGCGCCGCGGTAGAAGCGGGCGGTGCAGGCCCGCTCGACCTTGGGCTCCAGCCGTCCGGAGGCGGCGACCGACACGGCCGAGAGCAGCGCGGCCACGGCGGCGACGGCGCAGCCGGCCAGCAGCGCGGGCAGGGCCTGGCGTAATCGCTCCACGGTCGGCCCGCCGGCGAACAGCGCGACCAGCACCCGGTTGGTGGCCACCAGGACGAAGGCGCGGGTCAGCCCCTGGCCGACCTCGGCGCCGAGCAGCGCCAGCAGGGCCCGCCGGTCCTCCCGCCAGGCGGCCCGGGCCACGAGGGCCGCCATCGCGGGGAACTGCCGCGCCATCTGCCAGAACGTCAGCCGCAGCAGCGGCTGTTCGTGCCGGGTGAACGACAGGTCGTACCGCAGCGCGCCGCCGAACAGCAGCCGTTCGCTGCGCGTCACCGGCAGCGCATCCGGCGTCCGCCGCCGGATGCGCCTCTTTCCTCGGCTCACGGGCCCCACTCCCCCACAACCGTCCGTCACCGTCACCGGACGCCCGGCCTTCATTGTCGCCGGGCCGCGCGGCGCGAGCGCTCGTTTTCGGCTCGGTGCGCAGGGGGCACGGAGTGCCGCGATCAGGGGGGTGGCCTGGCCCGTCACATATTGATCATGTGTCCGGCGAGCCCGTGCACGGCCTCCTTGACGGCCTCGCCGAGCGTCGGGTGCGCGTGGACGTTCCTGGCCACCTCGTGGACGGTCAGATCCCACTGCTGAGCCAGCGTCAACTCCGGCAGCAGCTCGGTGACTTCGGGACCGATGAGGTGGGCGCCGAGGAGTTCGCCGTACCGCGCGTCGCTGAGGATCTTGACGAAGCCGGTGGCGTCGCCGAGGCCGTGCGCCTTGCCGTTCGCGGTGAACGGGAACTTCGCGACCTGCACGTCGAAGCCCTGCTCGCGGGCCTGTTCCTCGGTCCACCCGAAGCTGGCGATCTGCGGCTGGCAGTACGTCGCGCGCGGGATCATGACGTAGTCCAGCTCCATGGTCTCCGCGTCCGCGATCGTCTCGGCGGCGACGATGCCCATGGACTCGGCGGCGTGCGCGAGCATCAGCTTGGCGGTGACGTCGCCGATGGCGAAGAGGTGCGGCACGCTCGTCCGGCAGCGCCCGTCGACGTCGATGGCGCCGCGCTCGGTGAGCTTCACGCCGGTGTTCTCCAGGCCGTAGCCCTCGGTGCGGGGCTGGAAGCCGATCGCCTGGAGCACCTTGTCGGCCTCCAGCGTCTGCTCCTGTCCGCCGGTGCTGACGTGCACCTGCACGGTGCCGCTGCCGTCGTCGTCGATGCCCTCGACGCGGGTGCCGGTCAGCAGCTTGATGCCCAGGCGCTTGTACCGCTTGGCCAGTTCGGCGGAGACCTCGGCGTCCTCCAGCGGCACCAGCCGGTCCAGGAACTCCACGATCGTGACGTCCACGCCGTAGTTGCGCAGGACGTAGGCGAACTCCACGCCGATGGCGCCGGCGCCCGCGATGATGATGCTGCGGGGCAGCTCCTCGCTGAGGATCTGCTCCTCGTACGTCACCACCCGCTCGCTGAGGGAAGTGCCGGGCAGCAGCTTGGTGGTGGCGCCCGCGGCGATGATGCAGTGGTCGAAGGTGACGGTCTCGGAGCCGCCGTCGGAGAGCGCGACCTGGAGGGTGTGCGGGTCGGCGAAGGTGCCGCGGCCCTCGTACTGGGTGATCTTGTTCTTCTTCATGAGGTAGTGCACGCCCTTGACGCGGCCGTCCGCGACCTTGCGGCTGCGGGCGAAGGCGGCGCCGTAGTCGAACGTCACCTCGCCGCTCGCCCGGATGCCGAAGGTCTTGGCCTCCTGCGTGAAGAGGTGCGCGAGCTCCGCGTTGCGCAGCAGGGCCTTGGAGGGGATGCAGCCCACGTTGAGGCAGACCCCGCCCCAGTACTTCTCCTCGATGACCGCCACGCTGCGGCCGAGCTGGGCCGCGCGGATCGCGGCGACGTACCCACCCGGGCCCGCGCCGAGGACGACGACGTCAAAGTGTGCACTCATACGGGCAGCGTAGGTCGGCACCCGCGGCCTGCGCAGGGCATTGAAGATCCCGGAAGTGTGACACCGAACACCGCGATACGGAAAATTGTTTCCGTATTGCAAAACCGCTGCCGGTTTTCCCTTCTCCCGATGCGCCGTGGCACGCGCCGGGCCACCCTGGAGGAGGCCCCACGCCCGGCCGACCGCCCTCCTGGAGGACCCGGTGGACACTCAGGCAGCCGACGACCTGACCGTGACGGCGCTGGTGACCGACGCGATCGCCGCCCCGTCGATGCACAACGCGCAGCCCTGGCGGTTCCGGTGCTCGCCCGGCTGCCGCACCCTGCAGGTGTGGGCGGACCCGGAGCGCGCCCTGCCGCAGGCGGACCCCGACGGCCGCGCGCTGCACATCGGCTGCGGCGCCGCCCTGTTCAACCTGCGGGTCTCGGCCGCCCATGCCGGCCTGCCGGTGCGTACGACGCTGCTGCCCGACCCGGACCGGCCCGGACTGCTCGCGTCCGTGGAGCTGGCTCCCGAGGGCGAGGCGGACGGCGGCATCGAGCGGCTGCGCCGGCTGCACCCCGCGGTCCACGAGCGGCACACCAGCCGGTACCCCTTCGAGGAGACCGGGCTGAGCGCCGCCCAGCTCACCGGCCTGCGGCACGCCGCCGAGCAGGAGGGTGCCGCGCTCTCCTTCCCGGTCGGCTGGCACCTGCAGCTGGTGCTGGAGCTGGCCGAGGAGGGCGAGGAGCGGGACCGCACGGCCGCCGCGGGCGAGCACGACGCGGGCACCGATCCGCTGGCGGGCGGCGCGGGCGGCGGCAGCCGGGAGCAGGGCCCGGTCCGCCCGGATCTGGCGGAGTGGACCCGGACCGGCGCGGAAGCGGAGTCGGCGGTCGACGGGGTGCCCGCGTACGCCTTCGGGCCGAAGCGGCGCGGCGGGCGGGCCCCGGTACGGGACTTCGCCGCCGGTGCCGAGGTGCCGGGCCGGGAGTCGGCCGCCTTCGAGAGCCATCCGCACCTCGCGCTGCTCAGCACCGAGCGGGACCGGCCCGTGGACTGGCTGCGCGCCGGCCAGGCGATGCAGCGCACCCTGCTCGCCGCCACCCTGGAGGGGCTCTCCAGCTCGTTCGTCACGCAGTCGCTGGAGTGGCCGGAGCTGCGCTGGCCGCTGCGCGAGCCGGTCTCCGGACACGGCCTGGTCCAGATGGTGCTGCGCTTCGGGTACGGGCCGCGGGGTACGGCGACGCCACGGCGTCCGGTGGAGGAGGTCCTGGAGTTCGACCCGGCGTAGGCCGGGCCGTCGGCGGGGGTCTGCGCCACCGGCCGGACCCGGCGTAGACCGTCGGCGCACCGCGTCCGGAAAGGGGGAAGCCCCGGCCAGACGGGGGAAGCCGGCCGGGGCTGGTGTGTGGGGGCGCGGCCGCGGTTGCCGCGGGGGCGCCGGTGAGCGAGGGGCCCGGCGGTGCCGTACCGCCCCTCACTTCTCTTGAATAGTAAACCATCGTTAGCGGTGGAAGCGAATCGGGGCCTCCGGATGGCACGGGGGGACGGCCGGCGGGCCGTTCCCGGGCCGTACGGGACCGTCCGGCGGCGCCGCGCGGCTGCCGGGATCGGCTTGATCCGTCCGGCGCGGGCGTACGCCGGTCCCCCTGCGCCTGCCCCGTCCGGGCCCTCGTACGCCCGGCAGCGCGGGTCGCCTCCCGCCTGCGGGTGTTCACTCCGTCACAGCGGGTCGGCAAACGGGTTCTTGATGGTTGGCGCGGCGGCGAGCGGGAATGACCGCTCCCGTCGGCAGGCCGTGCGTGATCGCACGGGCCACGGGTGGAGGGGCCGACGCAGTGACCGGCATCCCTCCGCCACCGTCACGGGAGGGAGTGAGACCCATGCACGCGAGCAGGAACCGCGCCGCGCGCGTCGAGTACGCGCTGCCGCGGGAAGCCGCGTCGGCCCGCTGGGCCAGGAGGTTGACCAGTGGCTTCCTCGGCCATCCGGCGATGCCCGACGGGGTGTCCGGCCGGGTGGACGAAGCGGTGCTCATCGTGTCCGAGCTGGTCACCAACGCCGTGCGGCACGGCAACAGCCGCTGCCGGCTGCGGCTGAGCGCCGCGGCGAGCGGCGTGACCATCGAGGTGCACGACGACGACCCGCGCACCCCCGCCGTCAAGCCGCTCACGGAGGACGCGACCGGCGGCCGGGGCATGGCCATCGTGGGACTGCTGGCCCGGCAGTTCGACATCACCGCGGACCGCAGCGGCGGCAAGACCGTACGGGCGGTCCTCGCGGGCACGTGAAGGGCGGCGGGCAGCACTCCGGGCATCGCGCCGGGCGCCGCTCCACCGGGGCCGGGACCCCGCCCCGTCTCCCGCACGGCCCCGCCCGCACGGGCCGGCCGTGCCGGCCGCTCAGCCGGCCTTCCGGCGTGACGCGGCGCGCTTCGCCGGGGTCTTCTTCGCCGCCGTCTTCCCGTCCGAGCCGCCCTTCCCCGCGGCCGTACCGGTCTTCCCGCCCGACGTACCGGTCTTCCCCGCCGTCTTCTTCGCCGTGGCCGGCTTCGCGGCCGTCTTCTTGGCGGTGCCCCCCTTCCCGGCCGTCTTCTTCGCCGTCCGCGCCGCGGCCTTCCGGGCCGGGCGCTCCGCACCCTCCTCCTCAGCGGCTTCCGCGGCCTGCCCGGACTTCCGGCGCAGCCGGGTGACGGAGCCGCCCTCGCCCTCCTCCTCGTCCCCGCCGCCGCGCTCCCGCTGGGCGGCGCGCACGCTGTCCTCCAGGGCCGCCATCAGGTCGATGACCTTGCCGCCCCGCTTGGGCCCCTCCGACGGCACGGCGGGCTCACCGCCCTCCAGCTTCGCGGAGACCAGCTCCTCGACGGCGTCCCGGTAGTCGTCGTGCAGCTCGGCCGGGTCCAGCTCGCCGAGCGAGTCCATCAGGGTCTCGGCGAGGGTCAGCTCGTTGTCCCTGATCTGGACGTTCTCCTTGGGCGCCAGCCCGGCCGGGGAGCGGATCTGGTCCGGCCAGAGCAGGGCGTGCATCACGATCGCGTCGTCGTGCACCCGGAGCATGGCCAGGGTCTCGCGGTTGCGCAGCGCGACCTTGCCGATGGCCACCTTCTCGTGGTGCACCAGCGCGTCGCGCAGCAGGACGTACGGCTTGGCCGCCGACGGGCCGTTGGCGCCGAGGTAGTACGCCTTGTCCATCTGCAGCGGGTCGATGTCGGCGGCGTCGACGAACGCCAGGATGGTCAGCGTCTTGGCGGTGGGCAGCGGCAGCTGGGCGAGGTCGGCGTCGCTGAGCGGGACGATGAGGTCGGAGGCGGCCTGGTACCCCTTGCCGATCTCCTCCTGGGGCACCTCCTCGCCGTCCAGCTCGCAGACCTTGCGGTAGCGGATGCGGCCGCCGTCCTTCTCGTGGATCTGGACGAAGGAGACCGCCGAGGCGCTGTCCGTCGCGCTGTACATCTTCACCGGGATGCTGACCAGGCCGAAGGAGATCGACCCGTTCCAGATGGATCTCATGCGTGCGTCCCTTGTTTTTTGTCCCTTTTGTCCCGATTCATGGGACTCTCAGGGTATGCCGATCACCGAGATCGAGGGACGCCGGCTGACGGTCACGAGGCTGGACAAGGTGCTGTACCCGGCCACCGGGACGACCAAGGGCGAGGTGCTGCACTACTACGCGCTGACCGCGGGCGCGATGCTCGCCCACCTCCACGACCGCCCGGTCTCCTTCCTGCGCTACCCCGACGGGCCGGACGGCGAGACGTTCTTCACCAAGAACGTGCCGCCCGGTACCCCCGCCTGGGTGAAGACCGTCGATCTGACCCGCCGGAGCGGCAAGACCGGCCGCCAGGTGGTGCTGCAGGACACCGCGTCCCTGATGTGGGCGGCCAACCTCGTCGTCGAGCTGCACGTCCCGCAGTGGCGCATCGACGACCCCGGCATCGCCGACCGGATGGTCTGGGACCTGGACCCCGGCGCGCCCGCCACCATCGTCGACTGCTGCGCGGTCGCCGGCTGGCTGCACGAGAGGCTGTCGGCCGACGGCCTGAACGTGTACGCCAAGACCTCGGGCTCCAAGGGCCTGCACCTGCTCGTGCCCATCGAGCCCACGCCCTCGGACGACGTCAGCGCGTACGCCAAGGACATCGCGGTGGAGGCGGAGCACGAGCTGCCCGGCCAGGTGGTGCACCGGATGACCAAGGCGCTGCGGCCCGGCAAGGTCTTCCTCGACTTCAGCCAGAACAGCGCGGCGAAGACCACGGCGGCCCCGTACACCGTGCGCGCCCGCAGCGAGCCGACCGTGTCCACGCCGGTCACCTGGGACGAGATCGCCGACTGCACCGACCCGGCGGACCTGCACTTCCTCATCGGCGACATCGCGGAGCGCCGCGAGCGGTACGGCGACCTGCTGGGCCCGCTGATCAACCTCAACCGCGCGAAGCGCCTGCCGCGCGCGAAGCGGCGGCGGTGAGGTGGCGGCCCCGGCTGCCGGCTGCCCGGCCCCGTGCGGTCAGTCCAGACGGGTGAGGTCGGGACGGAGGCGGTGCCAGGTGGGGTGGCGGAGGCGGCCCTGGGCCGTCCAGCCGGAGTAGCCGACCTCGGCGACCAGCCGGGGCTCCAGCCAGTGCGCGCCCGGCACGTCCACGGGGCCGGTGAACGGGGACGTGCCGCGCGCGAGGACCTCGAAGTACCGGGCCAGCTCGTGCCGTTCGCGGCCGGACAGGCCCGAGCCGACCGAACCGGCGTACCGCAGCCCGTCCGCCTCCTCGACGCCCGCCAGCACCGAGCCGGGCAGCCCGGTGATCCCGCCGCGCCCCTCCCACCAGCCGCCGATCACCACGTCGAGGGTGCGGACGTGCTTGGTCTTGCGCCAGTCGGCGGACCGCAGGCCCGGCGTGTAGCGGGAGCCGAGCCGCTTGGCGACCACCCCCTCCAGGCCGTTCTCCCGCGTCGTCTCCCACACCTCGGCGCCCTGCCCCACCACGTGGCCGGGCGTCGACCACTCCGGCGCCGCCAGCTCCAGGCCCGCCAGCAGGTCCCTGCGCTCCTCGTACGGGGCGTCCAGCAGCGGCCGCCCGTCCAGGTACAGCAGGTCGAAGAGGACGAGGTGGACGGGGTGGTCGGCGAGCAGCCGGCCACTGCGGCGGGCGTCCGCCACGTTCATCCGGCGCTGCAGCAGCCCGAAGTCCGGGCGCCCCGCCTCGTCGAGCACGACGACCTCGCCGTCGAGGACGGCGGACCGGCCGCGCAGCCGCTCGCCGAGGCCGGTCAGCTCGGGGTAGGTGCGGGTCGCGTCGTTGCCGGCCCGGGTGACCAGCCGCAGGGAGCCGTCGCCCGGCGCCTCGGCGAGACAGCGCACGCCGTCCCACTTCACCTCGTACGCCCACTGGGAGCCGGTGCCGTCGGTCGGCAGCGGGCCCGGCGTGGCGAGCATGGGCCGCAGGGCGGGCATCGGAGGCATGGCCATGCCTCCGATGATCAGCGGTCGGGCGGGCCTGCGCGACCGCGGCCGGCTTCGCCGGCAGGCACCGCCGTAAGGGTTCGCGCCGGCCCCCGGCTGCCCCACCGTGTGCGTCGCTCGCGCAGTTCCCCGCGCCCCTTCGGGGGCGCGGGGAACTGCGCGCTCAGCCACAGTGCAGCTGAGCCCGGCCACCGCGCGAGCCCCCGCGGCGGTCAGCCGGTCGCCGTCTCCGCGAGCCGCTTCTGCGCTGCCCGGAGCGCGTCGTCGAGCAGGCCCGCGCCCTCCTCCGCCTCCGCGACGGTCAGGGACAGCGGCGGCGCGATGCGCAGGGCCGCGCCGTTCAGGCCGCCCTTGCCGATGAGCAGGCCGCGTTCGCGCGCCGCCTCGGTGACGGCGGCCGCGGCCCGCGGCGACGGCTCACCCGTGCCCGGCTCGACCAGCTCGATGCCGATCATCAGGCCGCGCCCGCGTACTTCGCGCACGATGTCCAGCCCCGCCGCCACCGCCCGCAGCCGCTCGATGAGCAGCCCGCCGACGCGCCGCGCGTTGCCCTGGAGGTCGTGTTCGAGGAGGTAGGTGAGGTTGGCCAGGCCCGCCGCCATGGTGACCGGGCTGCCGCCGAAGGTGGAGATGGAGTTGGCGCCGAGGCAGTTCATCACCTCGGCGCGGGCCACCACGCCGCCGATGGACATGCCGTTGCCGATGCCCTTGGCGAAGGTCAGCAGGTCCGGCGGGCCGCTCGCGGCGTGCGCCTGCCAGCCCCAGAAGTGGTCACCCGTACGGCCCCAGCCGGTCTGCACCTCGTCGCTGATCCAGAGGATGCCGTGCTCCGCCAGCACCTCGCGGAAGGCCGCGTACAGCCCGTCGGGCGGGTTGGTGAAGCCGCCGACGCCCTGCACCGGCTCGGCGATCAGCGCCGCCACCCCGCCGGACGTCTGCTGGAGCACGTCCTTGAGGTCGGCGACGCACGCCTCGATGTACTGCGCGTCGCTGAGGTGCGCGAACGGGCCGCGGCTGCGCACCCCGCCGTGCACCCACAGCGTCTGCAGCGGCGAGAGGCTGGTCGGCGACCAGCTCTGGTTGCCGGTGACGCCCACGGCCGAGAAGGACCGGCCGTGGTAGCTGTTGCGCATGGCCAGGATCTGGTTCGAGCGGCGGTACGTGGTCGCCAGCAGCAGCGCCGCGTCGTTGGCCTCCGTACCGGAGGTGGTGAAGAAGACCCGCGCGTCGGGGATGCCGGAGAGCGCCGCGATCCGCTCGGCCAGCTCGACCATCGGCCGGGAGAGGTAGAGCGTGGAGGTGTGGATGATGCGGCCGGCCTGCTCGGCGACGGCCTTGGTCACCTCGGGCAGCGCGTGCGCGGTCATCGTGGTGAGGATGCCGCCGAAGAAGTCGAGGTAGCGGTTGCCGTCCGAGTCCCAGACGTGCCGGCCCTCGCCGTGCGTCAGCTCGATCGGCCGGTCGTAGAGCAGGGTCAGCCACTCGGGCAGGACGGAACGGTGCCGGGCGTGCAGCCCCACGGCGTCGGTGCGGTGGTCGGTCACGGCTGCACCAGCCCTTCGTACGCGTCGGGACGGCGGTCGCGGTAGAACGCCCACTGCTGCCGGACCTCGTCGATCAGCCCGAAGTCCAGGTCACGGACGACCAGTTCCTCCTTGGTGTCACTGGCCACGTCGCCGACGAACTGCCCGCGCGGGTCGACGAAGTAGCTGGTGCCGTAGAAGTCGTTGTCGCCGTACTCCTCGACCCCGACCCGGTTGATCGCGGCGACGAAGTACTCGTTGGCGACCGCTGCGGCCGGCTGCTCCAGCTGCCAGAGGTAGGCGGACAGGCCGCGGGAGGTGGCGGAGGGGTTGTAGACGAGCTGGGCGCCGTTCAGGCCGAGCTGGCGCCAGCCCTCGGGAAAGTGCCGGTCGTAGCAGATGTAGACGCCGATCCGGCCGACCGCGGTGTCGAACACCGGCCAGCCCTTGTTGCCCGGCTTGAAGTAGTACTTCTCCCAGAACCCCTTGACCTGCGGGATGTGGTGCTTGCGGTACGTGCCGAGGACCGTGCCGTCGGCGTCGATGACGGCCGCGGTGTTGTAGTAGAAGCCGGACTGCTCGACCTCGAAGACCGGGACGACGACGACCATGCCCGTCTCGCGGGCCAGCTCCTGCATCCGGCGGACGGTCGGGCCGTCCGGCACCGGCTCCGCCCAGCGGTAGTGCTCCGGCTCCTGCACCTGGCAGAAGTACGGGGCGTTGAAGACCTCCTGGAAGCCGATCACCTTCGCGCCCTGGGCGGCGGCCGCGCGGGCGTGCTCCTCGTGTTTGGCGATCATCGACTCGGTATCGCCCGTCCAGGTCGCCTGCACCAGTGCGGCACGTACGACATCGGCCATGAGCTGCTCCTTCGCCAGGGCGTCGAACAACCGGTCAGCGCGAGCTCTACGCGTGTGGAGGTGACCGTAGGACGGCTTCCGCACCGTGGCAAGACCATCTCGGCCGTGCCGCACGGCCGATCCCCGCCCCCGGGGGGAACGGCCGTGCGAACTGCCGTGGGCCGTGGTGCGCATGGGGTCAGCGGACGCCGAGGAGGCGGTCCGGCACGCCGGCCGTCCGCAGCGCGTGGACGACGTCCCGGCGGCGGTGTTCGGACACCGTCTCCGCGGCCTCCAGCAGCAGCGGCACCAGCGCCTCGGTGGCACCCGTGGCCGTCGCCGCCCCGGCCGCCTCCTCCGCGGTACGCGCCCGGACCATGGCGGCCAGCAGCTCGCGTGCCTCGGCCGGACGGCCCGCCTCCCGCAGGGCGAGCGCGGCGTCCCCCACCTCGCCGACCGGACGCGCCACGCCCTGCCGCAGCAGGCTCACGCAGTCCTGGACGCGCCCGGCGGCGGCCAGCGCGCCGGCCGCGGCTGCGAGCGGTCCCGGCGGCAGGCAGGCCACCTCCCACAGCAGCGTGGACACGTCGGCGGCCAGACCGCTGCGCTCCAGCTCGTCGGCGATGTGCGGCAGTTCCTCCGCGGGGCGGCGGGCCGCGGCGCACAGGACGGCGTGCGCCTCACCGCCGCGCCCGGCGGCCCGCAGCTCGGCGAGATGGGCCACGGCACTGGTGACGGCCTGGCGTACCTGGGGCGGGAGAGACGTACGAAGCTCCGGCCCCCTACCGGAACCGGCCACCGGCCGCGCGTCGTCCTTGGCGGAATTCCGCCCCCCGGCGTCGTCCTGCGCCTCCCCCGCCCCGCG
>NZ_PQSQ01000136.1 GCF_002920575.1 Streptomyces sp. Ru73 | reverse complement strand
GGGCCGGATCGTCCGGGCGCAGCACCGTCACCGTGGGCGACGCCGGCAGTCCCGCGTCGGCCCCGAAGACCGCCGTCAGCTCCGCCTCCCGGTCCGCCGCGTGCACGACCGTACGGTGCACGGCGTCCGCCGCCCGGCCGCCGCGCAGCGCCAGCAGTACGCCGAACCGCCCGGTCGGCGGCGTCGCCGGCGGCAGTACGTCCGCCGCGGCGCGGACCCGTCCGGCCGTGCCGGGGGAGTCCCCGGTCAGCCCGGCCAGCGTCCACGGATCGACGCCAGCGACCACCATGTCGGCGTCCTCGACCCGCCCGTCGGCCAGCTCGACGCCGGCCGCCCGGCCGTCCTTCACGACCAGCCGCCGCACCTCGGCACCGAAGGTGAACTCCACCTTCCGGGCCAGGCAGCGCTCGTACAGCGCGGTGGCCAGGGCACGCAGCCCGCCGCCGACGTACCAGCTGCCGAAGGTCTGCTCCATGTACGGCAGGACCGTGGCGCTCGCCGGGGCGGTGCGCGGGTCGAAGCCGTACGCCAGGGCGTGGCTCTCCAGCAGCGCGACCAGCCGCGGGTCCTTCAGCTCCAGGGCCGCGACCTCGGCGAGGGTCCGCGCGGGGCGCCGCTTGAACAGGCCCTTGCGGCCCACGGCCGGGTACGGCTCGCGCCCGAGCACCTGCCAGTCGGACCACAGCGGCTCCTCCAGCAGCGGCCGCCGGGTGCGGTCCCAGGCCTCCCGCGCGCGGCGGAGCAGCTCGCTCCAGCGCTCGCCGGCGCCCGCGCCCAGCGCCCGGTCCAGGGCCTCGGTGACCCCGGCCCGCGAGGCGTTCGGCAGGGTCACGTCCGTGCCGTCGGGGAAGACGTGACGGCTCGCCGGGTCGACCTGGACCAGGTCGACGACGTCCTCCAGCGGCTCCTTGCCGGTCTTGACGAAGAGGTCGCGCTGCACGGCCGGCAGGTGCAGCAGCCCGGGGCCCGTGTCGAAGCCGAAACCGGCGCGCTCGAACCGCCGCAGCGAGCCGCCGTAGGTCTCGCCACGCTCCCACACCGCCACCCGGTGGCCCGCGACGGCCAGCCGGGCGGCGGCCGCCATCGCGCCCGTCCCGGCGCCGATCACCGCAATCCGTGCCATGTCCGTGACTTTATCGGCGACCACTGACAACGCCGCCGGGCGCCCTCCCGCACCTGGCCCGGGCTCCCTCCCGCACCGGCGTCGCGCGTCGGGTGCCCGGGCGGCTTCCCGCGCCCGCCGGTCAGCAGAGACCGCTCAACAGCCCCCGGGCAACAAAAAAGCGCGCTGCCCTGGCGCGGATCGTTCCCCCTTCGATCCGACCAGGACAGCGCGTCCCCCGTTCACTCCGGGTCGCCCCGGAGCCCCCGTGCTTCCCCCGTTCTCCCCGGGTCTCCCCAGGGATTCCCCCGTGCTCCCCCCGTGGAGCGAGGAGCCCCGTTCCCCCGTGACCCCCCGTGGAGCCCCGTGTCCCCCGTGGCTCCCCCTGCCACGTCGGGGAGCCCGCACCGTTCCGCCGCCCCGTGTCGGCGGTACCGGCGCCGGCTTCCCCTCCGTGGTCTCCACTTTCCCGTCCCCGCAGGTCGCGGCCCATCCGCGTACCTACTCATCTCGCCTCCTGAGTACGTGTACTCAGGGCTGGGTGCTCATCCTCAGGGCTGTCCCGGGGCGGCCACGGCCCCCGGGCCGTCCTCGCCCTGACGGCCGCTCACCCGCCCCTGGAGGAGCCGGGAGAGCGCCGCGTGCACGTCGTCGATCGACCGGTCCGGCTGGAAGGACTGCCAGTCCAGCGCGGCCACCAGGACCATCCCGAAGAGCGCCGAGGCGGTCAGCGGGACGTCGATCTCCTCGCTCAGCTCGCCGGCGGCCACCGCCTCCCGGATGACCCCGGCGACCACGGAGACGGCGCGTTCGCGCACCATCATGAGCGTGGACTGCCACGCGCGGTTCGTGCGCCACAGCTCGGCCACGTAGAGCTGGGTGAGCGCGGGGTACTGCGAGATGAACTGCAGCCCCGCGTGGATCATCGCGTCCAGCGCGTCGACCCGGGAGCCGCCGCGCTCCGCCACCTCCTCGGCGGCGTTCTGGAGCGAGCCGGCCAGCATCTCCACGCCGTGCCGCAGCAGCTCTTCGAAGAGCACGTTCTTGCTGGAGAAGTTGTAGTAGACCGTCCCCTTCGCCACGCCCGCCCGCTCGGCGATCTCGTCCACCGTGGTGGAGGAGAAACCCTGTTCGGCGATGAGCGTCACCGCGGCCTCGAAGAGCTTGCGCCGGGTTGCCTCGCGACGCGTGTTGGAGCTGTCCATGGAGGCGATTGTGCCCGTTGCGGGCGGCACCGCGGCGTCCGCCCTCACCGGACGTGACGCGGCGGTGACCCGCCGGGTCCCGGACGTCGCCGCCCGGGACCCGGACGCCGCGGTGCGCGCGCTCACAGGCTGAGCTCCGGGTGCAGGTCCTTCATCCGTACGACCTGGCGGCCGCGCGCGGTCCACGTGGTCAGCGCGAGCGCGCCCACGGTGAACAGCGCCAGCACGATGCTGCCCTGCCAGACCGGCGTCAGGTCACCGCCCGTGATGAGGCGGCGCAGCCCCCCGACGATGTACGTCATCGGCAGGTACGGGTGGAGCGCGTTGAAGAAGCCGGGGCTGGTCTGGACGGGGTACGTACCGCCCGCCGAGGTCAGCTGCAGCATCAGCAGCGCCAGGACCAGGATCCGGCCCGCCGCGCCGAACTGGGCGTTCAGCCACTGCACGATCGCCGAGAAGCAGGCCGTGGCCAGGACCAGGAACCCGATCGTGCCCGCCGCGTGCATCATCTCCAGGCCCAGCCCGAAGTGCAGCACGGACATCAGGGCGGCGATCTGCAGCACCCCGATGGCGAAGACCGGGAGCCAGCCGGACATCGCGGTCCGCAGGGCGCTCGCGCCGGCCGCCAGCGCCCGCCGGTTCAGCGGCTGGATCAGCATGTAGGCGACCATCGCGCCGACCCAGAGGGACAGCGGGATGAAGTACGGCGCGAAGCCGGTGCCGTAGTTGGGCGCCTTGTGGGCCGAGTCCGAGGCGAGCTGCACCGGGTCGGACATCACGTTCGTGCGCGTGTCCCGCTGGTCCTTGTCGTAGTCCGGGATCTTCTTGACGCCGTCGTGCAGCCCGCCGGCCAGCTTCGAGGAGCCGTCCGAGAGCTTGAACATGCCGCCGTTCAGCGTGTCGGCGCCGTCCTTGAGCTTGCCCACGCCCTCGTCCAGGGCGCCGGCGCCGGTCTGCAGCCTGCCCAGGCCGTTGTCCAGGTCGGTGCCGCCCTTCTTGGCGGTGCCGGTGCCCTTGTGCAGGTCGCCCGCTCCGGTGGCGAGCTTGTCGGCGCCGGTGGCGACCGCGTGCGCGCCCTTGTTGAGCTCGTTGACCTGCTTGACGGCGGTGTCCAGGTCCTGGCCCAGCGTCGGGCCGTGCTCGGCCAGGGTGCCGGCCAGCGTGTGCAGGTCGTTCAGGTCCTTGCTCAGCTTGCTGAGGTTCTTCTCGTTCTTGACCAGCCGGCTGACCTCTTCGGTCTTGTCGGCCGCGGCATCGGCCTTGTCCCGCATGTCCATGAGCGTGGTGCAGGACGGGTCGCGGTCGGTCAGCGGCTTCTCGCAGCGCAGCTTGTAGAAGGTCGCCACCTGGTCGGCCAGCGCACGGGAGGCCGTGGCGCCGTCCGAGGCGGCCTGCGGGAGCTTGTCGAGGTTGTCCCGTACGGCCTGCGAGCCGTCGGCCACGAGGCGCGCGGCGTCGCCGATCTCCTTGCCGTGGTCGCGCACGAACGGGCCGTACTTCTTGTCGGCCGCGTTGACCTTGTCGGCGAGCTTCTGAGTGCCGTCGGCCACCTTGCCCGCACCCGTGGAGAGCTTGTCCGCGCCCGTGTCGAGCTTGCCGGCCCCGGAGTCCAGGTCCTTCAGGCCGTTCGCCAGGTCGTGGCTGCCCTTCTTGGCGGTGTCCACGCCGTCGGCCAGGTCGCCGCTGCCCTTCTTGGCGTCGCCCAGGCCGTCCTTCAGGTCGCCGGTGCCCTTCTTGGCCTTCCCGATGCCGCCCTTGAGCTCGGAGGCGCCGTCGGCCGCCTCCTTGGTCTTGTCGTGCAGGTCGGAGAAGGAGACGAAGATCTTGTCGAGGAAGCCGCGCGAGGACTTCGCGGAGGCCGCCGCGCGCACCTCGGAGAAGACCGACCGGGAGATCTGCCCGACGATGTAGTTGTTCGCGTCGTTCGTACGGACCTTCAGCTCGCTGGTCACCGGGTCGTCACCGGAGCTGGACGCGATCCGCTTGCTGAAGTCCCCGGGGACGGTCAGCGACAGGTAGTACGCGCCGGACTCCAGCCCCTTGGAGGCGTCGGCGGCGCTGACGGGGTGCCAGTCGAACGTGTCGCTCTCCTTCAGCCCCTTCACCAGGTCGTCGCCGGCGTTGATCTTCTGGCCGTCGGCCGAGGCACCCCGGTCGGAATTGACCAGCGCGACCGGGATCTTGTCCAGGCGTGAGTACGGGTCCCAGAAGGACCACAGGTAGAGCGCCCCGTAGAGCAGCGGCAGCAACAGCAGGGCCACCAGCGCCGCGCGCGGCAGCTTCCCCCTGCCGAACCGCTTCAGCTCAAGCGCGGCCAGCTTCGGCGAGCGCATCCGCCGCCCCCTCCTCGTTCTTCGTGTTCTTCTCAGTCCCGGGCTGCTCCTCGGTGCCCGGCGCCGACTGCGCTTCGGGTGCCGTCCTCGCCGGCTCCTCGGGCCCGGCCTCCGGTGTCTCCGGTTCCGGCGCGGGCCGCGGCTCCTCGGGGCGGCGGGCCGTGGAGACCACGACCGCGTCCTCGGGTGCCTCGCTGCACACCGCCAGTACGGTCGTGCCGGCCGCCGCCAGCCCGCGGAGCATCGCCCAGGCCTGCTTGCGCTCCTCGTCCGAGAGCTTCATGTCGGTGTCGTCGACGGCCAGCAGCCGCGGCCGGCCGATGAGCGCCAGTGCCACGGACAGCCGCAGCGCCTCCAGCCGCTCCAGGTCCCGTACGGAGGTCCGTACGCCCTTGGGCAGCGTCTCCGGGTCGAGCCCGGCGGCCTCCAGCGCGGCGTCCACGCGGCCCTTGGCCTCGGCGCGGCGCTCGCGGCGCGGGCGCAGCAGTGCGCGCACCGGGCCCCCGAAGCGGCGCTGCAGCAGCGCCCGCTCGTGCAGGTGCTCGGCGACCGTGAAGGCCGGGTCGAGCTCGGAGACGCCGGGTACGTGGGCGAGTGCCGTGACCGCCCGTACGGCGGCCATCTTCTTGGGCAGTGACAGGCCGCCCACCCGGGCCTTGCCTGCGGCGGTCTTCATGCGTCCGGTGAGCGCGAGCAGCAG
The DNA here is from genome assembly GCF_002920575.1 of Streptomyces sp. Ru73. Classification (GTDB taxonomy): domain Bacteria; phylum Actinomycetota; class Actinomycetes; order Streptomycetales; family Streptomycetaceae; genus Streptomyces. The sequence continues at coordinate 11,344 of NZ_PQSQ01000136.1, read as the reverse complement.
ACACGTCCGGCCCGAGCCGGACGGCCCCTCGATCGCGATCAGTGCGCCGGGCTCGGCCGTGATGTCGACGTCCTGGAACGCCCAGCCGCGAGGTCCCTTGACCCCGAGTCCCTGGGCCTTGACCGCCGCCCCGTGCGGGGTGCTGTCCACGTTCCCTCCCTCTTGAACTGACCAGTCAGTTCAAAAAGTATGACGCACCGCCCCGGGGTCGACGCAAGCCGGGCGGGGGATTCCTGGCGTGATCTCGACTACAGCCGCATCCGTGCAGGTCAGGGCGATTGTCAGTGGGGTGCCTCACGATGGTGTGTGCGGTTCCGAACCGTTATGCGACGACAGGAGGTTCGTCATGGCAACTCGTCCCCATGGGGCTGGTTCCGCTGCGTACGGTCCCCCGAGCGATGTCCATCCCGTTCTGCGCCGGACGGGCGCTCCGCCCGCCGCCCTCGACCTGCTCGCCAAGGCCCAGCGCGGCCTGGACGAGGCCGCCTCCCTGGAGACGCCCAACGAGCGCTTCGCGACCGCCCACCTGGCCGCCCTGCGCGGCGCGGCCGCCGTCCTCGCCGTACGGGGCCGCCCCGAGCCCACCCTCCGCCGCCGGCAGCGCATCCGCAGCGCCTGGGAGGTGCTGCCGGAGGTCGCGCCGGAGTTAGCCGAGTGGAGCGCGCTCTTCGCGGCCGGTGCCGAGCGCCGGGCCCGCGCCGAGGCCGGCATACCCGGCGCGGCGGGGCCCCGGGAGGCCGACGACCTGCTCCGCGCCGTCGGCCACTTCCTCCGCCTCGTCGAACGCCTCCTGGCCCTCCAGCCCCTGCTCCCGCCGCCCCGCTCCCGCGCCGGGTGACGGACGGGACCGGCGCGACCCGCCGACGGGGCACGGAGCCCCGGCGGTCAGCGGGCGGGAAACGCACGGCCCTGCGCCCCGGCAGGGGTGCTAGGAAAAGCCGGGCGCATTCCGTTGCGCAGTGAATGAGCGCCCGCCGCCGTCGGGCCCCGCACGCTTCCCGGCGCCCCTTCCGTCCTTTCCGTATTCCGCGGAGTTCCGGCCCGCCCGTTTCACGGGGCTGCCGCGCCTCCCGCCTTTTCCCTGCCCGGCAGCGGCCCGCCCCGCTCCTTTTCTGTCGGCGGGGCGAGCCGGAATTCCTCGCCGGACCGCCCGGCCCGGCGGGAACCGGAAAGCGTCCCCGGGCGTTCCCGTGGCGTGGACCGGCGAAGCCGGAAAGCCCGCCGGAAAGGACCGCGGGGCACCCCGCGGGGTGCCCCGCGCCGCCTCCCCGTGTGGCCCCGGCCTGCTCCGGCGACGCGGAGGCGGCGCGACCCCATAGGGTGGGAGGCGCCTCATCAGTACATGTCCTCGCGAGGAGCCACCCGCCGTGTCTGACCCGCTGCGCCCGCGCGCATCCCTTCGTACCGCCGTGGTCTGGGAGGTCCTGAAGGACGCCCTGGAGCGCCGGGCCAAGGCCGCCGGGCGTGACGCCCTCGACGTGCTGGACACCGGCGGCGGCACCGGCAACTTCGCCGTGCCCGTCGCCCGCCTCGGCCACCGCGTCACCGTCGTCGACCCCAGCCCCAACGCGCTGTTCGCCCTGGAGCGCCGGGCGGCCGAGGAAGGCGTCGCCGACCGGGTGCGCGCCGTCCAGGGGGACGCGCACGGCCTGTTCGACGTCGTCGAGCGCGGCGGCTACGACGCGGTGCTCTGCCACGGCGTCCTGGAGTACGTCGACGACCCCGCCGAGGGCGTCCGCAACGCCGTCGAGGCGCTGCGCCCCTCCGGCACCCTGAGCCTGCTCGCCGCCGGCCTGGGCGGCGCGGTGCTGGCCCGCGCCCTGGCCGGTCACTTCACCGAGGCGCAGCGCGCCCTGAGCGACCCCGCCGGCCGCTGGGGCGAGGGCGACCCGGTGCCCCGCCGCTTCACCGCCGAACAGCTCACCGACCTGGTCACCCGCACCGGCCTGGCGGTCGGCGCGGTGCACGGCGTACGGGTCTTCGCCGACCTGGTCCCCGGCGTGCTCGTGGACACCGAGCCCGGCGCCATGGAAGCCCTGCTGAAGCTGGAGGCCGCGGCCGCCGAGCTGCCTGCTTTCCACTCCGTCGCCACCCAGCTGCACGTCCTCGCCGAGCGAGGCTGACGGGCCGTGAACCCCGCGCCGGTCGGGTGCGCGCCACGGGGCGGGCACCGACTGGCGGGTGCAGTCGGCCACAGGGCCCCCGATCAGCCGCTTCGCCCCGTATGATCGGAGGTACAACGTCCGGCATGGCGTGAGGGCGGTTGGGGAATGCAGGGTGCATCACCACCGGCCACCATGGTGGCGCGGACAGTGAATTGGCGTAGAGGGGCGGGTTTCACGGGGGCGATTCCCTGCCTATCCTGAAAGGGTCGCACCCGGTCGCCCCCCGCGACCGACGAGTAGGAGGACTCCGTGCCGCTCTCGGAGCACGAGCAGCGCATGCTCGAGCAAATGGAGCGAGCGCTGTACGCCGAAGATCCCAAGTTCGCGACAGCGCTTGAGGGAAGCGGGCTGCGTACGTACACCCGGCGACGGGTCTACCAAGCGGTCGCGGGCTTCCTGGTAGGTATCGCGCTCCTCATGGCCGGAATGGTCGCACAGCAGATCTGGATCAGCGTGGTGGGCTTCCTCGTGATGCTCGGCTGCGCGGTCCTCGCCGTCACCAGTTGGCGCAAGGCACCCAAGCCGGGTGAGCAGCGGACCGGCACGGCGGCCGCCCGGGGCGGGCAGCCACGCCGCACGGCCCGGTCGCGGCGCTCCATGATGGACCGGATCGAGGAGCGCTGGCAGCGCCGCAGGGACGAACAGGGCCACTGATCACGTCTTCTTCCGGACGGCCGGCGGAGCAGCCACCGGCCGTCCGCCGTCGCTCGCAGTCGCCAAGCGGTGTGGGGCGGCCCCGGACCCCCGGGGCCGCCCCACACCGCTTTCGTATGCCCGGACGGCCCGCAGCGGCCCCACGGCCCTCGGTACCCGACGGCTTTCGGCTGTCCGATGGTCTTCGGTGCCCGACGGCCTTCAGCTGCGTGGCCCGACGGCTTTCGGCTGTCCGATGGTCTTCGGTGCCCGACGGCTTTCGGCTGTCCGATGGTCTTCGGCGGGCCGACGGCCTTCAGCTGTCCGACGGCCTTCAGCGGGTCGACAGCCTGCAGCTGTCCGACGGTGCTCAGCGGGCCGCTGAACGGCCCGGCAGCCCCGCGCGGAGCCGCCCGAGCAGGGCGGTGGTCCGGGCGGAGGCGGCCCACAGCAGGCGGGCGGCGGAGGCCGGGGCCAGCAGGGCGCGCAGCCGCTGCCGGCGCGAGGCCGCGGCGTGCAGCCCGGCACGGACCCGCCGCACGTCTCCCGCCAGGCCGGGCGCGTCCTGCGGATGCGGCGCGTAGAGGGCCTGCTCCACGGCGCCGGCCACCCGGTGCGCCGCCTCCGCCGCGGGCCCCGTCAGCTCACCGACCCGTACGATCCGCTCGGCCGCCTTCCGCGGCGTCAGCGCGTCGTCCGGCACGATGCCGTAGTCCCAGCCCGAGTCCACCAGCTCCCGCCAGGGCGCGAGCACCCCGGCCCGGACCTCGGCCTCCCTGGCCAGGACGCCGGACGCACCGGCCCGCACGTCGGCCCCGCCCGCCGGGGCGCCGGGCGGCTGGGGGAGCCCCCGGGCGGCCCCTGTGACGGGCTGCCCCGGAGGCCGGGGCCCGGCAGCGGGACCGGCCCGGGCGTCCCCGAGGCGGCGGGCGCGGCTCCGTATCCGCCAGAGCAGCGGTACGGCCGGCAGCAGCAGCACCAGCAGCACGGCGAGCACCCCGGCGGCGACCGTGCCGGGCGCCGGCCCGTCGTCGGCCGGACCGCCACCCGACGCCTGCGGCAGCGCGCCGCACTCGGCCACCCGGCGCTGGTCCGGCGGGCAGGTGCCGCCGTCCGCCGACGGCTCCGGCCGCGGCGCCGCGGTACGGCCCGGCAGCGGCTCGGCCCGGCCGGGGGTGTCCTCGTCCGGCGCGTCGGCGGTGACCGTGTAGTCCGGCACGCTGCCCCGGCTCGGGGTCGGCTCGAAGCGCGTCCAGCCGATGCCCTCGAAATACAGCTCGGGCCAGGCGTGCGCGTCCTTCAGGCCGACCGAGTACGAGCCGTCGGCCCGCTTGCCGCCCGGCGTGAAGCCGACCGCGACCCGGGCAGGTATGCCCAGCGTGCGGGCCATCGCCGCCATCGAGAACGCGAAGTGGACGCAGAAGCCCTGCTTCTGCTCCAGGAAGCGGGTGATCGCCTGGGTGCCGCTGCCCGCCCGGACCTCGGTGTTGTACGTGAAGCCGCCGCGCAGCGCGAACCAGTCCTGGAGCCGCACCGCCTTGGCGTACGTCGAGTGGGCGCCCCGCGTCACCCGCTGAGCCGTCCGCTGGACCACCGGGGGCAGCGAGGCGGGCACCCGGGTGTACTCCCGCCGCAGCGCGGCACGCGGCGGCGGCGCCTCGGCCAGCTGCCGGGCCGTCGGGCGCACGATCAGGCTCTCGACCTGGTAGCGGACCGCGCGGGTGTTCTGGCCGCGGTCGCCGACCAGGGTGCGGCCCTCGGGCTCGAAGCGCCAGCGGCCCGGTATCTCCACCCGTGAGGCGGGATAGGGCATGGGCAGCCAGTTCTGGGCGTACCACTCGGCGGTGGACACCGAGGTGTTCACCGCGGTCGTGTCCACGTCCGGGGCCAGGCCGGGCGGGGCCGGCAGCCGGTCCGGCACGTCCACGACCGTGCGCTGCGACGGCTTCCAGGCCGCCCCGTCGAACTGGTCGAGGGCGACGATGCGGAGGTACAGGTCGCGGGTGTCGGGGGTGGTCGTGCGGTAGTTCAGGACCTCGCGGTCCTCGGGCTGGTTGAGGCTGTCCTGGAGGGAGACCAGGGGATTCACCGCGGAGATCGTGCCGCCCTCGGCCCCCGTGACGCCGCGGCCGCTCATGTCCAGCAGCCCGCCGCTGAGCGAGGGCAGCGCGGCCGGGACGATCAGGGCGATGCCCAGGGCGAGCGCGCCGATCCGGCGGCCCGTGCGGACCGGGGCCGGTGCGGTGCCGCCCGGGGGCACGGGCCCCGTGGCGTACGGGCGGCCCTCGGTCGTCGGGCCGCCGCCGAACACCCTGCCCCACCGGGACAGCCGGTCCCGGCCCTCGGCGAGCAGCAGCAGGAGGTATCCGGCGGCGGCGACCAGGAACCACAGCCAGCCCGCGCCGTTCTTGGACAGCCCGGCGGCGACGGAGTACAGCGCGAGCAGCGGCAGCCCGGCGGGCGCCGCGCTCCGGTACGTCACGGCGAGCGCGTCCACGATCAGGCCGATCACCAGGACGCCGCCGACCAGCAGCAGCCGGATGCCCGTGGTGACCGGCGCCGGAATCGCATACCGGCCGACGTCGGCCGCGCCGTCCTGGAGGAGCAGCCCGAACTCCCGGAAGGCGTCGGGCCCCGGCAGCAGCCCGGCGACCGCCTGGCCGCGGGCGAACAGCAGCGTGAGCAGCAGCAGCCCGGCCAGGGCCTGGGCGGCGACGGTCAGCGGCCGGGCCAGCGGGACCCGGCGGGCCAGCGCGCCGACCGTGACCACCAGCCCGAGCAGGCCAGCGGCCTGGAACATCCAGCCGATCGGCTCCACCAGCGGCAGCAGCGCACAGGAAGCGCTGAGCGTCGCCACCATCGCGCACACCGCGAGCCGCGCACGCCCGCTCATCACCGCACCCCCTTCCACCCGACGGCCCCGGGAGGCCCACCGGAACCGGCAGGCCGACCAGGCCGGGGAGGCACACCAGGGCCGCCGGGACTGCCGAGACCGCCGGGACTGCCGGGACTGCCGGGACTGCCGAGACCGCCGGGACTGCCGGGACCGGAAAGCCCGCCGGACCCGCCGGGTCTGCCGGGCTCGCCGAACCCTCCGGGACCACGTAGATCACCGGACCCACCGGGGCCACCGACCCCACCGGCCCCGTACGGATCGCCGGGCCCGCCGTGCCCGTACGCGCCGCCGCCCGCCGGAGCGTCCCTCGGCGTCCGGCCGGGGGCACGGGCGGGGTCGGCCAGGCGCCACAGGGCGGGGAGGGTGTCCCGCGGCGTCACCGGGAGGGCCGTCCAGCCGGCCTCGCCGAGGAGGCGCAGCCGGTCGGCCATCGGGAGCGGCGCCGGCACCGCCTCGGAGCCGGCCGGTCCGCCGCCCCAGGCGTCGCCGTCCAGCACGAAGGCGACCGCCGAGCCGCTGCGCCGGCGCATCCGCCCCACCAGCGCGGCCTGCTCCTCGTCCAGGTCCCCGAGGAAGGCGATCAGCAGGCCCTCGTTGCCACCGCGCAGTACGTCGTACGCGCGGGACAGGCCGGGCTCCTCGGAGTGCTCGACGACGGCCAGCGTGTCCAGGAGCAGCCCGGCCGCGTCCGCTGACGCGGCGCCGCCGGAGAACCCGCCGGCCCCGTCCGTGCCCGGCACGGAGCTGCCGGTGTCGGTCAGCAGGCGCACCGAGAAGCCGCGCTCCAGCAGGTGCATCGCCACGGAGGCGGCGCCCGCGACCGCCCATTCGAACGGCGAGTCGGGCCCTGCGCCCCGGTGGGCCGCGTCCCGGGTGTCCAGCACGATCGTGCAGCGGGCCTGCTGGGGCTGCTCCTCGCGGCGGACCATGAGCTCGCCGTAGCGCGCGGTGGAGCGCCAGTGGACCCGGCGCAGGTCGTCACCGTGGCGGTAGCCCCGCGGGATCACGTCGTCGTCGCCCGCCAGCGCGAGCGCCCGGTGGCGTCCGTCGCCGTACCCGGCGGCCTCACCGGCCAGTCGCACCGGGGGCAGCGGCTCGACCCGGGGGACCACGGTCAGGGTGTCCTCCGCGCTGAAGGAACGGGTCAGCTCGCACATCCCGAACGGGTCGGACAGGCGCAGCTGCAGCGGCCCGAGCGGATAGCGGCCGCGCAGGTCGGAGCGGACGCGGTAGGACAGCTCGCGGCGGCCGCCCGCCTCCACCCGGTCCAGCACGAACCGTGGCCGCGGCCCCAGGACGTACGGCACGCGGTCCTGCAGCATCAGGACGCCGGTGGGCAGCCGGGAGACGTTCTCCACGCGGAGCCGGACCCGGGTCTCGGCCCCCGCGGAGATCCGCGCGGGGGAGAGGCTGCGGCTGCCCGCCACCCGGTAGCGGGTGCGGTGCAGCACGGCCACGCACACCAGGGGGAGCGAGGCCAGCAGCAGGCCGACCCGGAGCAGGTCGGCCTGGCCCAGGACGTACGAGCACACGGCGGCGGCGACGCCGGCCGCGAGGAACGACCGGCCGCGCGTCGTCAGTCCGGCCAGCGCGGCCCGCAGCCCGCCGTCGGCCGGCAGACGCGGCGTCGCGGAGCCGCCGCCCGGCGGCCCCTCGGTCCCCCCGCTCGCGCCCGGCATCAGTAACCCCGCGGGGCCGACGGCCACTGGGCCGAAGGGTCGGGGACGGGCGTGTGGTGCAGGATCTCCAGGACCACCTGCTCGGCGGAGCGGCGGTTCAGCTGGGCCTGGGCCGTGGGCAGCAGACGGTGCGCGAGGACCGCGACGGCCAGCGACTGGAGGTCGTCCGGGAGCACGTACTCCCGGCCGGCGAGGGCCGCCGCTGCCTTGGCGGCCCGCAGCAGATGGAGCGTGGCCCGCGGGGAGGCGCCGAGCCGCAGGTCGGGGTGGGTGCGCGTGGCGGCGACCAGCTCGACCGCGTATCTCCGCACCGGTTCGGCCATGTGGACCGTGCGCACCGCGTCGACCAGCTGCACGATCTCGTGCGCGTGCGCGACCGGGTGGAGGTCGTCCAGCGGAGACGTTCCGCCGTGGACGTCCAGCATCTGCAGCTCGGCCTCGGGGCTGGGGTAGCCGATCGACACCCGGGCCATGAAGCGGTCCCGCTGCGCCTCCGGGAGGGGATAGGTGCCCTCCATCTCCAGCGGATTCTGGGTGGCGACCACCATGAAGGGGCTCGGCAGGGCGTACGTCCGGCCGTCCATGGTGACCTGGCGCTCCTCCATCGCCTCCAGGAGCGCGGACTGGGTCTTGGGGGAGGCGCGGTTGATCTCGTCCCCGATGACGATCTGGGCGAAGACGGCGCCCGGCTTGAACTCGAAGTCGCGCTGCCGCTGGTCGAAGACGCTGACGCCGGTGATGTCCGAGGGCAGCAGGTCGGGGGTGAACTGGATACGCCGCACGGAGCAGTCGACGGACCGGGCCAGCGCCTTGGCGAGCATGGTCTTGCCGACGCCCGGCACGTCCTCGATGAGGAGGTGGCCCTCGGCGAGCAGCACGGTCAGCGCGAGGCGCACGACCTCGGGCTTCCCCTCGATCACGCGCTCCACCGACCGGCGTACGCGCTCGGCCGTCGCGGTCAGCTCGCCCCCCGGGCCCGGCTTCGCTCGCGAGGGGGAACCTCCAAGGCTCGCTGGATCCTCATAGGTCGTCACCCGGCCTCCCTCGGCACTGCCCCGCGCTGGACGAGCGGGGGCTTCCCCTGTCTCCGGGCCGGGCCTCTTTCCCGGTCCGGCCCGCCCCGATGCGGCGCCGCCCCGGCCGGGCCGGAACAACGTCACCTACGCATTCTTGCCGCCCGCGCGGCTTCGCGTCATGGGCTGTGGATAACTCGGGACGGCGCGGACCGGTCACCGGGCGGCCCGGTGACCGGAACGCAAGGGCGCCGGCACGTCGTCGACGCACCGGCGCACGGTGGGGTGGCGGGGGTCCGCGTCAGCCCTGCGGGTCGATCTCGCGCAGCAGGCCCGTCTTCACGTCGAAGACGAAACCGCGGACGTCGTCCGTGTGGAGCAGGAAGGGCGACGTACGGACGCGCTGCATCGACTGGCGTACGTCGGCGTCCAGGTCCTTGAACGCCTCGACGGCCCAGTTCGGCCGCTGCCCGACCTCCTCGGCCAGTTCGTGGCGGAAGTCCTCGGTCAGGGTCTGCATGCCGCAGTTGGTGTGGTGGATGAGCACCACCGAGCGGGTGCCGAGCGCGCGCTGGCTGATGGTCAGCGAACGGATGATGTCGTCGGTGACCACACCGCCCGCGTTGCGGATGGTGTGGCAGTCGCCGAGCTCCAGGCCCAGCGCTTCGTGGAGGTCGAGCCGGGCGTCCATGCACGCCACGACGGCGACCTTCAGAACGGGACGGGCGTCCATGCCGGGGTCCGTGAAATCGGCGGCGTATCGGGCGTTGGCCTCGACGAGGCGGTCGGTGACGGAGCTGCCGGACGGAGCGGCTGCGCTGTCGTCGGACGGGGACGGTGCCTGCGACTCGGATATCGACATAGCCATAAAAGTAATGGCTGCGGCGCCGGGGCACCGCTCGTGAGGCCGGGCATAGCGGATCAACGGGCCGGTCTGTGAGGTAACCCACAGGGGCGGTGGGGGCTCCTCCGTACGAGTGAGGAGCGTGTTCCACAACGGCCGGGAAAAGGCGGTTCGCAGGGCTCTCCACGACCGCTTCAGGACGCGCGCGACCAGTTGGTTGACCGAAGGAATCAGTGGACTAAAGTGGCGCGAAGTGGGAGGCGTGAGACTCTCCTTGGATCCCGGATCCCGCGCACGGAGCACCGAGGCCTCCGTCGGCCAACGGCAGGCGGGCACCTTCCCCGAGGGGGCGGTATCCGCCGCCCTCCTCATCGGAAGGCGCATGAACAGCAGCAACACCCGTCACGTCCCCGTCATGCTCCAGCGCTGTCTGGACATGCTCGCCCCGGCGCTCGCCGAGCCCGGTGCGGTCGTCGTCGACTGCACGCTCGGACTGGGGGGACACAGCGAGGCACTGCTGTCGACGTTCCCCGCAGCCCGCCTGATCGGCCTCGACCGCGACCCCTCGGCGCTGAAGCTCGCGGGGGAGCGCCTGGCACCCTTCGGGGACCGCGCCACCCTCGTGCACGCCGTCTACGACGAGCTGCCCGACGTGCTCGCCCGGCTGTCCGTGCCCCGCGTCCAGGGCGTCCTCTTCGACCTCGGCGTCTCCTCGATGCAACTGGACGAGGCCGACCGCGGCTTCGCGTACGCCCAGGACGCGCCGCTGGACATGCGGATGGACCAGACGACCGGGATGAGCGCGGCGGAGGTCCTCAACACGTACGCGCCGGGCGAGCTCGTCCGCATCCTGCGGTCCTACGGCGAGGAGAAGCAGGCCAAGCGGATCGTCTCGGCGATCGTGCGGGAGCGCGAGAAGGAACCGTTCACGAACAGCGCGCGGCTGGTCGAGCTGATCCGGGACGCGCTGCCGCAGGCGGCCAAGCGCACCGGCGGCAACCCCGCCAAGCGGACCTTCCAGGCGCTGCGCATCGAGGTCAACGGCGAGCTGTCGGTACTGGAGCGCGCCGTGCCGAACGCGGTGAAGGCGCTCGCCGTCGGCGGCCGGATCGCCGTCCTGTCCTACCACTCGCTCGAAGACCGGCTGGTCAAGCAGGTGTTCGCGGCGGGCGCCGCCAACACGGCGCCGCCCGGCCTGCCGGTCGTGCCGGAGCAGTACCAGCCGCGCCTGAAGCTGCTCACCCGGGGCGCCGAGCTGCCCACGGAGGCGGAGGTCGCGGAGAACCGCAGGGCGGCGCCGGCCCGGCTGCGCGGCGCCGAACGCATCCGGGAGGACAACGAGTGACCGGACCCGGGCGGCTTCGCGGTACGGGGGGCGGGCGGCTGGCCGCCCTGGTCCCCTCCGGGACGAGCACGGCGGCGCGCACGCCGTTCGTGCTGCTGGTCGTGGTGCTGCTCGGGTCCGGCCTGATCACCCTGCTGCTGCTCAACTCGGCGCTCAACCAGGGCTCCTTCGAGCTGAGCAGGCTGGAGAAGCGCACCACCGAGCTGACGGACGAACAGCAGGCCCTCCAGCAGGAGGTCGACGGCTACTCGGCGCCCGGCTCCCTGGAGAAGCGGGCCCGCGAGCTGGGCATGGTGCCCGGCGGCAACCCGGCCTTCCTGGAGCCGGACGGCACGGTGCGCGGCGTGCCCGGCGAGGCCACCGGACAGCCGGCCCCGATGGGGGCCCGGCAGAGCCTGCCGCCGGCCCTCTCCGGTACGCCGTCGGCGAAGCCCTCGGGGACGCCGTCCGCGGCACACTCGGGCGCGCCGTCCGCCAAGCCCTCGGGGACGCCGTCCGGCAGCCCTTCGGGGGCCGCGTCCGGCACCGCCTCCCCGTCGCCCTCGCCGACGGCCTCCGGCGGGTGACCCCGTGACGCAGGAGGCCGCGCCCGCGGGCGCCCCGCCCGCAGCCCGGACGGAGACGGAGGGGGAGCAGTGAGCGAACCGAGGGACCCCAGGGACCCCGAGAACCGGCGGGACCCGCGTGCCCGCCGGGGCCCCGCCCGCCCGACGGGCGCCGGGCCGCGCCGGGTCCCGCGCCCCTCCGAGGGCGGCGCACCGGGCCGCGG